>NZ_RJPT01000003.1 GCF_003943515.1 Streptococcus cristatus | reverse complement strand
GAACATAACTTACACTATATCTTTTCTCAAGCCATGTTCCGCCCTTAAATCGCTGGTACATAGACTAATGGCTATGTACCAAACTTTGTGTCGGAAATGTTTTTTTACATATTTTCCTTCTTCTTCATCAGGAATAATCCTGTCAATGCTAACAGAAGGCCGAGAAGGAAGGCTGAATCTGTTGCTGTGCCTGTACTTGGTAAGGTTGCTGACTTAGTAGCTCGGCCTTTAGTAGAACCATCTACTTTAGATCCTTGCACTTGCTCCTGCATCTGCGGGGTTGCAGTTGACTTGTAAACAACCGCATAAACACCTAGCTGATCTGTCATGTACTCGACATAATGACCTTTTTGCTGGAAGGATACCGCATCAAGCTGATTAGCCGCTATCATAAAGAAGACATTTTCAACATCTTTGTTAGATGCAACTGGAAGGCTGACAAAGACTTTGCCCTTAGGCTGAACAGCTTTGCCAAATTGGTCTTCTAGTCTAATGTCATAAGCATCATAAAGCTTACCTTCTAGGCTTTGAGCTGCTACTTTCTTAACCTTCAAGGCTACAACTTGATCAAGCGTAGACTTCATGCCAATCACTTGAACCTTGGTAGCTTCGTCCGTCAAGATACGCAAGTTATTTTCTGGCTTAGATGGTTTAGATGGCTCTACAGGCTTCTCTGGTGTAGTTGGTTTGTTTGGTTTCTCTTCCTTGCTTCCAACTTCCACAATCTGATCAACTGGATCTTTAGAAACGAAGCTGTCGCGAGTCACACGTCCAGTTTCTCGACCATTTTCGATGGTCACTTCCACAAGTGTGGTCTTCTCGCCGGCCTTACCTTCTTGGATAACTTTTCGAGTACCCTTAGACAATTGTGGATTTTCACGTTCGATGGTATTAAACGGTAGAGCCTCTGTCACAATATCTAAGCGCGGCTGTTCGACAACAAGATTCTTAAGACCTTGATCTGGTGTTACTTGCTCAACTGGCTTGCCAACTTCCACGATTTGATCCACTGGGGCTTTGGAAACGAAACTATCACGAGTGATGCGACCGGTTTCTTGACCATTCTCAATCGCCACTTCCACAAGCGTTGTCTTTTCACCGTCCTTGCCTTCTTGGACAACTTTTCGTGTGCCCTTCGGCAATTGTGGATTTTCTCGTTCGACGGTATTAAACGGTAGAACTTCTGTCACGATATCAAGTCGTGGTTGCTCGACAACAAGATTCTTAATACCTTGATCTGGTGTTACTTGCTCAACTGGCTTGCCAACTTCCACAATCTGATCTACTGGATCTTTAGAAACGAAGCTATCGCGAGTCACACGACCAGTTTCTTGGCCATTTTCGATTGTTACTTCAACCAGCGTGGTCTTTTCACCGGCCTTGCCTTCTTGGACAACTTTTCGGATGCCCTTCGGCAATTGTGGATTTTTGCGCTCAACGGTGTTGAACGGTAGAGCTTCAGTTACAACATCCAAGCGTGGCTGTTCAACAACAAGATTCTTAAGACCTTGATCTGGTGCTACTTGCTCAACTGGTTTGCCGATTTCCACAATCTTGTCGACTGGGTCTTTAGAAACGAAGCTGTCACGAGTGGTGCGACCAGTTTCTTGACTATTTTCGATGGTCACTTCCACAAGTGTGGTCTTCTCACCGGCCTTGCCTTCTTGGACAACTTTTCGTGTGCCTTTAGGCAATTGTGGGTTTTCACGTTCGACGGTGTTAAACGGTAGAGCCTCTGTCACAATATCCAAGCGTGGCTGTTCGACAACAAGATTCTTAATACCTTGATCTGGTGTTACTTGCTCAACTGGCTTGCCAATTTCCACAATCTTATCGACTGGGGATTTAGAAACGAAGCTGTCGCGAGTCAAACGGCTGGTTTCCTGACCATTTTCGATGGTCACTTCAACGAGCGTAGTCTTTTCACCGTCATTGCCTTCTTGGACAACTTTTCGTGTACCTTTCGGCAATTGTGCATTTTCACGCTCAACGGTGTTGAACGGTAGAGCCTCAGTTACCACATCCAAGCGTGGCTGTTCGACAACTGGAATCTTAACTCCTTCGTCTGGAGTCGTCTTGTGAACTGGCGGTGTAGCTGGTGTATCTTCTAAACTATTGAGATAAGTTGTAAATTCTGCCAAGCGAGTCGGAGTTAACAAGTGGTTATTTGTCACGTAAGCAGCCACCTGCAAGAACTCTTCTACTGCTTCACGATTAGCCTGACTTGTCAACGTTTTAGCACGCGCAAGAGCCTTATCATAAGCACTTGTGTCCAGAGCAGCCTCGCTTGTTGTTGGTAGATTAAAGACTAGTTCCGCCGCTGATTGGTATTCATTTTCGCTATCGCCATAAGTCTGAGTACCTGTCAAGACAATCTTCTTAGCCTTGATAACCCGACCAAAGTCAATAGTTTTAGTTGCTGCATTATTTGGCCAATTATCGACTGAGAAGCGGTGTTCTCGCCCTGCTTCATCCGTTACCACCAGAGTTACATTTTTGAGATTACCATTGGATCCTGAAGAACGTGGTACATAAGTCAAACCTGTCAAATCAGTTGGTTCTCTCAAGACCATAGTAGCCGGTTTATTAGCACCACCACCAGACCACGGTGTGTGCCACAGGCTAGAGCGGTTACCATCAAAGGCTTTAGCTAACTCTTCTCCTGGCTGTGCAGGTGCTTCCAGAGATTCAAAGTCTGCTGCTTTGAGGGAAGTCTTCTTCTCTACCAAGGCAGCCTTGAGGTGATCCACTGCAGCGATTACCTGTCTAGCAGCATCAACTGAGATGTCATCATCCTGCTGAGTCAGATTATAAACCGCATCTTTCAACGCATTCATAGACTCAGTAGTGTAATTCGTTCTGGCAACTAGTGGCAGGTAGTTGTTCACTGCTTCGTCAATCAGCATCTTACCTGTCAGCTCGACTTCTTCAATTTGTAGACGATCCATTACAAAGTCATTGTAGCCACGGAAGTTTGCATCTCCGCCTGCATCACCATTTGTATTCCCACCTCTAGCAGTAGAATAGATACCAATCCAAGTATTGCCATCTGGCGCTCCCGTAACGAGGAAGGTCGCTCTTTTGGCTTTTTGAGAGCCTTTCCAAGTGTTTGGTAGCTCATGCACTTGTGCATTGCCCAAATCACTAGTCCATTGGTTACCTGCTTGCTTCCAAGTTACTTCACCATTGCCGCTGACAAAGGCGTAAGTGCCATCAGAGCCCGCTTCGTAGTCAAAGGTTACTCGGTAAGTCTTACCTGCTTCAAAGCGGAAGTTTTGCGGAATAGTTTGGTAAACCATGCGTTGACGGCTAACTAAACCATTGGTCTTGAGTGACCAGTCGCCCTCGATAACATCATCAATCTTCTTACCATTCCAGCCACGTTGTGTATATGGTGCGTTCTTTTCTGATAAGTGAGTCCGATTGTCCTCAACACCTTCGATACCACCGATAACAAATGGGAAGATCCCTTGACCGACATTTTCAAAGTTCTGTTTGAAGACACCTTTTTGGTTATCATGACCGCCGGCATACATTGTAGAATTATTCTCAAAGACTCGAATTTCGTCAAAGTAAGTTGCTTTTTCACCTGCTTCACGGCTCAGGGTCAGAGTCACATTGGACACGTCATCACCTGTCGTGAAGTAAACATACATATTTTGGAAATAGCTGGTGTTGTCCACTGTCGCATTGCTACGATTTGTATTGTGAGCATATGCCTTAACATAGTTTTGAGCAATAGATTTATTAGTATAGTTGGTGATTGTCTTACCACCTGATTGGACTGTGATACTTGCCTTAGCATCACTTCTATTATCCACTCCGACATAAGCAGCATACTTAGTATTTGGCTTGAGACCCGTTAATTTCTGAGTCAGAGTCACAGTACTTGTATTGTTTTGAATACGGAGCATATCATTGGCACCCTGTGACTTGACAATCTCAGCCTTAGACTTGTCGCCTGTAATTGTCCAATGATCCAGCTTGCCACTGTTGAAGCCTTGATCATAGATATGCATTCCTTCGCTCCAAGACATTTCCTTGTTGACCTGTCTTGTACGATAGAGAACGTATGGCTGATTTGCCAAAAGATCCAGCGTCAGCTGATTATTCGTCACTGTCAGCTCTTGCTCTTCAACCTTACCTTGGTCGGTCAGCTTATAGAGGTAAACCTTATCATTCCAATCACTCGGCAGGGTCCAAGTTGTCTGGCCTGCTTTTGTATTGTAATAATACATCTTTTCTTGAGCTTTTTCCAGCTTATTACCGTTGGCATCCCAATTCCATGGCACCAGATAAGCTGAGCCGTCTTGAATCACGCGACCATTAAGTGTAACTGTTCTTTCACGGTAGCCTGGATTTGCCACATCGTTTGATTTACGGCGAATAGTAACTTGATTGTTGTCCCTGTCTGTCAGACCGATTTCCATTTCTGGTGTCCACTTGTAGCTACCGCCATTATCATTCATGGTAACCGGATTACCATTCTTCCATGTTGTGACAGTGAAGTGTTGGAAATACTTGGTCATGACATCATGAGCAAAGAGGTTGGTCACGTAGCCATTGTAGTCACTCCGTCCTTGCCAGCCCTCAAAATCCTTCATGCTGTAACCACCAAGCAGCGGATAGTTGGCTGCGCCGCCATAGGACGGATAGTCACCAATCCAAGAATCTTTTTGGTGGTTGCGGATAAAGCGGACAATGCTGCTGTTAATCCCCTTGTTGGTATAGCCACCATAGGTCAAGTCAGCTGCCCAGTGCTGGAAGGTAGAGTCGTACTCACCACCATGGCCCCACTCAATCGCAAAGCGCCAGCCTTGTTGGTTGATTTCTTTTGCCAAGACGTGAGTTGCCCAAGCACCATTATCACCTGACTGACCATTACCCCAAACATCGACATAGATAAAGTCTAACCCTTCGCCAAGTTTTTCTTTCAAATCTTGCCAGCGTTTGAGTCGACCATGAGCGAGGTCATAGGCAGCATCAATATTGATACCTTGGTCAAGCCAGTTCCAGCCATAGCTATAGCTACCGTCAGGATTCTTGCGTAGGATTTCCTCTTTGAAATATTTGGATTCTGGATAGGTTTCTGATGCGTTGACGTGGATACCGATGTGAGCACCATATTCCTTAGCCTTGGCGATCAGAGTTTTGAAATCTTCAACTCCACCGATTCGTTTACCAATATCTGCATAGTTCAAGTGACCTGAGTCATGCCCTTCATTTCCATATCCCTTCAAGAGGACACCTTGGCCAAGTCCATCGGTATGAAGATTGATTTTCTTAATACCATCCAGAGTCATCAGGAATGGATTTTGAGCTTGAGAGCCAAAGTTCATAGCAATCCGATAAGCGGTAATGTCTTTAACCTTTTCCCAGCCTTGCGGGTTGTTCATGATTTGACGATAAGCTACAGCAGCATCCTGCCAGTCTACTTGATTATCCTTGTTGGCATCTTCGGTCACGACCACCTTAGCACTTGGCAATTCCAAAGTATAATCTGGGTAAACAATTCCTTTATATTCTTTTTGCCATTGCCATGGTGAGCTCTTGATTGCGACATAGTTAGCGTTACCCACTGTTTGCTTGTAAGCAGTCAAGCGTGTAAAATCGTTTGATCCACCGCCAAAGCTGTTTTGAGAGTTACTCCATACACCAGCCGCCAGCTTGTCTGTTGAGACAAATCCGTACATGTAGCCCTTGCGCAAATCCGACATCGGATTGGTCACATTGATATGGTCATCTCCGCTGACATGGGTATTGTTGGACATGGTCGCCCCATCAAACTTAGCACCAGCCTGCTCGCTAGATACAGATACTAAAGCATTATCTGCAAAGTTGATAGAAGAAATTAATTTTCTAACATCATCGACTGGCTTACCAGCTTCAACTTGATTATGGTTGACGATTCTTGTCACATCAAAGTGCAACTGGTTGTCCACTACTTTCAAGCGAACGGTCATTTCTGCATCAATCAAATGCTCTGGATCCTTCAAGACCAAATCATACTCAGCTGTCTGCTCATCAACCTTGCGGTAAGTCACTTTCGGCTTGATAGCATGTGAGTTAATAGTGACTTGATCCAGCTGTTTGACTTGACCTGTCAGTGTGTGCTTGTTGACTGTGTAGCTCTTGACACGCGGGAAGGCCTTATCAATCAGCACTTCCATCGTTGCTGAGTGAATCTTATCATAAGTGACTTTAGAGTCATCTACCACAGGACCTGTTTCCTTTTCTCCTGTCGGCTGAGTTTGGGTCATGCCTTCTTGGTTATCTGTCTTTATCAAAACAGAAGTCAGTTCAGTGCCCTGATAAGTACCGGCCTTGACCAAAATCTTGCGCTCATTCTTGAGATTTTCCTTGACTGCAGCTGGTAAGGTCACTGTATTAAAGAGTTGCTCGCCATTATTGGTCGCATTGAGCTGACCATCTGCTTTCAGAGTTACCACCAAGTTATTGGTTGAACCTTTTTTCGGTGCTGGTACACGAGTTTGGCGATACCAAGCACTATTGCCATTGCCTGGCGTTTTATATTCCCAGAACCAGCCTTCTTTGTCATAACCGACAAAGACATTGTTTGATGTATCTTTATATTTCATAAAGACACCAAAGCGACCATGGTTTGTTTCAGAATTTTCTACAAAAGTTAAGTTTACGCTAGCATTTCCTTCTTGATCTACCTGCAAGCCTTCTTTCTGGAAGAGAGCTGGGTTTTGGTTGTTATCATGAGTAGATTTTGAGGAGAGCTGGTTATAGCGTACACCGTTCTTCTCAACCGTAGTGACTGTTCCATGCTGCTCTGTTGTTCCGACAGGAGTCCACTCAGCTGCCTTCTTAGCTGCAAATCTTGCAACTAAATCAGGATCTGGAACTGTTGGTGTTGGTGCAATATAAGGTGTGACTGCTTCTGGAGCCGAACCTGCGGCTGGAAGTCTCGTTCCGATTACAGAAACAGCCAAATTATGAATACTTTCGATGTTGCCTGATTTTATCTTAGTAATCTTCTGACCAGCCGAATCATCATCTGCGTAAAACAGGAGTGTCTTACTGTCTGCCTGAGTAACAAAGGTAGCTTTCTTGCCATTTTCTAGCTCAAATACTGGCGCTTCATTAACAATCACTTCGTGATCAAAACGCAGGGCAACGAGTCCTTCTTCTGTGTTTTTCGCGCTGACTACCTTAGCCTCTGTAGGATAAACACTGTTTTTCAGTAAGAAATCCCAGTTAAACTTCTTGAAGGAGAGAGTATAGTCATTTTTATTACCTTCCGCTCCTTCATAGAGCAAGCCAAACTCTTGATCATTGATTTGTTGCAGAGAGTTGTAGGCAAATTTTCCTTTATTGATTTCCCGATGAGCAATCCAAGTCAGATTACCAGCCTGATCCACTCTGGCAACTCGAACATGACCATTATTTCTGCCAGGCCCGCTTGCATTCGCCAAAATCACATATTCTTGTCCATCTTTGACTGTGCTAATCGCTGACATTTGTACATAGACATCAGGCACATCTTTGTAGCGTTTCACTTCAGGAAGCCAAGTAGCACCTCCATCTTCACTGGTTGCAACTTGCAGGTCTCGCGTCAATCCACGCATGAACATTTTTAGCTGGCCGTTTGCTAACTGCACGATGCTTGCTTCAGTGTTTTGAGCCGAAGGATGATTCATGGTACTGGATTGAATCTCTGTATTATTCACTCTGCGACCATCATTAACTGCTGCTCCAGAATGCCAAGTTTGTCCATTATCATCTGAATAGATAACCCGAGAAGACTGAGAACCATGTAAATGGGAAGATTCGTTAGTCGAATAAGTCGGAATAACTAAACGTCCTTTGTGCGGGCCTGTATGAAGACGAATGCCTGTACCAGGGCCGACCCCGTAGAACTTCATCCAGTTTTCCTTGACCATAGGAGTGATATCACGCGGAGCAGACCAAGTCAGTCCATCATCCTTACTCACTGATGTCCATAGATAGCTAGTCCGAGCAACACGGAAAGGCGAATCTTTCTTAGTCGTGAAATAAATATTATCAATCAGGCGGTCTCCGTCGTAAAGGTCACCTTTATCTCGATAGTCTTTTTCCTGTGGATTGACCACTACACGATAGGTTGTCGCTACACCGTTTGCATCATAGACTGTTCCATTTTCACGAATTGTATATTTTTGACCATTTTCGTGATAAAGAATCTGATAAACCTTGCCATCAATCGTTGTATAGGCTTCTTCGTTTTTAGCAGGCAGGTCAAAAACAGCCCTCCCTTCTGTAAACATATCATAGATGGCATGAATGGTTCCGTCTTTATCCTGAACCATAGCCACATCAATCGTTACAGGAGAGCCCTGATTCGGATCCGTTGCTTTGGGATTATTGCGCAAATTGACAATCGTCTTTTCTGGCCCCCAAGTCTGGCCGCCATCTGTACTACGGCGAATAACTGTGCCGATATCCCCCCAGTCTGACGCATGCAAGCGGCGCTGATCCGCAGCTGCAATCAAGGTTCCTTTCTGAGTCTTTAACAAGGCTGGGATTCGATAGCTTTTAATTCCTTGACTATTAGCCTGACTGCCAGCTCCACTCTCAAATACATCTGCCTTTTCACTCAGGGAGGCACCAGGAGCTAGCTGTCCTTCTAGTTCTTTCCGTTTTAAAATTTGGCTACGCTGAGCTACTTCCTCTGGCGAAAGAGCGCGGTCATAAATAGTTAGATTTCGAACGGCAAACGTTCCTGGCCAATGGTTTTGCTTACCACGCACTGTAGCACCCAGCTGCATGTTGGTCAAATCCGGCATGTCACTCAGGAATTTCCCTGACTGATAGCTGGTTCTTGATAGAACCCCATTGACATAGAGGCGCACGCGACCCTCTGGCGAATCTGGTTTTAGTCTTTCTACTGTATAGGTGATGGAGTTCCATTGACCCGCAGTTACTTTCAAAGGGGCAGTGTTATAATTTTCATAGAATTGCTGCCCATTGCGATCACGACCTTCGACAACTGCTGTTCCATTATTAACCGCAAGAGTAAAGTATTCGTTGACATGCGAGGAGCTAGAAGCAGAGAATACACTATAAAACTTTGGTGAGTTTGTATCTGGCTTAAACTCCAAATGAACCGTTGCATTCTTTAATTTTTTTACTTTATCTAGCTCGCTGGATAGATCCTCTTTGGCGTGATCTGTTTTGTTAATCGTAATATCTTCTTTTTCCAAGACAGGCTTGACATTCTTTAAAGAACGGGAATAATAGTCTCTTTCAACCGTTTCTTCTGTCTCAGCAGTTGCATCAGAAGGTTTTTCTAAAGTGGTACCTGTATCTGTTGATGGAGATACGGGTGTAGCTGCATTTTCTGTAGATACTGGTGCAGTAGCAGTTGCTGCTACAGGCTTATCCTCTTTTTCTACTTTCCCATTTACCTCAGAAGATGTTGTCTCTCCCGTAACTTCAGTAGCAGGAGGTGCCACACTTGGTTGAGATACCGCAACTACTCCTGCTGGGCTAGTTGTTGTCTCTGCTAGACTGTCAGCCGATACTTGATTGACCCCAAACAAGATTGCTCCGATTATAACAGAGCAAACACCTAAAGTTAGCTTGCGAATCCCAAACTTACATCTTTTATCAAATAAATCTCTATCCATCTGACAACCACCAATAGTAAGCGTTTACAATAAGCCTTAAAATTTTTAGGCTGTTATAAACCCCTTCTATCCCTTTCTTATTTTATGTTAATATACTCTTTTTTACTATATCAAATATTTTAAGAAGTGTCAAATTATTTTACAGTAGAAATGTAGATTATTCTTAGAAGAAAGATAGAAAAATCCATTTGAAATCTACAATCAATACTAGCTGCTCACTTCAAATGGATCATATTATTTAAATCATATTTATCTAATGCTCACTCTGCCAGTGCGATAATCAAGGACAATTCCTGACTGGACATTTGGGACAAAAACATTGAATTCCAAACTTCCATCGCTGGACTTAGCTTCTAAATGCGAGCCAGAGGGCACCAGATCATTTTCAGAAGCATAGATCAAGGTGACACGATAGCGAACTCGCTTATTCTGGTCCAAAGCACGACGAATCTGAGTTTCATAGTAGTTCTGCCCTGTCGAGTTGTCTTTATTGGCCTGATTGGCCCAAGCTGTCTGGACTGCGATATTGGCTGGGTTGCTAGTGGAAGCATCAAAGCCCTTTAAGCCACCGATCAGCGAGTAAGCCAAGAGATGCCCGCGATCTACTGCATGGTTGTATTCACCTGATAGATGTTTGACTTGGTGCCAACCGGCAGGAACCCAAGGAGTGGAACCATTTCCCGTTTCTTCACGCGATTTATATTGGCGGGTCGATTTGGCAAGCAAGGCATTGGCAACTGTTGGAATCGTCTGCCCCTGAACAATCTTCGTTTTATTATCTGCATAAGGCGCACTCGACACTTTGGCATTTAAGTTCGTTTTATTCCCATCGATGATGAAGGCGCCAACCCCATTCCACTCGATTTTTCCACCGAGTTGAGAACGCACCGAGTCAGTGAGAACACTCTCAGCCAGCGCTTGATCTGGTGTACTTGTATCCTTATTTTGACTGACAACTGCAGGTGTATTTACTGCTGGTGACTGATTGCCATTTCCAAAAAAGTAGGCTCCCAGTGATAAAGTCAGAGCAACCAGAAGCCCAGCTATAGTCTGAGTAGATTTAGTGCTCTTTTTTTGTAATTTCTTTCTTTTTGGCATATTTTCCTATCCATTTAAAAGGACTGTGCAAAGATTCTGCACAGTCGGTAAATTAACGAACACTCTCGGCAGATCATTGACCAGTAAACTTAGAAATAAGCTCTTTCCAAGTATCTGGTGATAAGATAGACCAAGGATTATCTGCATTTCCAATCACACCATATCCGATGACCAGACCAAGACAAAAAATGATAAAAGCAACTACCAGCACCAAGGCAATGATGCCTAGTTGTCTAGCCAAATATTTCCAATTTTCACTCATCATCTTCTTCCTTTACGCGTTTGATGTTGGCACCAAGAGCCGCTAGCTTTTCGTGAAATTTATAATAGCCACGATCCAAATGAACTAACTTGCTAACTTTTGTCTCCCCTTCAGCAATCAAGCCCATCAAAATCAAGGTCGCACTAGCCCGGAGATCTGTCGACATCACTTCTGCTCCTTGCAGGCTGCTACCGCCCCAAATCCGAGCGGTATCCCGCATAATATCGGAGTGAAGACCCATCCGTCGCATCTCTTCTAAGTGCTGGAAGCGGTTTTCAAAGACCGTCTCAACCATGACAGACTCTCCTTGAGCTATCGCCATCAAGGCAGTAAACTGAGCCTGCATATCGGTTGGAAAACCTGGATAAGGTAGAGTTTTGACAGAAACAGCTTTTAACTTTGAAACATCTGAGCGGACGCGAATTCCTTCGTCTTCTTCAGTCACTTCCACACCCATTTCTTGCATTTTTGATAAAAGCGGACGGTTGTGCTCCCAAATCGCATCTTCAATCAGCAAGTCACCGCCTGTCATGGCAGCAGCAACCATAAAGGTTCCAGCTTCGATACGGTCTTGCACGACATTATGCTCAGCTCCATTAAGTTTTTCAACACCGATGATTGTTATATTCTCCGTTCCTGCCCCTCTGACTTTAGCGCCCATTTTATTTAACAATAAAGCCAAATCAACAATTTCAGGCTCCCGAGCAGCATTTTCGATAACAGTGGTGCCTTGAGCCAAAGTTGCCGCCATCATAATATTCTGTGTCGCGCCAACACTTGGGAAGTCCATGTAGATATGGGCTCCCATCAAGCGGTCTGCCTTGGCCTCAATATAACCCGCAGTCTGCGTAATCTGAGCACCCATTGCCTCCAATCCCTTCAAATGAAGGTCAATCGGACGGCTACCAATCGTACAACCACCCGGCATGGATACTTTTGCATGCCCATTTCGAGCAAGAATGGGACCCAATACAACAATCGAAGCCCGCATTTTGCTGACATATTTGTAGGGAGCTTCTTCGGTCAATGGTTGAGTTGCATCTACAACTACAGTATTTTCATCTTGGTTAAAGTCTACCTGCGTATTCAAGCCACGAACAACATTGTTCATGGTAAAAACATCCGAAAGGACTGGCACATTCTTGAGTATTGTTTTTCCCTCACTGGCCAAGACTGTTGCCGCCAACAGCGGCAACACCGCATTTTTAGCTCCTTCAATCCTAACTCTGCCAACCAGACGGTTATTTCCACCCTGAATAATAATTTTTTCCATACTAACTAGTTACTCCAAATCTTAAAAATTCATCCTTACTATCATATCATAAAATCAAGATTCTGACCTTATAAAGCTCCATTAAAAATTGCCCGACTCATGTCATAAATACCGATAAAAAATAGGCTAGCCATGTAGCCCAAGGCAATACTTAGCAACAAAATCAAAAAACGAATTTTGATGGCATTATCAGCATTTACTTTTAGAAATCTTTCCCAACTGACCACTGTAGACAAAAGATGAAAAGACATAAAGATAAAGAGCAGATGACTGCATAATCGAAACATTAATTCTATCATAGATTTTATTATACCATAAGAAGAGCTGTTTCTAGCGGAAAGGAGTATGGGACAATAAAAAAGAATGGAAATTCCATTCTTTTTTCATTACATTCTTGTTCCAACGTTAATACGGTTGATGGCACGCTGGAGGGCGATTTTAGCACGTCGCTCTTGGTCAATCAAATGCTTGTCTTGGGCTTCTTCGATCTCTTTCTCAGCACGTAACTTAGCTCGCTCGGCACGGCTGATATCAATATCACGCTCACGCTCAGCTGAGTCCGCGATAATGGTAATCACATTATCAGCAATTTCTATGATGCCACCGTTGACCGCAATCCAGTCAATATGCTTGTCATCATCGATTCTGCGTACCTTGACTTGATCCACTTCCAAAACAGCAATTGTATTGATATGGCGAGGCAAAATTCCCATTTCTCCGTCAATCGTTTTTACGGAAACAAATGCAGCATGGTGGTCATAAATCAGACCATCCGGTGTAACGATTTGTACTGTCATTTGAGCCATCATTCACCTCTTAGAATCCCATTTTTTCAGCTTTAGCGATGACATCCTCAATCGAACCGACACCACGGAAGGCATCTTCTGGTAACTTATCATACTTTCCTTCGAGGATTTCTTTAAAGCCACGAACCGTCTCAGCTACAGGCACATAAGATCCTGGCTGGCCAGTAAATTGCTCCGCAACGTTGAAGTTTTGAGACAGGAAGAACTGAATCCGGCGCGCACGCGCAACCAAAGTCTTTTCTTCATCTGACAACTCATCCATACCTAGGATGGCAATGATATCCTGCAATTCATGATAACGTTGCAATACGCGTTTCACTTCGGCAGCCACTGCATAGTGCTCTTCACCAACAATCTCAGGAGAAAGAGCTCGAGAGCTTGAAGCGAGCGGATCCACGGCTGGATAAATCCCCAATTGAACCAATTTACGTTCCAAGTTGGTTGTAGAGTCCAAGTGGGCAAAAGCTGTCGCTGGCGCTGGGTCAGTATAGTCATCGGCTGGCACGTAGATGGCTTGAATCGAGGTTACAGAACCCTTCTTAGTCGATGTGATACGTTCTTGCAATTGTCCCATTTCTGTCGCAAGTGTTGGTTGGTAACCAACGGCTGACGGCATCCGACCCAAAAGGGCAGAAACTTCAGAACCTGCCTGCGTGAAACGGAAGATGTTGTCAATGAAAAGCAAGACATCTTGACCTTCCACATCACGGAAGTATTCTGCAATCGTCAAACCAGTCAAAGCAACCCGCATACGCGCTCCTGGCGGCTCATTCATCTGACCGAAGACCATGGCTGTTTTCTCGATAACACCAGACTCTTTCATTTCCCAATAAAGGTCATTCCCTTCACGGGTACGTTCCCCAACGCCAGTAAATACAGAAATACCACCGTGTTCTTGGGCAATGTTATGAATCAATTCCTGAATCAAGACGGTCTTACCAACTCCGGCACCACCGAAGAGTCCGACTTTACCACCTTTCAGATAAGGTGCTAAAAGGTCGATAACCTTGATACCTGTTTCTAAGATCTCTGATGAAGTAGACAACTCATCAAAGGTTGGAGCTTTCTTATGGATTGGCTGGCGCTCTGCATCATCCGCAAAAGGAGCATCCAAGTCAATGGTATCTCCCAAAACGTTAAAGACGCGACCAAGTGTTTCTTTGCCGACTGGTACAGAAATTGGACGGCCAGTATCTAGCACTTCCATGCCACGAGTCAAGCCATCTGTTGATTCCATAGCGATGGTCCGAACCACTCCATCACCAAGCTCAAGAGCTACTTCAAGGACGATTTTTGATTTTTTTTCGTCATTTTTATAGACTACAAGTGCATTATTGATCTCAGGTAGCTTGTCGCCAGCTGCAAATGCTACATCTACAACCGGTCCGATAACCTGAGTAATTTTGCCTGAGCTCATTCTTTTCTCCTCTTTATACTATTTATTTTCTGTGACACTATTCCAGTGCACTTGCACCCGCCACAATTTCAGTAATTTCCTGCGTGATAGCTGCTTGTCTAGCACGGTTATACTGAATGGTCAAATCATTGATAACTTTTTTAGCGTTATCCGTTGCTGTCTGCATGGCTGTCATACCAGCAGCATTTTCAGCAGTTTTTGCGTCAATAATCGCCCCGTAAATCATACTTTCAGCAAACTGAGGCAAGAGCTGATCCAAAATCGCATTTCGACTGGATTCTAATTCTAGATTGAGAATATAGTTCTCATCCGCTTCACTAGGATCTAAATCGACGATTGGCAACATCTGCTCTACCCGCATCTGACTGGTCAGGCTGTTGACATGGTGGTTATAACACACATAAAGTTCATCAAAAAGCTCATTCTTATACATTTCAATGGTCTTGGAAATGATTTTCCGAACTTCATCAAAACTCGGATGATTGGCTAAGCCGCGCAATTCATAAATCGGCTGAATGCCTCGTGCGCGGAAGAAATCAGCTCCCATTCCTCCGATCGAAATAATGACATAATCATCCTTTTCGTGGTATTCAGAAATCAATTCCATCATTGATTTGAGGATGGTTGCGTTGTAGCCACCGACCAAACCACGATCAGATGTAATGACGATATAAGCCGTTTTCTGAACCGGTCTGCTCTTGAGCAGTGGATGATGGCTAACATTTTCTGCCTCATGACCATGCAAAAGGTCGGTCAAGAGTTTCCGAACCTTAGAAGCATAGACTTGAAAGTTCTTTGCTGCTTCTTCGGATTTTCCCAACTTAGATGCAGAAACCATCTGCATAGCATTGGTGATTTGACTGGTGTTTTTTGTGGATGCAATTTTATTTTTGATATCATTTAATGAAACTGCCATCTGACACCTCTATTCTTATTTGAAGTTAGACTGATTGATAAATTCAGTAATAGCGGCGTCCAGCACTTCTTCACTCGGCAAATCTTTTGTCTGACGAATGGTTTCATAAATGTCTTCATGATGAGCGTCAAAGTAAGCAAAAATCTCTGCTTCAAATCGAAGAATCTCATCTACTGGTACTGCATCAAGGAAGCCGTGAGTCAACGCATAGAGGATCACAACTTGCTTTTCAACTGGCAGTGGCTCATGAACTGGCTGTTTCAATACTTCTACTGTACGGCGTCCACGGTTCAACTTAGCCTGAGTTGCTGCATCGAGGTCACTACCAAATTTGGTAAAGGCTTCCAGCTCACGATATGAAGCAAGGTCAATACGCAGAGTTCCTGCAACCTTCTTCATAGCCTTGATTTGTGCAGATCCACCTACCCGAGATACAGAAGAACCGGCATCAATGGCTGGGCGAATACCTGCATTAAAGAGGCTATCGCTGAGGAAAATCTGACCATCCGTAATTGAAATTACGTTGGTTGCAATATAAGCTGAGATATCTCCTGCCTGCGTTTCGATGAATGGCAATGCAGTGATTGATCCACCACCAAGCTCATCAGAAACTTTAGCTGAACGTTCAAGCAGACGGCTGTGAAGGTAGAAGACATCCCCTGGGAAGGCTTCACGACCTGGCGGACGGCGAAGCAAGAGAGAAAGTTCACGATAAGCTACCGCTTGTTTTGACAAGTCATCATAAACGATGAGGACGTGCTTGCCATTGTACATAAATTCTTCAGCCATTGCTACACCGGCATAAGGAGCCAAGAAGAGCAAAGGAGAAGGTTGAGAAGCTGACGCTGTTACCACGATAGTATAATCCAAGGCTCCATACTGACGGAGAGTTTCCACTTGTGTACGGACAGTAGATTCCTTTTGACCAATGGCAACATAGATACAGATCATATCCTGCCCTTTTTGGTTGAGGATCGCATCGATGGCAATACTAGTTTTACCAGTCTGACGGTCACCGATAATCAATTCCCGCTGACCACGACCAATTGGTACAAGGGCATCAATAGCTTTCAAACCTGTTTGCAATGGTTCTGATACAGACTTCCGTTGCATAACTCCTGGAGCTGGTGCTTCTACAGGGCGTGTTTTAGTTGTAGCAAGCTCACCCAAGCCGTCAACAGGACGACCAAGTGGATCTACGACACGACCAATCAAAGCATCTCCGACAGGAACTTCCATGATTTTACCCGTGCGACGAATCGTATCGCCCTCACGAATATCTGTAAAATCACCCAAGATAATGATTCCGACATCGGTTGACTCCAAGTTTTGTGCCATACCATAAGAACCATTTTCAAAAATCAAGAGCTCGCCACTCATGGCATTATCAAGACCGTGGGCACGAGCGATTCCATCACCAATATAAGTGACGACCCCAGTTTCTGTGACGTCAAAATTTGGCTGGAAATTTTCAATTTGTTGCTTAATTAAAGCGCTGATTTCTTGTGCGTTAATCGCCAAAATTCACACCACTTTCTATTTCAAATTTTCTTTTACGAGTTGTAATTGACGTTTTATACTTGCATCAATTGTCTTATTATTGGCTGAAATGATGAAGCCACCAATCAGGCTAGCATCTAATTCCTGCTTGAGCGAGCGAACTTTGAGGCCCATTTTTTGCTCAATCATTGGTTTCAATCTGTCTTTTTGACTTTCTGTCAAGGCTTGAACAGATTTAACCGTCACTTCAAATTCATTGCTTTGTTTCTCAATCTGATGCTGAATTTCTACCAACATATCGTAGAACAAATCTGCTCGATGATTGAGAATAACGACTTCGATAAAGTTATCAATCAGCTGTGAATCTGAGTTTTGAAAAAGTCGAAGAGCCTTCTCCTTTTCTCCATCATCAACGCCAATATGTGATAAAAAGTCAGCAAGATTTGTTTCCTCAAACACGGCCCTAATTTGGCTTAGTTTTTCAAAAACATCTTGTTGCTGACCTTTTTCAAATACTAATTGAACAAAAGGCAAGGTATATTTTTCAACTACCGCATAGTGCTTTTTGTCCATTAAGCATCTCCTAATTTATCAATATAACGATCAATGAGCTCATTGTGTGCTTTTGTATCAAGCTGCTGGCTCAAGATCTTACTTGCAAGACTTACTGTTAGGTCAGCCACATCGTCTTTAATGCTATTCAAGGCTTCTGCCTTGCTTTGAGCAATTTCTTGATTGGCTTTTGCTTTCAAACGTCCAGCTTCTTCAGCTGCATCCGCTAAAATTCCAGCCTTATTTTTTTCAGCTGTTTCCTTAGCATGTTCGATAATCGTCGTTGCTTCCTGACGACTTCCTGCTAATTCATTCTCACGTTTTTGCGCAAGTTCCTCAGCCTTTTTACGGGCTGACTCAGCCCCGTCAATATCATCCGTAATCTTTTTAGAACGTTCTTCTAAGATACTGGTAATATTGCCCCAGGCAAACTTCTTTACTAAAAAAATTAATAAAAGGAAGGAACCAGCGATGAGAATAAAGTCACCAATAATGGCACCGATAGTTACGTGCATTCCTTTTCTTCCTTTCTACTTACTATTCTTCACCGTTTATTTTCTTACCGATATACATCGAAGACAGCATGGTAAAGACATAGGCCTGGATACATGAAATAAATATCGAGAAGGCTGTCCATAACATACTACCTAGGAAAGCAGCTGGATACCAATAAAATGCTTGTTGTGACAAGGTAAGCAACAAGCCAGCCAAAACTTCCCCTGCAAAGATATTTCCGAAAATCCGCAGAGCTAAGGAGGCAAAATTGGTAAATTCTTCCAAGATATTCATTGGAGTCATAAATCCAGGTGTTGCAAAAGCTTTTAAGTAATCTTTAAAACCACGACGACGGATTCCTTCCACATGACTAATCAATGTAATGATAAAGGACAAGGCTAGGTCATAGCCCAAATTTGCCGTCGGTGAGGTCCAGAGATTGTAGCCATTGGTGGTTTGAATTTTAGCCATCAAACCGATATTATTGGCAACTGCAATAAAAAGGAACAAGGCAAACATAAACAAAGAATAATCTTTGATGTAATGTTCCCCAATATTTTCTTTAGTAAAGCCAATGACAAAATCATAGACGTACTCAAGTAAATTTTGCTTTCCTTTTGGTCGGATGGACATTTTTCTACTGCCCCAGTAGATAAAGCCAAAGACCATCAAAACGGTCACAAGTGACATAGCAAGCAGGGTCAAATCAAAGGATATTGGGCCTAGCTGAATAGTCGGATTAAGACTCTCTTCCAAGGTTTGACACCCCCTTTTCTAAAATAGAAAAAACTATTTGATAATGAAAGACATAACCAAAGTAACGAAGAAAGTACCTTCAACAAAAGCGACACCCATGATGAGCAAGCTTCTTAATTGATCAACCATTTCTGGCTGACGTGAAGCTGCTTTAAACAGATTACTCATAATCAAACCTTCAGCTAATGAGACGCCAAAGCAGGCAATACAAAGTCCTAAAAATGTTAAATTCATGATGAATTCTCCTTTTATATTTTTTAAATGTACCCCATTAGTTTACTCCTAATAAAGGTAATAGTCAATTATTTTGTGATATTGTAAGCGTTTTTCGCGCTTTTCTTTTAAATTTAAAACAAAACTTGAATAAAAGTGCTTTTCAAACATTTATCCTATAAAAATCCAAGCAAAAATGAGAGTGGGACAGAAATCAGTAATTCATTAGAATTCGATTTCGTCGTCCCACCTCCGCACAGTTGAGTAGAGCTGTAAAAGCTAATGAAATCAGCCTAGTAGAGCCCACTCAACCACTGCGTCTTGCTCGACAATCCAAACAATTGAGAGGCTAGGACTTTGTCCCAGCCTCATATCTGTTCCATTTGAGGTAAAAAAATCGTGAAGCGCATCCACTTATTTTCAACTGCTTCAAAGCGATAAGTGAGATGGTGCTTTTCTAAAATTTGCTGCACGATAAAGAGTCCCAGTCCTGTACCGCCATCCTTACGATTGCGACTGTAGTCTGGTCGATAAAACGGCTGGAAAATCTGCTGAATCTGTGATTCATCCAACACTCGCTCAGCTTCATTTTCTACAATTAATACTCCATCTTCTAAACGAACCAAGATTTCTCCGCCTTCTACTGTATAATGGAAGGCATTATCAATCAGATTTTTAATAGCTTTCAGTAAATAGGTCTTATTTCCTCGGACTTTTGTTTCTGTAAGTTGGACATTAAATTGATAATGCTTGAGGTCAGCTAGAACCTTGTAGGTACTGATATTTGCTTCAAGCAGCTCTTTGAGAGAGAAGATTTCTCGCTCTGTCTCCATGGTCATTTCTAGCTTTGAAATGGCTAGGATAGACTGAACTAAGCCTGATTGTTCTTCCAATATTTCGCGGCACTTCTGTAGGTATTTGTCCCGATCTTTAAAATCACCCACTCCATAAATCATCCCGTCAATCATTCCCATCATGCTGGTGATGGGGGTCTTGAGTTCGTGGGAGGTCATTCGGAGAAATTCTGCCTTTTCGCGCTCGCTTTCTGCGACTTTCTCATTTTCTAATCGCAGAGCTTCCATACTGGTTAAGAGGTTAGCATATAAGTGATTGATATCCTGAGCCAAATCAGCAATCTCGTCATGCCCTTTCACCTGACAGGAAACGTCTGGAAGCAGACTCGTCATTTGTCGAGTGCTAGAAGAGATATCCTTAATCCGCTGACTGGAGGTCCGACTATAGAGATAGGCGGCAAGCCCACCCAGACTCAGCGACAAGAATAATACAAAGGGATAGAGATTGAGCAAGATCCGACTGGCATCCGAAACGGGTTGCAGGGAATATTCCCCACGCAGGACTACTTCTTTGCCATCTGATGTCCGAAAACTTTCTGACAGGGTCTTACTCTCATAATTGCTATTGGCAATGGTCGGAACAATGGTCAGCTGGAGAGAGCTTTCTCCATTCGTTTCAAGTGCTGGGTAAAGAATCGTATTGTCTTTCGCCAGCAAGGTGAACCAGATCTGATTGCTTTTTTTGCTATAATTGCTCAAGAGCTCACTGATTTCTTGGCTGGACTTTCCCTTGACCTGCTTGGCTACCTGAGCAAACTCACGCTGGGCTTCTCCTCCCTTGACCTGCTGGTAATAAACCGGCATGGCGAAATAGAGAGTGGATAGAACGATCGTCACAACGACAAAGATGATGAAAGTCGTCAAGAGGAAGTTCTTTTTGACAATCTTCACGTGTCTTCTCCTCCAAGCTGATAGCCCATACCTGTGATGGTTTTCAGAGGAATACCTGGAATCTTCTTACGAATATTCTTGATATGATTATCCAGCACCCGGCTGTCCAGCTCGCTGTAACCCCAGATGGTATTCATGAGCTGATCGCGGGTCACTAAGTGATCTTTTCTCTTGGCTAGAGCCTGCAAGATTTCGTACTCTTTCTTGGTCAGAGGCATCTTTTCTTCCTGCCAATAAACAGTACAATCATCGATAGAGACGGTCAATTCACCGACAGTAATCTCTGACGCAACCGTATTTCGTCGCAGAATATTCTCGATCCGTTTGACCAAGATTAGCGGTGAGAAAGGCTTGGTCACATAGTCACTGATGAGGTGGTTAAAGCTGACCAGCTGAGTGTACTCATCATCTAGTGCCGTCAGGATCATGACCGGAATCTGAGAAGTCTTGCGAATTTCCTTGAGGACATCCAGTCCACTCATGGTTGGCAACATCATGTCTAAAATAACTAAGTCAAAAGACTCTGCTTCAAATTGAAGCAAAGCCTCGCCTCCATCAAAGACTGGTGTAACTGCATAGTTACTTTCTTTTAAAAATTCACAAATGACTTGATTGATCGTAGTATCGTCTTCCACTACTAAAATCTTGTGCATATACGCTTGATTCTCCTTTATTTATTCAAATCGCAGGGCTTCAATTGGATCCAGCTTGGATGCTTTCACAGCCGGCAGGAGCCCAAATACTACTCCTATTATACAACAAAAGAGCAAACTTACAAAGACCGAAAATAGAGATAAAATATATGGGTAGGCCAGAGACTGGGTAATAGCAAAGCCAGAGGCGATACCTGCTACCACACCAATAACTCCTCCCATCAGAGTCAGGATGACCGCTTCGATCAGGAACTGCTTGAGAATGATCTTTCGCCGAGCTCCCAGAGCCTTTTTAATCCCGATTTCACGTGTCCGCTCTGTCACTGAGACCAGCATGATATTCATAACCCCAATACCTCCGACTAAGAGGGAGATGCTGGCAATACCCGCTAGCAAGACAAAGTTAGACTGGTTGAGGTTATCCAATTGACGCTCAAATTCTTGCAGATTTAACACACCAAACATATAGTCTGACTGAGGCATCTGCTGATTGAGATAGTCACTAACTTTCTTAGCCACCTTTTTCAAATCATCGGCTTTGTGGGTCTGAACGGTGACTTCTGGACTGACATTGATGGTATCAAAAATCCGATGCCATTGTTGCAGAGGAATATAGGCCACCTTTTCCGAACCAGAGGTTAAGCCACTCTGCTCAGTAGACTCAAAGACGCCGATAACTTTAAAAGGATTGCCCTTGACTTCTACATACTTACCGATACCATCCCCCTTAGGAAAGAGGGTATCATAAAGAGACTTTTCTAGGTAGGTTACTTGCTCTTGATTTTTGAAGGCTTCAGAGTCAAAGCCCTCCCCTTCCAACAGTCGTTGCTGCTTGATATCAGCTACTGACTGGGAAACTGCCTGAACCTTGCCAGATGACTTTTGACTGAGATAGTAAATCTTTTCGTCCGCCCCATAGGTCATCAAAGCATTTTTAACTCCAGGAATTTCCTTGATTTTGGATAAGACATCCTCTCCCATGAAGGGAATGTAGGAAGGCTTCTGCGCTTGGGATTTCTCTGGGATAGAGGGATCGATGGCGCTTTTCTTATCGTAAACAACCTTAATGGTATTATTAGTGCCACCGATCAGCTGGCGCTTGGTATTTTCTGTATTTCCTTCAATGATAGAAAAGATAGCAATAATAGCGCCAATCCCGATGATAATCCCCAGCATGGTCAGCATAGAGCGCATTTTGTGGGACAGGATTGAGTTTAGAGCTACAAAAATATCTTCCATATAGCCCCCTTCTATCCTAATGCCCGAGTCTCTATATTACCGTCCCGCAAGACAACCGTTTGCTTGCAAAGCTGAGCCACTTCCGGCTCGTGGGTAATGATGACAATGGTCTTGCCTTGTTCATTAAATTGCTTGAAAAGCTCCATAATCTGAACACTGGTCTTGGTATCCAGCGCCCCAGTCGGCTCGTCTCCCAAGATAAAGCTGGGATTGGTCACAAGGGCACGCGCAATGGCTACCCGTTGCTTTTGACCGCCGGACAGCTCCATCGGCTTGAAGTCACTTCTTTCTTCCAGACCGACCAGTCGTAGCATTTCCAAAGCGCGCTCGCGTCGCTCTTTTTTAGGAACTTTCATGTAAGTCAGAGGCAGTTCAACATTCTGACAGGCTGTCAGCTTGGGCATGAGGTTGAAATTCTGGAAAACAAAGCCAATTTTCTGATTACGCAAATCAGATAGTTGGTTGTCGGATAAGTCAGAGACGTCAGTTCCTTCGATATGATAAGAACCTGCGCTAGCCTTGTCCAAACAGCCGATAATGTTCATCAAAGTGGACTTACCTGATCCAGACGGCCCCATGATCGCTAGAAAATCCCCCTCTTTCACATGCAAATCAATTCCTTTCAAAATCGGAAATTCCTGACTGCCCTGTTGATAAGATTTGTGGATGTTCTTAAGCTTTAACATTCTGTCCTACCTCCATTCCGTCTTTCATGCCTTCTCTAGGCGTCGAAATGGTATCATTCATAGTCAAGCCTTCTGTAATCTCTACCAAACGGTCAGAGACTTTCTTGATCTTGACTTCCTTCATTTTCACCTTTTTACCCTCTACCTTCCAGACATAGGTCTTGCCATTTTTACTGAAAGTATAGGCCTTATTGACGACAACTTTGCCGGCTTCAGGAGCATTTTCTACGACATTGACATAAGAATGGGAGCCTACAAGTGGCATTTCACCGCCTTGATCCAGCTCGACAGTATAAGGGAACTTGCCTTGGTTGGGGTTTTCCTGTTGTTTATTTCCACCATTGCTATTTCCAGCATTCGCAGTTGTCAAGGTGCCGACCTGAGTGACGGTGCCACTCCAGCGCTTCTTAGGATCCTTGCGATCTACAATATCTACTCTCTGACCCACGCTCAGCTTCTCACGGTCAAATTCGCTGACAGTTCCTTTTACCAAAGTCTTGGACTTGTCCATGATTTCGATAAAGGTTTCTTCTTCCTTTTTAGCTTTGGACTGAGTCGGAAGATCTTCGTTCATAGAGGTAATGGTTCCCGCTGTATCAGCCGTCACGGTATCATATTTCATGCGGTCTGATTCCGTCTGAGCTGTCACCTGAGCCTTTTCAGCCTCAATCTGCGCATTCGTTACTTCATTGTCAGCAGTCTTAGCGTCACTTAGCGCTTGAGCCAGCTCATCTTCAGCAGATTTTATCTGATCTAACAAAGATTCATCCTTACTAGAATTGTATTTATTCCTAAGGGCATTGAGACTAGCCAGCTTACGGTTATAAGTTTCCCATTTGATTGATGCGCTGGTTTGAGCAGTCGTAATGCCGTTGGCCTTAGCTTGAGCATCATACTGAGCAGACTGAGCTGTCAATTCCTGAGACGTCACATAGGAAAAGAGGGGCTGCCCTTGTGTAACAGTATCGCCATTTTTGACGAATACTTCCTTAACTTCACCTTTTGATGGGTCAATCTTGACCTTACTACTATTGTTAGCAACTACTTCTCCAGATAAAACCAGGCTTGTTTTTTTACTGTTATTGACAGCATCCTGGACCGTCAGAGAATCAATCTTATTATCAACCATTTGCATGGCCTGTTTTTGATTAACCTGATTGAGAAGTACATAGCCTCCCAGCCCAGCACAAGCGAGAATGACCGTGCTGCCCAATATTATGGTTTTACGATTCATTTTTTTTCTTTGAAACATATTGCCTCCAACCTACAAGTTCTAACTTTTATTTATCAGTTGATTCAGATTCATCTGTTGGTAATTCTTCTCCATCCGCTGGGATTTGAATTACATTTCCATCCGGCATGGTGTACTCTGTCACTTCCTTGCCGTCTACTGTTTTCGTTTTTTGATCAACAGCATCTTTCTTAAAATCTACTTTTTTCCCATCGCTAATTTCTTTATTGTCAGCATTCTTAGAACCACATGCAGCTAGGAAAAAGACAGACATTCCGATAAGAGTTACAAGCATAGCGAATTTTTTTACGTTCATTTGATTTCTCCTTTGTTTTAGAAAACAGGAATTTTGAGCTTTCCTGATCGTATTTGTTTTTTTGAACAATTCCATTCTATCAAAGTGTTCTATCCCCTTCCTACCCACCATCTGTTTTTTATCTATTTTTTAATAAAATTGGAGATTGTCCTCTAGATACAGGACTTTTCCTATCCAAACAGCTTCTTAAGTCGTTTTATGGTATAATAGATTGATTTTAAAAAATGAGGTGGAAACATGACTCAAACAGTTTATTTTGGAACATACACCCGACGAGTTTCCAAAGGAATTTATAAGGCGGATTTTGATACTGAAAAGGGACAACTCTCAAACTTAGAATTAGTAGCCGAAGAGCCAAGCCCCACTTATCTAGCCTTTGACCAAGCTGGTCATCTGTACACCGTTGGTTCAAAAGACGGACAAGGCGGGATTGCGGCCTATAACCAACAGAGACATCTTCTCAATCATGTGGTTGAAGAAGGCGCGCCTCTTTGCTATGTTGCTGTAGATAATGAAAGAGGTCTTGTCTACGGAGCTAACTACCACAAGGGACAAGTGCTGATCTACAAGCAACAAAAAGATGGCAGCCTAAAACTGGCTGATTCAGACACCCACATCGGGCAAGGACCCCACGCCAATCAAGCCTCTGCTCATGTCCACTATGCTGACTTGACTCCCGATCAATATCTAGTTACCTGCGACCTCGGAACAGACCAAGTCACCACCTACGATGTGACGGAAGACGGACAACTAAACAAACTGGCCACCTACACATGTGCTGCTGGGGCCGGGGCACGTCACATTGTCTTTCATAACCACTATAAAATTGCTTACCTTATCTGCGAACTAAATTCTACTATCGAAGTATTGATTTATGACGGCGTTGGTCAGTTTGAACACATGCAGACCGTCTCAACTCTCCCAGAAGAATTTAAAGATTTTAACGGAACTGCAGCCATCCGCCTTTCAGCAGACGGTAAATTCCTCTATGGCTCTAACCGTGGCCATGACTCAATAGCGGTTTATCAAATTCTAGCTGATGGAAGCCTACAGCTCGTTGAAATCACGCCAACAAAGGGCAAAAATCCACGTGATTTCAATATCACCCCTGACCAAAACTACCTCATCGCTGTTCACCAAGACTCGGACAATGCAACTATTTTCAAACGCGATCCTGAAACAGGCCGATTAACAGAAATTTCTCATGATTTCTATGTGCCAGAAGCTGTCTGCGTGACCTTCCAATAATCAAAAGAAAATTATCAAAGGAGCATTCAAAATGAATCCAGTAGAATTGTTTAATCAAGTAAAAGAATTGATCGAAAAGAAAGATTTTGATGCAGCTAAGAAGTTTGTCGAAGACCACAAGGATGAGCTGGGCGAATACTTAGATAAGGCAAAAGATTTAGTAGCAAATTCAAAAGGGCTCAACGACGTCATCAACAAAGTTAAGTCTATTTTCTAAAATCTTAATTAAAAAAAGCTGTTGGATGAAAATCCAACAGCTTTTTTATTTGATCGAGCCTTATTTAGTCCATTTCCGATTCATAAAAACATGTAATTCTTCCAGTCGTTCGCTTGTCAAGGGTTGAGCAACCCTTTTATAAACTATCTTATTAGCAAGAGGGAGTTGACCATTTACATAGGTCGTGATTTCTATATCGCTTTCACTAAAAAATGCTCCATAGTAATCTTCCCGAACCACAACTGTCTGCCCTTTTTCCTCAAGATAGGCATAATGGTTCACCGGAACATAAACCGTAAAAAATATCCCAAGAATAGGAGAAAATGCCACTAACAATACTCCTAGAGCAAGAGCGGGATAAAGAACCCACCTATATCTTTTTACCAATAAATAGAAAGCGAGAAACAAAAAGGGAAAAGCAAACCATGGGCTGAACCGAGGATACCAGAATATACTGGTAATTATAAGAAATAATAGAACTGCCAAAAGTGCCAGAGAGCATGATTTGCGTTTATAAGCCAAAAAGAGGCCTATAAATAAAACAGTAAGAGCTAGCCACTCTCTGCTTAGGATATACAAAATGAAATACAACATCCCAAAAGTCTCCCCTTATTTATTAAAAATCCCTTGAGTTAGCCTCAAGGGATTTGCTTCATTCCATTAGAAGGAATTATTTTTTCAAGTTGTAGAATGATTTCAATCCACGGTATTCAGCAACTTCACCAAGTTGATCTTCGATACGAAGCAATTGGTTGTATTTAGCAATACGGTCTGTACGTGAAAGTGAACCAGTCTTGATTTGTCCTGCATTAGTTGCAACTGCGATGTCAGCGATTGTTGAATCTTCAGTTTCACCTGAACGGTGTGATACAACGGCAGTATAACCAGCTTCTTTTGCCATTTCGATAGCGTCGAATGTTTCAGTAAGAGTACCGATTTGGTTAACTTTGATAAGGATTGAGTTAGCTGCGCCTTCTGCAATACCTTTTTCAAGGTAAGAAGTGTTTGTTACGAAGAAGTCGTCACCAACCAATTGAACTTTACCACCAAGACGTTCAGTAAGAGCTTTCCAACCATCCCAGTCGTTTTCGTCCATACCATCTTCGATAGTGATGATTGGATATTTGTTTACCAATTCTTCAAGGTAGTCGATTTGTTCTGCAGCAGTACGTACAGCAGCTCCTTCACCTTCGAATTTAGTGTAGTCGTATACTTTACGTTCTTTATCGTAGAATTCTGATGAAGCACAGTCAAATCCGATAAATACGTCTTTACCTGGAACATAACCAGCAGCTTCGATAGCAGCAATAATAGTTTCTACGCCATCTTCAGTTCCTTCGAAACGAGGAGCAAATCCACCTTCGTCACCAACAGCAGTTTCCAAACCACGAGATTTAAGAATTTTCTTAAGAGCGTGGAAGATTTCAGCACCCCAACGAAGAGCTTCTTTGAATGATGGTGCACCAGCAGGTACGATCATGAATTCTTGGAAAGCGATTGGAGCGTCAGAGTGAGAACCACCATTGATGATGTTCATCATTGGAGTTGGAAGAACTTTAGTGTTGAATCCACCAAGGTAGCTGTAAAGTGGGATTTCAAGGTAGTCAGCAGCAGCACGAGCTACAGCGATAGACACACCAAGAATTGCGTTCGCACCCAATTTACCTTTGTTTGGAGTACCGTCCAAAGCGATCATTGCACGGTCGATAGCTTGTTGGTCACGTACATCGTAACCGATAATAGCTTCAGCGATAACGTTGTTCACGTTGTCAACTGCTTTTTGTGTACCAAGACCGCCGTAACGAGATTTGTCACCATCACGAAGTTCAACTGCTTCGTGTTCACCAGTAGAAGCTCCTGAAGGAACCATACCACGTCCGAAAGCACCTGATTCAGTATAAACTTCTACTTCAAGTGTTGGGTTACCGCGTGAGTCTAGGACTTCGCGAGCATAAACATCAGTAATAATTGACATTTTGACTCTCCTTATTGTTTAAAATTATTTACTAGTCTATGATACCTCAAAAGCGCTTTTTTTTCAAGGAAAAACAGCAGCTTTGCTTGAAAAATCACAATTTTTAAAATGCAATCGGTTACATTCTATCTTTTTCTTAACAGTTTGAAAATCAGAAATCCTTTATTTATGATATACTAGAAATATGACAGATCTAAATAACATTATCATGGAAAAATCTCAGGGAAATGCTAAGCTCAATCCTGATGAACAGCGCAAATTTTTGGAAACTTTTGAAGAGCGGGTGATTGCTTACTGCTCTATTTCGGATGCCAATTCCTCGCTTCTAAAGAAGCATTTTAAAGAAATAGTCGAATACATCACTGAAAGCTACCATCCCGTCACAGTCAAAATATCTCCTGAAGTCATATCCAGCCAGCAGGTTTTCTACCTAAAAACCGCCAAAGATTTAGGCTGCGAGGCCACCATCGTCTCTGCTTTTTGCCAATCCTCTCCTTTTGGTTTGGTGATTCATAGCGATCATCCTGTGACCATAGAAGAAAAGGACTTGAGCAAACAATTTGCCGACATCCTCCACCCAGCAGAGAGTAAACCATCTACCCACAAGAAAACCTCCCTTTGGAAAAAAATGTTTCATAAATGACAAATTTAGAGAAATTATTTGCCTTTTTCGAGGCGGAAAATCAGCGTGACTGGGACATTTATCAAACTTGTTTAGACGAGCATGTCGTCTGGGAGCTGCATGGAGAATCCTCAGAAATCATTCAGGGAAAAGAAGCCTACCTCCACAGGATAAAGGAGGCCTATCAGAACAGTTCCGCACAGTTTAGTTGCCAATACTATCACAGCAATTCTGAGCAAAGTCGGATTCTAACAATTTTGGTTAATGACCACGGGGAACTTTCCTGCGATCTATTTGAATTTGCAAACGGCTTAATCGTCAAAGAAATCGAATATTTACTGAAAAAGAGGCTGGGACAAAAGTCCTAGCCTCTCAATTGTCTTTAGATTGTCGAGCAAGACGCAGTGGTTGAGCGGGCTCTACTACGCTGATTTCATCAGCTTTTACAGCCCTGCTCAACTGTGCGGAGGTGGGACGACGAAATCGAATTCTAACCAATTACCGATTTCTGTCCCACTCTCTTTTTTTGATGGCTAATAGGTTGCCAATATTGCAAGCTGTACGAACCAGATTTTCCCTCGCTTGAGCTAAGGTTACGTCCAAATCCGCCACTTGCGAGATAATGGGAAAAGCTGCATGGATATTCTCCCTAGGAAATGGAGGCAAATCATCAGCCAAACTGCCACAGATCGCAAGAACAGGAATCTCTTTTGGCGTCCGCCTTGCTACCCCAACTGGAGCCTTTCCGGCCAAGGACTGCTTATCCATGCGGCCCTCACCAACAACAACTAAGTCCGCTTCTTTAACCTTGCGGTCAAAATCCAGCAAATCCAGGCAGGTATCAATTCCTGACACGACTTTCCCCTTGGCAAATGTGACTAGCCCTGCTGCCATGCCTCCTCCTGCACCAGCACCAGCTTGGGTGAAAATCTGCGGATTGGCCAGTTCATAGAAGTTCCTCATTTCCTGATCGACAGATGAAAGAAGCCATTCAGACAGGCCTTTCTGTCGTCCAAAGACCTGAGTCGCTCCCTGCTGCCCACATAAAGGACTGGAAACATCTGTCAAAATTTCGATGTCAATATCATCCAAGCAAGCTGGAACATGTTCCGCAGAAATTCGGGCAACTCTCCCTAAAGAAGAGCCGACAGGCCGCAGTCGATGATTGTTTTCATCAAAAAAGTCATAGCCCAGACCAGCTGCTATACCGATTCCACCATCATTCGTTGCCGAGCCGCCAACACCGACCAGAATCTTCCTGACTCCATTTTCAGCCAGGTGAAGAATCAGCTCTCCCAGACCTCTGGTTTCCAAGTCTAAAGGATTGCGTTTTTCCTTAGGAATTAAAGCCAGTCCCACTAAATCTGCCATTTCAAAAAGGGCTAGCTGGTCTTGTCTAGCATATTTCATTTCGACTGGCTGGCCAAAAGGTCCAGTCACCCAATGACGAAACTCTTTTAGCTTCATAGCAGAAATCAAGGCAGCCACAGTCCCTTCGCCGCCATCTCCAATAGGCAGTAAGTCAAAAGTCACCTCTGGCAAGGCTTGGGAAAAACCTTCTTTCAAGGCTTCTGCTACCTGAGCGGCAGACAAACTTTCCTTAAAAGAATCTGGTGCTAACAAGATATGCATCGTGCCTCCTATTTTTCCTTCCCATCTAAAATATCCATTACTTGATAGAGGTCATAAACATTGATTTGATAGGGTGCTTGCTCTCTTACAATTGGCTTGGCATTAAAAGCAATTCCAATACCTGCCGTTTGAATCATGGGCAAATCATTGGCGCCATCCCCCATAGCAATGGTTTGATTTAATTCCAAATTGTTTTCTTGAGCCCATTCTTTCAGCATCTGAACTTTAGTATCTTTGCTAACAATGTCTCCCAACACATGACCTGTAAGCAAGCCATTCTTGATTTCTAAGCGATTGGCCTTTACATAGTCAATTCCTAGCTCTTCAGCCAGTCTATCCACCGTTTCATGAAAGCCACCTGAAACCAAGCCAACCTTGTAGCCCCGCGCATGCAGCTCATCTACTAATTTTTTGGCGCCAGGCGTGAAATGAATCTTGTCAGCTATCCGAGAAAAGATAGTTTCCGGAAGTCCCGCCAAAAGTGAAACCCTCTCCCGTAAGGCAGCCTCGAAATCTAATTCCCCGCGCATAGCTCGCTCAGTGATAGCAGCCACTTGCTGCCCAACTCCAGCTTCCTCGCCCAGCAAATCAATGCCCTCTTCCATAATAAGCGTGCTATCGACATCCATCACCAATAAGCCTTTGACCCGACTCATCTGTTCACCTCATGTTTTCTATGATTTGTTGTATTATACAGGATTTTCAGTGACAAGACAAGCTAGATTGCAAAGAAAAAAGTTCCCGAAGGAACTTTCTTAGAAGCGAATATTTTCGCGTGTTTTTTCATATGAATTGATAAAACGAGCTGAAACTCCAGGCTCAACAACATCCAAGGCTTTTGAAATAATTTCCAAAGATTTTGCGTAATCAAATTCAACTTCAAAAGCATGAAGGGATTCATTGAAGGCTGCCTGCACATTGTCATCAAATGAACGATAACGGTTAGAGTATTGTAGCAACTGCTCTGTTAAGGTAGAATTTCGAACGATTCGATATGTCTCTTCTTCCAATTCATTCATTGTATTTGCCAGAATCTCTAACCAGCGGTTAACAGATTCGATATTCACACGAGTTGCCTCCAACTCTCTAGCCAGCTCCTCAATATAGTCGCTTGCTCCAAAGAAAATTGTTAAGAAGGACTCTGGAATACCCGGTAAATTACGTTTTTCCATAAATCGCTTAATCGTATGCAATTTATTGGCGTAAATCGTAACTTTTTGACGGGCATTGACATCGTCTTTTTCGATCTTTTCTAGCTGCTCACCAAGTTCAATCTGTTCATCTTCGATTTCTTTCAATCGGTCTTGAATAGCTTCCAACTCTTCTCTAACCACTGAGAAAGGTTTCTTCATTTCAGCTGTATCTTCAAGTGAAGAGTGAACGACTGCTTCTTGAGCAGATAATTCAGATTTCAAATCTTTGATATGATTTATTTCAGGCTCTGGTAGCAAGAAGGAATGTGATAAACGTTCCATTTCGCTTTGAAGCTGTTGGTTATTCTCTTTAGTGTGTTCTAGGTAGTCAGGAAGGTAGTTCACCAACTTCTCAACGACTTTATGAGCCTCAATTTCTCGAGTAAAGATGGCATACAGAGCATCGATTTCCTCTTGAATTTGTTCATTCTCATACAAGGCATTATCCAACTCCAACGCCGCAATATTTTCTTCATTTCGTTTCAAACTGGCACGAAGTTGTTGGAAACGCGCCTCTAAGTCAGTCTCAATAAAATGATAATTGGTTTCCAATAATTTACGGTAGCCAGACTCCAAATCTTCTAATTGATCTGGTAATTTCTCAGTCAAGTCTTCTACAATTGCTGGAACTTTTTCGACGATCTGTGTTAGTGCCAAGATACGATCTTCTGTTTTGTCTAAGATTTCTGCCGCTTCCACAGGATCCCCTGAAGAGTTGAGAGTAACAAATTGAGAGAAATCAGACTCAATATTTTCCATTTGCTTCTGAATTTCTGCAAGAGCTCGTCCATAGGCGTCAGGATTGCTAGCCACAGTATGCTGCAAATTTTCAAACAGATCCAGAGCGTGTAAAACTCGTCCGCTATTTTTAGATTCTTGTTTTTTCAGATCTTCTAAAGCTTGACGAATTGCATGAATATCTTCACTGATTAAATCAATTTGGCTTTCAATGTTTTCAATCGCATGCTTGGCTTTGAGGAAACGGAAAGAATTATTGTAGCCCTCTGCCTCAAAGAGATTGTTCTCAATATCAGCAAATGAATTTAAAGAGAGGTCTACCCATTTTTGATTCCATTCACGGAAAGTCACTTGACTTTGCCCAATCAAATGTAAATTTTTAACTTCTTCCACTTCATCATTCACGGGAAGATTGTAAAGTTCCTCTTTTTTCTCCTCCAAACTTCGAAGCTTCGCTTCATTTCGTTTTCTCATATAGATAGCAGTAAAATAGCCTAAAATTAATAGTGCCGCTACTACAATAATGAGAATAATCAGTCCATTAGACATATAAAACTCCTTCATTCTTTTACTAAAAAGCAAACACATTGATTATATCACAAATTTATCTGTAATGGTTGTTTTTTCTAACTTTTTAGACATCAAGTGTGCTATATACTGCATTTTTTTCGATAAAATCACGACGAGGCTCTACACGATCTCCCATCAGCATATCAAAAATCTTATCAGCTTCTGCTGCATCATCGACAGAAACTCGCGCCATTAGGCGGTGTTCTGGGTTCATGGTCGTTTCCCACAACTGATGGTCATCCATTTCTCCCAAACCTTTGTAGCGCTGAATCGTCGGCTTAGAGCGACCTTCGCTATAGCGCTCGAGAGCAGCTTGCAGTTCTTCTTCTTGATTAGCACCTGGCTGGATGTATTCTTTTACCTCGCTACCGACCTTGACACCATAGATTGGTGGTTGGGCGATGTAGACATAGCCTGCTTCCAGAACCGGCTTCATGTAGCGGTAAATCAAAGTTAGGAGCAAAGTCCGAATGTGAGCTCCATCCACATCCGCATCGGTCATGATGACTAATTTATGATAGCGAGCTTTGCTGACATCAAAGTCCGCTCCAAAGCCCGTTCCCATAGCAGTAAAGAGACTGCGAATTTCTTCATTAGCCAAAATCTTATCCATGCTAGCTTTTTCAACGTTGAGAATCTTACCGCGAATCGGCAAAATAGCCTGAAATTCACGGTTACGCCCAGACTTAGCTGAACCACCCGCTGAGTCTCCCTCCACGATGAAGAGTTCTGTTTCCTGTGGGTTGTTGGACGAGCAATCAGCCAATTTCCCTGGCAGATTAGAGATTTCCAATCCAGACTTCTTGCGGGTTACTTCACGAGCTCGCTTAGCAGCAATTCTAGCCTTAGAAGCCAAAATTCCCTTTTCAACGATTTTTCGAGCCACCGCAGGATTTTCCAAAAGAAAATCCGAGAAAGCTTCACTAAAGAGGCGATTCGTAATCTTGACCACTTCGCTATTGCCCAGCTTGGTCTTGGTCTGACCTTCAAACTGAGGGTTAGGATGCTTGACAGAAATGACCGCTGTCAGTCCCTCACGCACATCTTCCCCAGTCAGATTGTCCTCATTTTCTTTGAGAAGCTTGTTTTTCTTGGCATAGTCATTGATAACCCGTGTCAGGGCTGTCCGGAAGCCTTGCTCATGCGTTCCACCCTCGTGGGTGTGGATGTTATTAGCAAAGCTCATGACTGTTTCATGGTAGCCAGTCGTATACTGCATAGCTACTTCAACCGTAATGTCGTCCATTTCGCCGTCGGTATAGATCGGCGTTTCAAAGATTACATCCTTGTTTTCATTGATGTATTGGACATAGCTGGCAATCCCACCCTCATAGTGGTAATCCTTGACCTGCTCCATTCCATCCCGCTTATCTGTGATGGAAATTCTAAGGCCACGATTGAGGAAGGCCAGTTCTTGTACCCGCTTATTGAGCTTTTCAAAGTCAAATTCTACTGTTTCAGTGAAAATCTCTGGATCTGGTGTAAAGTGGACTGTCGTACCTGTACGATCTGTCTCACCGATGACTTCTAGATCCGCGACTACATGACCTCGACGGTATTCTTGGTAATGAATCTGGCCGTTTTTATAAACGCGGACATCTAGCTGAGTAGACAGGGCATTTACAACGGAAGAGCCTACACCGTGCAGACCTCCTGAGACCTTGTAGCCACCACCGCCGAATTTTCCTCCTGCGTGAAGGACAGTAAAGACAGTTTCCACAGCTGGGCGACCTGTTTTCTCCTGAATGTCAACGGGAATGCCTCGACCATCGTCAACAACTGTAATCGAATTATCTTTTTCAATAAAGACTTGAATATGAGTGGCAAAGCCAGCCAAGGCCTCATCAATCGAGTTGTCAACAATTTCCCATACTAAGTGGTGCAGACCTTCCTTGGAGGTCGAACCAATATACATACCAGGGCGCATCCGAACGGCTTCTAAGCCCTCCAAGACCTGAATCTGACTGGCGTCATATTCTTGCGCTTGTATGTCTTGTTGCTTTTCTTCTGTCATGTTATTCCTTTTCTAGTTCAATATCTACAAATTCTTCAAGATTTCTCATATTATCAAAGAGATAGCAGCTAAATCCTGCCGCCTGACCAGCTTCGATATCAATCGGTCGATCTCCTATAACCAGCCCAGACTGAATCTGGTACTTGTCTTTTAAATACAGCATAGACTCAGGATCTGGCTTACGTTTAAAACCATTAATAGCCGTCACTACTTCTGTAAAATAAAGACCAATCTGCGTCTTCTGCAAAATCTCTAACACCTGATCATCTCGGTGAGAAATCAAAAAGTTTCTGCCACCTTGCTGGATAATTTGCGCCAATAATTCTGATGCACCGTCAAATAAAATCGGATGCTCTAATGCCTTAGCCTCGTTGGCCTTATAAGCCTTTAAAAATTCCTTGTTTCTAGGGGCAAACTGGCGGACTGCATACTCTGTCGAAACCTTGAGAGCCTTATAAACTTCATCATGACTCGCAGTTAGACCAAAGTCCTGCAAGGTATGGACAAAAGCTGCGGTAGAAGTCCCATAATTATCCAAGAGAGTCCCACCTAAATCCCAGATGTAATCTTGATAATTCATACCCTTTATTATACCATATTTTTTGAAAAAAAGGGGCTTTTATTTATGATGAAATAGCATATTTTCATAGATTTTTCATCCAACTTAGACAGAAAAAATTCACTCGAAAATCGAGTGAATTTTTTACTTCTCAAAAACGTCTTTAAAAAGCATAGAACTTGCCAATTGATCCGCATCTCCACCTAGCTGGTGAACCAACTCATAGGCAAAAGGCAGGGCTGTAGATGGGCCACGGCTGGTGATTAACTTTCCATCTACGACAACGGTCTGCTTCTGATAGCTACCCTTCTCAATGTTGGCTTCCACTCCATCATAGCAAGTGAAGTTCTTGCCATTCAGCAGGCCTGCGCGGTCAAGGGCAATAGGAGCCGCACAAATCGCTGCGACAAATTTATCTTCTGCTTGAAATTCCTGTAGAACTTCCATTAGGCGGTCATCATCTCGCAGATTTGTTGATCCTGGCATACCGCCTGGAAGAACAACCATATCATAGGCAGATAGATTCCCATTCCAGACTTGATCCGCTTTGACAGTAATCTGATGAGAACCTGTCACAGCCTCCTCAAAACCAATCATATCACAGATAAAGCCTGCGCGACGCAAGACATCAACAACGGTGAGAGCTTCTATTTCTTCAAAGCCATTGGCTAACATAAGAGCTACTTTTTTCATATAAAACACCTTTCTAGGATACGAGGTATCCATTTCTTATTTTATTTTTCTAAGGACAATTTTTTTACGAACAGACGGAGTCACCGCATGCTTCTCTTCTTCTAGGCTATTTTGATAAGAGACAGACAGTAAGAGACCGATTCCGATGAGATTGCTGACAATGGAGGACCCCCCTTGAGAAATGAAGGGGAGAGGAATCCCTGTCAAAGGCAAAATCCCTGTCACAGCACCAATATTTTCAAAAATATGAAAGAGCAGCATCATAATGAGACCGGTCGAGATATAGGTATAGAACTGATTGTTGGACTTGATAGTAATCTGAAGCATACGATGAATCAAGAACAGATAAATAACAATCACCAAACTCGAACCAAGAAAACCAAAATCCTCTGCAATTACAGTGAAAATCATATCACTTTCACGGACAGGTACTAGAAGATTTGAGACATTAAATCCTTGACCTAGCAAACCACCACTTCCAATAGCAATCTGTCCTTGTGCCTGCTGATAAGTTACTGTCTGAGCATATTCAAATGGATGGAGCCAGGCTGAGATCCGATTGATCTGGTAAGTCGGCATCCCTAACCCATGGAGAAAAGCACGGCCACCATTTGAAATAAAGATCAACATAAAGACAGTAAAAAGAAGGGATACTGTCAAGAAAACCGGTAGAATAATCTTCCACGAAACACCAGATAAGAGAACAATGCCGCAGTAAATCGCAGCAAATACTAGAGCTGTCCCCAAATCACTCTGCAAGGCTAAAAGAAACAAGACTGGCAAGGTGTATAATGCTAATTTTACAATCAAAAAGAGATCTAAAGCAATGGTTCGCTCATAGTTCTTATTTTGCTGCAGAAACTTCACTACGACTCGTGACAGCATTAAAATATAAGAGATTTTCATAAATTCAGATGGCTGAAAGAGAGTAACCCCGCGAATAGATACCCAGTTTTTCGCCCCTGTAGAAGCCACTAAGCTCTCACTATAAAATACAAGCGGAAGAACCATAAGTCCTAAGCCTAAAACATACAGAAAAGGCGTCATCTTCCAAAGAAACTTAGTGTTAAAAAACATAACGATAAAGCTAATCAGAAAGCCTAATAAAATCCAAACTACTTGCTGACCAACAATCTGCAAGACATTATTTGGATAATCATGACTAACCGCTATATAAATAGCTGTAACTCCGATTGATAGTAAGAGCAAGACAGGTAAAAGCAAGCTGTAATCAATCCGAGACTCAAATGTTCTTCGCTGTGAAGGCATAATTTTCCTTTCTTACAAAAAATATTGGATAATCAAGCTAGAAACTGCGACGCAGAACCAAGCAAAAGCTCCAGTTAATAAAGGTCCCGCTCCAGCCTCCCTGAACTGTTTGAATGAAACCTTGGCTCCAATCCCGGCTAAGGCCATAGCCATCAGCCATTGAGACAACAGCTTTGTGTAAGGAACTAGATTTGATGGGAAAATTCCCAAACTACTCACTACAGAAGCCAAGACAAACCACAAAATAAACCAAGGAAAAATCTTCTTGAGGTCTACTTTTTGAGCTGACCGCTTATCTCGAACATAGCGATAGCCTGCAAAGATGAGACAGGCGGGTACAATCATCAGCGCTCGGCTTAGTTTGACAATGGTTGCCAAATCGCCCGCCGCTTGACTGTAAGTATAACCTGCCGCGACGACTGACGAAGTATCATTGATGGCCGTCCCTGCCCAAGTCCCAAAATAGGCATCGGACATTTGCATGAGATGCCCCAGAAAAGGAAAGATGAAAACAGCTAAAATATTGAAAAAGAAGATGGTTGAAATGGAAAGAGCAATATCCTCTTCTTCTGCTTCTAAAATAGGCGAAGCTGCTGCAATAGCCGATCCACCGCAGATAGCCGTTCCAAAGCCAATCAAAATGGTTAAAACACGTCTCATTTTGAAGAATTTCCCAGCGGCATAAGCCGCCAAAAAAGTGATCAAAATAGTCAAAATACTAATCTTCAGAGAGGATAAGCCCGTTACAGAGACCTTGCCGATTGACATGGAAAAGCCTAAAAAGATAATAGAATATTGAAGCAGTTTCTTTCCTGAATAGGTCAAGCCCGGCTGAAAGGAGTCTGGTAGTTTCCATAAATTACTAAGCAAAATTCCTAAAACAATGGCAAAAACACTGGATCCAATCAGCGGAAACCAATTCCCTAAATAAATGGCAATAGCTGCTATTGCAAATGATAGAGCAATTCCTGGTAGATTCTTTTTCATGTCATAACCTTCTTTCTATTCTTTTCATTATAGCAGATTTTTGGCATCAGTGCCGAGAAAATTTGCAATCATTTAGAAAAACAGCCAGATAAAATTGACTGTTTTCAAGCAGTTTTAGTCGAAAAATTCTTTTAATTCCTTTACAATATCCCGCTGAGAAAGCATTTCTAAAGATGCCAGCTGATTTAGATTTTGCTGGATTTGCCGACCGTAACGTTTGGTTGAAATACGCTTGTCCAAAAGAATAACCGCCGACTTCTGGTGTTCATTACGACGGGTTCGCCCCATGGCCTGCTTCAATCGTAAAATAGCTGACGGTAACTGATAATCGTAAAAAGGATTTTTGCCTTCTTCCTTCAGATGATGATTGATTTTTTGAACAAAAAAATCTTTGGGATTGTCAAAAGGAATCCGCGTGATGAGCTGAATGATTTGCTCTTGCTGAGCAAAATCCGCTCCTTCCCAAAAACTGCCTGCTCCTAGCAAGATGGGCGCCTCTCCCTTATCAAAACGACGCTTGATATTGGCTGGCTCGCCGTTCTTATACTGGGCCAAATGTGGCAAGGTCAGCTGGTCTGAAGTGGCCAGCAATAAATCCTTGGAGGTAAAGAGAACCACCATCGGCAGATTCAGTAGAGCTAAGCTCTCCAAGCTTGCAACAATCCCCTCAGCATATTCCTGCGTTGATAACTCCACCACATCTGAAAAATCAAGATCTAAAAAAAGTTTTTGCAGGGGCTTCTTTTGCTGAGGAAGTTTGTAAAAATGATAATCCTTAAAACCTAGTAATTGAGGCAAATTCACCTTGGAACTAATCTCCAAAGTAGAAGAAACTAAGATTACCTTAACTGTATCAGGCAGGAAATCCTTAAATCTCATCAGTTCTGAGCGCCCAGCATGAAGCCTTGTCACCCGATGGTCTGCAAATTGTTCTTCCGTTAGCCAATAGTATTGGTACTTGATTGAAAACAATTCCCTGAGCTCTGGCAGCAAGCTCTCATCCAGCTCAGACACATCCTGACGTAGCTTGGCTATCTTCTGGGAATCCAATTCACTGGTCTTACCCCGCTGCTTTTCAGCAGCATCCGCCAATTCAAATTGGATGCTTTGCAAGAGGCGTTCTTGTAAAATCCGTTTTTCTGTCTGCAGAGCCTGACTGATAGTTTGCAATTGTTTGGTCAAATTGATACTGGCCTGCGAAAAACTTTCCAAGGCAAAAAACATTTTCTGGGCCTCGTCCACCACCAGCGTCCGATTGTCCAGCAAAGACTGGTCATCTTCAAGGCGCGTCAAAAGATAAGCATGATTGGTAATCACGACACGACTGCTAGCTGCCTTGACCTGCCCCAGTCGCCAAAAATCCTCTTCATAAAAAAGTGAATGCTTACTTAATTTCCCATCATGGCGTATCTGACTAAAGTAAGACTCGAAACGATAAGCTTGACCGATTTCATTTAAATCACCCGTCTCGGTCTCTGTCAGCCAAACCAAAAGCTGCATTTTGCAACGATTAACAAGTCGATTATCATCCAAGACCGATAGACTTTGATAAAAATGATCTAATTTCAGATAATTTTCGGAACTTTTGAGATTATGGAAGGAGATATGAAAGACTTCCTCTAAGAGTCGGCCTTCCTTTTGCATCAGCTGGTCCTGTAAAATCTTCGTCGGAACGGTCACCAAAACTCTTTCCTGACCATGAACTAAAATAGGTAATAAATAGCCAAAGGTCTTGCCAAGTCCTGTCTGAGCCTCCAAAAAGCTAGCCGCAGTCTGACTAAGTGCCTCAGTCACATACTGCGCAAATCTCAGCTGGTCGGGGCGCTCGTCCAGCCCCAGCAGATAAAGGTTGGTTAGAAAGTCCTGCGAAAGTTTCTTTTCAGGCGGCAGGATTCTTGGCTTTTTCAAAAAGATACCATGCGTCTCTTGCAAAGCCTGACCAGAATAGTCTGGCATCGACTGAAAAATCTCTTCGATCGCTAACCGTGACTCATAGATGAGACTATCGGAAAATTCCAGCACCTTCTCCAGCAAAGCTTTTGGCAGTCCAGCCATCTTTTTCTGGATTTTTAGAAATAGCTGAGCTGTTGCCTGAGCATCTGCTAAGGCGGTATGAGCATTTTCCAGAGGAATCTCCAGAAGCTCGCATAGATTTCCTAAGGCATATTTATCAAAGGTCGGGTAAAAAACCTGAGCCAGTTCCACCGTATCCACTCTCGGAGTCAGCAGGTCAAAGCCTTCCCAAAAGAGAGCTTCTGCCAATAAATTGGCATCAAACTTGACATTATGAGCGACAAAAATCGCATCTTCAATCAGTTCATAAACTTCACGGGCAACCTGTGAAAAATCCGGAGCTTGGCGTAAGCGCTGATCATCCAATCCTGTCAGCTGTTTAATATGCTCATCCAGATCCTCATGCGGATTCACATCTGTTTCATACGTTTGGCAAATCACCCCATTTTCAATGATGACAATGCCGATTTGAATAATTTTTGCATTGCTGTTCGCACTTGTAGCCTCCAAGTCGATGACAGCATATTTATAGTTCGATTGTGTCATACTGCTATGATTATATCACAAATGCCAGCTTGAAACATCTGAAAATAAGCTGAGCCTCAAAATTAATTTTGTGCAAAATTTCTGCTTTTTTGTTACACTCTTTAGTGAGAAAACATACGCAAAGGAAGCCCAATGAAAGTTCACAAAATTGTCAATCTCATTGCTTTTGAAAATACTTATGTCCTTGAAAATGACCGTCATGTCATCGTCGTTGACCCTGGCAGCGACTGGCGGAAGATTCAACGCAAGCTAGAAGAAATTGCTAAACCCATCACAGCTATTTTACTGACTCATACGCATTACGATCATATCATGAGTCTGGATAAGGTCCGAGATAATTTTGCCAATCCACCCGTCTATGTAGCTGAGAGCGAAGCAAGCTGGCTCTATACTCCTACTGATAATCTTTCAGGTCTCGACCGCCATGCAGATTTGGAAGACGTCATTCTCAGACCTGCTGAATATTTTTTCAACTATCACGAGGACTACCAGCTGGATGACTTTTCTTTCTACGTTGTTCCAACCCCTGGTCATTCTATCGGAGGAGTTTCCATTATTTTCCCAGAAGATCAGGTCGTCCTGACTGGTGATGCCCTCTTCCGTGAAACCATCGGCCGTACAGATCTACCAACTGGTAATATGGACCAGCTCCTTGCTAGCATCCGCGAAGAGTTATTTGTCTTGCCCAAAGACTATCGTGTCTATCCCGGCCATGGAAATGACACAACGATTGGCCACGAAAAGAATTTCAATCCATTTTTCCAATAAACTGATAATGAGGCAGATAACAAGACTGTCTCATTTTTAATTAGTTGCTAAATGACTATTTCTATATAAGAATGGAAAGAGAAGGCTCTAGAAAAAGGGCAGAAAATTATTCAGCCACCTGACTTCCATGTCTTGTCGCTTTTTGCTTATTATGATATACTTAGTCCATAGAAAAAAAAGGATGGTCTTCATGATGGATAAAAGAAAAATTTGGTTAATTCTGCTGGCTATTTCAGCCATGATAACTCTCCTTGGATTAGGTTTTTCTGCTTATAATTTTTATGTTTTTGACAAGCCTTTTCTAAACAGTACCACAAAAGGCCTCTTGTCTGCATTCTTTTTTACCCTCATTATAATCAGCCTCGGCCTATCGAAAACAAAGCGATAGCAATAATTTATACTTTTAATGCAATAAAAAAACAAACACCAAATGATGTTTGTTTTCAATCCGAACAGCCTACACGGCTGTTTTTTTATTAAATCTTCAAGAAGCGTCTCATGGAGATGGATGAACCAAGTGAACCGATAAAGATTCCCAAGACTGATACAGCCCCAATCATAGCAGGGACAAACAAGTGTGGCTCAATCATGGAAAGATTTTGCGCAACAAGATTTTTATTCATGGTTTGATAGGCCATATTATAACCAAAATAAACTAAAGCTACTGGTAAAACTGAACCTAGCAAGCCAATCCAAGCGCCTTCAAATAAGAAGGGACCGCGGATATAGCTATTTTTTGCCCCTACCAAACGCATAATCTGAATTTCACGGCTCCGTGAGATAATGGTAATCCGAATAGTATTGGAAATCAGGAAGACTGCAATAAAGATGAGCAAGCCTGCTCCTACCAGTCCCCATACTCGGATAAAATCAGATAGAGCAAAGAGTTTTTTCGTATTAGCTCCACCATCCTGCACTTCCGAAACGCCTTCCAGCTTCTTGGCTTCTGCCGCAACGGAATCTACATATTTATGCTCTGTCGTATCGACAATGTAAGCGTCATAAAGTGGGTTTGAATCCCCCTCAAAGACCTTCCATTCACTTCCCATTGTCTCTGTCAGCTTTTCATACTGCTCTTCTTTACTTGAGTAAGTAACTTTTGAGACATGATCCATTGAAGTTAGGGCGTCATAAATCTTGTGGTAATCAGTATTTTTAACTGTCTGACCTTCTTTAACGATTGTTGTGCTGTTATCAGCGATGTCTTTGCGCATATAGACAACAATACGAACGTTATTTGAAATATCAGACGCTAGCTTTGCGGTATTTAAAATAACAGAGGCAAAGATAGCAACTAAACTGAGAGTAATCGTGACTGAACTCACAGCTGCGACTGTCATCCAACCATTCCGCTTAAGGCTCTTAAGCGATTCAATTAAATGACGGAAAAACCTTCTAATCATCGTATCCGTATTCTCCTTCCGCCTCATCACGCACCACACGACCATTTTCGATAGCAATGACGCGGTGACGTAGGGTATTTACAATCTGACTATTGTGAGTCGCCATCAGAACTGTAGTTCCTTGCAGGTTAATGCGCTCCAGCAAATTCATGATTTCCCATGAATTATCTGGGTCCAAGTTACCAGTCGGCTCGTCAGCAATCAAGACCTGAGGATTGTTGACAATGGCACGCGCAATCGCAATCCGCTGCTGTTCTCCCCCTGATAACTCATTCGGGAAGGAACGAACCTTGTGCTTAAGGCCAACCAGATCCAAAACTTCCATAACGCGTTTCTTGATATTTCTACGACGCTCACCAATAACTTCCATAGCGTAGGCAATATTCTCATAAACAGTCTTTTTAGGAAGTAGTTTATAGTCTTGGAAAACCACACCTACTCTACGGCGCAGCATTGGAATATCCCGTTTCTTGATTTTTCCCAAGTTAAAACCTGCTACAGCAAGGTTTCCTTTATCGATTTTAATTTCACGATAGAGGAGTCTAATAAAAGTTGATTTACCTGCTCCTGAAGGACCTACAATATAGGCAAATTCACCTGGTTCGATATGTATAGATACACCACGTAGAGCAGTTGTCCCGTTGTCATACTTTTTAACAACGTCTTTCATTTCAATCATTGACATGAATTAGTACAATTCCTTTCATCAGAGTTTTTATCTAGCGATTTCACTCTGTTTTTAGTTGAGTCTCCATTTTAAATAGGCATCAATAAAGCCATCTAAGTCTCCGTCCATGACCTTATCCACCTGAGCTACTTCATAGCTGGTTCGATGATCTTTGACCATTGTATAAGGGGTAAAGACATAGGAACGAATCTGACTGCCCCAAGAAATCTCTTTTTTATCTCCCTTGAGCGAGTCGACTTCTGCTGCTTTTTTCTCTTGCTCCAACTGATAGAGCTTAGCCTGCAGCATTTTCATAGCTCGGTCACGGTTGCCATACTGGGTCCGGTCAACGGTAGACTGTACGACAATTCCTGTCGGAATATGGGTCAATCGCACGCCAGTTGATACCTTATTGACGTTCTGTCCGCCGGCTCCGCCTGAACGGAAAGTGTCCATCTTAATATCATCATCACGGACTTCTACTTCAATAGTATCGTCCAACTCTGGCATGACCTCTACTGAAGTAAAGGAAGTATGACGGCGTTTCGCTGAATCAAATGGCGAAATTCGAACCAAGCGGTGAACACCCATTTCTGACTTAAGTAGACCATAAGCATGCGGCCCTTCAAAGGAAAGGGTCACTGACTTAATACCCGCCTCATCACCAGCCTGATAATCCAAGACTTCTACTTTGAAGCCCTTGGCATTACCAAAGCGCGTGTACATCCGCAGCAGCATATCGCCCCAATCCTGAGCTTCTGTTCCACCAGAACCTGGGTGAATTTCGAGAATGGCATTGTTATTATCATAAGGCTCTGACAGCAAGAGAGTCATCTCATAGCTAGTCATCATCTTCTCAAGCTCGGTCAACTTTTCTTCCAGCTCTTCCTGAACCGAGTCGTCCTCAGCTAGAAAATCAAGTAAGATTTCCGATTCATCAAAAAGCTCGGTCATCTGATGGAAATTCTCATAGGTTTGCTTGAGTTCATTGAGCTCCTGAGATGTCTTTTGAGCTGCAATATTATCATCCCAAAAGTCAGGCTCTGTCATCTTATTTTCTAAGATGGCAATTTCTTCTTCCAAGCCCTCTAAGTCAAAGAGACCCCCTGAAAGAAGCTAATTTTTCACGATTTGCGTCAATCTTTTGACGAATTTCTGAAATGTCCATAAATACCTCTTTTCATATATCGTTTTATTATAACACATTTTCAGACATTTGCCTAATCGGATAATGAAGCTCCTTCATTTTATACAATTTTTAATGGATAGGCAAGAATAGGAGCCCCTTGTCATGGAATTGTTAAAAAAGTAATATAATGACATGGGGGTGCTAGGATTTTTTCGAGACTTCCCAGCCTTTATCCACGAAAATGAGCTGTTTTTTAGTCAGATCCACCACCGCCACCAAACCCATATTTACGCAAAAAAGCCATCCGTAGATGACTTTTTGCTCTTAAATAGCATTCTTGTCCATACCTAATTTACGTTGGATGAACTTAACAATTTCAACAATGATAATCATAGAGAAACTGCCGATCAGGACAACAGTCCATTGGGTCAAATCTAACTTGGTCACATGGAAAATCTTTTCCAGTGGATCAATCACAATGGTTGAAATCAAGAGGATGAAAGAAACCAGAATAGACCAGTTAAAGGTCTTAGAATTAAACGGTCCAACTGTAAAGATAGATTGGTAAACAGATTTCACATTGTAAGCATGGAAGAGCTGAATAAGGCCTAGAGTTGCAAAGGCCATAGTAAGGGCATCCGCATGGATCGCTTTTACATCACCAATATGTACAGGATTAGCAATAGCATAGCCATAGACGGACAGAACGAGAGCACCTTGCAGCAGTCCTTGATAGATGATGGAACTCATGACACCACCAGAGAAGAAGCTAGACTTACGGCCACGAGGCTTATGAGTCATGACACCTGGCTCGGCAGGTTCAACTCCCAAGGCGATAGCTGGGAAGGTATCTGTTACCAAGTTGATCCAAAGCAGATGAACGGGCTGCAGAACATCCCATCCAAAGAGGGTTGCCAAGAAAATAGTCAGCACTTCAGCTGTATTAGCAGAAAGAAGGTATTGAATGGTCTTTTGAATATTTGAAAAGACTTTCCGTCCTTCTTCAACTGCGACGATAATTGTCGCAAAGTTATCATCCGCTAGAATCATGTCAGAAGCACCCTTAGATACTTCTGTACCTGTGATTCCCATACCGATACCAATATCGGCTGTCTTCAGAGCTGGTGCGTCATTGACACCATCACCTGTCATGGCAACGACCTTACCTTGGTTTTGCCAAGCTTTGACAATCCGTACCTTGTGCTCAGGAGAAACCCGGGCATAGACAGAGTATTGACCAACTACTTTTTCGAATTCTGCATCTGAAAGCTCGTTGAGCTCAGCACCTGTCAGAACATGGTCTTCCGTATCTCCTGCTTCAATGATTCCCAAGCGCTTAGCAATGGCTTCAGCTGTATCTTGGTGGTCACCAGTAATCATAATCGGACGGATTCCTGCTTCCTTGGCTACACGAACAGCTTCTGCAGCTTCGGCACGTTCTGGGTCAATCATACCGATTAAACCAGTAAAGATTAAATCATTTTCTAGATTTTCAGAGGTCAAGTCAGTCGGAACTACATCAATAATCTTGTAGGCACCAGCCAGCACGCGCAGAGCTTGGTGAGCCATTTCTGAGTTATTAGACTTGATCAGCTGTGAAGTAGTATCATCAATTGCTGCAATATCTCCAGCCTTATCACGGGCAACACAACGTTTCAAGAGTTGGTCGGGAGCCCCCTTAACTGCCACTAAGAACTTCCCATCTGGTAATGGGTGAACAGTAGACATGAGCTTACGATCTGAATCAAATGGCAGCTCTGCTACACGAGGATATTTCTCTAAAAATCCTTTAACATCATAGCCCTTGTCCAAGGCATATTGGATAAAGGCTGTTTCTGTTGGGTCACCAATCAGCTTGCCTTCTTGGTCAATCTTAGTATCATTGGCTAAGACAACCGAACGCAAGAGCGGCAGCTCCAAGCCAAGTTCAATATCTTGTCCAGCTTCATTCAAGACTCCGTCATAAAAGACTTTTTCGACCGTCATTTTGTTCATGGTCAAGGTACCAGTCTTATCTGAAGCGATAATCTCAGTTGAACCCAAAGTCTCAACAGCTGGAAGCTTACGGACAATCGAATTCCGCTTAGCCAAAACCTGAGTTCCCAAAGCCAGAACAATGGTAACGATAGCTGGCAGACCTTCTGGAATCGCCGCAACCGCAAGAGCAACCGAAGTCATCAGTTCACCAAGTGGATCTTTTCCTTGAATGAAGACACCGACTACAAAGGTCACCGCAGCAATTACCAAGATAGCATAGGTCAGAACCTTAGACAAGCTATTGAGGTTTTGCTTGAGCGGTGTGTCCGTTTCATCTGCATCTTGCAACATGCCTGCGATATGACCGACTTCAGTGTACATCCCAGTATTGACAACAACCCCTACTCCTCGACCGTAAGTGACATTGGAGTTTTGGAAGGCCATATTGACCCGGTCGCCGATACCAGCATCAGCAGCTACTGCAACAGTCAAATCTTTCTCAACTGGCACAGACTCACCTGTCAGAGCGGCTTCTTCGATTTTCAGGGAATTAGCTTCCAACAGTCGCATATCTGCCGGTACAACATCGCCGGCTTCCAGTCGAACGATATCTCCAGGTACCAAGACCTTAGAATCCACTTCTGTGACATGGCCATCACGCAGGACACGCGCAGCTGGGCTGGACATAGATTTGAGAGCCGCAATGGCTTCTTCAGCCTTACCTTCTTGGTAGACACCAAAAATAGCATTGATGATGACCACGGCTAGGATAATGATAGCATCTGCAATATCCTCTCCACCTGACGTCACAACAGACAAGATAGCCGCTACCAACAAGATGATAATCATCAAATCCTTGAACTGCTCAATGAATTTCATCAAGAGAGTCTTTTTCTCTCCTTCTTCCAATTCATTGCGACCGTAGTCCGCCAAACGTTGCTGGGCTTGGCTGCTGGTCAACCCTTGTTCGGAAGCTTCCATTGCTTGCAAAACTTCCTCAGGACTTTGAGTATAAAAAGCTTGGCGCTTTTGTTCTTTTGACAAAATGTCTCCTCCTTTTGATGGGCCTCTTTCAAAATAAACAAAAAAGAGACCTGTTTATTAACAAGTCTCGCTATTTCATACAAGGCCGGAAATTTCTTTCGTATTGACGACCTTGTAACGGTAAAACCGTTAGCTACTCCCTTGAGTGTATTTATTATACCAAAATTTTTGTATTTTTCAAGGCAGAGCTGTTATTTTTCAATTTTTTATTCTTGCCATTCTATTTTCATCTGATAAGAGGCAAAGAGCTGATCATCTTCGGCTCTTTTCAAATCATAATGAAGTTCCAAAGCCTGATTTTCTACATCTAAGTGATAATGCTGAGTGTCCGTCACAAAATGCTGAGCTCCTAGCGGAGTCGGGATGGATACTACATGCTGACCATTCTTGATAAAATGGAGAATGGTTTTTGGCTCAGAAAAGCGGGTCATGGTCAGCTTGTCCTCATTAAACTTCAGAACGACTTTTTCCTGCTCCTCGCTTTGATAAATCAAATAGTGATTGCTCCCTTTTTGTGTCCATTCTACATCATAGACCTGGTCAATCAACTCCATTTGCTCATCTAATTTGATTTGATTTCTCATTCTAATTTTCATTATTTTCTCACATTCCTTGTTTCTTTCTTCTATTTTATCAAAAATTTCTTGAGAATTCTTCCTTTCTACTTCGGGCTTTGAATTTCGCCCACTGAGCATTTATGATATAATAGGATTATGATTGAAAAAGTATTTCGGGACCCGGTTCACAATTATGTGCATGTGGATCATCAGGTCATTTATGATTTAATCAATACCAAAGAATTTCAACGGCTGCGTCGCATCAAACAGCTGGGCACTTCTGGCTATACTTTTCACGGCGGGGAGCACAGCCGTTTTTCGCATTGTCTGGGAGCCTATGAGATTGCTCGACGCATCACCAAGATTTTCAATGAAAAATATAGCGATGTCTGGGATAGTCACGAAAGCCTGCTGACCATGACAGCCGCTCTCCTGCATGACTTGGGGCACGGAGCTTATTCACACACTTTTGAGCGCCTCTTTGATACTAATCACGAGGATATTACGCGGCAAATTATCACCAGTCCTGAAACAGAGATTCATCAGGCCTTGGTGCAGGTTTCGCCAGATTTCCCCGAAAAGGTGGCTAGCGTCATCAATCACACTTACCCCAATAAACAGGTAGTTCAGCTGATTTCCAGCCAGATTGATGTGGACCGGATGGACTATCTCTTGCGAGATTCCTTTTTTACTGGCGCTTCCTATGGACAATTTGACTTGACTCGGATTCTGCGAGTGATTTGTCCAGTAGAAAAGGGCATCGCCTTCAAGCGCAATGGTATGCATGCGGTAGAGGACTATGTGGTCAGCCGCTACCAGATGTACATGCAGGTCTATTTCCACCCGGCCAGTAGGGCTATGGAAGTTTTGCTGCAAAATCTGCTCAAGCGGGCCAAGTTTCTCTATCCGGCTCAGAAGGATTATTTTGCGCTGTCATCGCCCAATCTCATTCCCTTCTTTGAAAACAGAGTGACCCTGCAGGATTATCTGGCCTTGGATGATGGTGTTATGAATACCTATTTCCAAGTTTGGATGACTAGTCCGGACAAGATTTTATCAGACTTGGCTCAGCGTTTTATCAACCGCAAGGTCTTTAAGTCTATCGTCTTCTCTCAGGAAAACGAAGCGCATTTGGTTATCATGCGAGACCTAGTTGGACAGGTTGGTTTTGACCCCGATTACTATACTGCTATTCATCGTAATTTTGATTTGCCTTATGATTTCTACCGGCCCGATGTTGAAAAACCTCGGACCCAGATTGAAATCCTGCAAAAAGATGGGAGCTTAGCAGAACTATCTAGCCTGTCTCCTATCGTCCATTCGCTGGCCGGCACCAGACAGGGCGACAATCGCTTCTACTTCCCCAAGGAAATGCTGGCAGATACAGGACTTTTCAGCGAAAAAAACCAGACCTTTATGCACTATATCAAAAACGACCAATTTACCTACGGAGAATAAAATGTCTATCAAATTAGTTGCCGTTGACATTGACGGTACCCTTTTAAATAACCAAAAAGAAATCACTGCTGAAGTCTTCAGCGCTGTTCAGGATGCCAAGGCTGCTGGCGTTAAAATCGTCATTGCAACCGGCCGTCCTATTGCAGGTGTAAAAAAACTCCTCGAGGAGCTAGAACTTAATCAACCAGGCAACTATGTCGTGACCTTCAATGGCGGACTGGTGCAGGATACTGTTACAGGTCAAGAATTAATCAAAGAAACACTGACCTATGACGACTATCTGGATATCGAGCTGCTCGGACGAAAATTAGGCGTTCACATGCATGCCATCACCAAGGACGGCATTTATACAGCCAATCGCAACATCGGTAAGTACACTGTTTACGAGTCTAATCTGGTCAACATGCCTATTTTCTATCGCACACCTGAAGAAATAGCTGATAAAGAAATCGTCAAGTGCATGTATATTGATGAACCAGAAATTCTGGATGCAGCCATTGCTAAGCTGCCACCAGGATTGGCCGAAAAATATACACTAGTTAAATCAGCTCCTTTCTATCTAGAAATTGTCAAAAAAACTGTCAATAAAGGAGCTGCTATCCTCCATCTGGCTGAAAAACTGGGCTTGAGCAAGGAGCAGACCATGGCTATCGGTGATGAAGAAAATGACCGCGCCATGCTGGAAGCTGTCGGCTCTCCTGTTGTCATGGAAAACGGTAAGGAAGAACTCAAGAAAATCGCCAAATATATCACCAAATCGAACGAAGAATCCGGCGTAGCACACGCTATTAGAGAGTGGGTTTTAAAATAATGTACAGCTACAAAATTGGAATTTCAGCTCAGGAACACGATGATTTTGTCATGGCTCATCCGCAGGCCAATCTCCTGCAGAGCGCAGCCTGGGCTCAAATCAAGGACAACTGGGGAAATGAGCGCTTGGGCTTCTATAAAGACGACCACTTGGTTGCTGCAGCCAGTATCCTAATCAAACCACTGCCTTTGGGGATGACCCTGCTTTATATCCCGCGCGGTCCTATCATGGACTATAGTGACAAGGAGCTGCTGACCTTTGTTTTGGCGTCGCTCAAGAAATTTGCCAAGGAGAAAAAAGCGCTTTTTGTCAAGTTTGATCCCAGCCTCTTTTTGGCAGAAAGCAAGATGGGCGGTGAATTGCAAGACAAAGCAGAGACGATTGAGCTGATTCAAAAGCTACAGCAAGCTGGAGCTGTCTGGGTCGGACGGACTGAGTCTCTAGACGAAACCATCCAGCCTCGCTTGCAGGCCAATATTCATAAAGAAGATTTCAGCGAGGATCTGCTTTCTAAGAGTACTCGGCAGGCTATTCGTACAGCCCGTAATAAAGGTATTCAAATCCAATTTGGCGGAGCAGAATTACTGGATGACTTTTCAGCCTTGATGAAGAAGACAGAAAACAGAAAAAACATCCACCTACGCGGCAAAGACTATTACCAAAAACTCTTGGATACTTATCCTGAGCACTCCTACATCACCTTGTCTAGCATTGATCTAAAGGCACGCTTGGAAGACTTGCAGGCTCAGCTGACCAAGACACTTAAAGAAGCAGAGAAATTTACCGAGAAAACCAAGCCTGGCAAGATTGAGAATAACCAGCAAGAACAGAAACGCCTCCAAGAAGAAATTGACTTTATAGAGGATAAAATCAGCCAAGGTGCTGCTGTCGTTCCCCTGTCTGGCACACTGGTCTTAGAATACGGAAAGACTTCTGAAAATATCTATGCTGGAATGGACGAGGAATACCGTCGCTACCAGCCAGCCATTATCACTTGGTACGAAACGGCCAAACATGCTTTTGAGCGCGGAGCAGATTGGCAAAATATGGGTGGAATCGAAAACGACCTCAAGGGCGGTCTCTACAGCTTTAAATCCAAGTTCAATCCGACCATTGAGGAATTTGCTGGTGAGTTTAACTTGCCGACCAATCCTCTTTACCACCTCTCCAATCTGGCCTACACTCTCAGAAAGAAACTGCGCAGCAAGCATTAAAAGAAAGGAAGCCTATGACCTTCAAACTTCTCAGCCAAGAAGAATTCATCCAGCATACCTCAGCTAGCTCCCAACGCTCTTTTATGCAGACCGTGGAAATGGCAGAGCTGCTGAGCAAGCGTGGCTTCAGTACCCGGTATGTCGGCTATACGGACCCGCAGGGACAGGTAGCGTTGTCAGCTGTCCTCTACAGTATGCCCATGACTGGCGGTCTTCATATGGAAATCAACTGCGGCCCTGTCTCTACTGATGCTCAATATCTAACTCCCTTCTATCAAGCCTTGCAGGCTTACGCTAAAAAAGAAGGCGCCTTAGAGCTCATCATCAAGCCCTACGAGACTTATCAGACCTTTGACAGCAATGGCCAGCCCACATCTGATGAAAAAGTCGAGCTTATCCAGCAACTGACTGATTTAGGCTTTGACTTTGATGGCCTACAGACAGGCTATCCAGGCGGGGAGCCTGATTGGCATTATGTCAAAGACTTACATGGTCTGACAGAGAAAGACCTGCTCAAGTCCTTCAGTAAAAATGGTAAGGCGACTGTCAAAAAGGCGAATACCTTTGGTATCAAGCTTAAAAGACTAGAACGTGACCAACTCAGCGTTTTCAAAGATATCACAGCTGCCACTTCTGACAGGCGGGAATATGATGACAAGCCACTAGACTACTATCAAGATTTTTATGATAGCTTTGGTCAACAGGCGGACTTTATGACAGCCAGTCTCAACTTCAAGGACTATCTTCAGAACTTACAAAAAGACCAAGAAAAGCTGGGCCAGAAAATTCAAAAACTGCAGGCTGACTTGGAAAACAATCCTCAATCTGAAAAGAAACAAAATCAGCTGCGAGAACTTTCCAGCCAGTTTAACAGCTTTGAAACCCGCAAAGTTGAAGCCCAAGAGCTGATTGACAAGTACGGTGACCAAGACCAAGTCCTAGCTGCCAGTCTCTTTATCTATACTCCTCAGGAAACAACCTATCTCTTCAGCGGCTCCTATCCTGAGTTTAACAAATTCTACGCTCCAGCCCTGCTGCAGGAATACGTTATGACCGAGAGCATCAAGAGAGGCATTCCATTTTATAATTTCCTCGGTATTATGGGAATTTTCGATGGTTCCGACGGCGTTCTGCGCTTCAAGCAAAACTTCAATGGCTTCATCGTCCGAAAAATGGGAACTTTCCGTTATTATCCTAACCCACTCAAGTTTAAGCTGCTTCAGCTCATAAAGAAAATTCTAAGACGTTAAAAAGAGGCTGGGACAAAAGTCCTAGCCTCTCAATTGTCTTTGGATTGTCGAGCAAGACGCAGTGGTTGAGTGGGCTCTACTACGCTGATTTCATCAGCTTTCACAGCCCTACTCAACTGTGCTGAGGTGGGACGACGAAATCGAATTCTAACGAATTACCGATTTCTGTCCCACTCTCTTTTTGTGTTTATCTATAACGAGGTGATGCAAAACCACGGATATTTCCGTGACCAATACGGTAAGTATTGCGTTTAACTTCGTCGTTACTATTACCTTCAATCGTATGAATGATACCATTTTCAACTTTTTCGACAATACCGATATGATCAGCCCAGCCATCGTTTTGCTGGCTATTTTGATCCCAGTTAAAGGTGATGATATCGCCCGCTTTAGGGGTAGAATTACCATCTTCATTCCAGATACCTAGACGTTTAAAGATGTGAATATGGCGCTCAACACCGCATTCACGACCGATAAGATCGCTCAAGCCTTCTCTTTGGAAAATAACTGTTGTGAAAATGTCGCACCAGTCATCTGAATTCTTTACAGCATAACCGACTGGTAGCGGTCTAACACTATTATAGTCATTGACCAGACGGTGGTGCTCAGCACTGCCTCCCTTGACGCCAACCATCGCTGCTGCTGCTGCAAGAACACGATCACGCTGACTGCTAGGCGATTGAGGATGTTTAATAGAAACCGTAGTTTTCTCTCCACCAGCTCCTTGCAGCTGATTGCGATTGTTCAAATAATACAGATGCACATTGTACTCGCCTTGACTATTTTTATGATCTCTCGCATAAACACGCTTGCGATAAGTACCATCTGCTTGGCGTTCTGCTGTGTACCACTTAATATCATCTTGTCCGTTTTCACTGGACCAAGTTGGCAGGTAGACTTCTTTGACCCCTTCTGGAGCTACAACACCAGAAACGACGATATCAAATTCACCAGTTTCATTATTTTTATTTTGGATACTGATTTTTCCCTGTGGTTTCTCCCCTGTCGCAATGGAAACCTTGGTTGTTGTACCACCTACACCGACCATCTTGCCGTCATTTTGAACATAGTACAAGTGGACACTGTAGTCACCAACGGAATTCTTGTGCTCGCTAGCACGGACAGTAAATTTATAAGTACCGTCCGACTGTTTCTGCGCCTTGTGCCAAATGATGTCATCCTGACCTTGCTCATTTGACCAAGTTGGAAGCAAGACTTCACGAACACCTTGTGGGCTAGAAACTTCAGACACGATCACATCGAATGTACCGGTCTTTGGATCGTTGTTGGCAATAGTCAGTTTGCCTTCTGGCTTAGCAACTGAAGCTCGAGTGACTTTAGTCGTTGTACCGCCAACGCCGACCATCTTGCCATCGTTTTGGATATAATACAAGTGGACACTGTAGTCACCAACGGAATTCTTATGATCGCTGGAACGGACAGTAAATTTATAAGTACCATCTGACTGTTTCTGTGCCTTGTGCCAGATGATGTCATCCTGACCTTGCTCATGTGACCAAGTTGGAAGTAAGACTTCACGAACACCTTGCGGGCTAGAAACTTCTGACACGATCACATCGAATGTACCGGTCTTTGGATCGTTGTTGGCAATAGTCAGTTTGCCTTCTGGCTTAGCAACTGAAGCTCGAGTGACTTTAGTCGTTGTACCGCCAACGCCGACCATCTTGCCATCGTTTTGGATATAATACAAGTGGACACTGTAGTCCCCAACAGAATTCTTATGATCGCTGGAACGGACAGTAAATTTATAAGTACCATCTGACTGTTTCTGTGCCTTGTGCCAAATGATGTCATCCTGACCTTGATCATTTGACCAAGTTGGAAGCAAGACTTCACGAACCCCTTGCGGGCTAGAAACTTCTGACACGATCACATCGAATGTACCGGTCTTTGGATCGTTGTTGGCAATAGTCAGCTTGCCTTCTGGCTTAGCAACTGAAGCACGAGTGACTTTAGCCGTTGTACCGCCAACACCGACCATCTTGCCGTCGTTTTGGATATAGTACAAGTGGACACTGTAGTCGCCAACAGAATTCTTATGCTCGCTAGAACGGACGGTGAATTTATAAGTACCGTCTGACTGTTTCTGTGCCTTGTGCCAAATAATATCATCCTGACCATTCTCATTTGACCAAGTCGGAAGCAAGACTTCACGAACGCCTTGGGGGCTAGAAACCTCAGAAACAATCACATCGAATGTACCGGTCTTAGGATTGTTGTTGGCAATAGTCAGCTTGCCCTCTGGTTTAGCAACTGAAACCTTAGTCGTTGTACCACCAACACCGACTAACTTACCATCACCTTGAACGTAATACAAATGAACATTGTATTCGCCCGTAGAGCCTTTATGGTTGGCAGCATTCACTGTCAGCTTATAAGTCCCGTTAGCTTGCTTCGTTGCAGTGTACCAAACAATATCATCTTGCCCACGCTCACTGGACCAAGTCGGAAGTTTAACTTCCTGAACTCCATGTGGTGCGGAAACTTCGGAAACAACAACATCAAATGTGCCAGTTTTTGGATTATTATTTTGAATACTAATCTTACCTGTCAGCGGTTGTTTAACCAAAGTAGCTCTAGCAGTAAATCTACCAGAGTAGTCAATACTTTGATCGAAAACATGCTTACCAGAAAGCAGCTGCGCTTGAGAAGTAAATTGCCAAGCTCCTGCTCTGCTATTGTACTTCAAACTTTTAGCATCATTTGCACTTAGCTTCGGTGCTGGATACTGAGCAATCCAAAAATTATCAAGACCAAAGAGAGATGTATTGATTGAACCCTTGTGGCGTAGGTTGTTCTGGTCAACCCAGCTAGCACTTGTGTAATACATCAGATTTGCATATCCCTGCTTGCGCATTTCATCTGCCCAAGCCTGAGTATGCTGGTTGATCCCCGTTTGCATTTTAGGGTCTTCCATGTCATTGACCATGACTGTATTTTTAGGCAAGGACAGTTTATTAGCAAAAGCAGCATAGTAACGAGCCTCTGCTCTGGCTTCTGCATCATTTGTATAATGCGAGAAGGCATAGGTTGATACTTGCAAACCAGCTGCTTGCGCATTTCGAACCTGAGACTCAGCATAAGGATTTGTATAGTAGGTTCCTTCTGTCAGTTTGACAACGACACCGCCGACACCTTTGGATGCTAATTGGCGATAGTCTTCTACACTGATATGGCCGTTATGACTACTCACATCCACAAAGGTAGAGCCCTTGATTTCTGCTTGTGAATTGCTACGCGCTGTTTGTCCAGATGAAGAAGCCGCATTATAAAAAGAAGTGCTTCCTTTTTTAGATACAGGACTGGCGCTGATCGCTGGGGAAGTCTGCTCAGCCTTTACTGGATTCTGAATCGCTTCAGAAGCAACTGTCTTTGCTTGTTCACTCGCTTTATTTTCTGATACATTCTCCTTGACCAGACTAGCAGCAGGTGCCAGATTTTCTGGTGCCTTGTATACTGTACTAGCTTCAGCTTTTGCGACCGAGCTTTCTTGTTTGACTTGACGGTCAGTAGACACCGCTTCTGGTAAGGCTACCTGCTGATGTTGATGATCCTTTTCTACTTGAAGTTCTGCCTTAGCTACTTCAGGGTCTGTGGTTGTCGGCGTATTTTCTTCTGCCTGTACTACGTTAGCCGTTGCTGCTAGCAATATAGCTGTACTGGCTAAATAGATAAGTTCCTTTGATTTCACCTTTTATCTCCAAACTTTTAAAAAGCTTGCCACCTTTAAGGCGACAAGCCATTTATTGTTATTCTTATTTCACAAAATCAAGAAGAGCTAAGAAACTTTCAGCTTCAAGTGACGCACCACCAACAAGGGCACCATCCACATCTGGGCAAGCCATGTATGAAGCAACGTTTTCAGGTTTAACAGAACCACCGTATTGAACGCGAACTTTATCAGCAACTTCTTGACCAAAGTCAGCAGCTACAACGTCACGAACAACCTTACACATCTTTTGTGCGTCGTCTTGTGAAGCTGATTTACCAGTACCGATAGCCCAGATTGGCTCGTAAGCGATAACTGATGCAGCAACTTGTTCAGCTGTCAATCCAGCCAAAGCAGCTGATACTTGAGCACCTACAAACTCAGCAGCTTTACCAGCTTCGTAAGTTTCAAGTGACTCACCACAACAGATGATTGGAAGCATACCGTTTGCAAAGATTGCTTTTGCTTTTTTGTTGATATCTTCATCAGTTTCATGGAAGTAGTCACGGCGTTCTGAGTGACCGATAACAACGTAATCTGTACCGATTTCTTTCAAAACTTGTGGGCTTGTTTCACCAGTGAAAGCACCTGCATTTTCAAAGTAGCAGTTTTGAGCAGCAACTTTAAGGTTTGAACCCTTTGCAGCAGCAAGAACAGTTGTCAAATCAACTGCAGGAGCTGCGATACCTGCTTCAACAAGATCTGATGAAGGAAGTTTTGACGCAACTGCTTCAACGAATGCTTTTGCTTCTTCTGGATTTTTGTTCATTTTCCAGTTACCAGCGATAAATGGTTTACGTGACATTTCACATACCTCTTCTATTTTTATTTATATGGGCTATTATATCATAAGTAAGCAAATTAATAAAGGTTATCCACAATTTTTCATCAAATCGTAATGTTTCTGCGAGTTATCCACAGTTTTGGCTGTGAATAAACCATTAAAAGACCTCGTAGCATCCTTTACTTCCTATTTTCCAGCAGTTCTTCTATATCTGTAATGACTCTAGCCTGCATTTTATTGAGATTGTTTATCTCTGAATCCGAGTATGGAAAGGTGTTCAGCAAAACGCCATCAATCCCAACAGCTTGAGCAATAGCCATATCCGTAGAAAAATCATTGCCAACCATCACCGTAGCTTCTGGATTGAACTGATTCTCCTCCAGTACGAGTTCTAACCATTCTGCTTGTGGTTTTTTGATCTGATAATCCGAAGAAATATAAACTTTGTCCAGATAATCGGCACAACCCGTCAATTCAATTTCTGGCATTGTAAAAGCCTTTTGAGCATTGGATAGCAATATAATATCGCCTCCCTGGTCCTTAATGGCCTTTAAAACTTTCAAGGTATTGGGATAGGCATGGAGCTGACGACGGGACAAACTCCGAAACGTTACGGCCAGCTGCTCTCCCCAAGCCTGCAAATCAGGAAGCGGAGCCTGGGTTTCATGCTTAGTTGGAGCTTCCTCCAAAAGCTGAATGAAAACCGCCACCAAATCAACCTCTGGATAGACAAGGCCTTTCTCTTGGGCTATCTTACTTTCTTGCTCTACTACCAATTGCCCATATTTCTTTTTCAAGTCTTCTGGCTGATAATCTGCTCCATATGCTGCATAGATGCGGGAAAGATACAACCATAAAGTCGGATCATCTTCGTCAGTCCGGATATCTACTAGTGTTCCGTAAAAGTCAAAAAGATAATGTTTATATTCTAACTTGTGCATTTTCTCCCCTTTCGCCAGTGACAAACATGGTAAAGGTTCCCTTGCAGACATTCTTTCCATCTTGGTTGACAATATCCACATCCACCACTCTAGTTGTCCGGCCGGCATGGATACAGTTCCCCTCAATGCTCAGAGTATCACCTAGTTTGGCCGCTTTTAGATAATTGATAGAAGATTGCAAGGTCACAGCGTCAGCTCCTTGTGAAATGACAACCAAACCACTTATCTGATCGCACAAGGTGAACAAGTAACCTCCATGTGCATTGCCATAATAGTTTAGAGAAGAGGGGACGACCTCTGTCGTTACTAAAACATGGCCATCTTTGGCCTCCTCAATTTTATAGTTTTCAAATGCTGAAATCGCATCAAAATGAAAATCTTTCATTCCTCACTCCATTAATTTTGCTTATACCCCATCATACTACTTTTACTAGCAAGGAACAATGATTATATGTACATTCCAATGGAAAAATTTTTTCTACCAGCTATCCAAATCTCTAGCACTCCTAATCTATCAGCCGATTTGAGCTGGTAGGTTGGAAATAAAGTTCTAAGCCAAATTAGACTAGTAATGAATTTAAAAATTCTCAGCTGAAGATTTGCAAGACAAAACATTAAACTAGGTTGGAAATCACTCCAGCCTAGTCTTTTTGTATTCTCTTTTGATAAAGGTAGGAAATCAAAGCCAATCCCATCACTCCGAAACCAATCAGAAGAAAGGAAAGGGTGTGGACACTCGGCAGAAGAGTCATCAGGAAAGTCGCAGGAGGCATGAAAAGAATTGCCAGCGTGTAGATCGTTGAGAAAACTCGGCCTAGATACTGCTGCTCCACCTTGGTCTGAACCTGACTGAAGAAATGAATGTTAAAAACAGTCATAAAGAGCTCACAGATAAGATTACCAGAATAAGAAAAATAGGGATGAACCGGTAGCAAGGAAGAGACGCCCATGACTGCGACTCCAACACCTGTCAATAACAGGGCTACAAGCAGGTTGCCCATACTAGCCTTAACCTTGCTGGCTAGAATGGCTCCAATGATTGAGCCTATAGCACCCAAACTCAGAATAGTTGCATAAGAGCCGGTCTTGCCGTAGAGCTGATTGGTAAAAGGCAATAGATAATTAAAAGCCGCAAAGAAAAAGTTGACTGCAGAAGCTACCAAGAGCAGAAAGAAAATTTCTTTTTGCTGACGGATATAAACTAAACCTTCCTTGATATCTCCCAGGATATTTCCAAGATTAATGGGAGACTTCTGCTTGCTTGGCTCATGATTAGGCAGAAAGTAAACCAAGGCAAAAGCCAGAAAGAAGCTAATAGCATCCAGCTGAAGGGTTACGCGCAAATTTGCATACTGCATTACGATAAAAGACAAAACTGGAGCTGAGACACTGATAACCTGCAAGGCCAATTCCAGATGAGAATTGTAGGTTACAATGTCTTCCTTGTCCACAATTTCTGTAATATAAGACTTATTAGCTGGCCTAGAAAAAGCAAAGGCTATAGCCTGAACCACATTAGCAAAAATCAGCGCTCCAATCATGAGCTGGTCATTAGAAATAAAGGAAATAAGCAGACAAAGTCCAGCACAAATCAAGTCCGTTACCATCAGCACCTTACGTCTGGAAAAGCGGTCCGTAATAGCTCCCCCAAAAGGATTGAATAAGATGGAAGTGACTAGCTCTGATATCTGATAAATGCCCAAAACCGTCTGTCCCAGAGCTCCCAAAGAAGTAAGCCAGATGCTGTTTCCATAGTCATAGAGCATATTTCCGATTTTATTAATAGTAGCCCGTGTAATCAGCTGTGCTGCCTGTCGATTCATAAAAATACCTCCTTCCATTTCTGAAACTATTGTATCAGGAATAGAGGGAGTTTCTTTATTTTTCCCATATTTGGGAAATTATACTTTTACAAACTTATAGAAATGCTCTTGATAATAGTCGACTTGCTCAGGTAGTTCTAGCACTTCAAAGATATGCATGGCTTCCTGCATTTGCTTGATTCCCTGCTTCTTCTCTCCCTTCTGATAAGCTGCAAAACCTTTTAGATAGAGGAATACATTGCGTTCATAGAGTTTGATGCCCTTGCCAATGATTTTCTCTACGTAAGTCTCAAAATAACTAGCCTTATCAAAAGAACAACTTTCCAAACAATGCTGGTAACAATTGAGCGCTATAATCAAGACTAATTTCTTATGGCGACCGATTTCTTTGTAGTAGTCCTCCCGCTCCATGACTTCCTTGCCCAGACGGTAGACGTAGTCCACATCATAGAAGCTATAGAGATTACCAAATAGGATCAGCTCATACATGGTCCAGTCTTCCACTTGGAAGAGATAATCAGCCACCTTATCTAAATCCTCTTGCCTCATGCGAAACTGACTGTCTCGCTGACAAATCAAGCCCTGCATCAAAATCCAATTCAGTTCATAGTAAAGAGGCGCGTTGCTTGCCTTGGCCTTTTCCAACTGCTCTGCTTGCAAGTCTTGAAATCCCTTGACGTTATTTGAGTAGTAAAGAGGGATAATCCGACCCATCATAGCTACGTGCTCATGCTGCTGGAAATTCCGGGCCTTGTCCATAAAATTTTCAAGAGTCACATGGATATTATCCAAGAGATCTAAAAATTTCGAGAGGGTCATGTCCGACTCACCCAGCTCAAAACGAGACAGCTGAGAGGTCGAGCAGACCTGGCCCGCCGCTTCCTTCAAAGAATACTGTCCATTTAAACGAAAATCGCGAAAAACTTTGCCTAAATCTTCCATTTGTTTACCACTTCAATTCCTTTAATTGCTGTTCTGCTCCCTAGTCGCTTCTTTCAAAACTACCTTCCAGCCCCTTTGTTAGGATTTTATTTTCAGACGAGGCTCTTTTCGTCAAAATCTTATCGGCTGAAAATCAGAAAAGGCAGATTCTGCTAAAAGAACTCGTCAGAAAATAGAAAGTTCGGGATTTGCTCTCAGACCAACCGTCAGAAAATCTGACGGACTGACTTGTCTTTAAAAGAACTTAGATTGCATGAAGAATAGTTTATTTTCCTCGAAAAAATCTCAGAACACATGTAAAAATTCGTTTTTTACTCTTTTTTAGCTGATTTCACATGTGAATTAAGCATTATGAGCTCTGGAGAGCTCATTTTACACGGAAACTAGGCATTTTTGCGCAGCTTCGATTGGCTCCTCCTACACCTTCTCCGCCAGTTCTTCCCATTCTAGCATGGCTTCTTCTTGGGCAGCGGTCAGCTGGTCGATTTGCTGCTGGCTCTCCATGAGTTCGGCGGCGTCATTAGTGGCTTCCATGGCTTCCTGAAGCTGACTGATCTGTCTGTCCAAGTCCTCGATTTGCACTTCCAGTTGTTCTAGGCGACGGGCAAGTCGGCGCTGTTCTTTCTGGTTTTCCTTTTGGAGCTGATAGTCATTAGCAGGTGCTGGCTTGTCAGGACTAGTCTGCTCCGTCTCTTCACGCAAGGCTTCCTGCTCTGCCTTTTTCTCTAGGTAGTAGTCATAATCACCCAGATAAAGGGTGGAGCCTGTCTCAGAGAGCTCAACTATCTGTGTGGCCACGCGATTGATAAAGTAACGGTCATGGCTGACAAAGAGCAGGGTGCCGTCAAAGTCAATCAGGGCATTTTCCAGCACTTCCTTGCTGTCAATATCCAGGTGATTGGTCGGCTCGTCTAGGATGAGGAAGTTGTTGTTTTCCATAGACAGCTTGGCTAGAAGCAGCCGCGCCCGCTCTCCTCCCGACAGCATGCCGACGGACTTCTTGACATCGTCTCCCGAGAAGAGGAAAGCGCCTAAGCGATTGCGAATTTCGACCTCTGGCGTCATCTTGAAGTCATTCCATAGCTCGTCAAGTACTGTATTGCTGGCAGTCAGTTTGCTCTGGGTCTGGTCATAGTAGCCCACTTCCACGTTAGCTCCCAGCTGCTCCTTGCCTCTGATGAAGGGCACTTGCCCGATTAGTGATTTAATCAAGGTCGTCTTTCCAATCCCATTTGGTCCGACAATAGCTACCGCATTAAACTTGCGAATATCGAGGTTGATCGGCTCCGACAGGACTTCCTCGCCATAGCCAATAGCTGCATCTTCCAGGGTCAGAACAACATTTCCCGAAACCTTATCGGATTTGAAGGTCATATTAGCCGAGCGACTGTTAGTCTCCGGCCTGTCCAAACGCGCCATCTTTTCCAGCTGCTTACGGCGGGACTGAGCCCGCTTGGTCGTAGAGGCCCGGACCAGGTTGCGGTTGACAAAGTCCTCCAAGGCTGCGATTTCTTTCTGCTGCTTTTCGTAGTTCTTGGCTTCGGTGGCCAGCTTCTGCTCCTTTTGGACCACAAAGCTAGAGTAATTGCCCACATAGCAATCCAAAGAATGCTTGGTCAAATCCAGCGTGATAGTCGCAACCTTGTCTAGGAAATAGCGGTCGTGGCTGACGATAATCAGGGCACCGCTGTAGTTGACTAAGTAAGTCTCTAGCCAGGCGATGGTCTCGATATCCAAATGGTTAGTTGGCTCGTCCAAGACCAGCAGTTCTGGCTTCTCTAAAAGCATTTTGGCCAGAGCCAGACGGGTATTCTGCCCGCCTGAAAGCTCAGAAATCTTCATCTGCCACATGGACTGGTCAAACTTGAAGCCATTCAAAATCGCTCGAATGTCGGCCTCATAGGTAAACCCACCTTTCTGGCGAAAGTCCTCTGACAGCTGGTCGTACTGGGTCATGAGAGCCGTCAGGTCTTCCCCTGACAATTCTCCCATTTGCAGCTCCATCTGGCGTAGTCGCTTTTCCTGCTGGCGCAGATTATCAAAGACCAGCAGCATCTCGTCGTAGATAGTATTCTCCGACTCAAAGCGGCTGTCCTGAGCCAGATAAGATAGGGAAAGGTCTCGTTTTTTATTGATCTGACCAGAAGTAGGCTCTTCCTCGCCCACCAAAATCTTGAGCAGGGTTGACTTACCAGCTCCGTTTTTACCGACCAGTGCAATCCGGTCACTCTCATCCACCTGCAGGTTGATATTATCAAAAAGTAGCTCCCCTGCAAAAGAGCGTTCAATCTTGTTTGCTTGTAAAATAATCATAAAACCATTATAGCAGATTTCCAAGTACAGAGCCATTGGCTGTCATAAAAAATGAAATCCAAACTGTCTGTCTCTCAAGCCAATTCAAAGGAAAATTTTAAATTTTTCCGCAAGCACTCAGACCAGAATATCCTGTCTAGCGATTGAATACCATCAAATCAGACTTCTATGGATTAGCATACCCAAAAAAGCCGAAAGAGCTCAACTCTAACGGCTTTATTTTTTATTCAATGATTTGTGTTTCAGCTAGTTTCTTATACCAGTGAGCGGATTTCTTAGGATAGCGTTCCTGCGTTTCAAAGTCTACGTAGAATAAGCCGTAGCGTTTTTCATAACCGTTAGACCAAGAAAAGACATCCATCAGAGACCAGATAAAGTAGCCCTTGACATTAGCCCCGTCCGCAATCGCATCGGATAAAACTTCCAAATGCTGCTTGACGTAGTCAATCCGAGCATCGTCGTAAACCGTATTGTCCACAAATTCATCTTTATAACCCAGACCATTTTCTGTGATATAAATCTTCTTGTAGTTTGGATAATCTTTCTTAATCCGCATGATCTGGTCATAGAGACCTTGCGGATAGATAATCCAATCCCAATCAGTTTTTGGTATATGGGTTGGAGATTCTCTGCGCCCGACACCCTTAATTTGGTATTTGGAGCTTCCCTTTTCGCCTTTTCCGTTATGGATAATTTCAGTTTCACCGTCAAAGTTTCGCATCCAGTCACTCATATAGTAGTTGATCCCAAGGAAGTCATTGAGGTCTTTAGCTGCTTCTAAAGCCGCAAAGTCTTCATCTCGCAAATCCAGCTGACCACCATTGACCTTAAGGATATGATTCACTCCTGCCAGAGTTACATCTGAATAGTGTCCCAGATAAGTCGCATCAAGGATAAATTTATTATGAATAATATCTTCTAACTCTGCTGCTCTGACATCTGCTGGATTTTCTGGATCGTAAGGATATTTTGTCGGAAGTGCATGAACGACACCGATTTCACCCTTGTAACCCTTGTCCTTATAGAGCTTAACAGCACGGGCATGTGAGACCATCATATTGTGATGAGATTGGAAAACCTTGGCCAAGTCATACTGAATACCTGGGGGGAATTTTCCGACCAAGTACTGCCCGTCACCAATGGGGCCAATTTCATTGAAAGTCGTCCAATAGCGAACTTCTGGAAATTCTTCAAAACAGAAAGCCGCATAGTCTACAAAGTGCTCGATATTCTCCCGATTGAGGAAATCTCCGTTTGAGTGGAGAGCTTCTGGTGTATCAAAGTGGTGGAGGGTCACAAAAGGTTCTACATGGCGCTTGTGGCATTCTGCGAAAAGATTATGGTAAAATTCCACACCTTTTGCATTGACCTCGCCATAGCCTGTCGGGAAAATCCGCGACCAAGCAATGGAAATCCGAATCCCATTGACACCATACTCTTCAGCCAATTTCAGATCCACAGGATATTTGTGGTAAAAGTCGCTGGCAGGTTCTGCCGTGTACCAGTAGTTGTCCTCTAGGTACTTATCCCAGGCAACAGGCCCTTTCCCATCTGTGTGGGTTGCTCCTTCAGCTTGATAGGCTGCTGTTGCACCACCGAAAATAAAATCTTTAGGTAAGCTTTTTGTCATCTTATTTTCCTTTCAATAACATTTGGAGAGTGGGACAAAAGTCCTAGCCTCTCAATTGTCTTTGGATTATCGAGCAAGACGCAGTGGTTGAGTGGACTCTACTACGCTGATTTCATCAGCTTTTACAGCCCTACTCAACTGTGCGGAGGTGGGACGACGAAATCGAATTCTAACGAATTACCGATTTCTGTCCCACTCTCTATCAAGTTGCTTCATCTCAAATAAACAGATTTAGTTGTTGAATTGCTCCTGAACAAAGGCCAGTGCTCCTTTACCATCACGGGTTAGTTTGATGTATTGGGCGCCTTCGGTCTTAGCTAGCTTGATCCCCAATTTATCAGTTTCCGCCTTCATGTCTTCAAAGTTTGAAGCAACTTGAGGAGCCAGGATAACCAGGTCAAACTCAGGCAGCATTTCACGGTGAGCACCGTAGCCGCCCGCTGCTGCTTTGACAGGAACATTGTATTCAGCTGCTGCTTTATTCAAAGCGTTGGCCAGCAATCCGCTAGTACCACCGCCTGCACAGAGCACCAGAACATTGGTTTCTTCGCTAATATTGTTTTGAGCAGGAGCTTCTTCATCCACTCCTGCTTTTTCAAGGATAGCATCCGCTTTAGCAGTATTAAAGTTGGCTGCTACTTTTTCTTTAAGAGCATCGTTAGCTTTGCCAGAACGTTCTTCTTCTAGAATTTGTTCGTCATAAACCTTGACAAATGGATAGTAAATAATCACATCCACTACGACAAGAAGGGCTGCTAGTACAAAAGACAGAAGCTGAAAGTTGGTCCCCAGCACAATTCCCAGAGGTCCAGGTGTCACCCAAGGAAGGTTGGCTGAGAAGGAGTTCATGTTTAAAGTATCAACAAAGAATTTGAAAATCCATACGTTTGCGATAGGTGCAAAGATAAATGGAATGAAGAATATCGGATTCAGTACGATTGGAGCACCAAAAAGAATGGGCTCATTAACACCAAAGAAAGTTGGGACAACAGATGCCCGTCCAATCGCACGGTTACGCTCGGACTTACAGATCCACATGAAGAGGAATGGAACAATCAAGGTCGCACCAGTACCACCCATGGTAACGATGAACATTTGAGTACCAGAAGTGATGACCTTATCCGCATGCTGACCAGCTTGAAGCAAGGCCAAGTTGGCATCGATATTGGCATAAGTAATGGCAGCAATAGCAGGCTCAACAATAGACGGACCATGAATTCCCACGAACCAGAAGAAAGCATAAGCACCAAAGATAAGCGTGATTCCCAGATAGCCATCAGCTGCTGAGAAGAGTGGAGCTAGAAGCGTTCCTATGGATTCAGCAACCGTTACTCCCAGACTTGCTTTAACAAGCAGTTCCAAACCGTAGAGCAGAACGACTGAAACAGTAAATGGAATCAAGTCTTTAAATACTTGGGAAATATTTGGTGGAACTTCTTCTGGCATGCGGATGGTGACATTATTTTTTACACAAACCTTGTAGACATTAACCGTCACAAAGGCTGCGATGAAAGCTGTCAAAAGACCTTTTGTTCCCATGAAGGCAGTCAGGAAGCCACCTTCTTTGGCAGGCTCAGCTGCCATGAGGAGGAAGCCGACCATAGAAGCCAGCATAGTAGATAAGAAGTTAATCTGGTTTGTAGCAGGCAGGCTGCGATTGACAGAGTCCGTCAAAGCCTTGGCAGTGGTCCCACCCACAAAGAAAGCCAGAATCCCCATTGAATAGCTATAAGGGGTCATTAAGAAAGTTTCAATATCCTTAGACCAGTGGAAGCCCCACGCATTTGGCACATAGGCAATCAAGATAAAAATAGATGAGAAGAGGATGACTGGCATACCGGCGATAAAGCCATCCCGAATAGCACGGAGATAGATGTTCCGAGAAATCTTCTCAAAGAAAGGCTTCCCTTTCTCAATAAGTCCGATGAGTTTGTTCATTATTTTACTCCTCTTTTATATAGTTCAATCATGTGTTTCATCAAATCCTTGAGCAACAAGGTTGTCATCAAGTGGTCTTGGCCGTGCATCATCGTCACGCTATAAGCCAAGTCCTCACCAGCAGCTTCTTTGGTCAAAAGGCTGGTCTGAGCATGGTGCGCTTCGACAATACAAGCATTGGCTTCTTCCACCAAACTTTCTGCGCGGTCAAATTCTCCAGCCTGAGCTGCATTTAGTGCTTCCAGCAACTTGGAGCGAGCGTCACCTGCGTAGGCTACGATTTCAAAACCAAGTAATGTTACTTCTTCTCTATTCATGATAGATCCTCCTTTTAATGTTCCTTATAATAATCGTTGAATATGTAATACCAGATAAACTCGCTCACTATGATATAAGTCTATTCCAGTTTTCTGGGCAATAATCTCATAAAGACTACTTCCGATTTGATAAGCTTTGGGATAGGTCAATTTAATCTGACTTTCCATTTCTAACAGTGAAACGTTGTCATCTCGGCTTCTGTCTAAGTAATCTAAGAAGTAATTGAGATGAATCATAAATCGGTCATAGAAGTTGCTATTCTCCGATGTTCTTTTAATTCCCTGCTTTCTCAGCTCTTCTTCTACAGCCGCTAGAATTTCCTTCCGCTGATCCAAATGACCCTGACCTGCTGGACTGGAGACCCCTTCTGCATTGATAAAGTGATAGGCGATTCTGTTTATTTCATCGTCTGGAAATGCTTCTAAGAGTCGTTCCCGATAAATAGCCACTGCTTCTTGCGCGATTTGATAAGGAGTGGGATATTTACCTGAAGCATCTGGCAGGTCACTCTCCTTGTACCGCCCCTGCTGAAGTGCTTGATAAGAACAGTAGATATGGTCCGTCAGTGTGACATAGATATACTCCTGGACTGGGTAATGGTATTTCTTGGAAAGCGTGTCAATCACATCATAGGTCACTGTGATAAAGTCCAGTGGCACATCTTTGAGCAAGGCCACAAAGTTTTCCTTGGACTCTTCCGTTCTCATACGAAAGACTTTCTCAATCTTACTTTCCAGAACAGGATCACCCTTTTTCTTATTGAATGCTATCCCACTACCAATCAGAACAACCTCTTCACCATTTTCATGTTTGGCTAGAGCAACATTGTTATTCATAGGAAGTATAATTCGATACATAGTTCCCTCCTTATCATTTTCTTGAGCCTTCGTGAAATAAAAATGACCGCAAACAAACGGAAAAACACAAGAGAACTTGCCTCTTCCAATTCATTTGCGGTCACGCCTAATCCAACTTAGTAACGCTCACCCTATTCAATTTATGGTTTCATTATAGCACATCAAAATGTGAATGTAAACCCTTTCTTTTGCTTTTTTTAAATATTTTTTAGAATCTCACTTTTTTAGTAAGGATTTAGTACTGTTGCAAGCTTGTCCACACGAAATTTTTTGCTTAAAAATATGTATAAGGAAATATCAGAGAGTACAAGACCTTCTACAAACTTCTTGGAAAGCTTGCACTGAACTTGCCATGAAAAACTTGCTCTCGCTCAATTAAGCCTCTTCATGTCATAAGTTTTTTTCTTCTATAAATTGCTTGTAGTTTACAGAAAACTCCCTAGAACTTCTTGATTTTGCATGACCAAGTAAATGCCCAACAAAACAATCAAAACAAAGAGACTTAGCTTTATCATCCCTTTGACAAAACGAACGATCCAAAGAATAATCATGGAACCAATCAACCACATAATGGCTGAATGCTGGAAAAATCCTTGAACCGTCTCAACATTCTCGCCAAAGAAGGCCTGAATGGGCGCTGGAACATGAGTTTTCCAAGCTGCTGTCACGCCTAGCTGGTTAGCAATGTCGCTGCCGCTTTTCCACAGCCAAGCAAAAATGCCTGAATTAAAAAGAAAAAGGAAAACTTGCTCTGGGAAGCGTCTAATAATATTAAAAATCGATTTTAGCATACCTTTATGATTGATACAAGTCTTTTACAGCCTGGATATCTATCGGCTGAATACTATAAAATGAGCCTGCCGACTGCATCACTGATTCCTCCTCATTATGGTCTAATCCGATAGCATGGCCCAATTCGTGCGCTGCTGTATTGACAATTCGCTCATGAGAATAAGCATAGCGACTGTCCAGCAGGTAGTAACTATTAAGACGAACAGTCACATGGGTGAAACGATTGGTCAGCAGGTTGGTCTTGGACTCTGCCTCACCAGCTGCACTGACACTGCCGTCATTCATTTCCGTCGCAACGATATCCGCTTCTTCTTTGTCATTGATGATTTGAAAGGTGAAAGCTCCTGTCTGGTTCCAGGAACTAATGGCCTCCTGATAGGCTGAACGTAAAGTTTCATTCGTGGTATCGATATATACCGTAGCACTAGCCTTCTCCCAGCGAGCTCCCGTCCCTTTATGCTCATCTGTCAGCTGATGGGGCTGAATTCCCTCACTAGTCTGAAGACCAGTGGAAAGTCCTTGATGCGTTAAAAATTGATCCACTTGAGTAACAGTAGTTCGAAGAGCCTGCGATAATCCCTCTGCCCCTGTCTCTGTCGAAGTAGTAAAATAAAAAACACCTACAAGAACAAGGAAACTGAGTGCCACAGACCAAATAAGACCCCAAATGAGCCGCCAAATCAAGCGAAATATAAATCTAATACAATCGAAAATAAACTTCATGGCAAGCTCCTTTCTCATAGAATGAACGAGAGACTTAGTCTAGCATCTTTCGCTTAAATAAAACTGAATATGCATAAAGAGCAAGTATCGCAATAAATGACTCGAATGCAAAGTCCCACTTGAAAAGACGAAAAAAGAAGCTGAGAAACTCAGCCTCTTCTTAAGTAAATTACAATTCGATATCACCGAAAAGATCAGCCATTGAGAAACCAGTTTGAGTTTCTGGAAGCTCGAAGTCACGTTTTTCTTGACGACGTGGACGACGCGGACGAGATTGACGTTTTTCTTCTTTTTGGCCTTCTTCTTGAGCTGGACGCTCTTCAAGAGCCTTGATAGAAAGTGATACACGCTCAGCAGCAGCATTCACTTCAAGAACTTTAACAGTCACTTCTTGACCAACTTTAAGAGCATCTTTTGGATTTTCAACACGTTTGTGTGAAATTTGTGAGATGTGAACAAGTCCGTCGATACCTGGCAATACTTCAACGAAAGCACCGAAGTCAGTCAAACGTTTTACTGTACCTTCAACTACATCGCCAGCAGCAAGTTTTTGTTCAACACCGTCCCATGGTCCAGGAGTTGTAGCTTTAAGTGAAAGTGACACGCGGCCTTCTTCTTCGTTCAAATCAAGAACTTTCACTTCGATTTCGTCACCAACTGAAACAACAGATTTTGGTGAAACGTTACGCTCGTGAGAAAGTTCAGTCAAGTGAACCAAACCATCAACACCACCAAGGTCAATGAAAGCACCGAAGCTTGTGATACGAGCAACTTTACCAGTTACAACATCACCAACATTCAATTTACCAAATACTTCTGCACGCGCTGCTGCAGCTTCTGCTTCAACAACTTCACGACGTGAAAGGATGAAGCGGTTTTCTTTTGGATCTACTTCTTTGATCTTAGCATCAAATTCTTGACCTACAAAACGTTCAGTGTTGCGAACGAAACGAGTATCGAGCATTGAAGCTGGAATAAATCCACGAAGTCCTTCAAACTCAACAGAAAGTCCACCTTTAACAGCACGAGTGCCCTTAACAGTAACAACTTCTTCTTCACGACCAACCAATTTGTCCCATGCTTTGCGAGCTTCTAAACGTTTTTTAGATACTAGGTAAGTAACTGTATCTGTATCTTTACCTACTACTTGACGAAGAACAAGCAATTCAAGTGTGTCACCTGGTTTTACAAAGTCATTGATGTCAGCATCACGATCATTTGTCAACTCACGCAGAGTCAAAACCCCTTCAACACCAGTACCAGCAATGGCAACATTAGCTTGGTTAGCATCCACTGTCAATACTTCAGCAGTAACGACATCACCTGGCTCGACTTGGCTAACACTGTTTAGCAAATCTTCAAATTCATTCATCTAAAAAAATCCTCCAACAATCAAGTATACTACTTGACATACTTATAATTATTTTCCTAAGCACCCGCAAACGACATTGATTTATCTTTTACCGTTTTCCACCCTATAAAGAAATAAAATATCCGACGATATTTTATCCTTTATCTGATATATTACCTAAGAACTGGGGTAGCTGGATTCGAACCAACGCATGAGGGAGTCAAAGTCCCTTGCCTTACCGCTTGGCTATACCCCAATGATGAAATGGAGAGAGAGGGATTCGAACCCCCGAACCCGAAGGAGCGGATTTACAGTCCGCCGCGTTTAGCCTCTTCGCTATCTCTCCGACAATCAACGATATCAATTATATCATTAATCTAATAAAAGCGCAAGCCCTTATTTTCCTAAATTGTAGGTTTCAATCAAAGTTTCCACCGCTTTTTCAAGCTTTTTATATAAACTTTCAACATTTCCATTCTTGACAATAGCAAATTGACCGTCAAACTCGGCAATCTCGCCAATGACTTTTTTCCCAATAGAAAGGGTGTAGCCATCAAATTGATCAGCGCCAAGTGTCACCTTACTATCCGCAATCTGAATCTCAATTTTTTTATCTTTTTTACTCATTCTTTTACCTCTTTCAAGTCTCTATTTTACACAAAAATAGCAAAGCTGGCAAGTGATTTCCTCAATAAAAAGAGCCTCGAAAGGCTCTTAAAGTTATTCGTCTACTTTTACAATCCAACCTTCTGGAGCTTCTACATCACCAAATTGGATACCAGTCAGCTCATCGTAGAGTCTGCGAGTCACTGGCCCAACTTCTGTCTCGCTATAGAATACATGGAAATCATCGCCATGCTGGATTCCTCCAATTGGTGAGATAACAGCCGCCGTACCACAAGCTCCTGCTTCGACAAAGCGATCCAACTTATCAATTGGAACGTCGCCTTCAATCGGCGTCAAACCTAAGCGGTGCTCTGCTAAGTAAAGCAAAGAATATTTGGTAATGGATGGCAGAATGGACGGGCTAAGCGGAGTCACAAATTCATTGTCCTTGGTGATTCCAAAGAAATTGGCTGATCCGACTTCTTCAATCTTGGTATGAGTTGACGGATCTAAGTAGATAACATCAGAAAAGTTGCGAGACTTAGCCATCTTACCTGGTAGAAGACTAGCTGCGTAGTTACCGCCTACCTTAGCAGCACCTGTACCATGTGGAGCTGCACGGTCATATTCATCTTGGATCAAGAAGTTGGTTGGAACCAAACCACCCTTGAAGTAGTTTCCAACTGGCATAGCAAAAATCGTAAAAATGTACTCCTCTGCTGGTTTTACCCCGATGATATCTCCGATACCAATCAAAAGGGGACGAAGGTAGAGAGTTCCTCCTGTTCCATATGGCGGTACATATTCTTCATTGGCGCGGACAACGGCCTTACACGCTTCCACAAACATTTCAGTTGAAACTTGTGGCATCAAGAGACGATCGCAAGTGCGTTGCAGGCGCTTAGCATTCTCATCTGGACGGAAAAGCTGAACACTACCATCCTTGGTACGATAAGCCTTTAGACCTTCGAAAGCCTGCTGGCCATAGTGAAGACTTGGTGAAGACTCAGAAATATGCAGGGTCGCATCTTCTGTCAGCTGTCCTTCTTCCCACTGACCATTCCGATAATAAGCGATATAGCGATAGGGCAATTTCATATATGAAAAGCCAAGATTTTCCCAATCAAGATTTACTGTCATAGTCTTTTTCCTCTTTTCCTTATCTTTCAATTTATAGATACTCCCTATTGTACACCTTTTTCTGAAAAATTCAATCATTATTTTCAATTTTCTGAAAATTTATTTTTTTAAAAACCAGTTCGTGTGAACTGGCTTGTTGATTACTTGATATAAGCAGAGAAAACTTCTTCATCTGAAATAGTATCAGAAATGAAGCTGCCGTTGCTGGTGCGCTCAGACAGGCTGAGGTCAGCCAGATTGATTTCATAGGCCGTTCCTTTATTAGAAAGCACCTGCAAAATCTGATCCTCACTAGCTTCTGCTTCAGTAGTAAAGAGGTCAAAGTCTGCTGCTTCGCCATAGACAGGACCAGCTGCGAAGACACGATGCGGCTTGGTCTTAAGCTCTCTCAGAACCTGAAGACCGCGATTTGCCCGACTGGTAACAGGAATATCTGCGACTGCCATACGCTTGAGGGAACCGCGCTGAGTCAGGATGTAAAGCGAGTCGGTGTTGGCGATAAAGGCTGCCGCTAGGACATCGTCCTTCTTGAGGTTGATGGCTTTAACCCCAGCTGCCTTAGCTCCGATAACTGGCACTTCCTCAATATTGAAACGCAGAGCATAGCCATTCTTAGTCACAAGCATGACATCATCCAGCTTAATCGGCGCCAGAGCAATAACCTGATCGTCTTCATTTTTCAGCTTGGCAAACTTAAGCGACTTGGACTTGTAGGTCCGCCAAGGACTGAATTCTTTACGCTCTACACGCTTGATTTGACCCAGCTTGGTCGCTGCAAAGTAAGTGCCCTCCTCAAAGCTATCCAGCAATTCTGTATAGATAACCTCTTCCTTTGTATCAAAGTTACTGATGGTCTGGCTGAGGTGTTCTCCAATCTCTTTCCAGCGAATATCTGACAGCTCATGAACAGGCCGGTAAATGACATTTCCCAGACTTGTGAAAATCAGCAAATGCTGAGTCGTCTTGGCTGGACTGAGGAAAATCAGTCGGTCGTCATCACGCTTGCCCATTTCCTCTAGGGTTGAAGCAGAGAAGGAACGCGGACTGGTCCGCTTGATGTAGCCGGAACGTGTCACGCTGACATAGGTCTCTTCCTCCACAATCAGGCTAGCCGTATCAATCTCAATGGCGTTTGCCCTATCCTGCAGCTCACTGAGACGCGGGTTGCCAAACTTCTTCTTGACATCGCGGAGCTCCCGCTTCATGAGGTTATACATAGTCCGCTCATCACCGATAATGGCTGCCAGCATCGCAATCTTCTCGCGCAGCTCTGCTTCTTCCTCTTCCAGAACCACTACGTCTGTATTTGTCAAACGGTAGAGTTGGAGAGTGACGATAGCCTCAGCCTGCTCCTCAGTGAAATCATAGCTGACTTTAAGATTTTCCTTGGCGTCTGCTTTGTTTTCGGAAGCCCGAATCAGGGCAATCACCTCGTCCAAGATGGAAAGCACCCGAATCAGTCCTTCCACGATATGCAGCCGTTTCTCAGCCTTAGCCTTGTCAAAACGGCTGCGAGCCAGAATAATCTCCTTGCGGTGGGCAATATAACTAGTCAAGATTGTCACAATTCCCACCAAACGAGGCGTAAAGTTGTCGATTGCCACCATGTTGAAGTTATAATTTACCTGTAAATCAGTGTACTTGAAAAGATAGTTGAGAATCAGCTCAGTATTTGCATCTTTCTTGAGCTCGATGGCAATACGCAGACCGTCCCGGTCGGATTCGTCCCGCACCTCAGCAATGCCAGCCACCTTATTGTTGACCCGCACATCGTCGATTTTCTTGACCAAGACCGCTTTATTAATCTCGTAAGGAATCTCGGTGATGACGATTTGCTCTTTACCGCCCTTCAACTTTTCAATCTCAGTTCTGGAACGCACCACGACGCGACCTTTGCCAGTCTCGTAAGCCTTCTTGATTTCATCACGACCTTGAACAATAGCTCCTGTCGGGAAGTCTGGACCAGGCAGAAACTCCATGAGTTTGTCCACCTTGGCAGACGGATGATCAATCATATAGATGACCGCATCAATGACCTCGGCTAGATTATGAGGCGGGATATCGGTCGCATAACCAGCGGAAATCCCAGTTGCTCCATTGACCAAGAGGTTAGGAAAGGCTGCCGGCAGAACGGTCGGCTCCTTCTCAGTATCGTCGAAGTTCCAAGCAAAAGGAACGGTATCTTTCTCGATATCCTGCAAAAGATAGCCAGCCATCTCAGACAGCCGCGCCTCAGTATAACGCATAGCCGCCGGTGGATCACCGTCCATGGAACCATTGTTCCCGTGCATCTCAACGAGAATCTCACGGTTTTTCCAGTCCTGAGACATACGGACCATGGCATCGTAGATGGAGCTGTCACCGTGGGGGTGGAAATTCCCCATGATGTTCCCGACAGACTTGGCTGACTTGCGGTAGCCCTTGTCAAAGGTGTTGCCGTCCTTGTTCATCGAATAAAGAATACGGCGCTGAACAGGCTTCAAGCCATCGCGAATGTCCGGCAAGGCCCGCTCTTGAATGATGTATTTGGAGTAGCGACCAAAGCGCTCTCCCATAATGTCCTCAAGGGACATGTTTTGAATGTTGGACATAATAATTCTCTTTTTAGTGTTTTATTGTAAAGTAAATCTATATTTTATAAATTTAACTGTTTCTTTGTAGGTAGTGAGAAAAGAAGAGCAATCCTACTAATCCTATAATGAATAAAAGATTAATTTTAATAACAAATAAGCTAAGTAGGGTATTAATTAAGCCGTGAAAAATGGCGCAATAAAGGATCGACTTAGTCTTTTTGAAAACAGCTGCCAGAAGAATACTGAGATAAATTGCAAATAGACTGAAGAATATAAAAGGCATCCTACTTTGGGAACTTCCAATCACAAACCATAAAGGTACATGCCATATTGCCCAAATACAACCTGTTATCAAACCGGAAATCCAAAAGGAGAATCTAGTTTCCAAAGTTGGTTGCAAGGTGCCTCGCCATCCCAATTCTTCTTCACCTCCATAAACACAGACTGCACTCAAAAAAACAACAAACAAATTTCCTAGCGGAAAAGCTGGATTAATCTCCTTAGAAGAAAAAGCAATAACACCCGTCTGCACGAAAATTAGTAAAAGAAATAACAAAATATATTTCTTTGAGTCCCCTAAGATAAAAGAGACTATGCTTTTAATGGATTTTTGAGGCAAACAAGAAATGGCTGCAATGGTTGGACCGAAACCTCCTAGTAAATGGAGAAAAACTCCTAGTGGACTTGTTAGACTTAAGAGGCTCATTTGCGTCAGAAAAGCGAGCAATCCCCAACCAAATCCCCAAGAAATGAGAAAACTAATCAATAAAAATTTTGTTATCTTATTATTTTGTAAATGTTTCATTTGTTTCGAGTCTCTCCTCAGCATACTCAATCATCGTCTCTGCGGTTTCTTTGTCATAGTGGAAGCCGGTTTTGAGAGAGAAATCTTGAGCTTCTTTGTGGAAAAAGTCCATGGTCGCCAAGAGAGACTTGGTGAGACTTTTCTGGTCAGAAAAGTCAAGCAAGGCTGTAAATTCTTTCTCTTTCTCAGCAGGCAAATACTGAAAGAGATACTTGTAATTCTTGCCAACATCGACCGTCCCCTTATCTGCTGCGACTTGCCAAGCTAACAGCTTAAGCAATTCTTGCTGGCAGATGCCATAGAGATGATCCGTCGCATAGATCAGGTGATTTCGACAAATGCCCTTGACCACATAGGCTGATACCCACCAAAATTCATTGCAAGATTTATCAAAATCAATCGCACGAGCTGGTGCCGTCCAATAGCGCTTAGGTGTCGGTGCATGAGGCTGAAAGAACCCCTGCGGGTCATCCAGCACCGTGAAATCCGCTTCGCTATCTATCCACTCTTTGATGTGCTCCTTGGGGCAGAGGGTCAAATCGATCCGATTGCCATCTTCAAAGAGCATGAGATAGAGGCGGCGATGGTCAAGTACGTTATGCTGCTCGATGATGCGCTTGCCAAATTCTTCCAACCAAGCAAGGTCGGCCGTCAGACCATCCAAATCCTCCACAATGTAGACCACATCATAATCTTGGAACTCGTCCTTGGGGGCGTTTGGATTTGTCCGTGAGCCGGACATGGCGACAGCGTCGACTTGTAGCACTTTTGCGGTTTGCAAAATCACATCAAACATTTCGGATTCAGTTCTCATGGGAATACCTACCTTTTTATTGGAGATTGAAATTAACTATATCAATTTAAAAAAAGTTTCATATAGATAGAAAGATTACACATTAAGAAACATAAGCAATTCTTCTCTAGCTATCTTTATTCTTGAAAACTCATCAAATATAAAATTTGTACATTGAATATCGTCAAAGTTTGTCAAATAATATTTTGATGAAGAATTTATCGATCTTAATAATTTGTTAAAACTACCTAAAATTATTGGAGGGATTTCTGAATTGTTCAGATGATTAATTTCGGCTTCAATCAGATCTTCCATTGCTATAAAAATTTCACCTACTTCATCCTTAACATCAGACGACATTTTCTTCTTAGTATTGAAATCACTAATAGTCTTCGATAATTTGCTATACTCCCATTCAAAATCATCCAAAGCTCTAAAAAATATTGGGAAATCATTTTGTAATTTTATAAGATTTGACTTTCTTGATTGTTGAGCTATTGCTTTAAGCTCTCTTAAGCTTTCTTCAACTTTTTTCTGAGTATCGGATAATTGATTTTGCTGCCCTGTTAATTCTAATATATTATTTGCGATTGAATTTTGAATAATCTCTAGCTTTTGTTGACGTTCATCAATTTCTTTAGTATCTTTCTTTGAAATCCAAGTTGCATAGATAATAGGTATAAGAATTGAAAAGATTCCTAAACCTATTTGAATCCAATTGGAAATCCAATCAGTTGAATCAATAGCTTTGATTAATTTATCAAACATTTCAGGTGTCATAAGTTACTCCTCCATAAATCCAGCTATGGAAAATGAGATTACTTTATATTCTATCTCTTATAAAACCATTTTATTTATCCTTCCACTTCTTCTTTCACCTTCTTGGCTGGCTTTCGTTTTTTGTAGCGGCTGCGGATAGCGTTGAGGTGGTCGCGGAGATTGACCATGTGAGTTCTTTCGGGATAAGCATAAGCACCGATAGCCGTAAAGTCCACAAGGAAATCATAGATTTCTTGCAGCTTGAAGCGGACGGTCTTATTCTGGCTTGGAGCCTTGCCCTTGAGCTCAGTCAGTCGCTCCTTGTAGGTCTTGTTAAAAGCCTTCTGAGCAGCAGCCAGACTGTCGACATGGGCTTCCAGATGCAACTTAGCTAGCGCTGTCTGGTAGACTGGCTTTTTCAGCTCTTGGAGCAGGTGGTTGATGCCCTCGGTCTCCTTTTCCAAGCTAGTGCTAGCTAGACCGCTATAGTTTTTCAGTAGCTGAGACAGGGTCTCGTAGGCTTCCTTGGTTGCTGCGTCCTTGACCCTTGCAAAGGCCCGAACCAGAGAATGGAGCGTAGCCAAAGTATCGTCGCGCTCACGGTCAGCTTTATCTAGACTAGCCACCAGCTTGCTGGATTTGGTCTGATGAAGCCCTCCTTGTAGCTTAGCCAAAAGCTGCTCCATCTCTGTCAGCTTAGTCGTGTAAATAGCATCTACCTTGTTGGCCTTATTAAAAGCCGCAATCTCCTCCATGCTCTCAGACATGAGCTGGAAAAATTCGTTGTTTTCTAAAGACTTAACATCCAAACTAGTAGTTCCATAAATTTTTTTCATTTTTACAATCTCCTAATTTTTTATTTTAATGTACTTTTAACTTCATCCGATTTTCGGAAAAAGTTTTTTGCTCTTGCAAGAGCTCGTCCGAAAAACAAACGTTCGTCTTTTACTCAAAAAACACTCGTCCGATTTTCGGACAAACAGAATTCGCCATGAAAGGCCTCGTCCTAAAATCGGACGGACTCACTTTAGAACTGGCGAGATACTATTTTCGGCATATTTCATCATATCCATGTTTATAAAACTGTTGATAACTGACACCCAAACCAGACAAGTCAAAATAGACAGCACAATTGGGGACAAAAACATGTTGCTCTATAGATTCTTCTCTGCTATTATTATCTAAAGTTGTATAAAAAATTTCCGTTCCAATAGGATATTTATCTATTGAATCTTCTGACTTTTTATAAATGGCCTTTACTTCATAGAAAATCACTCCATTTTCGCTATCCTTAAAAAAATTCTCAACTTCTCTTTCAAAATAAGCCTGACTATTTCTTTTTGAAGAGCCTATTTGGTAATTTGCGCTTGCAAATTGCGTAAATAAATTTGTATTTATGTTATCAATTAACCCTCGATTTAAGGCCCCAAAGTTCTCCTCTGAATCATTACTAAAATAACAATAGTTGGATACATACTTAGAAACTCCTCTTCCCAATATATGCCCTTTATGAAAACACCAGACTTTTACTTTATCCATTTCTACTCTGCAGTTTGATCTAGGGAATCCGATTGGTTTAGGAGTTTTTTTGTTTTTAAAGTTTATTTCCTCCGTAGAGGATTCTAAAATACAAGACCAGCCCTTTCTATGAACATTTGTACTTTCTTCTGTAACTTCCGATATATCCCTCACATCATCTTGTACTATTTTAAAGTAACATCCTGATTCACAAAATTCTAACTTAATAGAATGTGTTTCTCTATCAATAGAAGTAAGTCTAGACAATCTTTCATTTAACCCACTATTTTCTAATAAAGAGAGCAATTCGTCCTTATCTTTCAATCCAATCCTAGTCAAAACATCTGATTCTTTCATAAGAGTTTTCCTTTTCACAGTCCAGAATTCTAATTTTGAATGTATTTCAAAATTATATTATAATTTTTGTTATTCTTTTCTTTCAAACGACGACTACGAGAATCATTTATTCCTTGCTCAGAATATGAAATCGGTGGACGATTGTATTTAAATAATTTATGAAACTCATCCTCTTCGCCAACATACACCGGAATATCATAAAAGAGTTCCCCTTCGTTATCTTGATACTGATCTCCTGTAATATCAACAATGATATCTTCGTAGGCAACTAACCAAGCATGAGAATACCATTCGCATCCAGAACCATATTCGCCAGAAACATACAATGATTCAATTCCTTGTTCATATAAATATCTCTGAAGGTAGTCACTTACAAAACTGCAGCATCCTTTAGGAAAATTCACTAGGTTATAATCGGTAATCTCTTCTGTCTGAATTGCTTTTTCAATAGCTTTCCTAAATTCCATAGCTATTTCTTTCAATTCATTTATCATAATTTGTGTATTTTGCATCGTTCAAAATACCCCACTCTCCTCAAGCGTAAACTTCACATTATCCTCAATCCACTTACGGCGGGGTTCGACCTTGTCTCCCATGAGCACGTTGACGCGGCGTTCGGCGCGGGCCAGGTCTTCGATGGTAACTCGGATGAGGGTGCGGGTGTCGGGATTCATGGTCGTCTCCCAGAGCTGGTCAGCGTTCATTTCACCGAGCCCCTTGTAGCGCTGAAGCATGGCGCCCTTGCCAAACTTGCGGCGCAGGTCATCCAGTTCGCCATCGGTCCAGGCATACTCGACGACTTCGCTCTTGCCCTTGCCCTTGGACATCTTGTAGAGAGGCGGCAGGGCGATATAGACACGGCCAGCCTCGACCAGCGGGCGCATATAGCGATAGAAAAAGGTCAGCAGCAAGGTCTGGATATGGGCGCCGTCGGTGTCCGCATCGGTCATGATGATGATCTTGTCATAGTTGGCATCCTCAAGGGTAAAGTCTGACCCAACACCCGCTCCAATCGTGTAAATCATGGTGTTGATTTCTTCGTTCTTGAGAATGTCAGCCATCTTAGCCTTAGCAGTATTGATAACCTTACCGCGCAGAGGCAGGATGGCTTGGAACTTACGGTCACGGCCTTGCTTGGCAGAGCCACCGGCAGAGTCTCCCTCGACCAGATAGAGTTCATTCTTGGCTGGATTCTTGGACTGGGCCGGAGTCAGCTTACCAGACAGCAAGCCCTTGTCTTTCTTATTCTTCTTGCCATTCCGACTTTCATCACGCGCCTTGCGGGCCGCCTCTCTGGCATCTCTGGCCTTGATAGCCTTGCGGATAAGGTTAGATGCTAGCTCACCATTTTCCAAGAGGAAGAAGGTCAGCTTGTCAGAGACGATGGAGTCCACGGCAGGACGAGCCAAAGGGCTGCCCAGCTTGTCCTTGGTCTGGCCTTCAAACTGCAGGTGCTCCTCTGGAACTAGGATAGAAAGAACAGCAGCCAGACCCTCGCGATAGTCTGAGCCTTCCAGATTTTTGTCCTTTTCCTTGAGCAGACCTGTCTTTCTGGCATAGTCGTTCATGGCCTTGGTAATTGCGGTCTTGAGTCCCGTCTCATGGGTACCACCATCCTTGGTGCGGACGTTATTGACAAAGGACAGGATATTGTCAGAGTAGCCGTCGTTATACTGGAGGGCCACCTGGACTTGGAAGCCACTCTCCTCGCCCTCGAAATAGAGGACAGGCGTCAGGGTTTCCTTGTCTTCATTGAGGTAGCTGACAAAGTCTTCGACCCCATTCTCATAGTGGAACTCTACTTCTTCGCCAGTCCGCGCATCGGTCAGCGACAGGCGGACATTCTTGAGCAGGAAGGCTGATTCCTTAAGCCGCTCGGCAATAGTGTTATACTTGAAGTCTATCGTTGAAAAAATCGTATCGTCCGGCATGAAAGTCACTTTGGTCCCAGACTTGGACTTAGGTGCAGTGCCGATTTTCTTGAGCGTCGTGACAGGTTTTCCGCCATTTTCAAAGCGTTGCTTGTAAACAGCCCCGTCGCGCGTAATTTCCACTTCCAGCCAGCTGGACAGGGCATTGACAACAGAGGAACCTACACCGTGGAGACCACCCGAGGTCTTATAGCCACCTTGGCCGAACTTACCACCTGCGTGGAGAACGGTGAAGATGACCTCGACCGTGGGAATACCCATAGCGTGCATGCCGACCGGCATCCCGCGTCCGTGGTCAGCAACGGTTAGACTGCCGTCCTTGTTGATGGTCACATCGATCCGGTCACCGAAGCCTGACAGGGCTTCATCGACTGCATTGTCCACAATCTCCCAGACCAGATGGTGGAGTCCTGCTCCGTCGGTCGATCCGATATACATCCCCGGACGTTTACGGACCGCATCCAACCCTTCTAATACCTGAATGGCATCGTCATTGTAATTGTTAATATTGATTTCCTTTTTTGCCACAAGGAACCTCCTGCATGATAGTCATCTTTATTATCTTACAAGTTTTTGATAAATTTTGCAAAGTTTTTTTCTACAAAATACCCTTTAAAGACTGATAGAATCTGGATTTTAAGTGATTTTGGAGAAAGGCAGCCTAGCTGCAAGCGTCAGACTAGACAATTCTCTAAAAATATTCTTATCATAGTTCTTTGTCCAAGTTCTAAATCATGGTATAATAAAATCATGATGAACACGATAATTGGATTAATACTAGCATATTTACTGGGCTCCATTCCGACAGGTTTGTGGATTGGGCAGATTTTCTTTAAAAAGAACCTGCGAGAATACGGCAGTGGCAATACTGGCACGACCAATACTTTCCGGATTTTGGGTAAGACGGCCGGCACTGCCACCTTTGCCATTGACTTTTTCAAAGGTACACTGGCAACGTTGCTGCCACTTTTCCTACATATTGATGGGATTTCACCACTGATTTTTGGTCTCTTGGCCGTGATTGGGCATACCTTTCCGATCTTTGCTGGCTTCAAGGGCGGCAAAGCCGTGGCGACCAGTGCAGGAGCTGTTCTGGGCTTCTCGCCAGCTTTCTTTATCTACCTGATATTTGTCTTTGTGACAACTCTCTATCTGGGAAGTATGATTTCTCTCGCCAGCGTGGTTTCTGCAAGCGTGGCTATCCTGTCTGTCTTGATTTTTCCTGCTTTAGGTTTTATCCTACCTAGCTATGATTTCCTCTTTACCCTGATTATCATTCTCTTAGCAGCCATTATCATCCTTCGTCATCGCGACAATATCCAGCGGATTCGAAATAAAACTGAAAACCTAATCCCTTGGGGCATTAACCTGACCAAGCAAAATCCAAAAAAATGAGAGTGGGACAGAAATCGGTAATTCGATAGAATTCGATTTCGTCGTCCCACCTCCGCACAGTTGAGTAGGGCTGTAAAAGCTGATGAAATCAGCGTAGTAGAGCCCACTCAACCACTGCGTCTCGCTCGACAATCAAAAAAAACAATTGAGAGGCTAGGACTTTTGTCCCAGCCTCATTTTTTTTTAATCTTTTTGAGTTTTTTTCAGGCCTGCTGCACCCAGCATTCCGAATACCAAGCCAAACATAGAAAGAAGGAAAGGATTCTTGCTTCCTGTTTTCGGAAGAGTTCCTTGTTTGCTTGCTAGTTCTGTCGGACGAACCTGTGCTGGAGCTTGATAAGTCGCCTTATTAGCTGCTGGCTGAGCTGTATTTGGCTTCTCAACAGAAGGCTGTTCTTGTGGTTTTGTCTCAGGCACAACCGGATGATTAGGCTGGCTCGGAACCACTGGATTGCTTGGTCTTGTTGGAACTGTTGGATTAGTTGGGTTGGTAGGATTTGCTGGGTTAGTCGGATTGGTTGGGTTTGCTGGATTGCTTTGTTCAGGCTTAGAAGTGGCATCTTTTGGATCAGTACCTTGCTGGATTTCCTCGATATCTGTGTAACCATCTCCATCTGTATCCTTGCTAGCAGACATAGAAATTGTGCGAGAATTTGGATTGATTGCTGCATAAGCTGTCAAATCTGCACTTTCCAGATATTCTGCAAAGGCCACGTCCATAGATGGCCCTTCCTCACGCGCACCACCCAGCATGGTATAACCATCACCACCTGCTGCTAGGAAGTCATTGGTTGTCAGGTAATAGGTCTTAGCCAAGTCAAGGGCTTCATAAGCACCTGTTTCTTTGTTTTTGATTTCAATGCGAAGGATCCGTTTCTCTGCTGGCAGAGTTGTGTCATAGTAAACTTTGGCACCAGAGACTTGCAAGAAACCGCCGCTTGGCTCTAGCAATGGTTGGCCGTTTTCATCCAAGACAGGTTTTCCATCTTTTTCTTGCAGGATTGAGCCCAAAGATTTGGCAAACATGTCTGCGATATTCTGACCTGTTACCTTGATTTGTGAAATGGTATTTCCAAATGGCAGTACAGCGATGACATTTCCCTTTGTGATGGGTTTGTCTTTGGCAATGGTTTCCCGTAGGCCGCCACCATTGGTCACAGCCAAGTCTGTTTTGTTGGCAAAGCCTGTTTGGCCATATTTGTAGAGGGCATCAGCTACCACATTCCCCAGATTGGTTTCTCGAACGCGGACATTTTCACGGTCCCCATTAAGCTCCACAGGACTATTGGCTACAATTACCTTGGCATTTTCTGCATCGTATTTTTCCTTGATCTTCTTGACCATCTCTGCTACAACTGGGTCTGGACTAGCTTTTTTAGCTGTTGCAGCTGGGATTTGCTGAGGATCGCCCAGAAGTTGGTTGGCCTTGAAAGTAACTTTACCGATATTATGCAAATAGCTACCAGTCTGGTTGTAGGTCACATTTTCACCGTAAGTAGTGGACTCTACTGTGTGAGAATGACCGTCAATCACTGTAACGCGCTTGCCCTTCAGCTTAGCATTTTTAGAAAGGGCTTCAGCCAAGGTAGAACCGCGCCATTCAACTGGTGTCGTAGTATCCACACCCAAGTGAGCCAGAACGACATAGTTTTTGTAAGTCTTGCCTTCAGCTGCTGCACGCGCTTCAACTTCGTCAATCACCCGATTAACCTCTGTGATTGGATCCGCGAAAGTCACACCTTGAATATTTTTTGGGTGAGTTTTTGTAGCTGTCTCAGGAGTGGTCACCCCGATCACGACAAATTCATCACCTTCTACATTCTTATCCTTGTCCACAATGGTTGATGCTTGGAACACACGGGCATTATTGGCATAGGTGTTAGCACTGAGAAGTGGGAAATTGAGGATTTCTTTGTATTTTTTGGCTTCATCCAAACCGAAGTCAAATTCATGGTTGCCGACCGCCATAGCATCATAGCCGATTTCATTGAGGATCTTCGCGCGTTCTTCCCCTTTGGAGCTATTAGAAATTGGTAGGCCTTGGAAAGCATCTCCTGCATCTACGACCAACGTTTGAGGATTTTTCGCACGTTCTTCCTTGATAACCGTTGCAAGTTTGGCATCTCCGATAACACCTTTTTCTTCGACGATACGGCCGTGCACATCGTTTGTATGAAGAATGGTAGCTTCAGGCAAGCTTGCGTCAGACGCTCCTGATACATCTTGAGCATTAGCTGCGATGGCCACATTGACGCTAGCTTCATCGGCAGAAACTCCACCTGCTTGTGCCAAATCCGTTTCAGCTGGTTTTTGAGCTGAGTCACTCACATTTGCCACAGCAGTTGCTGGCTGAACCTCATCCGCAGCAACTTGATGGTCCAAAAAGGCAGGTGCCAACAGAACCGTCGACAAAACAGGTAAAATAAGATGCTTCTTTTTCATAAATAAAAGCTCCAGTCTATGTTTTTTCTACTATTATACTGTTTTTATTGTAAAAAGGGAATGCCTTTTCAAAGAATCCTTCTTCTTAATACGAAAAACGTTCCAAAATGAAATGGAACGTTGATTTTCTACGAATATCTGCTAGGCTTGGAAGACGATTTCCCCATCGCAGATGGTATATTTGACTTGGCCTTTCAGCTCTTCGCCAACAAAAGGTGAATTGGCTGCCTTGGAGGCAAAATGGTCGGAAACCAGACGGTCAGCTTTAGGATCAAAAATAGTGATATCCGCTGGGCCTTCTTCGGCTAGAAAACCAGCATTAAAATCGTAGAGACTAGCTGGATTGACTGTCATTTTCTCCAAAAGTTCCATCAAGCTTAGATGACCAGCCTCAACCAAGTAGGTCAGCCCCAGAGAAAGCGAGGTCTCAAGACCAGTCATACCAGAAGGTGCTTTAGTGATGTCTTCAACATTTTTCTCATCAGCGTGATGTGGAGCATGGTCCGTTGCAATGACAGAAATAACACCAGACTTGAGCCCTTCGATAACGGCCAGACGGTCCGATTCTAAGCGCAGAGGCGGATTCATCTTAGCATTGCTGCCCTTGGTCAATAGCAGAGCTTCTGTCTTAGAGAAGTGCTGAGGTGCTGCTTCAGCAGTGACTTGAGCACCTAGCTTCTGAGCGAATTCCACTACCTTTACACTCTCAGCCTTGGACAAATGCTGGATATGCACATGAGCCTTGGCATCATAAGCAATCATAACATCACGGGCAATCATACTGTATTCTGCCACACCTGTCGCGCCGCAGATATGAAAATGCTCTTTGGCGATATGCTCATTGAAACCGAGTATGCCGTTGAGATTGGGATCTTCCTCGTGCAAGCTAATAAAAGTATCGTTTTTACGTGCTTCGATCAGGGCTTGGCGGACAATGCCAGCATTGGTCAGCGGAATACCGTCATCAGAAAAACCTACTGCACCAGCTGCCAAGAGCGCTTTAAAATCTGTCAAATGCTGGCCATCAAAATTCTCTGTAATCGTTGCGACCGACTTGATATGGATATTTTCACGACTGGCTGACTCTAGCACTTCCTGCAGCGTTTCAACTGTAGAAATGGTCGGATTGGTATTGGCCATCATAACGACCGTTGTGAAGCCGCCCGCTGCCGCTGCCAAAGCTCCTGTATGAATGTCTTCCTTATGAGTCTGACCCGGTTCCCGAAAATGAACGTGAATGTCAACCAGACCGGGGGCAACGACCAAACCACTAGCATCTAGGACTTGGGCACCAGCCACTTCCAGATTTTGGCCAATTTTGACAATTTTCTTGCCCTCCACCAGCACATCGCACACTTGATCCAGACCAGACATAGGATCCATTACACGGCCATTCTTGATTAGTAGCATTTTCTATCTCCTTTATTCGTAAAAATCGACCTTCGTGTCGAGCAGTTTATCACCATCATAAACAAATTTGGCTGAAAAGAAGGGCTTATCCTCCAGTAGCCACTCAACAAAGGTATGATCTCCTTCCCAAGTCGGCTTTGAAAGAACCTGATCGTAAGGCACCCATTCCAGCGTCCCTTCATTGCAATCAATCAGTTCCCCCTCAAACTCCGTCACCTTGAAAACATAAGTGTACCAGTCCAAGTCAGGAGTGAATTCTGGAAAAGTAATGACACCTTTTAAGACAGGCTTGGCCTTTAGACCTGTTTCCTCTAGAATCTCTCGTGCCGCGCATTCCTGCGGGGTTTCTCCTCGCTCTAACTTACCACCGACTCCAATCCATTTCCCAGCATGAACATCGTTGGGCTTTTTGTTGCGATGCAGCATGAGAAATTCCCGCCCATTATCGATATAACAAATTGTTGCTAACTGAACCATACTACCTCCTATGCTAACCAATCGATTGGTTCCAAGCCCTTAGTCACCAAGAAATCATTGGTCCGTGAAAAGGGTTTGCTGCCAAAGAAGCCACGGTAGGCAGACAGCGGACTTGGGTGAGCCGACTCGATAATCAAATGTTGCGAATTGCTTATCAAGGCTTTTTTCTTGCGGGCGTAAGATCCCCAGAGGATAAAGACAACTGGATCAGTCTTCTCATTGACGACCTTGATAATAGCATCTGTAAAAGGCTCCCAAATTAAGCCAGCATGCGCATTGGCTTGGCCAGCAGGCACTGTCAGACCGGCATTGAGCAAGAGAACACCTTGCTGAGCCCATGACGTCAAATCGTGCGACTCTTTCACGCCGATATCATCAGCCAGTTCTTTGAGAATATTCTGCAAAGAAGGCGGAGCTGGAATGTCATCAGGTACAGAAAAACTCAAGCCCTGTGCCTGTCTCGGTCCGTGGTAGGGATCCTGCCCCAAAATAACCACCTTAACATCCGCTAAATCTGTCGTCTGAATTGCATTAAACACCTTTTCCCGTGGTGGATAAATGGTCCCTGAAGCATACACCTCATCTAAAAAATGATTGATTTTTGCAAAATAACCTTCCGGCAACTGCTCCTTAATCAAAGCGTGCCAAGCTGAATGCTGCATACATGTCTCCTCTCATTTCCTACAATTGGATATTTTATCGAATCCACCTTAGTGCTCTTCTGAGTTCTGCTACTCCATTTTCCAGAAAACAGCGACCGTGAGCCAGAATAATTTTTTCTGGTTTCCATGCTAACATCTTCTCTAGACAGTCCTTGGCTTCTTTTTGATGACCGATAAAGGTCATACGGTAGTCAATAGGTGTCTGGCCATCCGGAGCTGCAACACGAACCAATTTATAAACCTTGCTGCGAAGCGAACTCGGAAAACGCTCTGTTTCAAAATTCTCAATCAAATCTGTCAAGATCAAGGTTTGACTGTCCTTATGAAAAAAGACAACTTCCTCAATATAAGTACTTCCCTTGAAAACTAACTGATCTATCTGACCTGCCCAAGCTTCAGGAACCTCATTCGTCAGCTTTTCATCAAAAGAGACTGGGATTTTCTGCTTGGCCGCTCTCCCCTCAACTCCTGGGCTAGACCAAGCAATTGCCTTAGGATAATGCTTCTTCCAGTCAGCTATATAGGCATAGTGAATCTTATTTGGAGAAACAAGATGCGAAACTGGTCCCAAGGCGTCCAACTGGTCAAACAAGGCTTGATTTGGCTGGATTGGTGAATGACACCAGAGATGACCATTTGCTAACTTGATGACAGTCATGCGGGTAGAAAAGGGCAACTTTGTCACCACTGCATCCATCTCAATCAAATCACCGTCGACAATCCAGATATTCTCAGCGATAGGTTTCAAGCTATAAAGCGGTTCGTAGATAGGTACAGGTTTTTTCATCTTAACGACTCTTCTTTCTACTCCAAAAGCGAATGTTGTCTAAACCTTGAGGATACTGAGTCAAACCCACAGCTGACAGAATCAAAATCTGTGGCAAAAACTGAATCAGATAACGGGTCTTTCCTCCTTCGAAAATCTGCAGAAAGAGGAGGCCACCGAAAACTGCCAAGATCAAGAAATTCAAGGAATCGTTTGGTCGATATTTCCAAAGAGCAAAGACCAGCCCCAAAGCCATGACAATCCAAACTGCCTGCTTGATCAGCGAATAAAATCGAAAACTGTCCTTATCAGAATTGAGGAAGAAATCACGGATAAACTGGGCGAATGCATTGTCTTTTGTGAACTCATAAAGCGGTGAAATATAAGGTGTTTTTTCATTTTCAACACTGCGATAGAGCCAACCCAAGTTTCCTTCAGCAACTGTCAAAGAGTGTTTATAATACAGGTGCTGTAGAAAGGTCAGAGGAGTGTATTCTTTCAAGCGGCGTTTGATTTCTTTGATGACATTTTCCTTGGCAAACATGCCGTTATTGTAGTCAGCTCGCTTGTCAGGCTCAACGTATTGCAACAGCCCTTCCTTCATGTCCTCCTGGTCGTGACCGATATTGGTTAGCCCCAGATTGATGAAAAGCAGTGGCCCTTTGGCCAGTCCTTGGCCTTGGATAATCGTCACTTCTGTCTGGTGGGCTAGGCCATAATGAAGCGGAAGATAGCCTGCTGAAAAGCTTAGAGCAAAGACCGCCGCAGTCAAGAAAAATTTTTTCCAGTTTTGTCTCAAAAACAAAACTCCAAAAACAGAAATCAGCAGAATCATCACTGTCGGACGAATCAAAAAAGCAAGACTGGTCAGAATCCCTAATAAAAGGCTTCTAGAAATGATTTGGCGACTATTCCCCTTATTTTCCAACAGACTCAGAGCCAGAAAAATCTGCAAACTAATCAAAGGCAAGGGGGGAATGTCTGTGTACATGGACATGTAGTAAGGCGAAAATCCGACCAAGGCTACATAAAGGCTAAAAACCGCATCTGCTGTAGCCTGCGAAAAGTATCGCTGACAGCCTTTGTAGAGGATCCAAGTCGCAATATTGGCGTAAAAAAGATTGAGGCCCTGCATAATCCAAAGAGCTGCTTCGCCAAAGAGATTAAAGAAGAAACGCTCATAGAGAAAGAGGGACAGATTATTGGGATTGCGCGTCAGGTAGCTGGAAATAGAGGACTCCTTCAGGTACTTGAAAGCCCCTGTGAAAACCACCGCTGCGTCCCGTCTAATCAAAAGCTCAGCCGATAAGAGCATGATGAGCTGAAAAAGGAGAGCTGCTAAAGCAATGGCAAGCTTGTGCCTCATGAGAAAATGATAAGACTTTTTAAGCTGAAACCGATAGCGATTCGCTAGGATTGCCAAGACTCCAAACAAAATCAGAGCCAAGCTACTTAACTGCGACACATGAAAAATAGCTGTAAACAGCCAATGAAGACTCAATACCAGCATGATTTTTTGCAGAATCAAAAAAGTGATATGATAAATCTTAGACATGGCTTTATTATAACAAAATCAGGCACTTTTTGCTATTTTAAAAAGTGGGCAGAGGCCAAGTAAATCCTAAAAAGGAGACAGGAACATGCTAGTCCCGCCTCCTCGTACCTTCTTAATTTTGCCAGTTTTCTTGATCGTCTTTAAACTTCTTCAGCAAAGTCAATCCTTCTGCATTGATATAGCCTTCTTGCTCAGCCAGGTGGATAAGCTCTGTGTAGTTAGACAAGGTCACCAACTTCACGCCTGCATCCGCAAAGTTCTTATCTGCCTTTGGCAATTCGTAGGTGAAGATTGCTGCAGCACCGATTACATCTGCTCCTTCACGCTTAGCTGCCGCAATAGCATCCAAAACAGAGCCGCCAGTGGAAATCAAATCTTCAATCACAACCATCTTTTGACCAGGAGCCACTCGACCTTCAATCTGATTGCCCGCTCCGTGATCTTTTGGTTTGCTACGGATATAAGCAAAAGGCAGATTCATCTTGTCAGCGATGATAGCACCGTGAGGAATACCCGCCGTCGCCGTTCCCGCAATCACTTCCACATCAGGAAATTCTGCACGAATCTTTTCAACAAAGCCATTTTCAATCAAAGTCCGAGTTTCTGGGTAGGCCAAAGTCACTCGGTTATCTGTATAAATCGGTGATTTAATCCCAGAAGCCCAAGTAAAAGGCTCCTCTGGTTTCAAGTAAACCGCTTTGATTTTCAACAAGTCGCGTGCAATATCGTTGGCTAAAGTCATTTTTCACTCCTTATAAATCTGTTATTCGTTTCATTTAAAATTCTTACTTAGCTATTCCACTGTTTCTTAATTTCGTGATAGGCATCCCAAGGATTTTCAGCTTGAATAATCGGACGACCAACCACAATATAATTACTGCCAATCTGGTGGGCTTCCTGCGGTGTCATGACCCGCTTTTGGTCACCGATTTCAGCACCTGCCGGCCGGATACCCGGCGTCACGCAAAGAAAATCGTCCGCCGTAGCTTCCTTGATCAGCTCAACTTCCAAGGCCGAGCAAACAACCCCATCCAGCCCAGCTTCCTTAGCCTTGCGGGCATAATTGACAACGGATTCTTGCACGGTTGTTTGGATATTTTGGCAGTCGCGCATGTCTTCTTCACTGGTCGAAGTCAACTGGGTCACCGCTACCAATTTAGCATTGTCACCGAGAACCTTTTTAGCTTCCCGCATCATCTCAACGCCGCCAGCTGCATGAACTGTCACCATATCAATGCCAAATGTTCCCAATACAGACATAGCGGAACGCACGGTATTAGGGATGTCGTGCAATTTCAAATCTAGGAAAATACTATGTCCCAAGCCTTTCAGATAATGCACAATTTCTGGACCGATGGCATAAAAGAATTCCATGCCGATTTTGACGTACAGTTTTTCATCTTCAGGGAAATGCTCCAGAAAGTTTTTGACATCATCAAAAGATGGAAAGTCTAGGGCGATAATAGGACGTTCTTCACGCATGCAGTTCTTCTCCTTGCTTTGTACTTACTATAAAGATGATTACAATCATAGAAAAAACCTTGCCCGAGAGCAAGGTTACACGAAAATGTGGCAGAATCTGCCATTTTAAACGTATGCGCCTTAGAGCCTCTCTGGACTTCTTTAAAGGTTTTATCTTAAACATTCTATAATTTACTGGGAAGTTTGTCAAGAGAAAATCGAGCTTAAAGTAAATTTTCTCTGACTTCTTTTCTCAAGCTTTCTAGGCTTTCGATACTGTATTTATCCATGACTTGCGGCAAGTTTTCTATAATGTTGGGACAGGCATACGGGTCGGTAAAATTCGCCGTTCCAACGCCGATAACTGACGCACCGGCGATAAACATCTCCAGCGCCGCCTCTGCCGAGTCAACTCCACCCATGCCAATAATTGGCAGTTTGGTGAACTGAGCAACCTGACGAATCAGCTTGAGCGCCACGGGAAAGACAGCTGGACCAGACATGCCACCCGTTCCATTGGCAATGATTGGCCGCTTCGTTTTCAGATCGAAACGCATTCCCACCAAGGTATTGATCATGGTCAGGCCACTCGCGCCCGCATCTTCTGCCGCCTTGGCCACTTGGGTAATATCTGCTACGCTGGGGGTCAATTTGACATAGACTGGGACTTGAGATGTAGCAACTGCTGCTTTTACAGCTTCATAGGCGAGCTCAGGGACTTGCCCGATTAAAAGACCCGCATTTCCATGATCCACATTGGGGCAGGAAATATTGAGCTCAATGGCCTTGACATTGGGAGCTTGGGAGATTTTTCCAGATACATAAGCATATTCTTCATTGGAAAAACCAGCCACATTGGCAATAATTGGCAAGTCTGGATAGTGCTGAGCTAGCCAAGGAAGTTTTTCAGCCAAAACTGCATCAACACCTGGATTTTGGAGGCCGATAGCATTGAGCATGCCAGCTGGCGTCTCAGCCACACGGGGCGTCGGATTGCCAAAGCGGGGATGTTGCGTCGTCGCCTTGATCATGATTGAGCCCAGTAGATCCAAATCATAGTATTTGGCATATTCTTGACCAAAACCAAAACAGCCTGAAGCAGGAATGATTGGATTTTTCAGCTCTAATCCTGGCAGAGAAATTTTCAAACGATTTTCAGTCATTTCCTTATCCTCCTAAAGCACGATGGTCCCAGTCTCAAAAACTGGTCCATCTTCGCAAACCCGCTTATTGACCGCTTCATCCTGACCTGCTACATGAACGACGCAGGCATAGCAAGCGCCCATGCCACAAGCCATGCGAGACTCCATTGAGAGATAGGCATGGGGATGATCGTGAAATTTCCGATCCACATACTGGAGCATACCGGGCGCCCCACAAGAATAGACCGCAGCAAAATCCTCAGTCAGCTCATCGGCAATGCTTGATACATAGCCTTTTCGTCCGTAACTGCCATCATCTGTAGTGATAAACAACTGACTACACTCACGAAATTCTTCTTCCAAAATAACCGCAGATTGATTGGCAAAGCCTAATACTGCTGTAACATGGGCACCCTTAGCATGGAGTTCTTTCGCCGTTTGTAAAAGAGGAGGCACACCGATACCACCTCCGATAATCAAGACCTTGTCGCCCTTTTCTACCGGAGACAAATCAAAGCCATTTCCCTGAGGCCCCATAACATCAAGAAAAGACCCAACTGGAAGTTGAGAAAAAATAGCTGTCCCGCCACCTTCGACCCGATAAATAATCCGGCATATCTGTTGCTCTCGGTCAATCTCCGATATGGAAATGGGACGCCGCAGCAGCTTGCTATCATCTGGCACTCGGATATGCAGGAATTGCCCGACCTGCATCTGGCTCACCATCTGGCCTTTCAGGCGCATCGAAAAAATCTGAGGCGCAATTTCTACTTGCTCCAGCAGCTCCATCTGCTCCAGCATAATCTTGCCAAATCTCTTTTTACAACTGTCACTAACCATGACAACCTCACTTTCTACAAGAAAAAACCTCGCCGCAGCAAGGTTTCGCAAAAAACAAGGCAGTCAAATTGCCCTTATACCGTTTTTCCTACCTTGCAGCCTCACTGGACTTGATTAAAGGTTAAATTGTAAACATTATATCGTTAGCAATAAGGATTGTCAAGACAGAAAAAACATTAGAACTTTCAAATGTTCTCTCAGGAATTACAGTCTTACCAGCTCTTATCAAATTCACTATTTGCATTTGCCAGATAAAAACGGCCATCTTCCTGCCTCTTGAAAGTCAAGGTTACTGAATCATATTTTCGTTCTATATTTCGAAAGTTTCTATAATTGGACTGTAGTGATAAGGGGCTACCGCTCATGCCACTTCCATAAATATTAAGTTCTGAAGGAAGTCCAAAACGCTCAACAACCTCTTGGTAAGTCATCCCACCTTTGCCATACTGGCTATCACCTATTTTTAATGTTTCCATATCTTCTGGCTTCCACTTAAAGACAAATTCGTCTTTCGTCGCTGAAGGATAGTTACTGTCATCTAAATATACTGCACTTTTACTTATCAAATAATAGTTCTTGCCATTCGAATCAGGGTCATAAAAAACCAAATTGATTTCCTGAGGATGTCCCGATGAGCCATATCTAGGAACATCTATAATTCTTGTCTTATAAGTTAGTGTCAATCCTTTTGTACCAAAACTCACATCTGAACCCTTACCGTATTTCGCAATGACCTCTTCTAAAGTTGGGCTATTAGTCCCCCCATTTTCCACCTTGAGCTCTACAAAATTATCCAATGTCCAATTAAAAGCAAACTTCTCTTCATCTTCCTCAACAATTTTCTGTTTCAGCTCCTTTTGTTCTTGGGTCAATGTTGATTCATCATCATCTTGCTGACTAGCCGAGCTGTCTCCACGAACTGACGAGGATTTATCGTCATATTTGTACTTCAGTTCAGCTTTATTAGGAACCTGTTGCGATAAATAATAGAAGCCAAAGAACAAAGCAAAAGAGATTGCCAAACAAAGAAGGGTAAAAGCCAAGCTAATTCTTTTTCTCTCCTCCTGCATCGTCATCGTGCTGAGCTCTTCCCTTTTTAGCTTTTGTTGCCGATAAAGGTCTCTTTTGATCTCTCTAAATGAATGAAGATCACGCTTTTTCTTGCTACTTCTCCTCATTTTCCTCCTCTTTCTTATCGATTTAGTTTACTCACTTTCTTTAGACACCAAACGCCATCTACCATCTCCTTGCTTGTAGAATTCTAAATGAACTCTTTTCAATTGTTCTGGATTTTGCCAAGAATGCGGATTAACATAATCAACCCGCATCTTCAGTTGATTGTCGTCTCCAGAAATCGTCTGATGTAGAGGTAAGCCGACTTTTAAAACAATCTCATCATATGGTGTACCTTTAGCTGTTCCTTCTCTAGCACCAATAACAAGACTATCGATGTATTCTTGCGTCCATAAAAAGGATCTATTAGGATTGTTATCCACCTGAATTTTATCACTTGAAAGGCTAAAATGGTATTTTGAAATGAGCTTATAGACACCATCAAATTCAGCAAAGGTTAAAGATACATAGCCCATACTACCATTTTTCGATTTCCAGATAAGGCGAATATGTTTTTGAACTTTATGATTTGGCAAAAAATCAATCCAGGCCCCACCTTGAACTGGTTTCCCAAATTCCTTTAAAACATCTTCCAAGACGGCTCCGCCCTTGTATTTGTTTATGGGAAGCGCGACTGCCTTTTCAACTGTCCAAAGAAAGGGACCGCTTTTTTCTGGAGAAACAATAAGACTTTTAGCCAATTGTTCTGCTTCAGCTTTCTCATCTTCCAAACTATTTGATGATGAACTAATCTGGCTAGACGGAGTTGGCGTCTGCTTAGCTTTGCTTTTTTCTGACAGAGAAAGTGTCAAAAAAACCGTTCCAATGACAGAAAATACAACAATAGCTACTACCATGAATGGTAAAAACTTAGATTTATAGGTTTGCTTTTCTAACTCGAAAGCAATATCTTCAAACGAATCTTCTTGTCTCTTCATCACTGCTCCTTATCAGTCTAAAAACTCATCATATCATGAATAGATCGAGATTGCAAAATGTACCTCAGTCTGTTTATATAGAGGAAAGCACAAATTCCCCGTCTTTTCTGCTTGCTTTGGTTACCTAAGGAGACCATCAGTCTCCCTATCTTTCTCTTCTATCGATATGACTAGTAACTGTCGTCAACCGAAAGAAGCCATCTTCTTGACGATGAAAGATTAAATGAACCCATTCATTATTATATCTTTCATCTGAAGTTAAGTATTGGAGTTCCAAGCCAATATGCTGACTATCTGCCGCATCCAAGTGAGAAATAACCACTTCTGATTCTCTAGGTAGGCCAAATAATTGAATGATTTTTTCATAGGACATACCAGGATTGCCTGTGCTCTCGTCACGAACTTGTAAACCAGTAATGTCATCCTTTGTCCAGAGATGGGGACTATCTTCCTGAGGCAACCTTGGATAGGCCTCATCAAGAATATTCGCGCTCTTTCTAATTAAATAATAGCCTGCTCCATCTTTTTCAAATGTCAACCTTAAACTACTATGATGGCCTTGAGTAATCTCACTTGTATAGTTTAATTCAATATTCCCATTGCTCTCAGTATAAAAAAAGCTTGAAGCCTTGCCATGCTTTTCAAGGATTTGATCCAGAGAAGCTCCGTTTTGACCAGCTGCAGTCTCCTTAATTTGCAGATTGATGATGTCAGCAGTTGTCCATGTAAAACGAGAGTTTTCTCTATCAACAACTTTCTCCTCTAACAGAAGCTCCTCTGATGACTTTTGACGAACAGATGAAGACATGCTGCTTCGCCCAAGTCCCTCATAAGCAGATTTAAGCCCCCACATGATCATCACCTTCCCAAGTGGAATCATTAAGCAAATTGTCAAAAATACTATAAAAATAGTAATGGGTAGTCCTACCGAACGATTTTTATAGTCATCATTTTTGGCCATATCGCCCTCCTTATTTCCTTCATTTTAGCATAGGAAACTTTAGCAAGCAAACATTTTCTAAACTTCTGATTTATCAGGAAAAAATCCCCAGTTTGTGATAAAATAGTCCTATGAGAATTCAACAGTTACACTATATTATCAAAATCGTCGAGACTGGCAGCATGAACGAAGCTGCCAAGCAGCTTTTCATTACCCAGCCTAGCCTATCTAACGCTGTACGGGATTTGGAAAATGAAATGGGTATCGAGATTTTCATTCGCAATCCCAAAGGAATTACCTTGACCAAGGACGGCATGGAGTTTCTTTCTTATGCCCGGCAGGTTGTTGAGCAGACGCAACTTCTAGAGGAGCGATACAAAAACCCTGTCGCCCACCGCGAGCTTTTCAGCGTGTCTGCTCAGCACTATGCTTTTGTAGTCAACGCTTTTGTCTCCCTGCTTAAAAAAAGCGATATGGAGAAATACGAGCTCTTTCTGCGGGAAACTCGGACTTGGGAAATTATTGACGACGTAAAAAACTTCCGCAGCGAAATTGGCGTCCTCTTTCTCAATAGCTACAACCGCGATGTCCTATCCAAGATGCTGGATGACAATCACTTGATTGCCACTCATCTCTTCACAGCGCAGCCCCATATCTTTGTCAGCAAGTCCAATCCGCTGGCCAAGAAAAAGCTGGTTCAATTATCTGACTTAGAAAACTTCCCCTACCTCAGCTACGACCAAGGTACTCACAACTCCTTCTACTTTTCTGAGGAAATTCTCTCACAGGAGCACCATAAAAAGTCCATCGTTGTCAGCGACCGCGCAACCCTCTTTAACCTTTTGATCGGTCTGGATGGCTACACGATTGCGACTGGTATTCTCAACAGCAACCTCAACGGTGATAATATCGTCTCCATCCCTTTGGACATCGATGACCCAATCGAGCTGGTCTATATCCAGCACGAAAAGGCTAGCCTGTCCAAGATGGGCGAGCGCTTTATCGAGTATTTGATTGAGGAAGTACAGTTTGATAAATAAAGTAAAACACCTGAAACAAGCATCCAGTGCTCACATCAGGTGTTCTTTTTATTGTCGTAATTTCTCCAAAACTTCCCCTATCTTGCCTTCGATGACGAGGTCAGCTTGCTTATCCTGTGGAATGCTGGTCTTGTTGATAACGACCAGATGCTTGCCAGCAAAGTACTGGATGAGACTGGCTGCGGGATAGACCACCAAGGAGGTGCCCCCGATGATGAGCAGGTCGGCTTGATGAATGGCCTGCGCAGCTTGCTGGAAAGTCTCCATATCCAAAGACTCTTCATAGAGGGTCACATCAGGCTTGATCATGCCGCCGCAGTCAGGGCAGTAGGGCACCGTTCCAGGTAGAGCTAGAAATGCCTCCAAATCGTAAAATCGCTGACAATCTAGACAGAAATTTCTATCCGCACTGCCGTGCAACTTGAGGACATTTTTTGAACCAGCCATTTCGTGCAGGCTATCAATATTTTGCGTCACTACAGCCTTGAGCTTGCCGGTCTTCTCCAGATGAGCCAGATAGGCGTGAGCCGCATTGGGCTTGGCATCTGGATAGAGCAGGTATTTCTTGTAAAAGTCGAAAAACTCCTGCGGATAGCGCTCAAACATAGTATGCGAAACCAGCTGCTCTGCCGTAAAATGCCGCCCCAGCTTAACACTGTAAATCCCATCCGAACTGCGAAAGTCAGGGATATTAGACTCAGTCGAGACACCCGCCCCGCCGAAAAAGACGATATTCTGACTTTGGTCAATCATGTCTTGCAACTGCTGTATTTTATCCATTTTCCTCTCCTATCAATAAAGCTCTAACCAAGCGGTTTGCCTCATCAAAATAAAAATGTTCCCGATCGTAGACAATACCTGTGAAACGTGCCAAGTCCACCAAAATCTCCATAAAATGCTGGGATGAAAAGCCCGTTGTCCGATATAATTCTGCCTCATCAAAGGGCTTAATCAGATGAGCCAGCGGATTTCGGACTGACTTCTCCAATTCCCGCAACTGTCTGACCTCTTCCTTGACAGACTCTGGCAGATCCAAATGCAAAATCAACTCTGTCAGACTGGATGAATTGACCGTGCTTTCCGCATGAAAGACCTGCAAGACAGCATAATCCGACTCCCGCATCCGTTCAAACTTCCAGCGGTCATAGCTGGCTTCACGAGAATTATGGATAAAGTGCTCAATATCAGGAATTTCCAGCTTGATCAAGCGCATGAAAATCCGATAAATCGCTGGGCTAACCGCTCGAACGAAATCAATAATCTGCTCATTGCGCAGCTTGGCTTCCAAATCATAGAGATAGTTAGCCAGCTGTTCATCAGCCAAATCGGTATGACAAAAAAGCTGAAAACCGCTTTGCGTCTGCAAGGCAGTCTTCAACTCTTCATCCATGGCTGGCAGAATATTGAGCTCTCTTCGCTCTGCCAGAATATGCAACAATTTTGTCAAAACTGGTGAGCCGCTCATCAACTGTTGCGCCAGTTTATAGGCATAAGCATAGTCATAACGGGAAATCGCAAAGAGAATTTCCTCTTTTAAATCTAGATTCATGCTTAATCAATCAAAGTTTCCAAACCAACCTTCATCATATCGGTGAAGGTGTTTTGGCGTTCCTCTGCTGTCGTATCTTCGTCAGGATTGACCAAGCTATCAGAAATGGTCATGATAGCTAGCGCATCTACTTGGTGCTGGGCAGCCAGATAGTAAAGGGCTGCAGCTTCCATTTCAACAGCTTTCACGCCCCATTTACCCAGCTCGATATTTTTCTCAAAATAGTTGGAATAGAAAACATCTGACGACAAGACATTTCCGACATGGGTCGTCATGCCCAAGTCTTTGGCGATATGATAAGCCTTGTCCAGCAGGTCAAAGCTGGCAATTTGCGGAAAATCATACTGAGGCCAGTCATTGCGGATAATGTTTGAGTTGGTCGCAGCAGCCTGTGCCAAGACCAATTCACGAACGTGAACATCTGCATTGAGGGAACCAGCCGTTCCCACACGAATCAGCTTTTTCACACCGTAGTCCACAATCAACTCACGCGCATAGATAGAGATTGACGGCATTCCCATGCCCGTTCCCATAACAGAAACCCGCTGACCCTTGTAAGTACCAGTGTAGCCAAACATGTTCCGCACTTCGTTAAAGCAAACGGCATCTTCTAGGAAATTTTCCGCAATAAACTTAGCACGAAGCGGATCACCCGGCAAGAGAATTTTATCAGCAATCTCACCTTGTTTAGCAGCAATATGGATAGACATAATTTATGATACAAAGAGCGACAAGAAAACGACTGAAAATTAGGAATCTGACGAGAAATCCTGATTTCTCAGTCAGATTATCTATTTTCCGAGTTTTCCGCTCGTGTTCAAATTTGAACACACGCTCTACCTTTCTTTTTTTAAGATTCAGGATAGCGATAGAGAACCAAGCAAAAATAGGAAATCCGACAAAGATGCAAGGCATCTAGGAGGATTTATCTTTTTTACAAAGCCTCTAGCCCGAGTTCAATTTAAACTCAGACGCCCTTCCTTTCTGTGTTTTTAGAAAAGTTTCCCGCTCGTGTTCACATCAAAACACACGCTCTACCTTTCTTTCGTTTAATGTTTTATTTTCTTACAATTCAGCAAGAATCGCTTTAAGTAGTCGTTTGAAATCACCTTTGACACGTTCTGTTACTTCCACAACTTCCTCATGGTTGAGTTCTTCTTGGAAACCAGCAGCATGGTTAGTAATACATGAAATACCGAGAACTTTCAAGCCTGAGTGGGCTGCCACAATAACTTCAGGAACAGTAGACATGCCAACTGCATCTGCTCCGAGTGTCTTATAAGCACGGATTTCTGCTGGCGTTTCGTAAGTTGGACCGGTAACACCGATATAGACACCATCATCCAGCTTAATACCAAGCTTATCAGCGACTTGATGAGCAGTTGCACGGTATTCTGGAGTGTAAGATTTAGACATATCAGGGAAACGTGGGCCAAATTCATCCAAGTTTTCACCAATCAAAGGATTTTGACCCGTCATATTGATGTGGTCAGTAATCGCCATAAGCGTACCAGGACCATATCCAATACCACCGGCAGCATTTGTCACAATAACACCTGTCGCACCAAGAGCCTTTATCACGCGCACCGGGAAAGTGACAACTTCGAGAGGATTTCCTTCGTAGAAATGGAAACGACCTTGCAGTGCCAATACTTTGCGCCCTGCCAAATCTCCATAGACTAATTTACCAGCATGCCCAACGACAGTTGAGCGGCCCCAGTTTGGAATGTCCGCATAGTCAAGACTAACGGCATTTTCAATTTCAGAAGCCAACTCTCCCAAACCAGATCCCAAAATCAGACCAAACTCAGGTTCCGTCATGCCTTTTTCTTTCAGGAAGGCTGCCGTTGCTTTGATTTTCTCAGATAATGTTGTCATAAAATATTTCCCTCACTCTCTATGCTTATACCAATTTGTCCAAGAAGCTTTCACCAATCATGGCCTTATCCACACCGAAGTTGTCAGCGATGGTTGCTGAAATGTCCGCAAAATGTCCGACAGGCAAGTGACCATTCCCCTTGAGGGATTTACCAAAGACCAAGAGCGGAATGTACTCACGAGTGTGGTCAGTTCCAGCATAGGTCGGGTCATTACCATGGTCAGCGGTAATCATGAGCAAATCATCTTCACGCATGTTTTCAATGATTTCTGGCAAGCGAGCGTCAAACTCCTGCAGACAATCACGGTAGCCATGCGGGTCACGACGGTGACCATAAAGAGCATCAAAGTCTACCAAGTTGGTAAATGAGAAACCGTACTTGAAGTCCTCAGACTGGATAGCCTTGACTAGATTGTCCACTCCATGATTATTGGATTGGTTGTGACCCATGTCGTGGTTGATACCAGCACCGTTGAAGATGTCGTTAATCTTACCAACTGAATAAGTATCAATGCCGGCTTCATTGAGCTTGTCCAAAACAGTTGGTTCAAATGGAGAAACTGCATAGTCATGGCGATTGGCTGTACGAGTGAAGTTGCCTGGCTCACCTACATAAGGGCGAGCGATGATCCGTCCTAGAAGCGCAGGGCGTTCCAAGGTAATAGAGCGGGCGAATTCACAGATACGATAGAGCTCTTCCAAAGGAATCACTTCTTCGTGGGCCGCAATTTGAAGAACTGGATCTGCAGAAGTATAGATAATCAATTCGCCAGTTTCCATCTGACGAGGCCCGAAGTCGTCAATAACTGCCGTGCCAGAATAAGGTTTGTTCGCCTCACGAATAACTTTGCGACCAGAAAATTCTTCAATTTTAGTCAAGATTTCCTCTGGGAAGCCATTCCAGAAAGTATCAAAAGGCTCAGTAATATTCAGACCCATGATTTCCCAGTGGCCTGTCATCGTGTCTTTACCTAAAGAAACTTCTTCTAATTTAGTATAGTAACCACTTGGATTTTCCTCAGCTGGTACAGTTTTCAAGGCTTGCTCACGCTCGATATTGCCCAAGCCCAGCTTAGCCATATTTGGCACGTCTAGGCCGACTGCTTTGGAAATATGTCCCAGCGTATCGGAAGCTCCATCTGGCACCCCTGCATTAACAAAATTGTTAGCATCTGGTGCTGCCCCAATGCCGACTGAGTCCATAACAACTAAGTGAATACGATTAAATTTTGACATGAAAACCTCTTTTCTAGTTATTTGCTTCTAAAATGTTTACGCCACCTTGACCAGCGACGATCACCTTGTTGACCATTTTGGTGAAAAGGCCGTGCTCAACAACGCCCACGATATGATCTAATTCTCGGCCAAATTCGACGGGATTTTCGATTACACCTAGATCTAGATCAATAATGAAGTTCTGCATATCCGTGATAAAACGTTGGCCATTTTTTTCACGGAAACTTGGCTTGTAGCCTGCTTGAGCAAAGCGACGGAAAACTTGCTCCGCACCATATTGCACTACTTCGACTGGTAGCTTGAAAGCACCTAGCTTTTGAACCAATTTGCTCTCATCGACCACCCAGATGTAGTCCTTGGAAGGTGTCGCGACAACTTTCTCCATCAACAGAGCCCCGCCTCCGCCTTTGATGCCGTTGAACTGAGGATCCACTTCATCAGCTCCATCAACGGTCACATCGACCTGATCCACTTCATCAATGGATTTCAGCGGAATGCCCAAGCCTTCTGCTTGCTTGCTAGTCACGCTAGAGGTGGTGACTGCAGTAATCTGCAAGCCTTCCTCTTTGATACGTCGACCAATTTCCTCGACAAAATAGTAAGCAGTCGAACCTGTTCCCAGACCGACCACCATCCCGTCTTCGACAAATTCAGCAGCCTTAGTGCCTGCTAGTTTCTTTAGAGTTTCCATAGCACCTCCTCAAATCAACTATGTTTAGTATATCACAATTCTTTGAAATTTGAAAGTGTTTTCAGCTCTTTAAACGGTTCATCGCATTTTAACAGTGCTCCATTTCACGAAAATCTCCTTAAAATCTTGCTCCTAGTTCTATTTTACGCTACAATGAAGATAGGCAAATTACTAAAAGAAATACATATTTCAAGTAGTAAACCATAGAAAATCTGAGGAGGTTGTTATGATGCAGCAAGAAAATAAAGTTTTAGGTATTTTAGCCATTGTCTTTGGAGCAATCGCTTTACTTGGCTCCTGGATACCAATCATCAATTATCTATCTTTTTTTATCGGTACTATTGCTCTTATCCTTGCTATTATCGGTCTCATTATTAACCAAAAGAAACCGAAAACTTTGGCCATTATTGGCTCTGTTATTTCCTTTTTCTCCTTAATCATCGCACTGGTCACTCTATCATTCTATTCCCGTATGTTCAATGAAGTGGGAAAAGGACTTGATGCTCTGACAAACTCTTATAGTTCCTATTTTGATTCGTCAGAAAGAAAAATAGAAAAAGAAAAAGAAGAAGAAGAAAGTACGAAGTTTACATGGACAAAAGCAGAATTTGATGCACTCAAAGAGGGCGATATTTTGAAAAGAGGTGCAGGCGGAACAAAATACGACGACGTCATTCGGGACCACGGCAAACCAACTGACGAAACCACTTCCACTGTCAGCGGCTCTGAATTAAAAACCATCACCTACTTACCAGGAGGAAGCAAATATCAAGCCGTCATCCTAACTTTTTCAAAAAATGAAGACGGTTCTTTCCTACTGACTAGCAAGATAGGAACAGGTTTAGAGTAAAATAAATTTCCTACCCAACAGCTGTTTATCTTCTACCAATATTTGAAAGAACTCTAGCCGTCAGTCGCATTTTACTAAGACACAAGGATTTAACTACCACTTTCCCATTATACCTATTAATTAATGCAAAGCAAGGACAAAATGATGTACAAATCTCAAAAACTTTTTGGACGAATTTTGGGCGGATACTTGCAAAATAGATTTCCAGAAAGGATATACATGATAACACGAGAATTTGATACCATCGCTGCGATTTCGACCCCTCTTGGGGAAGGAGCCATCGGTATCGTCAGACTAAGCGGGACGGACAGCTTTGCTATTGCCAAAAAAATCTTTAAAGGCAAGGATTTAAGCAAAGTAGCCAGCCACACACTCAACTACGGCCATATCGTTAACCCTCAAAATCAGGAGATTCTGGATGAGGTCATGGTCGGCGCTATGCGCTCTCCCAAGACTTTCACCCGCGAGGATATCATCGAGATCAACACCCACGGCGGGATTGCGGTGACTAATGAAATCCTACAGCTGGCTATCCGAGAAGGGGCTAGAATGGCAGAGCCTGGCGAGTTTACCAAGCGGGCCTTTCTCAATGGGCGCGTAGATTTGACTCAGGCTGAGGCCGTTATGGACATCATCCGCGCCAAGACAGATAAAGCCATGAACAATGCTGTCAAGCAGCTGGACGGCTCTCTTTCCGACCTTATCAATAGCACCCGTCAGGAAATCCTCAACACACTGGCTCAGGTCGAGGTCAACATCGACTATCCTGAGTACGACGATGTTGAGGAAGCAACGACGGAAATCATTCGTGAAAAAACACTTGAATTCGAGCAACTTCTGACACAGCTTCTCAAAACTGCGCGACGCGGTAAGATTCTTCGCGAAGGGATTTCCACTGCTATCATCGGTCGACCTAATGTTGGTAAATCCAGCCTCCTCAACAATCTTCTGCACGAGGACAAGGCCATTGTGACCGATATCGAGGGGACCACTCGTGATGTGATCGAGGAGTATGTCAATATTAACGGCGTACCACTCAAGCTCATCGATACCGCAGGGATTCGGGAAACGGATGATCTTGTGGAGCAGATTGGCGTTGAGCGCTCTAAAAAAGCCTTACAGGAAGCTGACTTGGTTCTCTTGGTTCTCAATGCCAGCGAGCAACTAACTGACCAAGACAAACAATTGCTTGAAATCAGCCAAGACAGCAATCGCATCGTCCTGCTGAATAAGACTGACCTTGAAGAGAGGATTGAACTAGACCAGCTACCGGCAGATGCTATCAAGATTTCTGTCCTCCACAACCAAAATATCGATAAAATCGAGGATCGGATCAATCAGCTCTTCTTTGAAAATGCTGGCATTGTCGAGCAAGACGCCACCTATCTGTCCAATGCTCGCCACATCTCTCTCATCGAAAAGGCTGTCGAAAGCCTGCAAGCCGTCAATCAGGGACTGGAAATGGGCATGCCAGTGGATCTCCTCCAAGTCGATCTGACTCGTACTTGGGAAATCCTTGGTGAAATCACTGGAGACGCCGCACCAGACGAACTCATCACCCAGCTCTTCAGCCAATTCTGCCTAGGAAAATAATATGGGAATCACAGAGTTTATCAAAGCAAAAAATCTAGGCGAATACCTAGAAAGTCGAAAGCACGGACATATCAGAGAGCGCATCCAACAACGTAGCTGGTTGGAGGTTCTTTTCCACAAAGCCCGCACTACCAAAATAAATCCTGAAAATCACCAAAAAACGAAGAAAACGAAACACGGTTCTTGAAAAATAGAACCGTGTTTCGTTTGTCTATTCAATCTAGCTGAGAATTTGCCTGATCATGAATCGTGGCACTCTCCTTGCCCCAAACTATTTTTCTGTTTGGGTACATCTTTATCGGACTTGAGTCAGCACTCCGTCTTGCATTTCATAGACCTTGTCAACCTCGTCCAGTAGGCGAGTATCATGGGTAATCATGACCACGCTCTTGTTGAATTTCTGGGTCACTTCTTTAAGCAGATGAACCACGCGCTTAGCCCGCTCTGTATCCAGACTAGCTGTCGGCTCATCAGCCAAGATAATATCAGGGCTGTTGTAAAGCGCTCTGGCGATAGCAGCCCGCTGCCGTTCCCCACCGGACAATTCTTTAGGATACTGCTTAAGCGTGTCTTTTAGATCTAGCAGCTCAATCAGACTGTCTAGATCCGTCCTTTCCTTTTTAGATAAGCGGTCAATCAGCTGAAACTGGTCTTCGATTTTCAAAAAGGGTATGAGATTGGAAGCCTGCAAAATAAAGCCGAAATCATTGAAACGCAGAGCAGCACGTTCCTTTTCCTTGAGCTGGGAAGTATCTTTCCCATGCAGCAGAATCTGTCCTTTTGAGGGAGTTTGCAAATGCCCGAGCAAGGTCAGAAAAGTTGTTTTACCCGAGCCTGATGGCCCAATAATAGCTACAAATTGCCCCGCTTCCAGTTGGAAATCAGTTGGTTTCAGGGCTTGAACCAGCGTATGTCCCTGACCATATTCTTTTGTAACCCCTTTTAGTTCTATGATTGACATTTACTCACCTCCAATCGCTGTGATAGGGTCAATTTTCAGAACCCGATGAATGGACAAAAGTCCGCCAGCCAGTGACATGGAAATAATGAGGATAATTAAACCAGCATAGGATCGCCAGTCACTGTAAAAAGGCATAGAAGCCGGCAAGACTAGCTGGGTTCCCAATAGAGCCAAGACAGCTAAGCTGATTCCCAGAGTGGATAGGATGAAAATCTGCCAGAAAATAGAAGCAATAATCTTCCCACTGGCAATCCCTTGGGCCCGCATAATACCGTAAAGTTGAGTCTTCTGAATGGTGATAATGTACATGAAAATCCCCAATACTAAAAAGGTAATCAGAACCATGGCCCCAATCATAAAGGAAAAAGTCAGAACCTGAGGCTGATAACCAGGGATATTTTCTATAAAATCACTCATAGAAAGCTGACTGAGCCCTGTTTCTTCAATTTTTTGACTATCTTTGACCACAAGTGCGCTGATATTCTTAACCTGACTAGAGCCGTACTTTAATTCCCTGAAATCATCTAGATCCATAAAAATTACAGGTTGCGTAAAGAAGGTATTATCCTCTGTGAAACCAACAACCTGATAGAGGCGCTCACTGCCATTGAGCTGAAGCTGATCGCCTAGTTTTAGACCTTTTTGCTGCAGGCGCTTATCCGCAATGACTTCATGAGCATTCTCAACAGGACGTCCCTCAATAATATCTGGTGCCAGAAAACTATCCCAAGAAAGACCGAAAACCTGAGCATTGAGTTTATCAGTCCCATCTTCATAATTGGCCACTGCTGCCGTCTGTCCCAAAGCTGCGATTGAGTCCCCTTGAAGCAGGCTACTATACTCCTCTTCCTTGAGAGTCGACGCAACCAGATTCTTATTGGCATACTCTGACAAGACGATTGACTCAGCCTGCCATTGGTCCAGAGCCAAGCGATTGAGCCTAGCCAAACCGACGGAAAGACTAGATAAAAAGAAAACCATATAGGTAATGAGAAAGACCACAGCAACCACTAAACGATAGCGTCCACGGCTGTAGACAATCTCTTTAAAAGCTAAAAACAAAGCTGTCCTCCTTTGAGATATTAAAGATCATTATATCATAAAGAAGCAAGCTAGAAAAACATATGAGACTAATAATGACTAGATTCAGGCGAAAATCACTAAGTCGTATAGCGATTCCCTAAATAAGAAACATTCCTTGAAAGAAATTCATAAAATAAAAAGAAACAAGGGCTTCAGTTCATATACCGAAGCTTGCCTTGTTTCTTTTCTCTAGGTTTCGACCGCTATCTGACCTGCACTTTCTCTTTCCCAGAGCAGATTGAAAATCGCCTTATTGCTTGGTAAAGGTCAGAGTGTCTGGATCATCATCTAGTTCATCCACAATCAGCTGATTGCCATTTTGTCGGTAACTTTTGACATCGTCACCGACAATTAGTCTTTGGTTAGCAGCATCTACTTGTACCTGCTTGATTTCCTTACTGCCGTCGATCTCGGTTTCAGTCCAAGTACCAGTCCTACCATTGATTTCCAGGACATGTTGGTCACCATCATGGTCGGTTTCTTGGTAGCGTCCGTTTAGATTGCTGGTCTGACCTGCATTGGATGAAGAAGTCTGTTCTTGCGCAGGCTGTGATGTTTGGCTTTGGGTATTTTGTGATGAGTTAGCATTTCCTCCCTGATTAGCATTGCCTGAACAAGCAGTCAATAAAACTGCGACTGTTAATGATAAGATTTCAGTAAAGGCTTTTTTCGAAACAGTCATATTGCTTTCTCCTTTTTCTACATTTGTAGTTTATAATTATATTCTACAATTGTCTGTTTTGTTTGTCAATCATATAGCATTTTTTATCTAAAAATAAAAAATTCCCCAGCCTTACTTGACTGGAGATGTAAAATCTATTGCTTCTTCTAGAGGATCAAAGCTAGTCATCCTTGATGGACGAGCCTTCTGCATCATCCCTAAATATCAAGGTCGACTGTTGCAGATAGGGATTGGGGTACTTTCTAAGCAAATCTGTCACAGCTTCTACCAAAACCTCCTGCTTCACCTGACCTACTTGGTATCGCTCTAAAAATAGCATAAAGTTTTCTTTTTCAGCTGGGCTGGCTTTTTTCTTAAAATAGCCCCAAACATGCTGAAAGGCATTGCAGACCTGACCGCGATTTTCAGGCAGGGCTACCGCCTGATCAATCAAGTCTTGAACATGTGCTGCTTCCACCAAATCGCTTTTCAGATACTGACGGATTTCCAGATAGATCTTACTGGAATGACTGAGCACTAGATATTTATTTTTAGCCCAAAGAGTCTGACATTGGGAGATTTGGTTCAAATTTTCCATAATTACTTTTCCTACAATCTTTCCTTTTATTCCGGAAAAATCCATTCGATATGCGGAGCTCGTTTACTGATTTCTTTATAAATCGTATTGAAATCAGCATCAACAAGATCATTCAAGTCAATCTCTTCCAGTATTTTTCCTTCTTCGTCTTTAAAATAAAGTATGCGATAAGTTGATCTCGAATTTTTAGAATAAGCACGTCTAATTTCATACTCGATTTGCTTAATATTTGTTAAATCAATGTGATTTATATCTTGGAAAACAGAGGGTTTAACATCAATCTTATCATCAGAAATGGTAAAAGCTGCAGGCTCATGAGCTTTCTTATAAGCCGAAACACCTAAAATAGTAACTATAACACCTGCACCAATTAGAATTGGGCCCACATATTCATTATTTTGATTGAGAATTTCTTGCTCAGATTCCTTTTCTCTTCGGATAGAAGCTTGTTCGGACTCTAATTGTTTATTATAGGTCTCTACAAAAGCTTGCAGTCTTTTTTGCTCTTCTTCTGGTGTTTCATTCTCAGGTGCATAAGTTGATTTAACCATAGTTCTAGCCTTTTCAATCGTCATCGAGCTTTCATTCAACCTTGCTTCTTTTCGTTCATATTCTAGCTGTTTTAAGCTATCACTGTGGTTACCACTACTACTATTTGGTGATTGCATTATTCCAATTAATATAAATGCTCCAATAATAACAATAATAATAGCTACAATTTCAGATGCATAACTTCTTTTATATTCCATTAAAATATTCTTTCTGTAAAATCTTTATGGGACTAGAATACCATAAATCAAGACTTTTATAAAGCTCTTTTATAGCCAAAAGCAGCCCAAAGGACTGCTTCTCTTTGTATATACTAGCGCACTTCTGCTCCAACATTTTCTTCCAAGGATTTTTGGATTTTTTCCATGTATTTAGCCACTTCATCATCGGTTAGGCTGTCTTCTGGATTTTGGAAGGTCAGTGTGTAGGCCATAGACTTGAGGCCAACACCTAATTTTTCACCAGAGAAGATATCGAAGAGCTTGATATCCGTCAAACGTTTCACTCCGGCAGCTTGAATCGCTTCCACCACCTGTCTGTGGCTGATTTCTGCTTTGAGCAACAAGGCCACATCACGAGTGACAGCTGGGAATTTGGTGATTTCTTCAAAAGGTTGTTCTGGCTCAAGACTCGCCTCAATAGCCGTCAGATTGAGCTCAGCCACATAGGTTTCTGGGATGTCATAAGCCTTGGCCGTCACTGGATGAACCTGCCCAACATAGCCCACTGGCTGACCTTTGATCGAAATCAGCGCTGTCCGACCCGGATGCAGACTCTTGAGCTGGTCAGTTGCTTGATAATCAGCTGCTAATCCTAGGCGGTCAAAGAGCGCTTCAACCACTCCCTTAGCGTAGAAGAAGTCCACAGGAGTCGCTAGCGTTTGGAAATCCTTTTCACTTACCAAGCCAGTTAGGGCAAAGGCAAAACTATTGATTTCATTAGGCAATTCTTCCTTCGGATTGCCTGTTTGTTCAAAGATTTTCCCAATTTCATACAGGGCTAAATCCTTATTTTTACGAGCAACATTGTAGCTGACAGTATCCAGCATTCCTGAGAGCATATTTTGACGAAGAACACTGCGCTCCCTTGTCATAGGCCACATAAGCTCCGTCAGATTTGTAGGATTGAGCGTAAATTCGACAGCTTTTTCTGGCGTGGTCAAGGCATAGGAAATAATCTCGGTCAGTCCTGCTCCTTCAGCCACCGTCCGAACCTTGCGACGTAGCTTCTGAGTGGCCGTCAATTCACCAGCTGTTCCAGCATCTTGAGGCAGGGAAACTGGCAAGCGGTCATAGCCATAAATACGAGCAATTTCCTCGTAAAGATCTGCTGGAATACTAATATCCCAACGACGAGCAGGCACGCTGACTGTGAACAAGTCCGCAGATCCGCTGAGAGCAAAGCCTAGACGACGGAAAATATCTTCAATATCCGCATAAGTCAAATCTGTTCCCAAGACTCGGTTGACATCAGAAAGGCTAGTCGAAACTTGCTTGTCAGTCATATCTAACTGTCCTGCTTGGACAATACCAGCATGAACAGTTGCACCTGCCAAGTCAGCAATCATGCTCGCAGCAGCATCCAGAGCTTCGGTTACTGTTGCCAGGTTAATCCCTTTTTCAAAGCGTGAAGAAGATTCTGAACGCAAGCCCAGACGGCTGCTTGTCTTACGGATTGACTTGCCATCAAAGACAGCCGCTTCCAGAACGACACGAGTCGACTTATCAGAGATTTCGGTGGCTGCTCCGCCCATGACACCAGCCAAAGCCACTGGCTTATCTGCCACAGTGATAACTAAATCACCGACTTCCAGCTCACGCTCTTCGCCGTCCAGCGTCACTAATTTCTCACCAGCACGCGCTTCCCGGACGACAATCTGGTCACCCTCAAATGTATCCAGATCAAAGGCATGCATGGGCTGACCAAAGTAGAGCAAGATGTAGTTAGTCACGTCCACTACGTTGTTAATCGGACGGATTCCTTCGTTCATGAGGAGATTTTGCAGCCACTGAGGACTCGGAGCAATGGTCACATTGTCCAAAATACGAGCTGCATAAAACGGTGCTTTTTCGCTATCAATGACAACAGACAAGCTAGCCGCAGCCTCTTTATCCCCTTCAGTCAAAGGAAATTCTTTGAAATGAACAGGCTTATCGTAGATAGCTGCTACTTCGTGCGCCACTCCGCGCATAGACAAAGCGTCAGCCCGATTAGGTGTGATAGAAAGCTCGATAATCTCATCATCCAAGTCTAGATAAGGGAAAACCTCATCTCCTGGTACAGCACTATCTGGCAAAATTTGAATGCCATCCGCGAATTCCTTTGGCACGACAGAATCCGAAATGCCCAGCTCGCCCAAGGAACAAATCATACCTAGTGACTCCAAGCCACGGATTTTTCCTTTTTTAATCTTATAATTATCTGCAATGCGAGCGCCTGGTACAGCCACCATAACCTTGATTCCAGCACGTACATTCGGTGCGCCACAGACAATCTGGCGAGGCTCCTCTTCCCCGACATTGACCTGACAGAGGTGCAGGTGAGTTTCAGATACATCCTCGCAGCTCAGAACTTCTCCGACAACAATTTTCGAAAGGCCTTCAGCTGGTGAGCTGACTCCTTCTACTTCAATACCAGTTGTGGACATTTTCTCAGCCAGCTCGGCGCTCGTCACATCCAAATCAACCAGTTCTTTTAACCATTTATAACTAACTAACATATGTATGATTTTACGACCGACCAGAACCAACTCTGACTTCATAGACAAAGCCAGTCCATTCAATTTTCGGTCGTATTTGATTCCTCTCTATAAATTTCTGTTTTTACTAAAAGCCTAATAAGCAGCAATACTCTCGTCTTTTTAGTTTAATTGCTTCCTTAAAAGCCAGTCAATATCAACCGTATCACCAGTGATATATTCATGCTGGCTAAACCTTTCAAAGCCATATTTAAAGTAAAAGTTCTGCGCCTTGAAATTTCTTTCCCAAACGCCTAGCCAAGCCCAGCTAAAACCACGTTTCTCAGCTTCTGCTAGGGCAAATTCAAATATTTCCTTGCCCAAGCCAAGTCCCTGATGGGAGGCAAGCACATAAATTCGTTGAATTTCAAAGGAATCTTCCAACTCCTGCTCTGTCTGAGCCTGACCCCAGTTACACTTGAGAAAACCAGCGATCTTTTGCTCCTTGTCCAACACAAAATAATGCTCAGACTCAGAATTGGCCAACTCCCGCGCCAGCCTTTCACGCGCCAGCTCGTGGGCAAAATAATGCTCCAAGTCTGCCTGCTTGATGAAAGGACCAAAAGTTTCTTGGTAGGTCTGCACTTCCAAGTCCCGCAAAATATCCAGATCCTCTGGCCGAACTCTAACTAACATAGGGCACTCCTTTCTCAGAAGCAGCTGTGAGCGATATTCCCATCTAAAATTATCTTATAGGCAGCTAAAACTGATGAACACCATTTCCACGCATTTCAAGCTCGCAAACATTGCTAATCAGGCTTGTCGTGATGGAATTGTTCAAATCAAGTCCTATTTCTAAGCTTCTTACTTAAATTGCTCTGAAAAACGTACATCGCCTTGGTAAAAGCCACGAATATCATTGATACCGTAGCGAAGCATAGCCACCCGCTCTTGACCAAGCCCAAAGGCAAAGCCAGAATATTTCTCTGAATCGATGCCACTCATTTCCAAGACACTTGGGTGCACCATTCCGGCTCCCATGATTTCGATCCAGCCAGTCTTCTTGCAGACATTACAGCCGGCACCACCACACTTAAAGCAAGATACGTCCACTTCGACAGACGGCTCTGTGAATGGGAAGTAAGATGGACGCAGACGAATCTTCCGATCTGCACCAAACATTTTTTGAATAATCAGCTGCAAGGTTCCCTGCAAATCAGCCATAGAGATATTTTCCCCTACGACCAGACCTTCAATCTGGTGAAACTGGTGAGAGTGAGTCGCATCGTCTGTATCGCGACGGAAAACACGTCCTGGAGAGATCATCTTGAGTGGCCCTTGGCTAAAGTCATGGGCATCCATCGCACGAGCTTGAACAGGAGAAGTGTGAGTACGTAAGAGGATCTCTTCTGTGATGTAGAAAGTGTCCTGCATATCTCGAGCAGGATGGTCTTTAGGCAAGTTCATGCGCTCAAAGTTGTAGTAGTCTGACTCAACTTCGAAACCATCCACAACCTGATAGCCCATACCGATAAAGATATCTTCAATTTCTTCACTCGTTTGGGTCAAAATATGGCGATTTCCAGCTGGAATCTTACGGCCTGGCAGGGTCACATCCAAGGCATCATTGGCCAACTGGGCTGCGACTTTCTGCTCTTCCAAGATTTGAGCTGCTTCTTCAAAGGCCGCATTCAGCACATCTCGTGCTTCATTGACGTGCTTCCCGATAATAGGACGCATCTCAGCAGAAACATCCTTCATCCCTTTGAGAATCTCAGTAAGACTTCCTTTTTTCCCTAGGACAGATACTTTCAGCTCCTGCATATCCTTAGCATTTTCCAGAGTAATGGTCTGCAATTGGGCTAAAGTTTCCTCACGCAGACTCTGCAATCGTTCTTCAATTGTTGACATAGTTCCTCCAAAATAAAAACCGCGGTCTCACTCACACCGAAGCGGAGCGTTGACACGCGGTACCATCCGTTTTTTATCTGGCAAGCCAGACCTTAATTACCAATCCCAAAGCAAGTGAATTCGCCTAGCTTTCATCTAGAGAGCTCTCAGTCGCTGGCTCCCCTCCCTGTCAAACTTCCCCTAGGTTACTGGTCTTGCGGATTGCTATTCAATTATAATTCATTCTAACAAATTTCTAAACATTTCGCAAGCTCAGTTAAAGATTTTACAAGCAGAAAAAGAAGTCCGTTAAGCAACAGACTTCTTTTCATCTATTTAATCACTTGTCCTGCTTCTTTGAGGACATCTTCTGGGATAGTAATGCCTAGTTCTTTGGCATTCTTAGTATTGATAACAGATTTACCTTTATCAAAAATATCTACTGCAGTGTCAGCTGGTTTAGCACCTTTAAGAACTTTAGCAGCCATTTTACCAGTCGCAACACCGAGGTCATACTGGTCTACAACGACAGAGGCAAGACCGCCTTCTTCTACCATGGCTGTCGCACTTGGATAAATTGATTTCTTAGCTTCTTTATTGCTGGACACAACTGTCGCAAAAGCTGACGCAATAGTATTGTCAATTGGAATCCAGATAGCATCAACCTTACCAGTCATGACATTCATAGTTGAAGCAATTTCATTGGTTGAAGGAACAGAATATTCCTCAACTTTGTAGCCTGCCTCTTCGGCCAATTTTTTGAACTCTTCTACCTGAGCTTTGGAGTTGTCTTCACTGCTAGAATAGAGGGCACCGATTGTTTTCACATTTGGCGTCAATTTTTTAATCAACTCTAGTTGTTGCTTAGCTGGATTGTGGTCAGAAACACCTGTGATATTACCACCTGGCTTTTCCAGATTTTTCACTAGGTTTGCTCCGACTGGATCTGTGATAGCTCCCATGACAATAGGCTTGTCCTTAGTAGCCGCAGCCAAACCTTGCGCAGATGGAGTGGCAATCCCAATCAGCACATCATTGTCATTGGACACCAGCTGCTTACTCATAGTAGAAACTTTGCTCTGATCGCCTTCAGCATTCATAAAGTCAATCTTAATCTTGTCGCCCTTGTAGCCTTCCTCAGCTAGACCGTCCTGAATTCCCTTGTAAATCAAATCTAGCGAAGGGTGGCTGACATACTGCAAGACACCAACCTTGACTGTCTTACTCTCATCGCCAGTATTAGAGCTGTTGCTCTTGCTGCTAAAGCTGGAATAAGCCATCCCACCGATTACCAATACAGCCAGAATCCCTAAAATAGTCATTAAACGTTTATTTTTCATGTTCTTTCTCCATTTCTTTATCTCATTTTTTCTATTCAATCCCTAGGGACGCCATCGTTTAAACATGGGCAATTCTCCTTGTTTTTTTATAATAAGCAACAAAAAACCTCACACAGGTACTCTGTGTGAGGGCGTAAATCGCGGTGCCACCTCAATTATGGAAAAATAGCTAGTATTCCCCCATATCTCTATCTTGTCATCAAACAAGCTGCACTGTAAGGTGTGCCCACCGAATTCTTATTGTTTCAAATTCATATTTATCAATTAGCCCAATTTCGTAAAGATTTGCTGCTCATTTCCACCAACCACAAGCTCGCTAAAAACAAATGCATCTACTACTTTTCTAATTTTCTATATTGTAAGTTTTTCCTGAAAAGATGTCAAGACCTTTTTGAAAATTTTTATAAAATGTTCGGATTTTGTTTATATCGATAATCATTGACAAAAAATAAATTTCTTTTTGATGAGACTTTAGAAGCTTTTGGCTTGGTTTTTTGTTATAATCTTCTTTAGCAACTTTCAAGGAGAAAAGCATGTCTTTCGACGGATTTTTTTTACACCACATGACAGAGGAGCTCCGCCGCGAATTGCTGGGCGGCCGCATCCAAAAGATTAATCAACCTTTTGAACAGGAGCTGGTTTTACAGATTCGCAGCAATCGCAAAAGTCACAAGCTGCTCCTGTCAGCCCACTCGGTCTTTGGGCGCGTCCAGCTGACAGAGACTACTTTTGAAAATCCAGCTGTTCCCAATACCTTTATCATGGTCATGCGCAAATACCTACAGGGAGCTGTCATTGAAGCGATTCAGCAAGTTGAGAATGACCGAATTTTGGAAATCAGCGTCTCCAATAAGAACGAAATCGGCGATAGCGTGGCTGTGACTCTGGTCATCGAAATCATGGGCAAGCACAGTAATATTATCCTCTTGGATAAGGCTAGTGGGAAGATTATTGAAGCCATCAAACACGTCGGATTTTCACAAAATAGCTATCGAACTATCCTGCCGGGCTCAACTTATATCGCTCCGCCTCAGACTGGCAGTCTCAATCCTTTCACTGTGGGTGATGAAAAGCTCTTCCAAATCCTACAGACAGAGGACTTAGAGCCCAAACGCTTGCAACAAATGTTTCAGGGCTTGGGTCGGGATACAGCTACTGAACTCAGTGGCCGTCTGACGGCCGACAAGCTCAAAACCTTCCGTGCATTTTTTACAAGTCCGACTCAGCCTAGCCTGACCGAAAAATCCTTCTCTGCTCTGCTATTTTCCGACAGTAAGACCCAAATATCCAGTCTATCCGAGCTTTTGGACACTTTCTATAAGGACAAGGCTGAGCGTGATCGGGTCAACCAGCAGGCCAGCGAGCTCATCCGCCGAGTAGAAAATGAGTTGGACAAGAACCGTAAAAAGCTGGGCAAGCAGGAGGAAGAGCTCCTAGCAACGGAGAATGCAGAAGAATTCCGTCAAAAAGGGGAACTCTTGACCACCTTTCTCCATCAGGTGCCCAACGATCAAGATCAGGTGGAGCTGGACAATTACTACACAGGTGAGAAGATTATCATCGCACTTGACAAGGCCCTGACCCCCAATCAAAATGCCCAGCGCTATTTCAAACGTTACCAGAAGCTCAAGGAAGCCGTCAAACATCTGACCAGCTTGATTGAGGAGACACGGGCTACGATTCTCTATCTAGAGAGCGTTGAAACCGCCCTTGCGCAGGCCAGCTTAACTGAAATTGCGGAAATTCGGGAGGAACTCATCCAGACTGGCTTTATCCGCCGCCGCCAGAGAGAGAAAATCCAGAAAAGGCAGAAACCGGAGAAATACTTGGCAACAGATGGCCAAACCATTATCCTTGTTGGTCGTAACAATCTACAAAATGACGAGCTGACTTTCAAGTTGGCCAAGAAGGACGAGCTTTGGTTTCACGCCAAGGATATTCCAGGTAGCCATGTGGTCATCACAGGCAATCTTCAGCCTAGCGATGAAGTTAAGACAGATGCTGCCGAGCTAGCAGCCTACTTCTCCAAAGCCAGACTCTCCAATCTGGTCCAAGTGGACATGATTGAGGCTAAAAAACTCAACAAGCCCACTGGTGGCAAGCCTGGATTTGTCACCTATACGGGGCAGAAAACCTTGCGCGTCACACCAGACGAAGAAAAAATCAAAAGCATGAAAATGTAAGCTAGCCAGTTTTTAAAATATGGTTTTTATCAGATATTGAAAAACAAAAGAGTCTGGGACAAAAGTCCTAGCCTCTCAATTGTTTTTGGATTGTCGAGCAAGACGCAGTGGTTGAGTGGGCTCTACTAGGCTGATTTCATCAGCTTTTACAGCCCTACTCAACTGTGCGGAGGTGGGACGACGAAATCGAATTCTAACGAATTACCGATTTCTGTCCCACTCTCAAAATTGCTAATAGTTCAAATTCTAGTTATCTTTCAGAGGTTGGGACAGAAGAGTCCCAGCCTCTTTTTTTATCAGAAGTAGACAATTGTAACAGTAATTGGCTACTCAACCTTATCCATGTCCGATCTTACTTCATCGACATTGAATTTTGCAAAGAGGAACTTACGGTCTTGAACAGGGAAACGCTGATCCAACTGATCGACAGCACCTAGCTCCACAATCCCTTCCTTGATAACAAAGTCCATAACGTGACCACCAAAGGTATGGTCGTCCGAAATAAAGTGAAGATGGTAGCCCGCCACACTGACACCGTGGAAAATTTCGGGTGTCCAAAAACCAACAATAGTTCCAGAAACATTGTCCGCATGGTACTCCGGCTGACTCACGGCTACTTCAGCAAACTTCTTCTCTGAGGTTGATTTCGGAATCATTCGCACATGCATGTGGGAAAATTCACCATGAATCTTGATGGAGCGAAATAGATTTTCTCCATCGTAATAGGATTCAATTCGCTTTTCCAGCTCTTCATCTGTCATTTCGAAGCGTTGGCGGAAAATAACCTCTGCTTGGTGGGGAACAACCGCAGCGTAAGGCACTGTCACATCATCTGAAACTTCTACAACTTCAGGCACATTGCCAGATCCCTTGGCCTGATAGGCCTTGCCATCAAGAACAATCAGCTCCCCATCAATGGAATCCAGTGTACCAATCCCCAAATCGCCGTATTTCAGGAGCTCCCCAATCGTCATGCTCCCACCATAAAGTCCAGCCATCAAGGCTCCTAGAGTATTATACTGAAATAATTTCACTGGCTCTGCCATTTTTTCTCCTATATCAACAAATTTCTGTATTTTCTAAGATAATTAAGTATATCATATTCTGGTTGAATTTCAAAAAAAGTGTTTAATGGACGATTGGGAAACCACACGGGATGCCTTAAATCAACTGACCTTCCTCAATACCGGCATCAGCGAGGATTTGAGCCACACGGTCAAACTTAAGTCGAAAATGTTCTAGTTTGTGGCCGTCGGAGCCAACTGAAAAGCGCTGACCGCCCAGCTCCTTGACTAGGCCAAGAGCGTAGATATAGAGATCTTCATGACCGTAGAGATACATAGACTTGCAGTTGAGTTCAAAGGCCAGACCATGATCAATCATCTTTTGAAAAAGCTGTCGCAGCTGAGGCTCAAAAGTTTTTAACTCCTCTACGGTAAGCGCAAATTTTCGGAAACCATAGTCAAAGTGAGCTAGGACATCTGCTGGCACAGCCTCGATAGCCTCTTCTAACTCTCTCAGGTAACGAGGAATTAACTCCATCTTATCCAGCTGCAAGACAGGCTCTTCCAGATAGTCAAAACTACCATTGTGGTGGACAGATAGGAGTTTCAGGTCATAGTCCTTGTCCGCTAGGAAAGCTAGGATATCATCTTTACGCGGAGCATAATAGCCAATTTCAATCCCCTTTTTGATGCGGTTGCCATATTGCTGGTTCAGCTCTGCAATTTTTGCCGAATAGGCCGCATAGTCAGGCACATCATCATGGGGCGAGGTAGCTTGGTAAGGGTAGGGATTGGACAGGTCATAGTGCTCGGTAGTGACAATCTCGCCCTCGTAATGGTCCAGATAGTCAGAAAAATCCGCCTCAGAATCATAGGAAAAATAGGTATGAAGATGGTTGTCGCGCATGCTGGACCGCCTTTCTGCAAATCTTGTGTTCCTTTAATAATGTCAACGGTTGGTCGGCCTTTGTTTTAGATTTTCCACATTTCCGATCCTTTCGTTGACGTTATCCATGTTTTATCTTTTCGACAGAAGTCATTTTATTTCATCCTAGGCCATTACCTTTCTTTCAGCATGGCACTGGATAGGTCTAGCAGCTGCAGCGCCGTCTCAAAGTGCTCTCCCATTAGGTCATAAACAGCATCTTCGCTCAAAATGCCACAGGCCACATCCTCAGGAAAGTCTGGTCGATTGGAAAACTCCAAATCGTCAAAGAAAACTTGGCTAGTGTAATAATCTCGGAGCTGGATATAATGCTTCTGGCTGGCCTCCAGCTCAGCCAAAGCAGATTGGGCTGCAGCCAGCGTCTGAGCGTATTTATTCAAATGCTCTTCCATTTCTTGGATTCTTTTCAATTGGGACATTATCTCTACTCCTTCTTTAATCAAACTATCTTGTCCGCACAGAAAGCTACTAACACAAGAGATTCTTCACAGAAACTTCTACAAACTTTCGTACAAATCTGCCATAGTAGTATCATCTGGAACCAAACGCAGGTACTTACCAGCCTGTACTCTTGCTTCTTCCACAAGCCCTAATTCGCGTAAGAAATAAACATATTCTTCCAGAAATTCAGGATTTTCCTGCAAGTCAACTGCCAGTTCCTGATAAAACTCCCCAGCTTTTTCCAGATTTTCCAAGGCCTGATAAGCCCGCGCCAGATTCCAGCGGGTTAAGACATTGTCTAGCTCTTGTTCCTCAAAAGCTAAGACCTCATCATAGCGCTCCTGCTCCAAATAGAGATTGGTCAGTCGCAGAGCAATTTCCTCTACATCATCTGCATTTTCCTGAGCCGCTAGCAGGTAATCCTCGGATTTTTCCACATCATGCAGTTCGTAAGATAGTTGGGAAGCAAGGAGCAGAAGGCGAGTCTCGAAAGGATTTTTGGTCAAGCCTTGCTCAGTCATTGCCAAAGCTTCCTCGGTCTTATGCTCCGCATGGAGAGACTGCGCATAGGCATACTCATAGCCTTCAAAATCTGGCGAAATCGTATCCAGCTGCTTGAAGTACAAATTAGCTTTTTGGTACTCCTCTTGTTCGTACAAGATAGCTGCCAATTCATAGACCGTCTCTTCATCGTACTCCAGCTCCACAGCCTTTTCCAAAAATTCAATGGCAGCTTCAATTTTCCCCAGACTGGCATAGCAAAGGCCGATCCGCTGATAGGTGGATACGCCTGTCTGCTCGTAGATAGAGCGATTATCTAGCTGGGCATATTCCTTGATGGCCTGGGCAAAATTTTCCAATTCAAACTCAATTTCTGCTAAACCAAAAGTCACCAAAGGTTCGTCCGACAGTTTGGCAGCTTCCAGCAATTTCTCCCGTGCTACATCTGGCAATCCCTCTAGCTGATAAAGGTCAGCCTTTGCCAAGAGAGCTGCCACATACCATTCACTTTCTGAGTCAATTTCCTCTAAATAGGCAAAAGCCTCTTCCAAGTCACCATCGTCAGCAGCAATCGTTGCCAGACTGATATAGGACTCGGGGAAAAGCAGAGCCAATTTTTCATAAATACGCTTGGCTTGAGGGAAAAAGCCGATACTTTCTAAGTAATCGGCTAATTCTAATAACTCTTGATCGGTATCTTGGCTCAAAGCCTCTTCAAAATACTTCTCAGCCTGTTCCAAATCCTGATTTTGCAGGGCTGTTAACATTTGTTCACTCTTACTCACTGCCTTCTCCTAATTCTTGAACACTTTCTTCATACAAACCGCTGACCTTCTGGTACCACTTAAAGAGCGCTGTGATGGCAACCTTGGCTGACGCATAAGCTGGAATTCCCAACAAGACGCCCCAGATACCAAACATGGTTCCTGAAGTCAGCAAGACAAATAAAATCGTAATCGGATGGATGCTTAATTGACTTCCCAAAATCAAAGGAGACACGAAGCGCCCCTCAATAGTCTGCTCCACGATAAAGACGATAATGACTTTCAACAGCATGATCGGACCAGCAATCAAACCAAGAACCAAGGCTGGCAACATAGCAAGGAAGCTTCCCAGATAAGGTACCAAGTTTAAAACTCCTGCCACAACGGCTAGAGTCACACCGTAACGCAAGCCGATAATCTTGAAAAGAATCATAAACATAAAGGCCACAATAATCGCTACGGTCACCTGACCACGAACATAATTGGCCAGTTGGGTATTAACATCCGTCATAACCTGACCAAATGACTCGCGGAATTTCGTTGGCAAGAACTGAACTACATAGCCTTTGAGATTCTTCCCATCACGCAGCAAATAGAAAAGAATGAAAGGCATGATGATAATAGCTACAATGATTTGTGAAGCCGTACTAATCAAATTGCTAGCCCAATTGACTGCCTTAGATGAAAAATTGCTAGCCCATGAAGTAATCTGGGTCGAAAGCTTATTCGTAACTTGCTCGATTTGTGGCTTCAAATCATCTGAAATATGATTGTCCAAAACATCTTCAATCATTTTATTGGCTTGCTTGAGATAGGCGGGAACATTCTTTGAAAAACTCACTATCTGATGCTGCAAGCTAGGAATAGCAACTGCCAAGCCCCACACAATCAAGATACCAATCAAGACAAAGACGATCGTAATTCCAGCCACACGGCTAATCTTGCGATTTTCCATCCAGTCGACAATGGGATTGAGCAGATAGTAAAGCAGCCCAGCCAAAATCACTGGCAACATAATGACACCAATAAACTCAATCACTGGTGTAAAAATAAAGCTAATTTTGCTAAGAATAAAAATGTTCAAACCGATGAGCAAGGTCACCAAAAATACGGTAATGGCCTTATTATCCAAGAACCATCTAAAAAACCAGGATAAACTAAAATCTTTTTCTTTGTGTTCCATATTCGACTCCTTTGGATATTCCTTTTCATTGTAACATTTTTCAGAAAAAATATCTTCAAGCAACCATGATGAAATGCCTCATTTATCGGACTTTTTCACTGATTGAAGTTAAAGTCCTGTTTTCTCTATTCATTCTTCGAAAATAAAGAAAAATAGACCGAGATGGTCACTCGGTCTATGTATTTTTTCACTATGGATGGCTGACAATCAGTTGCAAGTCGCCAGACAAGGTCCACTCTGTGACATCGCTCGGCAGGATGAAATGAGAGCCTTTTTTGATAGGATACACTAGTCCATCCACTGTCAACTCGCCAGCACCTTCCAAGATACTGAACAAGCTGTAATCTGCAGTCTTTTTAAATTCAACAGAACCAGCAATATCCCACTTGTAAACAGCAAAGAAGTCATTGGCCACCAAAAGAGTAGAGGTCAAATTATCTGCCTGAATGGTAACGGGACGGCTATTGGCTGGCTCACCGATAGTCAGAACGTCAATCGATTGCTCCAAATGCAGCTCACGCAGATTGCCAGCATCGTCCTTGCGATCAAAGTCATAGACCCGATAAGTAGTATCGCTAGACTGCTGAGTTTCTAAAATCAGAATCCCTGAGCCAATAGCATGCATGGTGCCACTTGGCACATAGAAGAAGTCACCAGCCTTGACTGGAATTTTGGTCAAAAGATGATCCCAGTCCTTGCTCTCGATTTGCTGGCGCAGCTCTTCCTTGCTCTTGGCATTGTGACCGTATATAATCTCTGCCCCCTCGTCTGCAGCGATGACATACCAGCATTCTGTCTTGCCAAGCTCACCTTCGTGCTCTAGTCCATAGGCATCATCTGGATGGACCTGAACGCTGAGCCAGTCATTGGCATCTAAAATCTTCGTCAAAAGCGGAAAGACAGGCTCTGGACGATTCCCAAAGAGCTCACGGTGCTCAGCATAGAGTGCATCTAGCTTCTGACCGGCAAAACAGCCATTCTTGACGGTTGAGACACCGTTCGGATGAGCCGAAATAGCCCAGTACTCTCCTACATGGTCACTGGGAATTTCATAGCCAAATACATCGCGCAGCTTGGTGCCACCCCAAATCTTCTCCTGCATCACAGACTGTAGAAATAACGGTTCTGACATAATAGTCTCCTTACATATTTTTCATCTTCCAAAATCCCATATTCCTTGGCGATGAAAGTTTGGAACTGCTTACATTATAATATAGACTCGGGCACTTTGTCTACTCCTCAACTTACTTTACAAAGAAAAATCTGGCTCTGAGCAGACCTTTATAATAAAAAGAGAAGACTTCCCCAGCAAATTCCGCAAAGGTATCCTACCACTACATCCTTTGGATAGTGCACTCCGCCAATCACGCGCACTAGAGCCAGCCCTGCTGAAAGCAAGAGGCAGATAAGCCCCGGCATCCAGAAAAAGTAAAGCAAGCTCATGGAAATCACTGTCGCCGAAAAGACATGGCGGCTGGGCATGGACTTGCCTGATGTATCCTTGGCCAGCAAGGGTTGAATAGCCCATTTCTCGTAGGGGCGTGCTTGATTCAGCCGTTTACGAATCGCTGACAAGAGACCAAATCCAATAGCTGGGAGGAGAAAAAAAGCAAGCAGCCCTTTCCAACCCTCTATCAGAAAGGCATCAATCAAGACCAAGCCATACACCAGAGGCATAAAAACAGTCATCCCCCTATTAAAATAGGCCATCCCTTTCACTATCCTAGGGCGGCTGAGAAAAGGAGCTGTTAATTGTTGATAAAAAATTGTGTAGTCTTTCATACTTGCTTTCCCTGCTTTTCTAAAAGTTGGACTCTCATACTTTCTCTACTATAGCATAATTCTTTATAAGATGGTAGATGGATAACAAAAGAGACTGAGATCCAGGTCCCAATCTCTTTTTGTTCATATTTTCTCAGGAGTATTATTTCTCCAAGTTCCAGATTTCCTGGGCATATTGCTCAATGGTATCATCTGAAGTGAACTTGTCTGATGTAGCGATGTTAATCAAGCTCATGCGGGCCCATTTTTCTTTGTCACGATAGAGGGCATCAATCTTCTCCTGAGCTTCTACATAGGCATGGAAGTCTTCCAAGAGGAAGTATTCGTCATTATGGGTGATAAGGGCTTCGTAGATTTCAGATCCTTCTTCACGAACATTTGGAATGGTGCCATTGACAAAGGTGTCGACCACTCGGCGAATGTCTGGATTGCTTTCATAGACACCGCGTGAGTAATAATCGTGGCGGGCATAGTGCTCGTAAACTTGGTCCTTGTCCATCCCGAAGATGACAATGTTGTCGTCACCGACCTCGTCCTTGATTTCGATATTGGCTCCGTCCAGAGTAGCTAGGGTAATGGCACCTGTCATCATAAACTTCATATTGGAAGTACCAGAAGCCTCCTTGGAAGCTAGGGAAATCTGCTCAGATACATCTGCTGCTGGAATGATGAGCTCAGCCAAGCTGACCCGATAATTTTCCAGAAAAACAACCTTGAGTTTGCCTTGCAGACTTTCATCCTTGTTGACCAGATTGGCTACTTCATTAATCAGCTTGATAACCGACTTGGCAAAATGGTAGCCTGGGGCAGCCTTGGCACCGAAAATAAAGACGCGTGGTACCATATCCTTATCAGGATTGTCCTTGAGATCCCAGTAGAGTTTGATGATATGAAGCAGGTTGAGCAGCTGACGTTTGTAGGCGTGGAGGCGTTTTACCTGCACATCAAAGATAGCTTCTGTAGAAACTTCTACTCCTGTTGATTCCTTGATGAAGTCAGCCAGACGAGCCTTGGCTTCTTGCTTCACTCGGTAGAAATCAGCCAGTACTTGCTGATCGTCTTGAAATTCCAAAAGCTTACGCAACTCATGGATATCACTTCTCCAGCCCTTACCAATCAGCTTATCAATCTCAGTCGATAAAGGCTCATCCGCAATCTGCAGCCAGCGGCGCTGGATAATCCCGTTGGTTTTGTTATTAAACTTCTCTGGGTAAATGCTGTAGAAATCACGCAAAGTGTCTTCTTTGAGCAATTCGGTGTGGAGCTTGGCAACCCCATTGATTGAATGACCGCCAATGATAGCCAAGTGGGCCATGTGGATTTGATTGTCCTTGACGATCCGAGTGTTTTCGATGACTTGCGGATCAAGGCCGCGTCCAGCCATTTCAGCCACATAGCGGTTGTCAATTTCTAGGATAATCTGATAAACCCGAGGCAGGACATTCTTAAAGAGCTCAGCATCCCATTTTTCCAAAGCTTCAGATAAAATAGTGTGGTTGGTATAACTCATGGTCTTAACCGTTGTGTTCCAAGCATCAGCCCACTCGAGACCATAGTCATCCAGCAAAAGGCGCATAAACTCAGCCGGCGCAACCGCAGGGTGGGTATCGTTGATATGGACAGACACCTTCTCATGAATATCCTTGAGCGGACGACCTTGCTTGAGATAAGATTTGATAATGGTTTGCAGCCCCGCGCTGGTCATGAAGTATTCCTGAATCAGGCGCAGTTCTTTTCCTTCGTAACTAGAATCGTCTGGATAGAGAATGGCAGTGATGTCCTGCACCCGCCGACGGGCTTCAATAGTTGGATAGTCCAATTCATATTCTTCTGGGACTTCAACATCCCAAAGACGGAGATTGTTGATATTGTCATTACCAAAGCCAATCTGCGGCACGTCATAAGGAACAGCACGCAAGGTTTTAGAATGCTCATAAACTGGCACAATGCGGCCTTCTTCATTGGCACGCAAGTAGACATTACCAAAGATCTTGACATCCACAATGCCGTGATCCTTACGGGTTTCCCAGACATTGCCCAGACTGCCAAACCAATCATCTGGAATTTCCACCTGATAGCCATCTACGATTCTTTGCTTGAAAAGACCGTAGCGATAGCGAATCCCATTTCCAAAACCTGGATAGCCAGTTGTAGCTAGCGAGTCCATGAAGGCTGCTGCCAAGCGACCAAGGCCCCCATTTCCCAAGGCCATGTCGTGCTCAGCATTTTTTACATCCTCAAAGTCAACTCCTAGCTCAGCAAAGCTTTCCTTGACCGTGTCAAGAATACCTAAATTGAGTAGGTTAGTTTCCAGCATACGTCCCGGCAGAAACTCAATCGAGAAATAATAGGCTGTTTTTTGCTGCTGTTCCACGAGTTTATTGCGGCGCTCCAGCCACAGTGGCGTAATATATTTACGAATGGTACTAGCGAGGGCTTGAAAAAGCTCGGCTGCTGTAGCATCCGCAATCTTAATCAGCTGTCTTTCGTGCAAGGTATCCTTGAAATCTCGGATAAACTGTTCTTTATTTAATTCCATTTTTACCAATCAACTTCCTTTCTTTTAGGGAAAAGCATCCGTCTGGATAAGATGTCAACATGAGAAAGACCACTTACCCGACAAATCCTCTCTTGTCAAAAACAAGAGAGGATTGCTGTTCTAATGCAACATATTAGACTAGTGACTCATATAAATCACTGTATGCTCGACTAGCTGTATCCCAAGAGAAATCTCTTTCCATCGCCTGTATTTGCAGACTACGCCAAGCTTCTTGGTCATGCCAGTAAAGATTGAGGGCTTCTTTGAAAGTCCATGTTAGCCAATAACCAGAGAAGTTATTGAAGCTAAAGCCTGTTCCCTGTCCACTATAGACATTGAAAGGTTCAACCGTATCGCGCAAACCACCAACTTCGTGAACAAGTGGCAGTGTCCCGTAACGCATAGACATCATCTGAGATAGACCGCAAGGTTCAAAGCGGCTCGGCATAAGGAAAATATCACTAGCCGCATAGATTTCCTGAGCCAAAGTAACATCAAAAAGGATGTTAGCGGATAGTTTTTCAGGATAAGCCTGGCCAAACCAAGCGAAGGCACGTTCAAATGCAGGGTCACCTGTTCCAAGTAGCACAATTTGCACATCTTCCTGAAGCAGATTATGCAACTCTTCCACCACCAAATCAAAACCTTTTTGACGTGTCAATCGAGAGACGATACCAACGACAGGAACATCATCCCGAACTGGCAAGCCTACTTTTGCTTGAAGAGCTCGTTTGTTTTCCAATTTCCCAGTCAAATCATCTTTGTTAAAGTGGTAAGCCAGCAATTTATCGGTTTCTGGATTGTAGATATCTGTATCGATACCATTGACAATACCGACCAGCTTGCCTGACTCCATCCGAAGAATCTGATCCAGACCGCAGCCAAACTCAGTTGTCCGAATTTCGTTGGCATAGCTAGGTGAAACAGTTGTCACGCGATCTGCATAGAGAATGCCCGCCTTCATCCAGTTGAGGCAGTCATTCCAACGGAGAGTGCCATCCGCATAACGTTCATAGCCGACACCAAAGAGTTCCCAAAGAATGCTATCCGGAAATTGTCCCTGAAACTCTAAATTGTGAATCGTCAGCACTGTCTTGATGTTATTATAGGCCTGAATCCAGCGGTATTTTTCCTTGACCAAGAAAGGAATCATGGCCGTATGGTAGTCGTGCGCATGGAGAACATCTGGAATAAAATCAATGCGCTCCATCAGTTCGATTGCTGCTAATTGGAAGTAAGCAAAACGTTCGCCATCATCAAAATCACCATAGACATGTCCACGGAAGAAATAATGCTGATTATCGATAAAGTAGAAGTTCACACCTTCCAACTCAATCTTTTTGACACCGACATACTCCCGACGCCAGCCGACACTGACTTCAAAGGAGAAGAGGTCTTCAACTTGATCACCAAATTTAGCATCCGTCATGTCATAGTATGGCAGAATGACTCCAACTTCATGGCCAGCTTTGACCAAGGATTTGGGGAGGGCGCCGATAACGTCTCCCAAACCACCCGTCTTGGAAAAAGGTGCCCCTTCTGCTGCTACAAATAAAATTTTCATGAAACGATGTCCTCTGTAACTTTTTGACCTTTCTTCAGGACAACTGGATGTTCAGCTGTCCCTCGAACGACTACTCCTTCAGCAATCTCAACGCCCTTGTCCACAATTGCATATTCTACCACTGCATTTTTTCCAACGACAACGCGTGGGAAGAGGAGACTGTCTTTGACACTGCTACCCGCTAAAATTCTTGTATTCCGCGAGATAACAGAGTTTACAACTTCACCTTCTACAATACTACCTGACGCAAACTGAGAGCGATTTACTTTTGATGTAATTGCATAGTAAGTCGGCTCTTCATTTTTCACCTTTGTATAAATCTTTTGATTTGGTGAGAAGAGGGAATAGAATTTCTTCTGTTCAAGCATGTCAATGTTAGCTTTATAATAGGAAGCAACAGAGTAGATATTTGCCAAATAGCCTGTATACTCATAAGCAAAAGCTCCAACTTCAGCTGCCAAATCTCGAAGAACATAGCGTAGCTTTTGTGGGAATTCTTTTTGGGCTTCTTCTTCCAATTTTTCAATCAACCAAGGCGTATCTACTACAAAAATATCTGTAGACATATTGAAAAGCTCGCCCTCGTCTCTATCACTATGCAGCTTATGTCCTAGGACATGGTCTGTTTCACTGACTTGCAGAACTGCATTGACATCTGAAATATCTTTAGATGGCGATTTCTTGTAAACCACCGTCATCGGTTGCTGGGTTGTGTTATGTAAGTGGAAGACCTGATTTAGGTCAATGTTGATCAACACATCACAGTTCAGGGCTACAGTTTGGTTAGAACCTGAGCGCTTCAGATAAGTCAATAACTGTTCATAATATTCCTTACCAACTGTGCTACTTTCTACACGAGTATTGTAAATTCCTAAATAATAGTGGCTCAAAAGTGTGGACAAGCCCCACTCACGACCTGAACGAATATGGTCAAATACAGAGCTGATATTGTCTTGCTGGAAGATACCAAAGACGCTACGAACGCCAGCATTAGCAAGGCTAGACAGTGGGAAGTCAATCAAACGATATTTCCCACCAAATGGCAAACTGGCAACTGGACGATGGTCTGTTAAGGTTGACATGTCGTGGAAACCGACCGTATTTCCTAAAATCGCTGAATATTTATCAATCTTCATCTGTTGGTACCCCCACTTTTTCATTATATCCGACTACTTGCACTTCATCTGTTCCGTCAATCTCTACACCATCAGAAATAACAGCGCCCTCACCAATGATCGCACGTTTAATCTTAGCTCCTTGGCCAATAATAGCGCCACTCATAATGACAGAATCAGTGACTTCTGCACCTTCACGAACTTGAGCACCTGTTGAGAGGATAGAATGCTTAACAGTTCCATCTACGAAACAGCCATCAACTACCAAAGAATCTTCAACATGAGCATTCGCACCAAGGTAGTTTGGTGGTGAAATCAAGTTGCGTGAGTAAATTTTCCACTGACGATCACGACTGTCTAAAGCATTTTCTGGACTAATGTATTCCATGTTCGCTTCCCAAAGTGACTCAATCGTACCAACGTCTTTCCAGTAGCCACTAAACTCATAAGCATAAACGCTTTCGCCAGATTCAAGATAGTTAGGGATAACATTTTTACCAAAGTCGGACATATCTACATTGGTCTTTTCAGCAGCAATCAGCATATTGCGGAGACGTTGCCAGTCAAAGATATAGATACCCATAGAAGCCTTGGTTGATTTAGGATTTTCTGGTTTTTCTTCAAATTCAACAATCCGATTGTTAGCATCGGTATTCATGATACCAAAACGGCTAGCCTCCTTGAGAGGCACATCCAAGACAGCAACCGTCAAACTAGCGCTGTTATCCTTGTGGGATTGGAGCATATCATCATAGTCCATCTTGTAGATATGGTCTCCAGATAGGATTAAAACATATTCAGGATTGATGCTATCGATATAGTCAATATTTTGGAAAATAGCGTGGCTAGTTCCCTCAAACCAACGATTTCCTTCACTGGCAGAGTAAGGCTGAAGAATGGATACACCTGTATTGATACCATCCAAGCCCCAGCTTGAACCGTTCCCGATGTGACTGTTCAAAGCAAGTGGTTGGTACTGTGTAATCACACCGACATTGTTAATCCCAGAGTTGGCACAGTTCGACAGCGCGAAATCAATAATACGATAACGACCACCAAACTGTACTGCTGGTTTCGCAATACTTTGTGTGAGCTTTCCAAGACGAGTTCCTTGCCCACCGGCAAGAATCAAAGCTAGCATTTCATTCTTCATATCCTACTCCTTTGTGGAATCTTTTTTAGCATTTTTACGAACATTCACACGACGCTTGATTTTCCAAATACTTGCTCCCAAAGCTGGTAGCGTAAAGGTCAAGGTCTGCGGATAATCTTTCCATAGTCCCTCTTGAGACTGAACTGTTTCATTGTGTTCTTTCCAAACACCTCCCCATTGCTCTAATTCAGTATTCCATACTTCTTCATAAACGGCTGCCACTGGCACACCAATGGTAAAGTTTTTGCGCTCTACTGGCACCATATTGAATACACAGACCAGCATATCCCCTTTTTCCGTCTTACGGATAAAGGAAAGGACACTCTGATCGGTATTGTCGGCATCAATGATTTCGATGCCATCATAGCTCAAATCAATCTCCCAAAGCGGACGATTGTCTTTATAGAAGGCATTGAGCTCGGAAGTGAAGGCTTGCATCTGCTTATTCATATGATCGTCCAGATTTGACCATTCCAACTGCTCTTCTGACTTCCACTCTAGGAATTGACCAAATTCTGAACCCATAAAGAGCAATTTCTTGCCTGGATGGCAGATTTGATAGGTCAAGAGGTTGCGGAGACCTGCAAATTGATTGTAGCGGTCACCCCACATCTTATGCATCATGCTCTTCTTGCCGTGAACGACTTCGTCGTGAGAGAAAGGCAAGAGGAAATTTTCAGAAAATGAATACATAAAGCTGAAGGTCACCAAATTAAAATCGTACTTGCGGTAAATCGGGTCTTCTTCGTAGAACCGGAGAATATCGTTCATCCAGCCCATATTCCACTTGAAGTCAAAGCCCAGACCGCCCATCTCTCTCATACCCGTAATCTTAGTTTCGGACGAGCTCTCCTCAGCAATCATCATAACATCTGGATGAAATAGCTTGATAACTGTGTTCAAGCGTTGCAAGAAATAATAGCCTTCATAGTTACGATTACCTCCGTCCTTGTTTGGCTGCCAAGGACCGCTATCGTAGTCTAGATAGAGCATGTTGCTAACTGCATCCACACGAACCCCATCTAGATGGTAGAAATCAATCCAGAACTTGATGCTAGAGATCAAGAAGGACTGCACTTCATTTTTTCCTAGGTCAAAATTCAAGGCACCCCAGCCATAGTTATGAGCTCGGTCATGATCCTGGTACTCAAAGGTTGGTGTTCCATCATAGTAGGCCAAGGCATCGTCATTGATGGTAAAGTGACCTGGAACCCAGTCCACAATGACACCGATATTATTCAAGTGACATTCTTCGACAAAGTCCTGAAATTCCTCTGGCGTTCCATAAGTATGTTCAAAGGCAAAGTAACCCATGAGCTGGTAACCCCAGCTGAGTCCCAAAGGATGGGCCATGAGCGGCATGAACTCAACGTGTGTATAGTTCATTTCTACCAGATAAGGAATCAACTCCTCCTTAAGCTGAGCCATAGAATATGGACTGCCATCAGGATTTCGTTTCCAAGAACCGGCATGCACTTCATAAATATTGACCGGTCTTGAGAAAAAGCCCCAACGCTTTCTCCGAGCCAACCAAAGTCCATCTTGCCACTTCTTCTCTGGAATAGTCCGAACAATAGCTCCTGTCCCTGGACGCTCTTCAAAATAGATAGCCATCGGATCAATTTTCAAGATTTCCTGACCGCTACTGCGTTTGATATTGTACTTGTAAATATCTCCTTCCTTAGGCAAATCCGTGAAGATTTCCCAGACACCGCCTTCATTACGAGTCATAGGAATCTGCTCTCCATACCAGTTGGTAAAATCTCCAATCAGATGCACATTCTGCGCATTTGGAGCCCAGACTCTAAAGGTGTAGCCAGCTTTGCCATCCACCACATCCTGATGCACTCCTAAATAATGCTGCAAATGAAAGTTTTCACCTGTTGTAAAGGTTCTTAATGCTTCTTTTTTGTCCATTTAGTCACCTTTCTATTTGTAAGCGTTTTCTATGTTTCTATTTTACCCCATTTTCTTATATTTTTCAAGTAAATTTCCAAAAACTATCTCAAAAATTTCAAAAGCCCAATTTCTTCAAAAGAATGACTTGCTATATCAAGATTTTTTTGGAAAATATCTGATAAAATACTGATTTCAAAGAGTTTGAGGCTAATATCTGTACCTAAAAATCAATCCCTGAACTAGGATTCCTAAAATAATTTATCTAGACCAATATGTAAATTTACATTTTAAATTGATAAGTAATCAAAAATATAAATACTTATTTCTTTTCAAATTGTTCGATCATATGTTAGATTTACAAGTTCATTATGGTAAGAAAAAAGGCCGCACAAAGCCGCCTTTCTCATTATTTCACATCAAACACGATAGATTTCACTTGTGTCATCGCTTCGATACTGTAACGAATCCCTTGCACTCCTGCTCCAGATCCCTTAACACCAAGGAATGGGAAGTTATCTGGACCACGTTGGGTCTTATTATTGATGTGTACAGTACCCACTTCCAGTTTCTCAGCAATTTCAAATGCTTTCAGAAAATCATTTGTAAAGACTGAAGATTGCAGGCCAAATTCTGACTGGTTACAAATCTGAATAGCCTCTTCAACGGAAGTCACACGAATAATCGGAAGAACAGGACCAAATGGCTCTTCCCAAGCTAATTTCATATCCAGTGTCACATGGTCAAACAAGGCAGGCCAGATGAGATTTGCTTCACGTTTGATTTCTGTCAAGGCTGACGCTCCCTTTTCTTGAGCATCTTCAATCAAACCCCAGATAAAATCTGCTGATGCATGATCAATGACTGGTGTGATATCCGCATTATCAAAGGGATCACCAACCGTCAGTTTCTCTACCTCTGCCTTAATCAGCGCCGCCAATTTATCCGCTACGCTCTCCATGACAATGACACGTTTAATAGCCGTACAACGCTGGCCGGAATAACTGTATGCCCCACCAACAATCTGCTTAGCTGCATGCTCCAAGTCAGCATCTTCCAGCACAACTGCAGCATCCTTACCACCCAATTCTAACATAATTGGACGCATACCAGCCAACTTACCGATGCGCTCACCGATTGGAGTGGAGCCAGTAAAGTTAATATAGTTTACTTCCTTATGCTCAATAATGTAGTCCCCAATTTCTGAACCACGGCCTGTGATGGTATTGAAAACACCAGCAGGAAGACCAGCCTCAGCAAAAGTCTGAGCCAAGAGCAGACCAGAAATCGAACCTTGCGTAGGTGGCTTAAACATCACAACATTTCCGCCGATAAGGGCAGGAGCAATCTTAGAACCAGACAGATTGACTGGGTAATTAAATGGCGCAATAGCCAAGACAACTCCTACAGGCTCACGACGAACCATAGCCAATTTTTTCTTGCTGGCAGCTTCAAAGCCGCCACCTTCCATAACTTGACCGTGAATACGGATGCCCTCTTCAGCCGCATAACGAATCAAGTCTGCTGTCCGGACTACCTCTCCGACTGCCGCTTTGATACCCTTGGCAACTTCTTTTGCCAAAATTTCGCCAATCTTCTCTTGATCACGCTCCAAAATATCCGCAGCCTTATGCAGATAAGCTGCACGTTCGACTGCTGAAAGAGCGCGCCAAGCTGGCAAAGCAGCACGAGCGCTCGCCATCGCATAATCAACCTCTGTCTGACTCATGGCAGGCACAGTTCCTAAAATCTCATTATTGATAGGAGATGAGATGGTGATTTCATTTTCAGAAGCTCTCCATTCTCCATTTATATAGTTCTTATATTGTGTCACTTGTACCCTCCATAATGTTATTAAGTATCATTTTATCAAATTTTCTGAAAATTTCAACTAAATTTTATAAATTTAAAGAAATTTTTCACAAATTTCATGAATCATATTCTTTTGTTCATATGAACTTTCTATATTTCTCTCTTTTTTATCGATCTTCATTTTCTACACTAGGTCTACTATAACGCTGAAGAAAACTAAAAAAGACCAGGAAAATTTTCCTGATCTTATTTTTTTAGATTAATCAAAGTCAAGATATTCTTTTTCAAGTTCAAGAACTTCTTCCATTGTCGCACACTCAGTCAAAGCGCGTTGTGCAAGTTCTTGCATTTTCACTGTATCCAATTTCTTCATAAGGCTACGAGTCCGAAGGACAGATGTTGCACTCATAGAGAATTCATCCAAGCCCATACCGACAAGGAGTGGCACAGCTGTTTGGTCACCGGCCATTTCTCCACACATACCTGCCCACTTGCCTTCAGCATGAGCTGCCTTGATAACGTTGTTGATCAAGCGAAGGATAGATGGGTTGTATGGTTGGTAGAGGTATGAAACTTGTTCGTTCATACGGTCAGCAGCCATTGTGTATTGGATCAAGTCGTTAGTACCGATAGAGAAGAAGTCAACTTCTTTGGCAAATTGATCAGCTAGCATTGCTGCTGCTGGAATTTCAATCATGATACCTACTTGAATATTGTCCGCTACAGCAACACCTTCAGCTTGCAATTTCGCTTTTTCTTCTTCGTAAACTGCTTTAGCCTTGCGGAATTCTGTCAAGAGGGCAACCATTGGGAACATGATACGCAATTGTCCATGTACAGAAGCACGCAAGAGAGCGCGGATTTGTGTACGGAACATAGCGTCACCAGTTTCAGAGATAGAGATACGCAATGCACGGAATCCAAGGAATGGGTTCATTTCATGCGGCATATCGAAGTAAGGAAGCTCCTTATCTCCACCGATATCCATGGTACGGACAACCACTGGCTTACCGTTCATACCTTCCAATACAGCCTTGTAAGCTTCGTATTGCTCATCTTCTGTTGGGAAGTCTTGCGAATCCATGTAAAGGAATTCTGTACGGTAAAGACCTACGGCTTCAGCACCATTTGCATTGACGCCTTCAACGTCTTTTGGTGTACCGATATTAGCAGCGAGTTCAAAGTGTTTGCCATCAGCAGTCACTGTTTGAGCATCTTTCAAGAGAGCCCATTCAGCTTTTTGCTTCGCATAAGCTTCACCAGCTGCCTTGAATGCTGCTGCCTGCTCTTCAGTTGGGTTAATGATAACTTCACCAGTGATACCATTTGCTGCAATGATATCGCCGTCTTTAACGAGTTCAGTAATATTATTGGTTCCCAATACGGCTGCGATTTCAAGCGTACGCGCCATAATCGCAGAGTGGCTTGTTCGTCCACCGATATTGGTTACAAACGCTTTAACAAATTTCTTGTCTAATTGAGCTGTATCAGAAGGAGTCAAGTCATGTGCAATCACAACTGATTCTTCATTGATAGAAGCTGGATTTGGTAATTTCTTGCCCAAAAGGTTTGCCAAAACACGCTTCGTTACATCACGAATGTCTGCCGCACGTTCTTGCATGTATGGATTGTCTTCCATACCTTCAAAAATAGCGATAAACATGTCTGTAACTTCTTTCAGACCAGCTTCCGCATTTACTTTCTTAGTACGGATCGTTTCTTTGATTTGACCAACCATTTCAGGGTCAGCGAGTACCATTAAGTGAGCGTCAAATACTTGAGCCGCTTCCTCACCAAGGCTATCTACTGCTTTCTCACGGATAACAGAAAGCTCGTTCTGTGAAGCTTCAAGAGCTGCATCCAAACGAGCCTCTTCTGCATTCGTATCATCGACTGAAACAGTCTCAAATGACAAATCCGGTTGAACTAATAGATATGCCTTAGCAACAGCAACACCATCAGATGCTGCAATTCCTTTAAGCATTTCTGTCATTTTCTTATGCCAATCCTTCTTTTTCCATTGTTTCTGAGATAGCAGCGATAGCATCATCCGCGTCTGCACCTTCAGCTGAGATTGTAACGTCAGCACCTTGGCCAACACCAAGACTCATAACACCCATGATTGATTTAAGGTTTACTGATTTACCTTTGTACTCAAGAGTGATATCTGAAGCAAATTTGCTAGCTGTTTGTACCAACAATGTTGCTGGACGCGCGTGAATACCTGTTTCTGCCACAATGTGGAAATCTTTAGAAGCCATAGTTAGACTCTCCTTTAAAATAATTCTTTTTGAGTTAAAGTGATAACCCTTACAAGTTGATATTATATCACTTTTTGAAATCTTTTTCAAGAATTTTATAGCCCGCTTACAAAATATTTCGTTAGAGTTTGAAAATGAATTCTGTTTTAAATATAGTAGATTAGATAGTCAACTCCCTCTCTTTCCGAAATAGTTTCAAGGATTTCTTCCCTATAATGAATTCTTCTTGGTCTAGCTTCGCTTAAAGTATAGTAAGCGCTGTGACTCCTTGTGGTTATTTCTCTTTGTTTCGATGTTTTATACACTATATATTGTATCTCAATAGTTGCTATAAGAAAACATCATACAATATTTAGTTCAAAACTGTTGACATCGAATTCGCTTTTAGATATACTAGTTTCAGATTTAAATTTAAGAAAATGAAAGTATAGAGGAATCATCTAATGGTAACTATTTACTCTAAAAACGATTGTGTTCAATGCAAGATGACCAAACGTTTTCTTGATACCAACAATGTGGAATATCGCGAAATCAACCTTGATGAGCAACCAGAATACATCGACCATGTTAAAAGCCTCGGTTTCAATGCAGCGCCTGTTATTCAAACGCCAACTGAAGCATTTTCTGGTTTCCAGCCTGGTAAACTTAAAAAATTATCATAATCTCACCAGTATTTAGAGCTTTGTTGCCGCTCCTATCATTCGTAGGAGCCGTTTATTTTGTAAAAGCAAAAGACATTTTAGAAAAAGGAAAATTATGGGACTCAAACACTTAGAAGATGTGACTTACTTCCGTCTAAATAACGAAATCAACCGTCCAGTCAATGGGCAAATCATGCTTCACAAAGACAAAGAAGCCTTGGAAGCCTTCTTTAAAGAAAATGTTGAACCAAACACGATGAAGTTTGCTTCTATTACTGAAAAAATTCAATACTTAATCGAAGAGAACTACTTGGAAAAAGAATTTATCCAACTCTATTCTCCTGAATATATTGAAGAGTTGTCTGCTTTTATCCATGCTCAAGATTTTAAGTTCAAATCTTTCATGGCTGCCTATAAATTCTACAACCAGTATGCACTGAAGACAAATGATGGTGAATACTATCTGGAAAGCATGGAAGATCGGGTTCTCTTTAATGCCCTCTACTTTGCCAACGGAGATGAAGCTATTGCCAAGGATATCGCAAATGAAATCATCCACCAGCGCTATCAACCAGCTACACCAAGCTTCCTCAACGCTGGTCGAGCTCGTCGTGGTGAATTGGTTTCCTGCTTCCTCATCCAAGTAACAGATGATATGAACTCAATCGGCCGCTCCATTAACTCTGCCCTGCAATTGTCTCGTATCGGAGGTGGGGTCGGTATTTCTCTCAGCAATCTGCGGGAGGCTGGAGCACCTATCAAGGGCTATGAAGGAGCAGCGTCTGGCGTTGTGCCTGTTATGAAACTCTTTGAGGACAGCTTCTCCTACTCTAACCAGCTGGGTCAACGTCAGGGTGCTGGAGTTGTTTATCTCAATGTCTTCCACCCAGATATCATCGCTTTCCTTTCTACCAAAAAAGAAAATGCCGACGAAAAAGTTCGGGTTAAAACCCTCTCGCTCGGGGTCGTGATTCCAGATAAATTCTACGAATTGGCGCGTAAAAATGAAGATATGTACCTCTTCAGCCCCTACTCAATCGAACGTGAATACGGCGTACCATTTGCCTATATCGACATCACTGAAAAATACGATGAACTAGTTGCTAATCCTAAAATTACCAAAACTAAAATCAAGGCCCGTGATTTGGAAACAGAAATTTCCAAACTCCAACAAGAATCTGGCTATCCTTATGTCGTAAACATTGATACAGCTAACCGTTCAAATCCAATCGACGGTAAAATCATCATGAGTAACCTTTGCTCTGAAATCCTGCAAGTACAAGAGCCTAGTCTCTTGAATGACGCACAAGAGTATCTCCACTTAGGGACAGATGTATCATGTAACTTAGGCTCTACCAACGTCGTCAACATGATGACTTCGCCTGACTTTGGAAAATCCATTCGGACTATGACACGCGCTTTGACCTTTGTCACTGACAGCTCACACATTACAGCTGTTCCTTCGATTGACCACGGTAACAGCCTAGCCCACACCTTTGGCCTGGGAGCTATGGGACTGCACAGCTATTTGGCTCAGCAACTGATCGACTATGGATCAGCGGAAGCTGTCGAGTTTACCAGCATCTACTTCATGCTCATGAACTACTGGACCTTGGTTGAGTCTAACAATATCGCTCGCGAGCGTGGTGTGACCTTCCATAACTTTGAAAAATCTGACTATGCCAACGGCACTTACTTTGACAAATACCTGACGGGTGAATTTGTACCTAAGTCTGACCGTGTGAAGGAACTTTTCAAAGATATCTTTATCCCAACCGCTGCTGACTGGGCAGAACTTCGTGACAAGGTAAAAGCGGACGGTCTCTATCACCAAAACCGCCTAGCTGTTGCACCAAATGGCTCTATCAGCTACATCAATGACGTTTCTGCTTCAATCCATCCAATTACTCAACGGATCGAAGAACGTCAGGAAAAGAAAATCGGTAAGATCTACTATCCTGCCGCTGGTCTGTCAACTGAGACTATTCCTTACTATACTAGCGCTTATGACATGGATATGCGCAAGGTTATTGATGTCTATGCAGCCGCAACTGAGCACGTAGACCAAGGACTTTCCTTGACTCTCTTTATGCGCAGCGATATTCCTAAAGGTCTCTACGAGTGGAAAAAAGAAAGCAAGCAAACAACTCGCGATCTTTCTATCCTGCGTAACTACGCCTTCAACAAGGGTATCAAGTCCATCTACTACGTCCGCACCTTTACTGATGATGGCGGCGAAGTAGGCGCTAACCAATGTGAAAGCTGTGTGATTTAGCAATTAACGAATTGCCAAACTAGGTCACTCAAATTCAACCAAATAAGCAATTTTTGAAAAAGCCTATCGCAATGTTGCTGAAGGAAACAGTTTCCTTCACGACATAAGCAAGTATTAAAAATTTAAAGCGAGATTATCATGGAAACTTACTATAAAGCCATAAACTGGAATGCCATCGAAGATGTCATTGACAAATCAACTTGGGAAAAGCTGACGGAGCAATTCTGGCTCGATACTCGTATCCCTCTGTCAAATGACCTAGACGACTGGAGAAAACTATCAAACAAAGAAAAAGACTTGGTCGGCAAGGTCTTCGGAGGATTGACATTGCTGGATACCCTCCAATCTGAGTCTGGTGTGGATGCCCTACGCAAGGACGTCCGTACTGCCCACGAAGAAGCCGTCTTCAACAACATCCAATTTATGGAGTCCGTTCACGCAAAATCTTACTCTTCTATCTTTTCTACCTTGAATACCAAGGCTGAAATTGAAGAAATCTTTGAATGGACTAACACAAACCCATACCTACAAAGAAAAGCAGAAATTATCAATGAAATCTACCTCAATGGTAGCCCCCTTGAAAAGAAGATTGCCAGTGTTTTTCTTGAAACCTTCCTCTTCTACTCTGGTTTCTTTACACCCCTCTACTATCTCGGTAACAACAAACTGGCCAACGTTGCGGAAATCATCAAACTGATCATCCGTGATGAGTCTGTTCACGGAACTTACATTGGTTACAAATTCCAACTTGGTTTCAACGAATTGCCAGAAGAAGAGCAAGAAAAACTCAAAGAATGGATGTACGATCTGCTCTACACTCTCTACGAGAACGAAGAGGGTTATACAGAAAGTCTCTATGACGGTGTTGGTTGGACCGAAGAAGTGAAAACCTTCCTTCGTTACAATGCCAACAAGGCCCTCATGAACCTAGGACAGGATCCACTTTTCCCAGATTCAGCAGACGATGTCAATCCAATCGTCATGAACGGAATCTCAACAGGAACATCTAACCACGACTTCTTCTCTCAAGTCGGAAATGGTTACCTTCTTGGTGAAGTTGAAGCCATGCAAGACGATGACTACAACTACGGTTTAACCAAATAATTTGCAGATACTAAAAAACGACTAACTTGATGAGCAAGTTAGTCGTTTTTTTATCAGCTAATTCTTTCGTCCTCAGCTAATTCTTTCGTCCTCAGCTAATTCACTATCCTCTTTCTTAGGAGCTGGAGGTTCATAGGCACGGATAATCTGCGCCACTACTGGATGGCGAACCACATCCTTGGCTGAGAAATGCACAAAATCAATCTGGGAGATGTTTTTCAATTTCTCTTGAGCGTCGATGAGACCAGATTTAACATTCCGAGGCAGATCAATCTGACTGATGTCTCCATTGACAATCATCTTGGACTGGAAGCCCAGCCGTGTCAGAAACATCTTCATCTGCATGATGGTGGTATTCTGCGCTTCATCCAGAATGACGAAGGCATCATCCAGCGTCCGCCCACGCATATAGGCCAGAGGTGCAATCTCAATGATTTCTCGCTCCATGAGGCGTGTCGTCTGGTCCTTGCCCAAAATCTGATACAAGGCATCATAGACTGGTCGCAGATAAGGATCCACCTTTTCCTTAAGGTCACCAGGCAGAAAGCCCAAACTCTCACCAGCTTCTACCGCTGGTCGCGTCAAGATGATGCGTTTGACCTGCCCACGCTTGAGAGCTGTCACGGCCAAGGTCACCGCTAGAAAAGTCTTCCCTGTTCCGGCTGGTCCAATCCCAAAGACGATATCATGATTTTTAACACTATCCACATAGATTTTTTGACCAAGTGTCTTGACCCGAATTGGCTTGCCATAGCTGTCCTTGATGATTTCTTCTTCGTAAAGAGCTACAAACTTATCAATCTCGTCATTTTTGACCATGGTAATGGCTGTTACAACATCGGGAGTACCGATGGTCATGCCACGATTGACCAAGACCAAGAGAGCTTGAATGACCTGGCGAGCCTCCTCGCAGGCGGCCTCCGTACCCAAAATCTGCACAATCTCGGTTCGGGCATGGATGGTAACTTTCAATTCCTGCTCCATCAGGCGCAGATGGCGTTCATTAGAGCCAAAGAGATGAAAGGCATCATCTGGATGGCCTAGTTTCAATTCTACTGAATGTTCCTGCAAACAAAGAACCTCTCTATTTTAATTTTTTGAATGAATTACCTTTATTATATCAAAGCAAGCAGAAAATGACTATCCCTAGCCACTATCCACTTAATGGGCCTGATATTCTTCCCAAATCGCATCAAACTCGCCCAAGTTAAAGGAAAAATTTGCGTGCTCCTCCAGAAAACGACTGACCTCATCAAAATCATCCGTATGCTTGGGAAAGGCCGTGTCCTGAAAAGCCAAATCCGCCAAAATTGCTTTGGGCTTATTACTTTTAGGATTGCGCTCCGTCATCAGCCAGCTGTAAAAAGATTTTCTCATTTAAATCAACTCCGTTCCAGTCGGGTCCTGCTTGATTTTACCAGCCTTCATGAGACCGCCCAGGGCTTTTTTAAACTGGCCTTTGGAAATGCCAAAGGTTGCCTTGATGTCGTCTGGTGAAGATTTATCGTTCAAAGTCATGAAGCCACCGTTGCTCTCCAGATAGGTCAGAATCATCTGGGCATCGTTTTCCAGCATTTCAAAGGAGCGAGGCTTGAGGGAGAGGTTAAGGGTGCGGTCTACTTCACGGAAGCCAATTACTCGTGCGTCCAAGACCTGCCCCAGACGTGGCTCTGCATAGCGCTCGCTCGGATGGATAAAGCCCAGCATATTATTCTCTGGCAGATAGACAAAGGTGCCAGAAAGCTTGAGCCGATAAACAATGGCTGGCCAATTTTGGTTCTGCATGTTATTGTAGGCAGGACGAGCCAAGCGCTGGAAGTCCTCTTGATAGGCCAGTTGGCCCCAGATGCGGTCTTTCTTATCCACATCCAGACGAATATAGAGGCGGTCGCCCTTCTTAGGCCAAAGTTCCTTAATTTCTGGCAAGATGTCTAGCGACACAACGATTTGCTTATCCGGCAGGCCGGTATCGACAAAGACGCCTAGATCCTTGCGAACCTCAGTCACTGTTCCCCAGCCAAACTGCTCTTGGGTCGCTGTGACTTCAAGAGTCGTCAGGCGAAGCTTCTGCTTCATATCGCTATAAGCAAAGCCCTTGACAGACTGACCTAGCTCATGCGGTCCCTCTTCTTTAGAAAGGGCATAAGTTTGTCCATCCTTCTGGACAAAGTAAAAACGATCGTTTTCATCCGTGATAATCCCCACGATGAAGCTAGCAAGATTTGTGTTCATATAGTCCTACTTCTACCTTGCCTCTTCTAATCGCAAGGATTTTTATGTTAAAACAACTCAGCCAGCCTAGGCCAACTGAGTTTTGATTCTGCTAAAATATTAAACTTCTAGGAGTTCCTTTTCCTTAGTCGCTGTCATATCATCAATATGCTTCACTGCATCATCAGTGACTTTTTGAATATCCTTTTCAAGAACCTTCAATTCATCTTCAGTGATTTCTTTAGCCTTTTCCTGTTTCTTTGCTTCGTCCATCGCGTCGCGACGGATATTACGAATCGCAATCTTAGCATTTTCACCGACTTTTTTCACTTCTTTAGCCAATTCACGACGAGTTTCCTCTGTCAGAGCTGGAATAACCAAACGAATGACAGATCCGTCGCTAGATGGTGTAATACCTAAGTCAGATGCATTGATGGCACGCTCAATATCCTTGATAGAAGACTTATCAAAAGGTGTTACCAATAGCACACGCGCTTCTGGAATCGTGATAGAAGAGAGTTGGTTAAGCGGTGTCTCTACTCCATAGTATTCCACATGGATACGATCCAAAAGGCTAGCATTAGCGCGGCCTGCACGGATGCTACCAAATTCACGCGCCAGACTTTGGTGCGACTGGGTCATTCTTTCTTTTGCTTTTTCTACAATTGCATTTGCCATTTTCTTTTCTCCTGATTTTTATAAATTATTTGAGACAGTTGTCCCGATTTGCTCGCCAAAGACCACTCGTTTGATATTGCCAGGTTCATTCATATTGAAAACAACTAGGTCAATATCATTGTCCATAGAAAGGGTAGAAGCAGTCGAGTCCATGATGCGTAAGCCTTTGTTAATAACGTCACGGTGGGTCAATTCATCAAACTTCACAGCTGTTTTATCCTTGTTTGGATCGGCATTATAGACTCCATCTACACCATTTTTAGCCATGAGGATAGCATCTGCCTCAATTTCCGCAGCCCGCAGAGCAGCTGTCGTATCTGTTGAAAAATATGGTGAACCAATACCAGCACCGAAAATAACAATCCGACCTTTTTCCAAGTGACGAAGAGCACGTCCACGAATATAAGGCTCAGCTACCTGCTGCATGGCAATTGCTGTTTGAACGCGGGTGTCAACGCCCACTTGCTGCAAGGAATCTGCCATTACAAGTGCATTCATGACGGTTCCCAACATGCCAGTATAGTCCGCTTGAACGCGATCCATGCCTGCTTCTGCTGCTGGTTCGCCTCGCCAAAGATTACCGCCACCGATAACCAAGGCAATTTGAATGCCCAGTTCATGGACTTCCTTGATTTCTTCAGCCATCTTTTGGACAGTGGCGATGTTGATCCCTACACCTTTTTCGCCAGCCAAAGCTTCTCCAGATAGTTTAATCAAAATACGCTTATATTTAGGTTCTACCATTTTTCCACTCCTTGTTTTATCTGTACTATTTTACCATAAATTCCACTTTTTACCTAGCCCTATTATTCAAAATATTAAATTAAAATACAAAAAGAAAACTTCACCAGATGACTCCAGTGAAGTTGTGAACTATTTATATTTTAAAGCCCGTTTGAAGGTCTTCCAAGCTCCCAAATCATCCGTCTGCAGAACAAGGCTGGAGTAAATACGCGCGATGAAAACTGTCATCATAACCGCGAAAGTAGCTGTAATTCCTAGAGAAAGCCAAGCTTCCAAGCTGGTCGCATAACCATTGATAGCTCGGAAAGGCATGAAAAAGGTTGAGATGAAAGGAAGATAAGAACCAACCTTCAAAATCACATTATCTCCTGCTGCCCCCAAAGCTGAAACTCCCATGAAGCCGACTAAAATCAGCATGATAACTGGCGAAAGGACTTTTCCTGTATCTTCTACTCGTGCCACCATCGAACCAAGAAAGGCCGACAAGACGACATACATAAAGATGCTGACAGCTACAAAAGCTAGGGTATTCAAGGAAACAGCTTCTCCGATATACTGCTGAATGGCTGGATTGCTCTTCAAGACTTGGGATACAAGAGGGATGCTGTCCGCAAAGAGAAAGGCTGCCAGTCCACCAAGCATATAAATACCCAGATGGCTAAGAATCACTGCAAAAATCCCAATCATACGGGCATAGAAATAATCCGTCGCCTTAATACTTGAGAAGATAACTTCCATGATTTTTGTGCCCTTTTCACTGGCTACATCTTGGGCAGTAATGCTGGCATAAGTAATCAGAATCATATAGAGCAGGAAGCCCAGTCCCATTGCAGCAAAGGTCTGAACCATCTTCTTACCTTCTTTATTTTCATCGATTTTTTCTTCAAACTGGACTGTCCGCGCAAGAATCTGACTCTGCTCAGCTGATAAATTAGCCTGAGTCAGGTTTAAAGCCTGCTGAACCTGAATAAGGGAATTGGACAGAGCCATTTTCGTTGCAGCGTTCATGCTGGTTTCTGCATAATAGGTGGCAGAGAGCTGTCCGCCTTTTTCCTCAATCGTCAGATATCCTGCGATTTTCTTATCTTTTACAGCCTGCTTGGCTGCTGCTTCATCTTTGTACTGAAAGCTCAACTGCTCTTCAGCTCTTAATACTTCTCTGACAGAATCAAGCTGGGTTAGCACTGCCACCTTTTTAGAGGAGGCCATAGAACTTCCCTGAAGATAACCGATCCCCAAGCTCAGCCCAAGAAAGAGAAAAGGAGACAAGACCATAAAGACAAAACTCCAAGACTTGACATGACGCAGGTAGGTTTCTTTGATTACGATTAACATTTGTTTCATACTTCCACCCCTGATTCTAATTTGAAAATTTCATCAATTGTCGGTGCCTGCTGGTCAAAAGTTGCCACATAGCTTCCCTGAGTCAAGCGATCAAACAATTCAGGACCAGCTGTTTCGTCATCCAAAATCAATTTCCAGATACCTTGCTTGGTCTGCGTCGCCTTAACAACATGGGGCAGAGCTTCTAATTCAGCCTGTGACAGGTCACTTGAAACGAAAAGGCGTGTTTTACCATATTGGTTGCGGACCGCTTGTACATCCCCATTGAGGACCACTTGCCCGTCACGAATCATCAGGACATCATCGCACAACTCTTCCACATTTGTCATGACATGATCCGAGAAGATAATCGTCGCTCCGCGTTTTTTCTCTTCAATAATGACTTCTTTCAGGATTTCAGTATTGACAGGATCCAGACCGCTGAAGGGCTCATCTAAAATAATCAAGTCTGGCTCATGCAGAAGCGTGATAATCAGCTGAACCTTTTGCTGATTCCCCTTAGACAAGCTCTTGATTTTGTCAGTTAATTTCCCCTTGACCTGAAGCTTTTCCATCCACTGGGGCAGTTTTTCTTTGACAACAGCTGTCGGAACACCTTTTAGATTTGCCAGATAGCGCACTTGTTCAAAGACCGTCAGCTTGGGCATCAGGCTTCTTTCCTCAGGCAGATAGCCAATCTTGCTATAGGTCTCCTGCTTGATAGCATGCCCTTCGAAACGGATCTCTCCACTATAGTCTAGGAAGCGCAAAATACTGTGAAAAATTGTTGTTTTCCCAGCACCGTTTTTCCCAATCAAACCAAGGATATGTCCCGACTGGGCTTCAAAATCAATACCGAACAAGACTTGCTTTTGCCCAAAACTTTTTTCTAGTTTTTCTACATGCAGCATATGAAACCTCCTATTATGATACTAAGATTATTATACTACTTTGAAAGCAGTTTTTCATCCTTTTGTTCTAATGTACAAAAAATTTCTCCTCTATTTTTCATAAGTAAAATATGAAACTCACTCCAACTAATACCACAAAAAAATGAGGCTCGAAAACCTCATTGTTTAATGTATTTTATTCATCGCTCTTTATTGACCACCCAGTTTAGGAGCTTGGTCAAAAGAGTCCAGAGAACAAAGCTCATGATGATAATATAAAGCCAAGCATTTTTATCATCTGATAAAGGCAGGGGTACATTCATACCGAAGAAGCCAGTGATGACTGCTAGGACTGCCAGAAGAACCGAAATGATGGTCAAAACAGTCAAATTATCATTCAGATTGTTGTTCAGGATGTTATTGTAGGAGCCCGAAAGCTGGCTAAGAACCTGAGCAATCAAATCCGTCATTGAAACCAGCTGACGTGCCTCAATCATGGCATCTTCAAACTGCTCGGTTTCTAGTTCATCAAAGCCACGATAAACAGCATGGCTCTTGATATGCTCTAAAAGTATACTATTTTGCTTGGATGCCGCTACTAGGTAGACCATGGAGGTTTCTAAGTCCGAGAGGGCAAACAGATGCTTTTTGGTGGTCTTCTGACGCAAAAGTCTGTTTAGCTCATCCTTTCGCTTGTCCATCTGCTCAATGACCGGATAGTAGGAATTGGAGATCAACTCTAGACTAGCAAAAAGAAACTTATAGACCGACACCGGCTCATGATTCTCCGTGTAAGCCTTCATTATATCGACCACATAGGCATTGTCTTGATTGCTGATGGTGATGAGACGATCCTGCTGTACCACGAAAGTCATCGGAATAGTCTCATAGTAGTCCTTCTCTGTCGCTAAATTCAGGACATTATAGATAAAAAGAACCGTCCCATTCTCACGATTGTAGTCCATGTGAGCCCGCTCGTTCTTATCCAGCGCATACTCAATGGTTTCAAGATCGATATTATAATCCTGATAAATCTGTCCATTCTTTTTAACATCATCTGAGTCAATGTTGATCCAGACAGATTGATCTTTCAGTTTTCTTTCCAGAAACATAGAACTCCTTTCTGGGATCTAGAATGATTGTCTAATAGCTCACGCCTAATGTCCACACTTAGCCTCATAGCCAAAGCTCCTAGGTCCTGACAATAACCAAGCAAATCAATATTATTTTCTAAACATAAGTGTAAGGCAGGTAACTAAATCAACTCGCTAGCTACGACACGAAGAGACGAAAACGGTCTTTTTTCACCGATAAGTTAGTGAGGCAGGTAGGCACTGCGCTTATTTCCTAGTGAAGTGTTTAGGTAAACTGCCATAGCGGTTACCGTCAAATGACAGCAACTTTATGTTGCTAGTCATTTGTAACGATTTACATCTTCTCCTCCAACTCTACGTCTGGATACTTGTCCGCAAACCAGCGAAGGGCAAAGTCATTTTCAAAAAGGAAGACTGGCTGGTCGAAACGGTCTTTGGCCAAGATATTGCGGCTTGAGGACATCCGCTCATCCAAGTCCTCAGGCTTGATCCAACGAACGGTCTTTTTACCCATTGGACTCATGACTACTTCTGCATTGTACTCGCCTTCCATGCGGTGCTTAAAGACTTCAAACTGGAGTTGTCCAACAGCTCCTAGCATGTACTCACCAGTTTGGTAATTCTTGTAAAGCTGAATGGCTCCTTCTTGCACCAATTGTTCGATACCCTTGTGGAAGGATTTTTGTTTCATAACGTTCTTAGCAGAAACTTTCATGAAAATCTCAGGTGTAAAGGTTGGAAGGGGTTCAAATTCAAACTTGTTTTTTCCAACCGTCAAGGTGTCTCCAACCTGATAAGTACCAGTATCGTAAACCCCGATAATATCTCCTGCAACAGCGTTTGTCACATTCTCACGACTTTCGGCCATAAACTGGGTGACATTAGATAGTTTGGCAGTCTTACCAGTACGAGGCAGATTGACACTCATCCCTCGCTCAAATTCACCTGATACGATACGAACAAAGGCGATACGGTCACGGTGACGAGGGTCCATGTTGGCTTGGATTTTAAAGACAAATCCTGAGAAATCCTTGTCATAAGGATCCACAATTTCGCCATCTGTTTTCTTGTGACCATGTGGTTCTGGAGCAAACTTAAGGAAGGTCTCAAGGAAGGTCTGCACCCCAAAGTTTGTCAAGGCTGAACCAAAGAAGACTGGAGTCAGTTCTCCTGCAAGAATAGCTTCTTCTGAAAATTCATTTCCTGCTTCTTGCAACAGTTCGATGTCATCCTTAACCTGAGCGTAGAAAGGATTGCTTCCAAAGAGCTTATCTCCATCTTCTAGACTGGCAAAGCGTTCATCCCCTTTATAAAGCTCCAAGCGTTGGTTATAGAGGTCATACAAGCCTTCGAAGGCTTTCCCCATCCCGATTGGCCAGTTCATAGGATAGCTCGCAATACCTAGGACTTCTTCTAGTTCTTGCAAGAGGTCCAGTGGCTCACGACCGTCACGGTCCAGCTTGTTCATAAAGGTAAAGACTGGAATGCCACGGTGCTTCACAACCTCAAACAATTTCTTGGTTTGGGCCTCGATACCCTTGGCAGAGTCCACGACCATGACGGCAGCATCCACCGCCATCAAGGTACGATAAGTATCTTCTGAGAAATCCTCGTGCCCTGGTGTGTCGAGGATATTCACGCGCTTGCCGTCGTAGTCAAACTGCATAACAGATGAAGTGACCGAAATCCCACGTTGTTTCTCAATATCCATCCAGTCAGACTTGGCAAAAGTCCCTGTTTTCTTCCCTTTAACCGTACCAGCCTCACGAATCTCACCCCCAAAGTAGAGCAACTGCTCAGTGATGGTTGTTTTCCCCGCATCCGGGTGGGAAATAATGGCAAAGGTGCGTCGTTTCTTAATTTCTTCTTGTAAAGTCATCTTCTTCTCTTTCTTTCATTTTAGGATAATGGTGAATGTCAGTATTTTTTTATTTTACATTGGAATATTCTAATCCTTTCAACCTACCTATTATAGCGGATTTAGCGCTTTTTTTCAATTATCTGAAGAATATAAAAATCGCTCTTTCCAGCGATTCTATTCTTTATATTTGGCTAACTTATCTTAAAATCTGACAATGACACTGCTAAAGAGAAAATTGCAAAGATTAAGATTAAAATCAGATTTAAGAAAAGCCCTGCCAACTAAACTTGACAGGAGCTATAACATTCAATATTAAACAATTTCCAACTGTTTTTTCCAGCGTTTCTTAAACACTTCATCAAAAAGAAGCAAAGTTGCGGACAAAATAATCGATACAGCTAGATATTTTACTAAAAGATTGTGCTGGCTGATAAAAGGCGGGCTTTTTAGCAGACCGTAATTCCCACCCGTCACTTGATTAACACCGACAAGAAAGGCATCAAGCACAAAAGTATAGAGGACAATCGTATATTTCTTGAGCTGGGTCTTATCGTAGTGATTCATCAGATAAATCAGGGAATTAACCAAGAGGGCATAGTGACCAATCAGGAAAGAAAAGCTGGTAATATGCGGGAAATCATAAGGATCAAAGACTGGATAACCGAGGGCGAAGACTGCCCCGCTGGCTCCTAGAAGGGCAAAATACTGCTTGCTGGGCCATTTATCTGGCAGAAAGACCACCGCAAACATGGCCAAACGGCAATGGTACAAAGGCAGACTATTTGCCAGAGGGAGCTGAAAACCCACATACCAGCTATAAAGAATTGCCAGTTGGCACAATTGAAGAATTTTCATGCTTTTGATAAAGCTAGGATTCTTATGGTATTTTATCGATGCGTAGACAGACAGCAAAAGCAATGCCATCATCAAAGAATAGGCCAATGCTGAAACAAAAGGTGGTTCAGTTTGGTTGGTAGTCAAAAAATGATGCATCCAGTTTCCTTTCTACTTCTAAAATCTGTATGTTCAAACTCCCAGTCAGATTGAAAATCTAGGCAGAATTTTTCTAGCCACTAGAGAATTCCAATCCTTATTGGATCAATCGCTCTGCCTGTCTTTCCTTCATTTCTTTGAACAAGTAAGAAAATAGAAGCAAGGCCGTCGCTAAGACCACAGACACGATCATATAATTCCCAATCATACCATGATCTCCTACCAGAGGTGGCTCCTTTAAGAAACCGTAGTTGCCCCCGAATGCAATATTTCCAAGCAAGATGAGGAAATCTAAGCCAAAGGTAATTTCTATGATACGTCGATAGGACAGATTTAGTCTATCATAATGCTTCATCAGGTAAATAATCGAATTGCCTAACAGGGCCAAATGACCGATGAAAAATGAAAATAGCGTGATATGTGGAAATGGATAGGGGTCCAAAATCGGATAGACAATGGCGCAAATCGGTCCAAATACTCCCAATAAGGCGAAATATTGCTTATAAGCTACTTTATCTGGCAGTAGCAAGACAGCAAACATAGCGACTCGGCAATGGTACAAGGGGAGACTCTCCGACAAAGGCTCCTGAATAACTAAGTACCAGCCATACAAAGAGACTAATTGCACGATTTGGGCAACTCTAAAAAAAGTCTGTACTTTCTTTCGCTCAAAAAAACGACTAGCAACATAGATGACGGACACTAGGCTCATCAAAAGCAGAATATAAGCAAAAGGCGTCATCACAGGCGGTTCTGTTTTGTGACTAGTAAAAAAATCTAGTAAATTCATCTTTCAAATTTTCATCCTAATACATAATTTTTAAGGACACTGGGCTTGTTATTCCTAGCAAAGTCCTTCATTTTTTTCAAAAAGTTTTTCAACTTTCTAGAGTAATAGCTTCTGGCCCTTACAACTCTGGACAGATTGAGCTAGATTATCTGGTCTACTGGATATAAGCATCCAATCAGCATCAACTTCAATCTAGTCTATGTATTGTTCTTGCTGATTCTGATAAATATCCCAGAGAAGCTGCATCTGCTCTTTTGTTATCCTTTTCTCGGATAGAAGAGGCAAATCCTGTTGATCAAAGAAACTCAGCTCAGCGATTTCTAAATTGGGCTGAAAATCTCCCTCTTTCAGCTGACATTCAAACACGAGCTTGACGTACTGCTTACTTTGTGGCTGAAATTTATTGCTATCAAAGACAGCCAGCAAGCGTACTACGCTAGCTTGAAATCCCGTTTCTTCCTGAATTTCTTTTACTATATTTTCTTTAGGAGATAAGCCTACTTCGCAGAAACCACCCGGCAGAGCCCATGTCTCCTCTTGCTGTCCTCGTACTAGACAAATCTTGCCCTGCTGAACGATAAAAGCTCGGACATCGACCAAAGGAGTCGCATAAAAATCTGTCGGTCGGAGCAAGTCAGACAGCTCATCCGGTTCCAGATGACCGGTCTCGCTGAGCAGCTGATTCAGATTGTCTCTGATATCCGCATAGCGTTCTCGATCAAAGTCACTGGCTGCAAAAGACAAACCTGTATCCGTTATAGCCAGCAGTCGTTGCAAAATTAAAGCTGTATCACTTGTCCCCATGCTCCAAGACCTCCACTAGTTTATCCAACTTCATCGAATTACTACCCTTGAGCAAGATTTGGTCGGAGGATTGCAACCAAGTCTTAACAGTCTTAGTCAAATCTTCGAACTGATCCTTTTCAGCATTTTTGACAAAATAATGCACCCGATTTGGTGGGTAGATTTCCCGAGCATAGACATAGAGAGCTTCCATGTCCTCTCCATAGAGGAAAAGATCGGTGATAACCTCTGGATTGAGGCTGGTAATCATGGCTCCGTGCATGAGCTTGGAGTCAGCACCCAGCTCTTTCATATCCGCCAAGACTGCAGCCTTGCGGCCACCCTGACTAGCTGGAATAGCTGAGAAGGTTTCAAGAATCAAGCGCATAGCTGTTGGATTGGCATTGTAGACATCAGACAGGATATCAGCTCCATTAGCCGCCTTCTTCCACTCGGTTCGATTGCGGGTCAATTCCAGCTGGGCAAAAGCCTGACGGATCGCCGACTCACTGACACCCTCTTGCAAGGCTATGTAAGAGGCGATCATAGCGTTGGTCGCATTATATTTGCCAGTCACAGGTAGGTCAATCGCCTGCTCCAGAAAATTCGCTTCAAAGGTCAAGCTGTCTTTGCGCTCTTCTAGACGCGTCAGACAAATATCTGCATCGGGACCAAAGCGGACTACTTTTTGCTGGTCTGGCAGAAAATCATTAACGATCTTATCAGCTGGAGCCAAGAGCAGACCGCCTTTCTTCATGCCATCTGCAATTTGCATCTTTCCTTTAGCAATCTCCGTACGGCTTCCGAAAAATTCTAAGTGAGCTTCACCAACCAAGGTCACAATGCCCGTCTTTGGCTTGGCAATTTCAGACAGAAGATGGATATCTCCCAAGTGATCCTGTCCCATTTCTAAAACTAGCTTTTCTGTGCCGTCCGGCATGTGGAGCACCGTGTAGGGCAGGCCGATTTCATTATTATAGTTGCCTTGGGTTTTATAGGTTTTGTAGCTAGTAGCTAATAGCTGAGCCAGCATATCCTTGGTTGTAGTCTTGCCATTGGAGCCTGTCACAGCGAGCACATCTACACCTGTCTTTTCCAGATAGTATTGAGCTAAGCCTTGAAAGGCCGCTAGTACATCATCGACCAAGACATAGGGTCCTTCTGCTACTGGATGCTCAGACAAGGTCGCTGCAGCTCCCTGAGCGAAGGCTGTCGCGATAAAGTCATGACCGTCACGCGCCCCCTTAAGCGGGATAAAAAGATCCCCCGCCTCAATCAAACGGCTGTCAAATTCAGCCTTTCTAAAAGTCACATTTTCAAACTGACTGACATCATTTTTGGCAACCAAGACTTCTGCTATTTCATATAAATCTAATTTCATGTTTTTAACTCATTTTTCCGCTTTTTCCCAAAAAAGAAGGGATTGAGGCCAGACTAAATATTAAATATTCAGTCTGTCATCTCAGTCCCTCTATTATATCATATTTATAAAAGATGCGCTTCTCTCTTAGCAAAGGCCTCTTCAGCTAGATTTACCAATTTCTCAATCAACTCGGAATAAGGCAATCCCATATTTTCCCAAAGCAAGGGATACATAGACCATTGAGTAAAGCCAGGCATGGTGTTGAGCTCATTGAGGAAAATGTCCCCCTCTTCGGTGTAAAAGAAATCACAGCGCGCCAATCCCTGTCCGCCCAAGGCGCGAAAGGCTGTCTCAGCATTCGTACGCATGACTGAAATAACCTCGTCTGAGATTTTTACAGGGATATCCATGGTAATCTTATTGTCAATATACTTGGCTTCATAGTCGTAGAAAGCCACATCTTTGACCACTTCGCCCGGCAAGGTACTCTTAACGTCATAATTTCCTAAGAGACCAACCTCAATCTCACGCGCATTGACTCCCTGCTCAACCAAGACACGGCTGTCATACTTGAAGGCCAAATCCAATGCCGCTCGCAACTCCTCTTGATTCTCAGACTTAGAAATACCGACACTAGAGCCCATATTAGATGGTTTGGTAAAAATCGGATAAGTCAATTTTTCTTCGATTTCGGCAATTTTTTCTTCCAGATTTTCACCCTCAATCACTGCTACATAAGGTACCTGTGGGATTCCAGCAGACTCCAGAATACGTTTGGTGGTAATTTTGTCCATGGCAACACTGGACGACAAGATATTGCAGCCCACATAAGGAAGGCGCAGCACTTCAAGGAAGCCTTGGATAGAGCCATCCTCGCCCATCGGTCCATGAAGAACAGGAAAGACAACTGCATTTTCCTCATAAATATCACTCGGTTTGACTTGCTGCGAAAGATCAACCGTTGCATTGGTCATGAGCTTTTCATCTGCAGACGGCTTTTCTGTAAATTCCTGCGTTTTGATAAAATCGCCAGCTTTTGTGATGAAATAAGTCTTGACAGAAAATTTGTCATAGTTGATAGCTCGCATGACACTCTCAGCCGACAAGACTGAAACTTCTCGCTCAGCACTGCGGCCACCGTATAGTAAAATCAAGGTTTGTTTGACCATTATCTTATCCTAACATTTCTAGCTATAAGTTCATTTTGGGTTGCCCCATCTTCTTTTTAGACTGTTTCAGTATATCATATTTCCCGGCATTTTTGAATAGAAAAAAGACTTCCAAAGCTGTTTTTCAGCAGGAAATCTTTCTTTCATCTTACAATTCTGTCCGATTTTCAATCGCTCGGAGCAGGGTCACTTCGTCTGCATATTCGATATCAGCGCCGACAGCCAGTCCGCGGGCCAGTCGAGTCACCTTGATACCTGCAGGCTTGAGCACGCGAGAAATATACATAGAAGTCGCTTCTCCGTCAGCCGTTGCATTGGTAGCCACAATCACTTCCATCACTTGACTGTCCATCAAGCGAGTCAAGAGACTCTTGAGGTTGATGTCATCTGGTCCTACACCGTTCATGGGGGAAATGAGGCCGTGGAGAACATGATAAAGGCCGTGGTATTCTTGGATATTTTCCATAGCAGACACATCGCGGCTATCCTCAACGATCAGAATCACAGTCTGATCGCGCGTTTGATCCGTACAGATAGCACAAGGATCATCGTCCGTCAGATTGCCACAGATAGAGCAGTAAGTCAGCTCACGCTTGGCAGCTAGTAGATTTTTGGCAAATTCATTGACATCATCGTCACTCATCCCGATGGTATAAAAGGCCAGACGAGTAGCTGTCTTGATGCCGATACCCGGCAGCTTGGAAAAGCTATCAACCAATTTGGCGATAGGGGTTGGATAAAGCATAATAGTAATAGTTGAGCAGTAAAATAATCAGCAAATTTTACCGCTTTTCCTTTCTAATTCATAGGGTGCTGTTGGTTATAAAGATTGATAATATCACGGGTAATACTGTGGCTGACCGTTGAGGAAAGGTCAGTATTGTGCGGAAAGACCACGGCTACAGCTATTTTAGGATTATCGCTTGGTGCATACGATACAACATTGGTGTTGATAGCAGATGTACCACCGTTGACAAAAGTTTCGGCAGTCCCTGTTTTGGCACTGATTGAAACCATAGCGCCCTGCGCAATCGTCCGTCCAGTTGTAAAGCCACTCCATCCATTGACCACCTGATAGAAACCTTGTTTTATCAGAGCCATATTTTCCTCAGAAATATTGACCTGATTTAATTCTTTTGTTTTCTTCTTCTCAATCAAGTCTCCCAGTCCACCTTGGTCGTTGTTGGCGTAAATGCCTTCAACCAGATGCGGAGCTACCCGTTTGCCGTTATTGGCTACTGTCGACGCATATTGAGCCAACTGAAGTGGAGTGTAGTTATCAAACTGACCAAAAGCATCCGTAATATAATTGCTGACTGTGAAGTTTTTAGAAATATAGCCTGTTGATTCTGTCGGTAAATCAATACCTGTTCCAGTCCCCAGACCATATTCTGCAAAAGTCGAACGGAGCTTTTTCATTGAAGCATCGACATTGTTGGTTCCTAAGGCCATATTTGGGCTATACGGAGTCCCCAGCATATTTAGGGCCACCTGAACCATATAGGTATTAGACGAGTATTCCAGAGCCTCCACTGCCGTAATAGAACGTGAACCGTAGGCCGTAAACCAAGAATTGATGGGAGTAGAACCCGCAAAAAGAATCGGCTGATCGACCAAGGATTGATTTCCTGAAATGGCTCCATACTGCCAACCAGCGGTTAAGGTAGCAGCTTTGACGACAGAACCAGGAACAAAGACATTTGTAATGGTACCCAGCGCATCCGCCGAGATTTCGCCTGTTTCCAGATCGTGCTTGACACCAGCCAGTGCCAAGATTGATCCTGTATTGGGATCCATAGCCACGGCATAGACACCTTCTGAGTAAGTAGCATTGCCCTTTGCCAGCTCCAGATTAAAGGCATTTCTGAGAATATCCTCAACTCCCTGCTGGAAGGTCAGATCTACGGTTAGTTTCAGGTTGTTCCCTTTGCTTCCCTCGGAAATGGTCTCAACGCTCTCCATGTTGCCATTTTTGTCCAGCCGAATTTCTTTTTCTGCTCGTTTTCCTTGTAAAACAGACTCATACTCTTTTTCCAGATAAGAAATTCCCACTCGGTCATTCAGAGAATAGCCCTTCTTGACATAGTCATCCGCTTCCTCAGCTGGCAGACCTGTTTTTTCGGTTGAAATTTGACCAACAATTGAAGCTAACGATGTTTCCAAGACTTTTCGATTCCAGCTGGTTGAAATACTAATACCCGGAAGTTCTTTTCCGATGGACGCAATCGTAGCAACCTGCTCCGTCGTCAAATCATCCGTCTGAATCGTCCCTGTTGAAAAGTTTGGAACGGCATTCATCTGGCTAAATAGAGCGATAATCCTCTTTTCCTCATCTGTATAGCCTAGCTGGCTTGGATCAATACTATCCGCTGCTGCCTTATAGATCTTGGCTTCAGGCAAACGATTGCCATCCGTATCAAATTTTTCTTCCTTGGGTAATTTTTCAACCACTTCTCGGTAAACTTTATTATCCGCCAGATAATAATCAACCTCTTGGCGCTCGGTCACCTTTAGGTCAGACACTGACACATACTGCAGTAATTTTTGTGCTGTTTCACGGATTTCTTCTGCTGTAAGTTTATTGTCTCGTGTAAAGGTCACCACTTGCTTGGTTGTGTTCTCCACCAGGGGCTTGCCCGAAGCGTCATAGATCTGCCCACGAACCGAACTAGATTTAATCTTCGTTTTACTTGCTTTAGCTAATTTATCTGTATAAAATGCTTGATTGACGACCTGCATATAGCCCAGACGAGCGATCAGCACCAAAAATAAGACCCCGACTATACCAAATAGAAGGTAAAGTCGGCCCGTGATAGAATGGCTATCAAATTTTCTCTTAGACATTTCTTCTCTCATCCTCGTAAAAATCTATCTTTTATTTTACCACATTTCCCCAGCAATGAAGCATGGAAATCTAAAAGGATCGAAAAAGAATTTTTCTCCAATAATGAGAAAATCTATAATTTCTGTAGTGGGTAAAACCACTGTAGGAATTATGGATCTAAAATTATAAACGCCTTAGATCTTACCTACTCAAACGCAAAGCTAAAAGCCACTAATAACCTCATCAAGGTCATCAAACGCAATGCCTTGGGTTTTCGGAACTTTGAAAATTTCAAAAAGCGGATTTTTATCGCTCTAAACATCAAAAAAGAAAGGACGAAATTTGTCCTTTCTCGAGCTTAGCTGACTTCAACCCACTACAGTTGACAAACATACTAAGATTAGTAGTGAAGAAATCTCCGACGGGAGAGAGTACTCACTACTTTTTCTTTATGTTAAAGTAGTGGTGTCTTGTAAAGTCGTAGGGCTCTATGGCGCTAGACGTCGCTTGACAAACTGGCAAGACACCTTGTTTTAGGTGGAGTTTGATCAAAGTATGTGGGACGCTAAACGTCGCGTATTGAAAATAAAATCACTAAAACATGGAATTATTCAAGACAAAAGAGGTAATGTCATGCGTGCAGTATTTGGAATGGATGTAAGTAAAACAAGTTCTGAGGTGGCAATTTTAGTCAACGGTGAGAAGGTTCATGGCTACACCATACTCAATGATGCCATTGGATTCAATCGCCTGTTGGGGGACTTGAAAACTGTTCATAACCCTGAGATTATATTTGAGGCCACAGGCGTCTATTCTCGGCGTCTTCAGGCCTTTCTTGAGGAATCTGGTTACGCTTATATACGGCTAGCAATTGGACAGTCTGCGAGTTCGTAAAACAGATAAAATTGACGCTGAAAAGTTGGCTAAATCTCAGCTTGTGCACAATCGTAAACCAACTTACGTGCAGGAAGAAGTTTATCAACACCTGCGTGATTTAAGCCGTTTCTATCAAAATATGACTGAAGATCTTGTTCGAGCTAAAAACCGTCTGCACAAGGTCCTACAAGTCACCTTTCCTGAATTGGAAAATCTCTTATCCACACCAACTGGAGAGCAATATTGGAACTTAGTGATGGCTTTTCCATGTGAAGAGTTTGTATTAAGCCTATCTCAAAGTGACTTGTATGAGATTATCCGTCAATCTACCTCTAAACGCATCTCTGAAAAACGTATTGCTTACCTGACTGATAAACTTATAAAACTCGCTAAACAATCTTTTTGTGCGGTCAAGAAAACCTCTCCAATGCTTGAAGAGGTTCGCTACTATGCTCAAGAATTGCTTCGTCTTTCTGAACGCAGACAAGTTGTCTTAAACGACATGGTAGCTCTAGCTCAGCCTTTACCAGAGTATGACATCTTACGGTCAATTACTGGCATCGCAGAAACCACAGCGACATCTATCATTGGCGAATTGGGAGATATTCGTCGCTTTCAGTCTACCAATCAAATCAACGCTTTTATTGGCATTGACATGAGACACTATGAATCTGGAAACTTTCTCGCTAAGGAACACATCACTAAACGAGGTAATTCCTATGCCAGAAAAATCTTGTTCAAGTGCATTCACAACATCGCTTCAACTAGTCATACCAATCCCTGCCATATCGCTGACTTTTATGAGAAACGAAAAAGACAATCGACAATAGCTTCAACTAAGCCACATACGATTGCCTCTATACATCGTCTCATTCGAACAATGTATTACCTCATTACGCATAACAAACTTTACGATTATTCTTTGACCCAAAATCGATAAGGCTGTCTATGCCGTATTATGGTAACACCTTGTTTCAAAAAATACCAGATGAGGTGTTTTTTAGCATGCCCTTTTATGGATCAAAAAGTGTTAAAAATAAGACAGTAACCTCAGAATAGCTACTGTCTTATCTCTTTTTTACTTAAAGCCCTGATAGACTTGACAAATGGTAGAAAAGAGCCCAAAAACCCCAGATAGCCTTGAGCCATCCGGGGTTCTTATTTTCATCGCTAAAATGATATCAACAAAATTTCATTGTAGCCGATTTTTGGAACTTAGTCTTCTAAATCCATTTCAGAAGCTGCTGATCTCTTCTTCTTACCAAGAAGAGAGGCAGTTACCAAGGCAGCTACTCCTAATCCAAGACCAGCAAATTGGTTACTTGCAGTTCCTGTATTTGGTAAAGCCTTAGCGTTTGGAGTAACTTTGACTTGTCCTGGTTGTGCAGGCTGTGGCTTAGGTGCTTGAGAGTGATTTGTAGCACTTGAGATTGAAGCACTGTCAGACAAGCTAGCTGAGGTACTTGCGCTGTTGCTCAAGCTTGTGCTTGTTGAGACTGACTCACTTGCACTTACAGATTCAAGGTAGCTAGGAAGGTTAAACTCTGGCTTAGATTCGCTTGTTGGCTCACCCTTACTATAGCTGAATGAGTTAGATTGTTGTGACGCACTTGTACTCAAACTGTTTGAAACGCTATTGCTAAGTGATGTAGATGTACTTACGCTGTTACTCAAGCTTACTGAAGTACTTGTTGAAACTGAAGTACTACTTGAGTTGTTGCTTACTGATTCAGATGCACTAATTGAAGCAGACACGCTGTTGCTCATGCTTGTGCTTGCTGATTCAGATGCACTGATTGAAGCGGACACGCTGTTGCTCATGCTTGTGCTTGCTGATTGGCTTGCACTGATTGAGGCAAACACGCTGTTGCTCATGCTTGTGCTTGCTAATTGGCTTGCACTGATTGAGGCAGACACGCTGTTACTCATGCTTGTGCTTGCTGATTGGCTTGCACTGATTGAGGCAGACACGCTGTTGCTCATGCTTGTGCTTGCTGATACTGAAGCACTGATTGAAGCAGACACGCTGTTGCTCATGCTTGTGCTTGCTGATTCAGATGCACTGATTGAGGCGGACACGCTGTTACTCATGCTTGTGCTTGCTGATTGGCTTGCACTAATTGAAGCAGACACGCTGTTGCTCATGCTTGTGCTTGCTGATTCAGATGCACTGATTGAGGCGGACACGCTGTTACTCATG
>NZ_RJPT01000002.1 GCF_003943515.1 Streptococcus cristatus | reverse complement strand
GGACTAATACTAATAGCTCGAGGACTTATCCAATTTTCATTGAGCGCAGCTTTTGGTAAGTATTGTGAGTTTTGAGTAGTTATTCAATTTTGAGTTGACAAGGCAATAAGATATTGTAAGTTAATTCAGCAAGTTAAGTGACGATAGCCTAGGAGATACACCTGTACCCATGCCGAACACAGAAGTTAAGCCCTAGAACGCCGGAAGTAGTTGGGGGTTGCCCCCTGTGAGATATGGAAGTCGCTTAGCTATTATCCGCCATAGCTCAGTTGGTAGTAGCGCATGACTGTTAATCATGATGTCGTAGGTTCGAGTCCTACTGGCGGAGTACATGAGCATATGAGAAAAGAGCAGTTAGCTCTTTTTTCTTTTTCTCTATCGATGCTTTTGCATTGTTTTAGAATCAGAGTGTTACTATAGTTGGAGCTTGACTCTTTTCTTTTTTGTGGTATAATTAACCGGTAAAGTTTCAACCGGTTAAGAAAGGAAGCAAAGAATGGTGGATTTAGCAGAAAAAATTAATCATTTTTTGAATGAGGTTATATTGACAGCTGAGAATCAACATGAAATCTTGGTCGGCTCTTGTACGAGTGATGTGCGGCTAACGAACACGCAGGAACATATTTTAATGCTCTTGTCTCTGGAGTCTTTGACGAATTCTGACTTGGCAAAGAGGCTGAATGTTAGCCAGGCTGCTGTAACTAAAGCTGTTAAGGCTTTGGTGGAGCAAAAGATGTTGGAAACATTCAAGGATAAGAAGGATGCTCGTGTGACTTTTTATCGATTGACTGATTTGGCACGACCGATTGCGGAAGAGCATCAACATCATCATGTTCATACTTTGGATACTTACCAGAGATTGGCAGAGAAATTTTCTCCTGATGAGCAAGAAGTGATTGTTAAGTTTTTGGATGGTTTGATTGGAGAAATTGGGAAATGAGATATATCACAGTGGAAAATCTGTCCTTTTACTATGACAAGGAACCTGTGTTGGAGCATATTCATTACTCTTTGGATAGTGGCGAGTTTGTAACCTTGACAGGGGAGAATGGGGCTGCTAAGACGACACTTGTCAAGGCTAGTCTGGGGATTCTGCAGCCTAAGCATGGCGAGGTCCAGATTTCCAAGACCAATGAGAGAGGCAAGAAATTGAGAATTGCTTATCTTCCTCAGCAGATTGCTAGTTTTAATGCAGGTTTTCCTAGTACGGTGTATGAGTTTGTTAAATCTGGCCGCTATCCGCGCAAGGGTTGGTTTCGTCGTTTGAATGAACACGATGAGGAACATATCAAAGCCAGTTTGGAGTCAGTTGGAATGTGGGAACACCGGGACAAGAGGATTGGTTCTCTCTCTGGTGGTCAAAAGCAGCGGGCTGTGATTGCTCGTATGTTTGCTTCGGATCCGGATATTTTTGTCCTTGATGAGCCGACAACTGGGATGGATGCAGGCAGCAAGGATGAATTTTACAAGCTTATGCATCATAGTGCTCACAAGCATGGGAAAGCGGTCTTGATGATTACACACGATCCGGAGGAAGTTCGCAAATATGCTGATCGCAACATTCATTTAGTTCGGAATCAGGACTCACCTTGGCGCTGCTTCAATGTGCATGAAAGTGATAGTGGACAGGAGGTGAGTCATGCTTAATCTATTTTCCTATGATTTTATGCAGCGAGCCTTTTTAGCAGTTATTGCCATGAGCCTCTTCTCGCCGATTTTAGGTACTTTCCTTATTTTACGTCGTCAGAGCCTCATGAGTGACACGCTTAGTCACGTTTCACTGGCAGGTGTGGCCTTTGGCCTGGTTCTAGGTTTGTCACCGACCTTCACAACAGTAGTTGTGGTTATAATCGCAGCAGTCTTCTTAGAGTATCTGCGGACTATCTATAAGAATTTCATGGAAATCGGGACGGCCATTCTCATGTCAACTGGCTTAGCTATTTCCTTGATTGTTATGAGTAAGGGTAAGAGTTCTAGCTCAATGAGTCTGGATCAGTATCTGTTTGGCTCCATTGTGACTATCAGTAGGGAGCAGGTGATTTCTCTTTTTGTCATTGCTGCTGTGGTGCTTGTCTTGACTTTCCTCTTCATTCGCCCCATGTATATCTTGACCTTTGATGAGGATACGGCCTTTGTGGACGGGTTGCCAGTGCGGACCATGTCTATTCTCTTCAATATCGTGACGGGTGTTGCGATTGCCCTCATGATTCCAGCTGCGGGAGCCTTGCTAGTTTCGACCATTATGGTATTGCCGGCCAGTATTGCCCTGCGGATTGGGAAAAATTTCAAGTCGGTCATTTTGCTGGCAAATGCCATTGGTTTCTTTGGTATGATAGCCGGACTTTATATTTCTTACTATGCAGAGACGCCAGCTAGCGCTAGCATTACGATTATCTTCGTCAGCTTGTTCTTGCTGGTCAATCTGGTCAAAAAATTTATGAAATAGGAGCAGAAAATGAAAAAAATTAGCTTACTATTAGCAGGTTTACTGAGTATTTTCTTAGTAGCTTGTTCCAATCAAAAAAATGCAGATGGCAAGCTCAATATTGTCACAACTTTTTATCCTGTTTATGAGTTTACCAAGCAGGTGGCTGGAGATGAGGCTAATGTTGAACTTCTAATCGGGGCTGGTACAGAGCCGCATGATTATGAGCCTTCAGCTAAGGCAGTTGCGACTATTCAGGATGCAGATGCCTTCGTCTATGAAAATGAAAATATGGAGACTTGGGTTCCTGAACTGTTAAAAACTTTGAAAAATAAGGAAGAAACGGTTATCAAAGCGACAGGCGATATGCTCTTGCTGCCTGGTGGTGAAGAGGAAGAAGACCACGACCATGGGGAAGAGGGACATCATCATGCCTATGATCCCCATGTTTGGCTGTCACCGAAGCGGGCTATTAAAATGGTGGAGCACATCCGTGATAGCCTGAGCAAGTCTTACCCTGACAAGAAAGCTGCTTTTAAGAAAAATGCAGCGGCTTATATCAAGAAGCTGGAAGACTTGGATAAGGAATATGAGGATGGGTTGGCAAATGCCAAGCAAAAGAGCTTTGTAACTCAGCACGCAGCCTTTAACTATCTGGCATTGGACTATGGCTTGAAGCAGGTGCCAATTTCTGGACTTTCACCAGACAGTGAGCCATCCGCTTCACGCTTGGCTGAATTGACTGAGTATATCAAGAAAAATAAAATCAAGTATATCTACTTTGAAGAGAATGCTTCCCAGGCTTTGGCTTCTACTCTGGCTAAGGAAACAGGAGTAGAACTTGATGTCTTGAATCCGCTGGAAAGCTTGACCGAAGAGCAGACCAAGGACGGAGCAGACTATGTTTCTATCATGCAGGCCAATCTAAAGGCTCTCAAGAAGACAACTGACCAAGAGGGAGCAGAGATTGCAGCCGAGAAAGAAGAAGACGATAAGACAGTCCAAAACGGCTACTTTGAAGACAGTGCCGTCAAGGATCGGACCTTGTCTGACTATGCTGGCGAGTGGCAGTCTGTTTATCCTTATCTGAAGGACGGGACCTTGGACCAAGTCTTTGATTACAAGGCTAAGCTGACTGGAAAAATGACGGCAGCTGAATACAAGGAGTACTATGACAAGGGCTACAAGACAGATGTTTCCAATATCAATATCACAGACAAGACTATGGAATTTGTGGTAGATGGAAAATCCAAGAAATATACGTATAAATACGTCGGCAAGCACACTCTGACTTACTCTAAGGGAAATCGAGGGGTACGCTTCATGTTTGAAGCGACAGATGCAGATGCTGGGGAGTACAAGTATGTTCAGTTTAGCGACCACAACATTGCACCGACTAAGGCGGCTCATTTCCATATCTTCTATGGCGGCGAAAGCCAGGAAGCACTCTTTGATGAACTGGAAAATTGGCCAACCTACTATCCAAGTAAATTGACAGGTCAAGAAATTGCTCAAGAGATGTTGGCGCATTAATATAGGCACACTTGAGAAGACGGGACTATCCCGCCTTCTTTTTTGTATATCAGGAAATGATGATAAAAATACTTGACAAATTACGATTACAGATGTAAACTAATAAAGAGTTAGATTACAAATGTAAATGATAAGGAGGTGTTAAACAATGGAACAGCAAAATATTAGCCAAGCAGAATGGCAAGTCATGCGTGTGCTGTGGGCTTATCCACACAGTCGCAGTACAGAGATTATAGCTCGTTTGGAAGCTGATTTTTCCTGGAAGCCGGCAACCATCAAGACTCTTTTGAATCGTCTGAAGACAAAAGAATTTATCGCTATGGAAAAGATAGAGGGCAAGTTTTACTACGATGCTCGGATTTTAGAAGAGGATCATCTGGAAAGTACTTGGCAGGCGCTTTTTGACAATATCTGTAATACTAAACACGGAGATCTTTTGATTTCGATGATTGAGAGAAGTCAGTTCAGTCAAAGGGACTTGGAGCGGCTCAGCCAGGTCATTGATAAGAAAAGAGCTTCGGCTCCTTTGGAAATCAAATGCCACTGCCCACAAGGCCAATGTCGTTGCGGGCACGGAAAGGAGGTGCATTGATGAGCGAGAAGAAAGAATACAAGCTTTCAGGTATGACCTGTGCTGCCTGTGCTATGACAGTGGAGATGGCGGTCAAGGACTTAGAAACGGTCGAGGAGGTCAGTGTCAATCTGGCGACAGAACGTCTCAGTTTGCTTCCTAAGGAGGGATTTGACAGCCAGCAAGTGCTGGATGCTGTAGCCGAGGCTGGTTATCAGGCAGAAGAAAAAGGAAACGCTAGGCTGTCTGATGTGAGCGAAGAGACTGCAATGAAAACGCAGGAATTGCGAAGGAAGAAGCAAGAATTATTAATTCTTTTGGTTACGGCTCTGCCCTTGCTTTATATCTCTATGGGCAGTATGATCGGCCTTCCTATGCCTAGCTTCTTGGACCATATGGCTCATCCCTTGGTCTTCGTTCTGTCACAACTGCTTTTGACTCTGCCTGCTGTGTGGATTGGTCGCGGCTTCTATCAGAGAGGTTTTCGCAATTTGATCAAAAAACATCCCAATATGGATAGTTTGATTGCGGTGGGGACCAGCGCAGCATTTTTCTACAGCCTCTACTCGGTCGGTCAGGTTTTTCTAGGACATCATGCCTTTGTTCATCAGCTTTATTTTGAGTCTGTTGCAGTGATTATTGCCTTGGTTCTTCTGGGTAAATATCTGGAAAGTTCTGCCAAGGGTCGAACGTCTCAAGCGATTCAGTCTCTACTTGAGCTAGTGCCTAGTCAGGCGACAGTGATTCGCTATGGAGAGGCTGTGACCATTGATACGGAGGATATCCGAGTTGGAGATATTATCCGTATCAAGCCAGGGGAGCGTATGCCGGTAGATGGCCTTGTGATAGAGGGGCAGACCTTTGTGGATGAGTCCATGATGACTGGTGAAAGTGTCCCGATTGAAAAGAAGGTCGGCGACACCATTACCAGTGCAACGATCAATCAAAATGGTAGTATTGACTATCAAGCAACTAGGGTGGGTTCGGATACGACCTTAGCTCAGATTGTTAGATTGGTGGAGGAAGCGCAGGGGTCTAAGGCGCCGATAGCGGCTTTGGCTGATAAGATTTCGCTTTATTTTGTCCCGATTGTGCTAAGCTTAGCTACTTTGTCCGCGCTTGGCTGGTATTTTCTAGCTGGTGAGAGCCTTAGCTTTTCTCTGTCAATCTTTATCGCAGTTCTGGTCATTGCCTGCCCTTGTGCGCTGGGGTTAGCCACTCCGACAGCCATCATGGTCGGGACTGGTAAAGGAGCTGAAAATGGGATTCTGATTAAGTCTGGTCAAGCTTTGGAAGCGGCTTATCAGCTGGTTACTATTGTTCTTGATAAGACGGGGACGATTACGGTTGGCAAGCCCAGCCTGACGGATTTGTTACCTTTAGGTGCTTTTAATCGCTCTGACTTGTTGCAGCTAATAGCCAGCGCTGAGCAGCATTCTGAGCATCCTTTGGCTCAGGCTATCTTAGAAGCTGCTGAAGAGGAGGGGCTTGACTTACTGCCTGTCAGTCATTTTGAGGCCATAGTTGGACGAGGATTGGCTGCTCAGGTTGAGGACAGACAGCTTCTGGTCGGAAATGAAAGCTTGATGAAAGAAAAGCACATTGACAGCAGTGCTTTTCAAGCCCAGCTGTTGCAGCTATCCCAGGAAGGAAAGACAGCTATGTTTGTCGCAATAGATGGACAGTTGGCTGGTATTTTAGCGGTAGCAGATGAGATGAAGTCCAGCAGCCTGTCGGCTGTACAAGAGCTCCAGTCTCTGGGACTAGAAGTCATCATGCTGACAGGAGATCGTGAAGAAACAGCGACAGCTATTGCCCAGAAAGCTGGCATCCAAAAAGTTATCGCTGGTATATTGCCAGATGGTAAGGCCATCGCTATCAAGAACTTACAGGAAGCTGGGAAAAAACTAGCCATGGTCGGAGATGGTATCAATGATGCACCAGCTCTGGTCCAGGCAGATGTTGGAATTGCCATCGGTTCAGGCGCCGATGTAGCTATCGAGTCGGCAGATATAGTGCTCATGCATAGTGATTTGCAGGATGTAGTCAAGGCTATCAAGCTCAGCCAGGCGACCATCCGTAATATCAAGGAAAATCTTTTCTGGGCTTTTGCCTACAATACACTAGGTATCCCGATTGCTATGGGGCTATTGCATCTTTTTGGCGGCCCCTTGCTCAATCCTATGTTGGCTGGTCTGGCCATGAGCTTAAGCTCAGTGTCAGTTGTGGCCAATGCTCTGCGTCTAGGACGCTTTAAACTTTAAAATGAAGGAATATACGGAGGAACGAATCTATGAAACAAACAGTCCAATTAGAAAACTTATCTTGTCAAAACTGTGTTAAACACGTCACCAAGCATTTCCTGTCTATGGAGGGAGTGTCAGATGTGGCTGTAGATTTAGAAAAGCAGACAGCAGAAGTTATTGCGGATAGATCCTTGAGTGCAGAGGATTATCAGGCGGCTTTGAGCAAAACCATCTATAAGGTCTTAGCAGTGCAGGATAGCTGAGCCAACTTGTAAAATAGGCTGAAAAAGTCTATAATATTAGTAATCATTTAATGGATAAGGAGAAAGCCGTGAAGCAGAAAATAGTCTATCCTTTGTTATGTTGCTTAGCTCTATCGACTTTGGCAGCCTGCTCTAGTAAGTTAGTTAATTCTACTCAGACAAGTTCGAGTACTACTCAGGAATCTTCTCAAGTAGCTTCTAGCCAGAGTGTTGCAGAATCGTCTTCTTCTGCAACAAGCAGTCAAAGCTCAGCAGAAGTTAGTCCAGAAAAGACGCAAGAGGAGAAAAAAGCAATGGATATTTCGGCCTTGGCCAATGGAGACTACTCCAGTGTAAAAGGAACCTGGCAGAATGCTGCTGGTCACCAGCTGGTGTTCAATGATAAAGGGTTAGTTTCTGATAGCTATGAGCTGTATGGAGCATCGTTAACGGATTATGGAACAGCTTCTGGCGGTGTATACGGCGGTGAAACTGGTGGTTTCTTGCTAGAGTTCATTCCAAAAGGTGTCAAGCTTGCGAATAAAGAAAATTTCCAAGATAGCTCAGATGTCAGCCAAGATCGTCTGTGGACGGGAGTTGGGATGAATAGCTTTGATGAACAAGGTCAATTTTATTATCGTGTTACTAACTAGTCGTGTAGGATAGAAATTTTCTATCCTATTTTTTGTTTTAAAAGAGCAGTTATTCGAAATATGATAAAAAATTGTGCAAACGTTTGAATAAATGCTTGAAATAATGATTAAAAAAGGATATAATATTTTTATGAAAGCGCTTTGAAATTTTTAGGGGTTTCAAAGGCAATTATTTTCACATAAAGTAAAGGGGAACTTATGGTTGAGTTAAATCTGAAAAACATTTATAAAAAGTATCCAAATAGTGAGCACTATTCTGTTGAAGACTTTAATTTGGACATCAAGGACAAGGAATTTATCGTTTTCGTCGGTCCGTCAGGATGTGGGAAATCCACAACGCTGCGTATGATTGCGGGTCTTGAGGATATCACAGAAGGAACAGCGTCAATTGACGGCAAAGTGGTCAATGACGTGGCGCCGAAAGACCGCGATATTGCCATGGTCTTCCAGAACTATGCCCTCTATCCGCACATGACAGTCTATGACAACATGGCTTTCGGATTGAAACTGCGCAAGTACAGCAAGGAAGATATCGACAAACGTGTGCAAGAAGCGGCTGAAATCCTTGGTTTAAAAGAATTCTTGGAGCGTAAACCAGCAGACCTTTCTGGTGGTCAACGTCAGCGTGTTGCCATGGGACGGGCCATCGTGCGTGATGCAAAGGTTTTCCTAATGGACGAGCCTTTGTCAAACTTGGATGCTAAATTGCGTGTGTCTATGCGTGCTGAGATTGCCAAAATCCACCGCCGTATCGGAGCAACAACCATCTACGTTACCCACGATCAGACAGAAGCCATGACACTGGCTGACCGCATTGTTATCATGTCAGCAACCAAGAATCCTGCTGGAACTGGAACCATTGGTCGAGTGGAACAAATCGGTAGTCCACAAGAAGTTTATAGAAATCCAGTCAACAAGTTTGTGGCGGGCTTCATTGGTAGCCCAGCGATGAACTTTATCACTGTGACGCTTGAGGGGAATGAAATCGTTGCTTCTGGATTACGTTTGACTGTGCCAGAAGGAACACTGAAGGTTCTGCGTGAGAAGGGTTATGACGGCAAGAAATTGATCTTTGGTATTCGTCCAGAAGACATTAATACAGAACCTGCTTTCCTAGAAACTTTCCCAGACTCTGTGGTTCATGCGACTATTTCTGTCTCTGAGCTTTTGGGTGCTGAGTCTCACCTATACTGCCAAGTTGGCGACAGTGAGTTTATCGCGCGGGTAGATGCTCGTGATTACTCAGAAACAGGTGCTGGGATTGACCTTGGTTTTGACCTGAACAAGGCGCATTTCTTTGATTTTGAAACAGAGAAAACCGTTTATTAAAATATGAGCTAGAAAAAGATAGTCCGCAAGCCAAACGGAATGCATTTGGTCTGCGGACTATCTTTTCTTTGTTTTTGCTTTTCCGACAAGAATGGTAGCGGCAATGGTCACTTGGGTGAGGTCAGTCCAGTCGATCTGGTCTTGCTCGACATGAAAGAGGAGTGGTGTCATCGCTAAAAGAGCTGCTCGGCTTTCGGCAGTCAAGGACTGGCTGGACTCGACAGTAATCTCGGAGATTATATCGAAGTGTTCTTGGAAATGCTGAATGACTTCTTGGTTAGAGTAATCCTTGTTGCTGAGCTGTCTAGCGGCTTTTTGGCGAATTTCCTGAAGGTGACGATCGGTGGGGATGACCTTGATGAGGAGGGCATTGTCAGACATGACTCTCTGAAATTCCTGATAATTGGCTGGAGAAAAGATGTCTAAAATGATATCCATGCTGGCATCTTGTAGCGGTAGCTTGGCCAAATCACCGACGAACCAATTGACTGCGAAACTGCTGTCGCTCTTGGCTGCTAGCTGGATAGAATCTTTTGAAATATCGAAGGCATAGAAGGTTTTTTGGGAATGGATTTCTTGGAGTTTGCGAGAGTAGAAGCCCTCGCCGCAGCCAATATCTAAGACTGTTTTGGCAGTTTCTGAGCTAGCAAGTAAGTTCGAGACAGCTTCTAAGATAGCTTGGTAGAATCCCGCTTCTAAAATCAACTGCCGATTCTGAAAGCTTATCTTATCGTAGTCTTTGGGTTGCTTGATTTGAGGTGCTAGATTGACATAGCCAAACTTGGCCAAGTCATAAGAATGCCGATGGGGGCATTTGAGGCTATTTTCCATCAGCTGTAGTTCTTCCTTGCAGATGGGACAGGCAAAGGCGGTCGCTGTGGCAAAGCGAGCGAGTTTTGGTTTCAAGTTTGTATTCATAGTTTTAAGTCTAGCAAAAGTGAATCTTGAAATCAAGATTTGCTTCAATTTTCTTGATACAAAATGAAGAAATATAAAGGGATACCCTGTAGGAGTGTCTATGATTGCTTTTGAACTTAATTTTATATATAATGATTACAAAGGAGGAAATCAATATGTTAAAAGAAGCATTAACAGTGGCAAAGATTGCTAAAAAATCAGGTCTCTTTTTAGGAGGCTTAGCATTTGGTACAATTGGTTTGAAGGTTCTAGCAAGCAAAGAAGCTAAAAAAGGTTATTCTAGGGCCTTGGCTAAAGCCTACAAATTGAAAGATGAACTGGATGCATCTGTTTCTGTTGTAAAACAACACGGTGATGATGTTTTACAAGACGCTAAATATTTATACGAACAGGAAAAGAAAGAAGAACAACTAGATAGCCTGACAGGTGAATAATATGTCTTTTAAAGTGCTACATAGAGGATACCAACATATCCGATTATCATCCTCTTTTTCACTGACCTTGGATATTCAAGATTATCTTCGTTCCTTGGCTAGAGATGAAAAAGGGATCGACTCTATTCAGTTTTATATAGATCAGCAGCACTTTACTCTACGTATGAAAGAGGGCTTCTCTGTATTAGAAAATGCAGAGGCCTTTTTAAAAAGAATTGATAAGGGGAAAGTTTCGGACTTGATGACTCTTCCCATTCGTAGAGAAGAGAGTGCTTATTCTATTGTTTCAGGTGCAGCGGTTAAGCGTGTACTTTTTCGTAGTTTTGTGCCGTATCCTATTCGCTATATATGGACTTGTTATCAGGCTTTTGGCTATATTAGAGAAGCCTATCAAACACTAGCGCGTAAGGAACTAACGATGGAAGTCTTGGACTGTTCGGCAATTTTATTGTCCTTGTTTATGAACCAATCCAAGACAGCTAGTAATATAATGTTTATGCTTGATTTAGGGAATTGTCTGGATCAGTGGTCTTTGAAAAAAACAGCGACAGATTTGGAACAGAGCCTTCTTGCTAAAGAAAGTGATGTCTTCTTAGTGCAGGGTGACATGGTCATCAGCATCAAGAGCTCTGATGTTCAAGTAGGCGATGTATTAGTTGTCTCCCAAGGGAATGAAATCTTGTTTGATGGCCAAGTGGTTTCAGGATTAGGAATGGTCAATGAAAGTTCCTTGACCGGCGAGAGCTTTCCAGTTGAAAAAAGAGAAGCCGATCTCGTTTGTGCTAATACTGTCTTAGAGACTGGCGAATTGCTCATTCGTGTAACGGACAACCAAATGAATAGTCGGATTTTGCAACTGATTGAGTTGATGAAGAAATCCGAAGAGAACAAGAAGACCAAACAACGCTATTTCATCAAGATGGCGGACAAGGTTGTCAAATATAACTTTTTAGGTGCTGCCTTGACTTATCTGTTAACAGGTTCGTTCTCAAAAGCCATTTCTTTTCTATTGGTGGATTTTTCATGCGCTTTGAAAATCTCCACGCCTGTAGCCTACCTGACAGCTATCAAGGAGGGATTGAACCGTGAAATGGTTATTAAGGATGGGGATGTTCTAGAAAAATATCTAGAAGTTGATACTTTCCTCTTTGACAAGACAGGCACCATCACAACTAGCTATCCTCTAGTTGAAAAGGTTCTACCTTTTGGTGATTATAACGAGGAAGATGTTTTAAGAATTAGTGCCTGTCTAGAGGAGCATATCTATCATCCAATCGCTAATGCAATTGTCAAGCAAGCTGAAATAGAAGGAATTGAACATGAGGAAATGCATGGGAAACTCCAATATATCGCAAGCAAGGGAATTAAATCTCAAATTGATGGTGAATCGGTTGTCATCGGAAATTTTGTCCTGATGCAAGACGAGCAAATCAATATTAGTCCTGAACAAAGTGCCCTAATCGAAGAATATAAGAATCACTACAATCTACTGTTCTTGGGCTATCGCAATGATCTTATTGGGATGTTCTGTATCCATACTCCTTTGAGAAAAGAAGCAAAAGTTGCCTTAGAAAAGCTCAAAGCTCAAGGAAAGAAACTGATTTTAGCAACAGGTGATACCTTGGTTAGAACGGAAGAACTTGTAAAAGATTTGCCGTTTGATCAAGTTTATACAGATTTGAAACCTGATGGAAAATTTGAATTGGTGCAGGAGTTACAGCAATCTGGTCATACTGTCTTAATGGTCGGAGACGGCCTGAATGACTCGGCAGCTCTAACCCTTGCGGATATTGGTGTTGTGATGAATGAAAGTGCAGATATTTCTAAGCAAATGAGCGATATATTATTATTAGATAATCGCTTGGATTTTTTTGAAGAATTAGACTCTCTTTCATTGTCTTTGCAAAAACTGATTCAGAAGAATATCCAAGAAACTGTCGTCGTAAACAGTAGTTTGATTGGCTTTGGTTTATTTAACTGGCTTAGTCCTTCCAATCTTTCTATCTTACATAACCTCACAACTTTGCGAATTGTACTTCGTAGTCTTTCTGTTAAGAATAGATATGTAAGAAGATTTTAATCAACCATAAGCAAAAGGAGTTATCTCAGGGAAGAGTAACTCCTTTTGTTTGTGTGGATAAGTTTTGAATGTTTTAGTATGTAAGGACGAAGTATTTCTTCTTTCCGCGGCGGATAACAGTCAGTTCGTTTTCAAGCTTATCTGCATCACTCAAGACATAGTCAAGGTCTTGGATACGATCGCCATTGACATAGATGGCCCCATTTTGTACATCTTCTCGGGCTTGGCGTTTTGAGTTGACCACACCAGATGACACGAGGATTTCCACGATGTTGTGATTTTCGTCTGCTTGTACTTGGTAGTTTGGCACGCCACGAAGTCCTTGTTTGAGTTCTTTGACAGAAAGGTTTTTGATATTTCCAGCAAAGAGTTGCTCGGTAATGTTAAGGGCTTCTTTGTAGGCTTCTTCACCATGGACAAGAGTTACGACTTCACGAGCGAGGACTTTTTGAGCCAAGCGTTCGTGTGGAGCTGCTTCGAATTGTTTGCGGATGTCTTCAATCTCATCAAGTGACAAGAAAGTAAAGATCTTCAAGAAGCGGACGGCGTCAGCATCCATCACGTTCATCCAGAATTGGTACATTTCGTATGGAGAAGTCTTATCAGCATTGAGCCAGACTGCGTTTCCCTCTGATTTACCAAATTTCTTACCAGTAGCATCAGTGATAAGGGGAACAGTGATAACGTGGCCAGTCTTGTCAGCCTTACGACGTAGCAATTCTGTACCTGCTGTCATATTTCCCCACTGGTCAGAACCACCGATTTGCAGGGTAACATTGTGGTCTTGGTTAAGGACAAAGAAGTCGTAACCTTGCATGATTTGGTAGGCAAACTCAGTATAAGAAATTCCTGTTTCAATCCGTTTTTTAACAGACTCCTTGCTCATCATGTAGTTGACAGTGAAGTATTTACCGACATCACGGAGGAAATCAATGAAGCTGATGCTGCCAAACCAGTCGTAGTTGTTGACCATGACAGCTTTGTTTTCGCCATTTTCAAAGTCGAGAAAGCGTGACAGTTGACCTTGGATAGACTGAACCCAGCCATCAACGGTTTCCTTGGTTTGCAGGCTACGCTCTGCATCTTTAAAGGATGGGTCGCCAATCAAACCCGTTGCACCACCGACGAGGGCATAAGGCTTATGCCCAGCTAACTGTAAGCGGCGGCTGGTCAAAATAGCTACTAAGTGACCTAAGTGAAGACTGTCCGCTGTTGGATCGTATCCAGTATAATAAGAGACCTGCCCTTCTTCTAAGGCTTTACGCAAAGCTTCTTCATCAGTCGTTTGAAAAATCAAACCACGCTCTTTTAGCTCATCAAAAATGTGCATAGTTGTCTCTCCTTTTCTAAGATAGCAAAGGATTTTGCCCTTGCTCAAGTATTTTTTTGTTTTATCCCTCTATTGTATCATAAACGCGACAAATAGCAATGAGTAGCCAGAAAATAATTCCTGTAAAAGCGCTAGAATTAGCTCTTTCTTGATATAATCTGCTGATGTTTGCTATAATAGTCAATAAGGAGAATCTATGTTGAAACCATTTATAAAAAAGTTAAAACAGTTTGGTAAGGGGGAACCCTCACCTGCTAAGACGTCTAAGCCAAAAGGAGAGACATGGTCGGTACTTGATATTGTTTCCGTTATTTTTCGGACAGTAAAACTACTCTTAAATGTCGCTTTTGTATTTATCTTTTTTGGAATAGTATTGGGGGCTGGACTCGGATTGGGCTACGCCGCCAGCCTTTTTAGTGATGTCTCCGTGCCGAAGCAGGAGGAGCTGGTAAGTCAGGTCAATAAGATTTCTGGGATTTCGAAGCTGACCTATGCTAACGGAGAGTTGATTTCTGAAATCGATAATGATTTGTTGCGGATTCCAGTTGCCAGCGATGCGATTTCGGATAATGTCAAAAATGCTATCATTGCGACGGAAGATGAAAACTTTGAAACTCACAATGGTGTTGTGCCCAAGGCGGTTCTGCGGGCAACCTTGGGTTCTGTAGTTGGAGTTGGTTCATCCAGCGGGGGCTCGACTTTGACTCAGCAGTTGATCAAGCAGCAGGTCGTGGGAGATGCTCCGACTTTCAAGCGGAAGGCAGTAGAGATTGTTGATGCCTTGGCTTTGGAACGCTATATGTCTAAGGATGACATTCTGACTGCTTATTTGAATGTGGCACCTTTTGGTCGGAATAACAAAGGACAAAATATTGCTGGAGTGGAAGAAGCAGCTCAAGGGATTTTTGGTGTATCAGCCAAGGATTTGAGTATTCCGCAGGCTGCTTTTATTGCTGGATTGCCTCAGAGTCCGATTGTTTATTCGCCCTATGCCTCTGATGGTAGCATGAAGAGTCCAGATGATATGGCTTTAGGTCTAGAGCGGGCTCGGAATGTTTTGTATAATATGTACCGTACAGGTCGACTGAGTGAGGCAGACTATCAGCAGTACAAAGACTATGATCTGACGCAGGATTTCAAGCCGACTGAGAGCCTTCAAAAGAGCTCGCATAGTTACCTCTACCATACAGCTTTTTCAGAAGCGCAGACGGCCATGTATCAGTATTTGATTCAGCGGGACAATGTATCCCAGCAAGAATTAAAAAATAATGCAACGGTTGAAGCTTATCAAGAGTTGGCTCGAAAAGAGCTGAGCGAGGGTGGCTATACGGTCACAACAACCATCAATCATTCGATTCATCAGGCGATGCAGAATGCTGTTGCCAACTACGGTGGTCTCTTGGATGATGGGACAGGAATGGTCGAGGTTGGAAATGTTCTTCAGGACAATAAAACAGGAGCCATTATTGGTTTTGTCGGTGGTAGAGACTATAGTTCTAATCAAAACAACCATGCTTTTGATACGGAAAGATCTCCTGGTTCGACTATCAAGCCGATTTTAGCTTATGGGATTGCCATTGACCAAGGGCTGATGGGAAGTGCAAGTGTCCTTTCCAATTATCCGACGAACTTCTCCAGCGGTGAGCCGATTATGCACGTGGACAGTCGCGGGACAGGCATGATGGACCTGCAGGAAGCCCTCAATACTTCTTGGAATATTCCAGCTTATTGGACCTATCGTGCACTTCGTGAGAAAGGTGTGAATGTCCGAGGCTATATGGAAAAAATGGGCTACCATATTGACAACTACGATATTGAAAGTCTACCAATGGGTGGGGGAATCGAGGTTTCGGTTGCCCAGCACACCAACGGTTTCCAGACCTTGGCTAATAATGGTTCTTATCAAGAAAAGTATATGATTGATAAGATCACGGCTCCTGACGGCAAGGTAGTTTATGAGCATAAGGCCAAACCAGTTCAGGTTTATTCGCCTGCTACTGCAACGATTATGCAAAGCTTGATGCGAGGTGTGCTCAATTCTGGTGCAACTACGACCTTTAAATCAAGGATTAGTCAAGTCAATGGTACCTTGGCAGGTGCAGACTGGATTGGTAAGACAGGTACAACTAACAGTAATGGTGATATGTGGCTCATGCTTTCAACTCCTCGGATGACCCTTGGAGGCTGGATTGGTCATGATGACAATACTTCTATGGCTGCCCTAACAGGCTACAATAATAATGCGGCCTATATGGCCTATCTAGCCAATGCCATTTATGAGGCGGATCCAAGTGCCTGGGGAATCGGAGAGAAATTCAATCTTGATTCGAGCGTTATCAAGTCTGATGTTCTCAAGTCTACTGGAGAAAGACCAGGAACCGTCACAATCAACGGTCGCTCCATCAATCTAAGCGGTCCGACTGTTCCTAGCTACTGGGCTAAGAATGGCGCTCCAACGACGAGCTATCGCTTTGGTATCGGCGCATCAGATGCGGATTATCAGAAAGCTTGGGGAGCTATCTTGGGTGGTTATACCTCTAATTCTGGTTCTAATTTTAGCTCTAATCCGAATTCCAATAATGGGACTAATTCCAGCAGTAACCGACAGGGAAACTAGGACATCAAAAACGGCTTTTCAACTTTTCAGAAAGGAGAGGAAAGCCTTGCAATTTCTAGATAAATACGGTATAATAGTATCAATAATTTGTCGTGTGCTTTAATTGAAATATTGTCCGATTAAAGCTTGCAGCAGTTAAATCAAACTTTTTATAAGTCAGATTTAGCTGCTCTTTTTGTGTCTATTTTCAGAATTCTAGGATTTGTAACGCAAATTTAAAGATTCTAAAAACTTAGCAAAAGGGACTGATTGTAGCTGTTTTGACGAGAGTCAATGGCGTAGAAGGGGTCTCCCCTTGGTAAGAGTGAAGAAGAGTGTGATATGAGAGGCAAATGGTTAGTATTCCAATAATCAGAAAATCTCAATTTTCTCCGATTCCCTCCCTCTGTACTTTATAAAAAAGGAGTTAGAAACTTGGCAGGACATGACGTTCAATACGGGAAACATCGGACCCGTCGTAGTTTTTCAAGAATTAAAGAAGTTCTTGATTTACCAAACTTGATTGAAATTCAAACAGACTCGTTTAAAGATTTCTTGGACCATGGTTTGAAAGAAGTCTTCGAGGATGTGCTTCCTATTTCAAACTTTACCGACACCATGGAATTGGAATTTGTCGGCTATGAAATCCGTGAGCCTAAATATACGCTGGAAGAAGCTCGTATCCACGATGCTAGCTACTCAGCGCCAATCTTTGTGACTTTCCGTCTGATTAACAAGGAAACTGGCGAAATTAAGACACAGGAAGTCTTCTTTGGTGATTTCCCAATCATGACTGAAATGGGAACCTTCATCATCAATGGTGGTGAGCGGATTATCGTGTCTCAGTTGGTGCGTTCGCCAGGGGTTTACTTCAACGATAAAGTTGATAAAAACGGTAAAGTTGGCTACGGTTCAACTGTTATTCCTAACCGCGGAGCTTGGTTGGAGCTAGAAACAGACTCAAAAGATATCGCCTATACTCGTATTGACCGGACTCGTAAAATTCCGTTTACTACTTTGGTGCGTGCGCTTGGTTTCTCAGGTGATGATGAGATCTTGGACATCTTTGGTGACAGCGACTTGGTGCGTAATACCATCGAAAAAGATATCCACAAGAATCCAATGGACTCTCGTACGGATGAAGCTCTGAAAGAAATCTATGAGCGTCTTCGTCCAGGTGAGCCTAAGACGGCTGAAAGCTCACGTAGCTTACTTGTGGCACGTTTCTTTGATCCACATCGCTATGACTTGGCTGCCGTTGGTCGTTACAAGATTAACAAGAAGCTCAACATCAAGAATCGTCTGCTCAATCAAACATTAGCAGAACATCTAGTAGATGCTGAAACAGGTGAAATTCTTGTCGAAGCTGGTACAGTTATGACCCGCAGTGTGATTGACAGCATTGCAGAGCAACTGGACAATGGTTTGAACAAGATCACTTATATTCCAAACGACTCAGCTGTCTTGACAGAGCCTGTGGAATTGCAGAAGTTCAAGGTCGTTGCACCAAGCGATCCAGACCGTGTTGTGACCATTATTGGTAATGCAAATCCGTCTGACAAGGTTCGGACTGTAACACCAGCTGATATCTTGGCTGAAATGAGCTATTTCCTCAACTTGGCAGAAGGTATCGGCCGTGTGGATGATATTGACCACTTGGGGAACCGTCGTATTCGTGCGGTTGGTGAGCTTTTGGCTAACCAAGTTCGTCTCGGACTTTCTCGGATGGAGCGTAATGTTCGCGAACGGATGAGCGTTCAGGACAATGAAGTGCTGACTCCACAACAAATCATCAACATCCGTCCAGTAACTGCTGCTATTAAAGAATTCTTTGGTTCTTCACAGTTGTCACAGTTCATGGACCAACACAATCCGCTGTCTGAGCTTTCTCACAAGCGTCGTCTGTCTGCCTTAGGACCTGGTGGTTTGACACGTGACCGCGCTGGTTATGAAGTGCGGGACGTGCACTATACTCACTATGGTCGTATGTGTCCGATTGAAACTCCTGAAGGACCAAACATCGGTTTGATCAATAACTTATCTTCTTACGGGCACCTTAACAAATATGGCTTTATTCAAACCCCTTACCGTAAGGTAGACCGTGAAGCTGGTGTGGTAACCAACGAAATCGTTTGGCTGACAGCTGATGAGGAAGATGAATTTATCGTAGCTCAGGCCAACTCTAAGCTGAATGAAAAAGGTGGCTTTGCAGAGCCTATCGTGATGGGACGCCACCAAGGTAATAACCAAGAATTCCCTTCAGACCAAGTAGACTACATGGATGTATCACCTAAGCAGGTAGTTGCCGTGGCGACTGCATGTATTCCTTTCTTGGAAAACGATGACTCCAACCGTGCCCTCATGGGTGCCAACATGCAGCGTCAGGCTGTGCCTTTGATCGATCCAAAAGCACCTTATGTCGGTACTGGTATGGAATACCAGGCTGCCCACGATTCTGGTGCGGCGGTCATTGCCCAGTATGATGGTAAGGTTACCTATGCGGACGCAGATAAGGTAGAAGTTCGTCGCGAAGATGGTTCGCTAGATGTGTACCACATTCAAAAATTCCGTCGTTCAAACTCAGGAACTGCCTACAACCAACGCACCCTTGTAAAAGTTGGCGATGTCGTTGAAAAAGGCGACTTTATCGCAGACGGACCTTCTATGGAAAATGGAGAAATGGCGCTTGGACAAAACCCAATCGTTGCCTACATGACATGGGAAGGTTACAACTTCGAGGATGCCGTTATCATGAGTGAGCGTCTGGTCAAAGACGATGTCTATACATCTGTCCACCTCGAAGAATACGAATCAGAAACACGTGATACAAAGCTTGGGCCTGAAGAAATCACTCGTGAAATTCCAAACGTTGGTGAAGATGCTCTTAAAGACCTTGACGAAATGGGGATTATCCGTATCGGTGCGGAAGTTAAGGAAGGCGACATCCTTGTAGGTAAAGTAACACCTAAGGGTGAGAAAGACCTTTCAGCTGAAGAACGTCTCTTGCACGCTATCTTTGGTGATAAGTCTCGTGAAGTACGTGACACTTCTCTTCGTGTACCACACGGTGCCGATGGTGTTGTTCGTGATGTCAAGATCTTTACCCGTGCTAACGGTGATGAGCTACAATCAGGTGTTAACATGTTGGTGCGTGTCTACATCGCTCAAAAACGTAAGATCAAGGTCGGAGATAAGATGGCCGGACGTCACGGAAACAAAGGGGTTGTCTCTCGTATCGTTCCTGTGGAAGACATGCCATACTTGCCAGACGGAACCCCAGTTGATATCATGTTGAACCCACTTGGGGTGCCATCACGTATGAATATCGGTCAGGTTATGGAACTCCACCTTGGTATGGCAGCTCGTAACTTGGGCATCCACATTGCGACACCAGTCTTTGACGGAGCAAGCTCAGAAGATCTCTGGTCTACAGTTCGTGAAGCTGGTATGGATAGCGATGCTAAGACAATTCTTTATGATGGACGTACTGGTGAGCCATTTGATAACCGCGTTTCTGTCGGTGTCATGTACATGATCAAGCTCCACCACATGGTTGACGATAAGCTCCACGCCCGCTCAGTTGGTCCATATTCAACCGTTACCCAACAGCCACTCGGAGGTAAAGCTCAGTTTGGTGGACAACGTTTCGGGGAAATGGAAGTTTGGGCCCTAGAGGCTTACGGCGCGTCAAACGTACTTCAAGAAATCTTGACTTACAAGTCTGACGATATTAACGGACGTTTGAAAGCTTATGAAGCGATTACCAAAGGGAAACCAATTCCAAAACCAGGTGTGCCAGAATCCTTCCGCGTTCTTGTGAAAGAATTGCAATCTCTTGGTCTGGACATGCGTGTCCTTGACGAAGATGACCAAGAAGTAGAACTTCGTGACTTGGATGAGGATATGGATGAAGATGTGATCCATGTAGACGATCTGGAAAAAGCACGTCAAAAACAGGCTCAAGAAGCTAAAGCAGCTTTTGATGCTGAAGGAAATGAAGAAAAATAATTCGTCGCTGATTAGATAAATAAGAAAGGTAAGAAATAGTGGTTGATGTAAATCGATTTAAAAGTATGCAAATCACCCTAGCTTCTCCAAGTAAGGTCCGTTCATGGTCTTACGGAGAAGTGAAGAAGCCTGAGACAATCAATTACCGGACCTTGAAGCCAGAACGTGAAGGCCTCTTTGACGAGGTGATCTTCGGGCCAACCAAGGATTGGGAGTGTGCCTGCGGTAAATACAAACGGATTCGTTACAAAGGGATTATTTGTGACCGCTGTGGTGTTGAAGTAACACGGACTAAGGTTCGTCGTGAGCGTATGGGGCACATCGAGCTTAAAGCACCGGTTTCTCACATTTGGTATTTCAAGGGAATCCCAAGCCGTATGGGCTTGACTCTGGATATGAGTCCGCGCGCCCTAGAAGAAGTCATTTATTTTGCGGCTTATGTGGTGATTGATCCTAAGGAAACACCACTGGAGCACAAATCTATCATGACGGAGCGCGAGTACCGTGAGCGCCTCCGTGAATATGGTGCAGGTTCATTCGTCGCCAAGATGGGAGCAGAAGCGATCCAAGACTTGCTGAAACAAGTGGATTTGGAAACAGAAATTGCGGCTCTTAAAGAAGAATTGAAAACAGCTTCTGGTCAAAAACGAATCAAAGCTATTCGTCGTTTGGACGTTTTGGATGCCTTCTACCGCTCTGGCAATAAGCCAGAATGGATGATTCTCAACATCCTGCCAGTCATTCCACCAGATCTACGTCCAATGCTTCAATTGGATGGTGGCCGCTTTGCCTCATCTGACTTGAACGACCTCTACCGCCGCGTTATCAACCGGAACAACCGTTTGGCTCGTTTGCTCGAGTTGAATGCACCAGGTATCATCGTTCAAAATGAGAAGCGGATGCTGCAAGAAGCGGTGGATGCTTTGATTGACAACGGTCGTCGTGGCCGTCCAATCACTGGACCAGGTAGCCGTCCACTTAAGTCTTTGAGCCATATGCTCAAAGGTAAACAAGGACGCTTCCGTCAAAACTTGCTGGGTAAACGGGTTGACTTCTCAGGCCGTTCCGTTATCGCTGTTGGTCCGACATTGAAGATGTATCAATGTGGTGTGCCACGTGAAATGGCGATCGAGCTCTTCAAACCGTTTGTGATGCGGGAAATTGTTGCCCGTGACTATGCTCAGAATGTGAAAGCTGCTAAGCGCATGGTAGAGCGTGGAGATGAGCGTATCTGGGATGTCTTGGAAGATGTTATCAAAGAACACCCAGTGCTCCTTAACCGCGCACCGACCCTTCACCGTTTGGGTATCCAAGCCTTTGAGCCAGTTCTAATCGATGGTAAGGCTCTTCGCTTGCACCCACTGGTCTGTGAAGCCTACAATGCCGACTTTGACGGTGACCAAATGGCCATCCACGTCCCATTGTCTGAAGAAGCACAGGCTGAAGCTCGTATCCTCATGCTGGCTGCTGAGCACATCTTGAATCCAAAAGACGGAAAACCGGTTGTAACCCCATCTCAGGATATGGTCTTGGGTAACTACTACTTGACTATGGAAGAAGCAGGTCGTGAAGGCGAAGGCATGGTCTTTAAAGACCGTGATGAAGCTGTGATGGCCTTGCGTAATGGCTATGTCCACCTGCACACTCGTGTGGGTATCGCGACAGATAGCCTCAACAAACCTTGGACAGAAGATCAAAAACACAAGATCCTCATGACCACAGTAGGTAAGATTCTCTTCAACGATATCATGCCAGAAGAGCTGCCTTACCTGCAAGAGCCAACGAATGCTAACTTGACCGAAGGTGTTCCAGCTAAATACTTCTTGGAGCCAGGTAAAGATATCAAGTCTGCCATTGAAGCCCTAGAGCTAAATATTCCGTTCAAGAAGAAAAATCTAGGAAATATCATCGCTGAAATCTTCAAACGCTTCCGCACGACAGAAACATCTGCCCTGCTGGACCGCTTGAAAGACCTAGGTTACCACCATTCTACGCTGGCTGGTTTGACAGTGGGTATTGCTGACATTCCAGTCGTGGAAGACAAGGCAGAGATTATTGAAGAATCTCACAAGCGTGTAGAACAAATCACTAAGCAATTCCGTCGTGGTATGATTACTGACGATGAGCGCTACAACGCAGTTACTGCTGAGTGGCGTGCTGCCCGTGAAAAATTGGAGAAACGTTTGGTTGCCAACCAAGATCCGAAGAACCCAATCGTTATGATGATGGACTCTGGAGCCCGTGGTAACATCTCAAACTTCTCACAGCTTGCCGGTATGCGTGGTCTGATGGCTGCTCCGAACGGGCGTATCATGGAGTTGCCAATCCTTTCAAACTTCCGCGAAGGTTTGTCTGTGTTGGAAATGTTCTTCTCTACTCACGGTGCTCGTAAGGGTATGACCGATACGGCCCTTAAGACAGCCGATTCAGGTTACTTGACTCGCCGTCTGGTTGACGTTGCTCAAGACGTGATTATCCGTGAGGACGACTGTGGTACAGACCGCGGCTTGCTTATCACTTCTATTACAGAAGGCAAGGAAATGATCGAGTCTCTGGAAGAGCGTCTCAATGGTCGTTACACTAAGAAGACGGTTAAACATCCAGAAACTGGCGCAGTTATCATCGGTCCAAATGAATTGATCACCGAAGACAAGGCGCGTGAGATTGTCAATGCTGGTGTTGAAGAAGTGACGATTCGTTCCGTCTTTACATGTAACACTCGCCACGGTGTCTGCCGTCACTGTTACGGTATCAACTTGGCGACTGGTGATGCGGTTGAAGTCGGTGAAGCAGTCGGAACCATCGCTGCCCAATCTATCGGGGAGCCAGGTACACAGTTGACCATGCGTACCTTCCACACGGGTGGGGTTGCCTCTAATACCGATATCACTCAGGGTCTTCCTCGTGTCCAAGAAATCTTTGAAGCCCGCAATCCGAAAGGGGAAGCGGTCATCACTGAAGTCAAGGGTGAAGTTACTGCCATCGAAGAAGATGCATCTACTCGTACCAAGAAAGTCTTTGTAAAAGGTGCAACTGGCGAAGGTGAATATGTGGTGCCATTTACAGCCCGTATGAAGGTGGAAGTGGGCGACCAAGTTTCTCGCGGCGCTGCCTTGACCGAAGGTTCTATCCAGCCTAAGCACTTGTTGGCTGTCCGTGATGTCTTGTCTGTTGAAACTTACTTGCTTGCTGAGGTACAAAAAGTTTACCGTAGCCAAGGGGTAGAAATCGGCGACAAACACATTGAGGTAATGGTTCGTCAAATGATTCGCAAGGTGCGCGTCATGGATCCAGGTGACACAGATCTTCTTATGGGAACTCTCATGGATATCACAGACTTTACAGATGCTAACCGTGATGTGGTTATCTCAGGCGGTGTGCCTGCGACAGCTCGTCCAGTCCTCATGGGAATCACCAAGGCTTCCCTTGAGACAAACAGCTTCTTGTCTGCAGCTTCCTTCCAGGAAACAACTCGTGTCCTGACAGATGCTGCGATCCGTGGTAAGAAAGATCATCTCCTTGGCCTTAAGGAAAATGTTATCATCGGTAAGATTATCCCAGCTGGTACTGGTATGGCTCGTTACCGTAACTTGGAACCACAAGCAATCAATGAAGTTGAAATCATTGACGAAGTTGTGGAAACAGCAGAGACTGAAGAAGTTGAAACAAGCGTAGAATCATAAAAACTTGCTTGAGTTTACATATAAAAGTCTATCAGGAAGAGAATCTTGTATTCTCTTCTTTTTTGTTAGCTTGCACGGAGGGGCGCAGTTAGAATATAACTGGAGGTTTCAGATATCCATTTTGTTGCCATATCGAATCAAAAGCTTAGGAAAGGAGCTTCCTAGTAAGCATGATGGCGTATTTTTTGATTTTATATGGCTCTTAGCTGTACAGGAAGGGAAAAATTCGATATACTAAGTAAAAGGAGGAAGAAATGAAAATTTTTTTGCAAAAAGTGGAATATAGTTTACTGGCTTTGTTTTTAGCCGTACAGACTCAAGTTCCTTTTGTACTGATCCAGTTTTACAAAGGTCGAGATCAAAGTTTTTCAATGGGATACACCTTGCTTATCCTGATGATTTATTTGCTGATCATTTTTTATGCCCTGCGAATGGCTAAAAAAGAAGGCTTACTGACCCTTGATTTTAGTTTTTTTAATTTAAAATCAGTGATCTGGCTAGTATTATCCTATCTGATAACTTTCGGAGTTAGTATTTTTGCTGCGATTATTATGGTTCTAGAGGGCCAACTTTCAGGAACGACAGCCAATCAAACTGCTTTGCAAAACTTGTTTCAGAGTACGCCCGTTGTTTTGCTTATTGTGGGAGCTGTTTTTTCAGCGCCAATTTTGGAAGAGATTCTTTTCCGTGGTTTGATTCCCCAAAAGCTATTTCCCCAGCATGAGTTGATTGGTTTGGTGGTTGGTTCTATCCTTTTTGGTTTTTTCCACGGTCCGACCAACATCGGTAGTTTTGTCCTTTATGCTGGTATGGGGGGCGTTCTAGCTTTGGTGGTTCACCAGACTAAGCGTTTGGAAATGGGAATTTTAGCCCATATGTTACGGAATGCCATTGCTATTTTGGTGATGATTATTTCACAAAGTTAACTAGATATCATTCATGGATGAAGAGGTCAGATTGACCTCTTTTTTGACATTTCAGGGATAAAAAGTGACTTTTGAGGACATGGAGCTAGCAAAGCGAATCTTTTGTTCTATAATGAGAATTGTATCTTAGCTTTAAGGAGTAAAAAATGAGGCTCACATTTCAAAAATCTATCCAAATCTTATTAGTAGCTATGCTGCTTCAATCGGGTTTGCTGCTTTTGATTCATCCAGTGACCAATCGTTTTACTTTATCGAGGCCTAACTTGCTTTTTATCTCTCTGTTCTTACTCATTCTTTTAGGGTATGCCTCTTACTTTTCTCGTGAGTGGCGGGATTTTAAGATAGAGTTGCGTGCTTCCAAGCGGTTTCCACACTTGCGCTACCTCTATTTTTTGATGATTGCAAGCAACGCAGCGAGTCTTGTTCTCCTTTGTGGGCAGTCGAGTTCTGAGCTAACGCCTTTGCAGCAGCTTATCTCAAACAGTTTTTCCGCCTCCTCCTTGCTATTGCTTGGCATGGATTTATTTGGTATGTCATCACAGGCTAAGCAAAACAGACAGATGAAATATAGAAAGAGTTGGTGTATTGCCTTGGGAATTGCTCTCTTTGCTTTCCTGAGAAATCCCGGAGAATCATCTTGTTTTCTAATTTATCTAAGCTTAGGCATGGCTTTTGTCCGGCTCTTAAAAGCTTGGGTTGGATCTCTGGAATTGTCCTTACTGGCTCATCTTCTTCGGAATTTACTTCTGATTCTCCTTTTGCCTTTCTGTTTGTAAAAAGTGTTTTCTTAAATAGGGGAATTGTGGTAAAATGGTAAATGAAACAAGGGGCAGATGAGGTCTTCTTGTGAAGTCGAGTGCAGTTCATAGGACTGGATGCTGCATCTGCTGTTGGCTTTGCGGTACACTAGATGGGTGTGCCTTTTTTGTTGAAAGGCAGTAGTAGCAAGGGGAAAGGAAATACGATGAATCTAAGACAACTTGCTCCAGAGGGCAAGACGGCCCTTTGTGGGATCCTTAATGTTACCCCAGATTCCTTTTCGGATGGGGGCAAATATAATACGGTGGAAAAGGCTCTGGAGCAGGCGCGCAAGATGATAGCTCAGGGAGCTCATTTGCTAGACATCGGTGGCGAGTCGACTCGTCCAGGCAGCCATTTTGTGGATATTGAGGCAGAGATAGGGCGTGTGGTACCAGTCATTGAGGCTCTTCGTCGGGAGACTGATATTCTCATTTCTGTAGATACTTGGAAGGCGTCAGTTGCAGAAGCAGCTTTGGCCGCTGGAGTTAATATCATCAATGACATCACGGGACTCTTGGGTGATGAGAGAATGGCAGCTGTGGCTGCCAAGGCTGGAGCGCCAGTTATTGCCATGTTCAATCCAGTCATGGCCCGGCCCCAACATGCTAGCTCGAAAATCTTTCCGACCTTCGGCTTTGAGCTAGCATTTACCGAGTCAGAATTAGCAAATTTTGAACAGCTGGATATTGAGGCACTCATGTGGGCATTTTTTGAAAAGACGCTGGAGAAAGCTAAGCAAGCTGGCCTGGACCGTGAGCAAATCATGCTGGATCCAGGGATTGGTTTTGGCTTGACCAAACGGGAAAATCTCTTGCTCTTACAGGAGTTGGATAGCATTCATCGGGCTGGCTTTCCCATTTTTCTGGGGGTCTCTCGCAAGCGCTTTTTGGTCAATATCTTGGAGGAAAATGGTTTTGAAACTGACCCAGAGACGGAAACAGGTTTTCAAAACAGAGACCTAGCTTCAGCTCATTTGACTAGCATTGCAGCTAGTCAAGGTGTTGAGGCTGTCCGAGTGCATGATGTGGGAGTTCACCGGATGGCAGCAGAGATTGGCGATGCTATTCGACTGGCTCAGAAAATGGAAGATCTAAATTTACGGCAGTATAAGTGACTATGATAAAAGAAGAATTGCCAGATTTAAGCTGGCTGGAAGCCTATCGGACGGATAGTCCTAATTTTGGCTTGGAGCGGATGGAGCGGATGCTGGCGCTGCGGAGAAATCCTCATTTGCAGTTGTCAGTGATTCATATAGGGGGGACCAACGGGAAGGGCTCGACCATTTCCCACCTGCGTCAACTCTTGGAAATGCGAGGCCTGCGTGTAGGGACCTTTACTTCCCCTTATCTGATCAGTTACAATGAACAAATCGCCATCAACGGTCGACCTATTCCCAATCAAGATTTAGAGCGCCTTTTAGAGACTTATCGAGCTATTTTTGAAGAGCAAGCGAATGATGAGGTTTTGCAGGGAGTGACTGAGTTTGAAATCATGACGGCTTTGGCCTATGATTATTTGGCTCAGGAGCGGGTCGATGTGGCGATTATGGAGGTTGGCATGGGCGGCCTCTTAGACAGTACCAATGTCTGCCGACCTGATCTGACAGCTATTACGACTATTGGCTTAGATCATGTGGCTCTGCTGGGGCATTCGCTGGCAGCGATTGCCGAGCAGAAGGCTGGGATTATCAAGCCAAATGTGCCCTTGGTGACTGGGCGGATTGAGCTAGAAGCTCTTGCGGTCATTGAGGACAAGGCTCATCAAAAGCAAGCTCTCCACTATGTTTATGGGCAGTCTTATCAAGTGCAGAGCTTGGGCGGGACTGACTCAGGAGAACATTTTAGCTTTTCTAATGCCTATCGGGAGGTGGAACCTTACCTGACGCCTCTGTTGGGGCAACATCAGGTAGATAACGCTGGTTTGGCGCTTCAGCTCTGTGACCTCTATTGTCAGCTTAAGCAGTTGCCACTGTTAACAAAAGAACAAGTTGGAACCGCTTTACTGGCGACAAGCTGGCCGGGGCGGATGGAGCAGATTTCGCATCAGCCTCGTATTTTGCTTGATGGCGCCCACAATCCACATGCCATGGAGAGATTGACGAGGACCTTGAGCCAGCATTATCCAGACTTGGATAAGAAAATCCTTTTCAGCTGTATCCAGACCAAGTCTCTGGAGGAAATGGTGGGTCAGCTCAAGCAGGTGCCTAAGAGTCAGCTAATTTTGACCAATTTTGCAGATCCACGGAGCTTTTCCAAAGAAAAAATGGAGTCGCTGGCCGGTGAGCAGGGCTTGGACTATGCTAATTGGCAGGGATTTTTAGAGGCTTATTTGAAAGTAGAGCATAGGGACGATGATCTCTTGCTGATTACGGGCTCCCTTTATTTCCTGGCTCAGGTTAGGGCCTATATTATTGACAAAGAAAAAGAATCTAGGAGTGAATATGGACACGAAGAAAATTGAAGCAGCTGTTGCCCAGATTATTGAGGCGGTTGGAGAAGACGGAAGCCGCGAAGGTTTGCAGGAGACGCCGCAGCGCATTGCTAAAATGTACCAGGAAATCTTTGCTGGGCTGGGTGAGACAGCTGAGGAGCATCTGGCCAAGTCTTTTGAAATCATTGACAATAATATGGTAGTGGAGAAGGATATTTTCTTTCATTCCATGTGTGAGCACCACTTCCTGCCATTTTACGGGAAGGTTCACATCGCCTATGTGCCTAATGGTCGGGTAGCAGGCCTGTCCAAGCTGGCCCGAACAGTAGAGGTCTATGCCAAGAAACCGCAGATTCAAGAGCGATTGACCGTAGAGATTGCTGAGGCCTTGATGGACTATCTGGGTGCTCAAGGAGCCTTGGTCTGGGTGGAAGCCGAGCATATGTGTATGAATATGCGCGGAGTCAGAAAGCCTGGCACTGCAACAGTTACTACAGCGGCGCGTGGCGTTTTAGCGACGGATAAGGACCTAAAAAATGAAGCTTACAAATTGATGGGGCATTGAGGACTTGACAATAAGGAGAGGGAGTCATGGATCAGCTACGGATTAAGGATTTGGAAGTGTACGCCTATCATGGTGTTTTTGGAGCGGAAAAAGAACTGGGCCAGCGTTTTGTGCTGGATCTGATTTTGGACTATGATATGACTCGGGCTGCCAAAACAGGCGACCTGACAGCTTCTATCCACTATGGAGAATTGGCTCAGGATCTGACCCACTGGTGTCAGGAAAGCAAGGAAGACTTGATTGAGACGCTGGCTTACAAACTGATTGATCGGATTTTTCTGAATCATCCTTTGGTACAGAAGGTCAGCTTGGAGGTCAAAAAGCCTTGGGCGCCAGTGCCGCTGCCTCTAGAGACCTGCTCAGTCAAGCTAGTGCGTCAAAAGCGGAAAGCCTTTATCGCTCTGGGCAGCAATCAAGGCAGCCCATCTGTCAATCTGGATGCGGCTTTGGAAAAAATAGCAGAGCAAAATATAAGAGTTTTGCAGGCATCAAGCCGCATTGAGACAGAGCCTTGGGGTGGCGTTGAGCAGGATCCGTTTCTCAATCAAGTTGTTGAAGTTGAGACTTGGCTCAATCCTGAGGAATTAATGCAGACGCTGCTAGCTATTGAAGCGGATTTAGGTCGCGTGCGGGAGATCAAATGGGGACCGCGCGTGATTGATCTGGATATCCTTTACATAGGGCAGGAAGAGCTATACAGTCCGGACTTGGTTGTTCCTCATCCTTATGTGGCTGAGCGAGCTTTTGTCTTGCAATCTCTGGTGGAAATCGCCCCACACTTTGTCGATCCCGTTCAGAAAAAAAGCATCCGCCAGCTCTGGGATGCGGTTGAAAAATGAGAAAGGAAACTTGTCGCAAGGCAAGTTTTTTTATTGTCTGAACTTTCTCTGAACTTGTCCCTGTATACTAAAGAAAAAACAAAAGGAGTTCAGTATGGAACATATGGTGAAAATAGAAGGAGTCTGCAAAAAGCATGGCAGCAAGCAGATTTTAGAAGATATTTCTTTTACAGCTAGAAGCGGTCGGATTACAGCCTTTCTGGGCCCAAATGGTGCTGGTAAAAGCTCGACCTTGAGGATTCTCTTGGGGTTAGATCGAGCAACAGCAGGGACTGCGACTTTTGATGGGCAAACCTATCAGTCGATGACTTATCCGCTCAGAACGGTAGGTGCAGCCTTTGACGGCATTGGCGGTCTGCCAAATCGAAAGGTCTATGACCACTTGAGGATTATTGCGGCGAGTAATGCTATTCCCAAGTCTCGGATCGATGAGGTTTTAGAGATGACTGGAATCGCTCATAAGAGGAAGGACCTCTTGTCAAGCCTGTCTCTGGGGGAAGGTCAACGGCTGGGTTTGGCTGCAGCTTTGCTGGGTGATCCTCAGTTTCTTATATTAGATGAGCCGACCAATGGATTGGATCCAAGTGGGATCAAGTGGTTTAGAAAGTTCATCCGTCAGCAGGCTGATTTAGGGAAAACGGTACTTCTATCTTCTCATATCCTATCAGAGGTGCAAATGGTGACAGATGATGTAGTCTTGATTCATCATGGGCGAATTATTGAGCAGGGACAATTGGAAGAGGTGCTGCAAGATTCAGACAGCCTAGAAGATCTCTTCTTTGATTTGACAGAGGAGGTTTAAGATGAAAGAAACGATGTCCTTATTGCATTCAGAATGGTTGAAAATCCGTTCAACCAAGGCTTTCAGAGTGAGTATGGCCTTCATGCTGCTATTGGTGCCTGCCGTATCCTGGCTGGAGGGCCGACAGTATTTATCTGTCGGCTTGGATGCCACGCCTGAGACGGTTCCCGGTCTGGCAGAAGCCATTGACCCACTGGAATATCTAGGTCTCAATGGTGCCTCTATGGCAGGCATGGTTTTGGTCATCTTAGCTGGAATTTTGGGAGCTATGGAATTTCAGTCTCATAGCTTGAGAACTAGCCTCTTGACCTGTAATAACCGCCTGAAGTTGCTTGTGGGGAAACTCATGACCTTTACTTGCTTTTCTCTTGCCAGTAGCTTTTTATCAATTTACTTTAGTTATATGATCATGCACCTGGCTTTAGGAAAGGAAGGGCTTGATCCGATTCTGCTCAATCAGGCAGCTTGGAGTTTGATTTTGTGGAAAACCTTATCTCTAACCCTATTAGGAATCCTTTCATTTTTGTTAGGTTTATTGGCTCGGACCATGCTAGTTCCTCTGCTTTTTCTCGTGCCTCAAATCTATAATTTAGGAAACTACCTAGCTGCTCACACGAGTTGGGGAGCTTATTTGCCACAGCCAGCAGGAGAGTTGTTTACTGCAACGCCGACTTCTCAATATGCCAACAATCCTTTGCAAGGGCTGTTGATACTAGGAGCATGGTTACTAGTCATCGGCGGCATGACCTCTCTGCGCTTTTTGAAGACGGATTTAGGAGGACGCTACTGATGATTAAAGCTCTGCTTAGAAGTGAATGGATTAAGTTCCGTTCTTACTATCTCGCTCTTGGTGCAGCCTTGGTGGCTCTGGTAATCGTTCCATTTTTTCTGATGAATCTTGACTACAGTCAGACAGCAGTTGGCCAGACGAAGGCTCTGAGCGAGGCTTTGCATGCCCTCTATCTGGCACAGCCTGTCATCGTCATCTTTACTTCCCTCTATTTTGCCCAGGAGTTTGTCAAATCAGGGATGCGAACGAATTTTCTAACTGTATCAAATAGAAAGGCTTGGTTGGCTGGGAAATTCCTTTTTCTGTTCTTGCTGCTCTTGGTTCTCTATAGTGTCATTATAAGTAGCTGTTTCTTTGTTATGCTGGCTCGTTTTGACCTAAACTTTAGCTGGTCCTTGCTGGGGAAATTCCTCTATTACAGCTCTTTTGGTCTTCTCAGCAATCTTTTTCTGGCTCTTTTAGCTGCCGGTCTCGCCCTGCTCTTTCAATCTTGGGTTGTGCCGGTGTCGGTGCTCTTTCCTCTCTTGATTGGTCTTAGCCGTTTATTGGCAACGTTCATCAAGGAAGCAAAATACCTGCCCGATCTGGCTACCCTAAATCTTTTTGAGTATGAAGGGCTTCAGTATTCAATAGATCTGTCAGGGCTGGGAATACAGCTGTTCTGGTTAGCATTGGTTTGGAGCTCTGCTATATTCTTAACCTTGAAACGGGATGTTCGCTAGAGGTATGCTATAATGGAAATCATGAGACAGTATCGTATTTTGGTGGTTGATGACGACCGGAGCATTTTGAAGCTAGTAAAAAACGTCCTAGAGATCGACGCTTATGATGTGACGACGCTTGATCGGATAGAAGAGCTAGAGCTGACGCATTTTGTCGGATATGACTTGATTCTGCTGGATGTGATGATGGAGCCTGTTAATGGTTTTGAGTTGTGTTCCTACATTCGTCCTCATCTTTCGTGTCCAATCATATTTCTGACGGCTAAGGAGTTGGAGGCGGACAAGGTGGAAGGGCTCTTTCGCGGAGCAGATGACTATATTGTCAAGCCTTTTGGAACCAAAGAATTGCTGGCGCGTGTCAGGGCTCATCTTCGGCGGGAGGAAAGACGGGAGGAGCGCTATTCTGAAATTGCTTCTTGTCAATTTTACCCAGAGCGCTATGAAGTTGCCTGTTTTGGTAAAGTCTTGAAATTTTCAGAGCGAGAGTTTAAGTTGCTGCATTTACTAGCTAGCAATCCCAAGCAGACCTTTTCAGCTGAACGCCTGCATACCTTGCTTTACCCAGAAAGCTCAGAAACACAGCTTCGCTCCATCTCAGAATATGTATATCAGATTCGCCAAAAATGCAAACAAGAGGAGCTGCAAGCAATCGCAACAGTGAGAGGAGTAGGCTATAGATGGCAATTAGAACCCGAAATTTCAAAAGCCTAGTCTGGACAACCAGTTTAAAAATCGTCTTTTTCCATGTTTTGATTTTTGTGCTTATAGGCTATGAATTTACACAAGGAAGTGATCACGTTCTTTTCACCTTGTTCTTTTGGGCAGGGAGCTTGCTGCTGATTACTTTTTATCATATTTTGAAATTGCTCCGAAAAATCGACAGGGAAATAAAAATGCTAAAGAGTGAGAAGCTTTTAGAAGAAAATCAAAGCCAGCTTTTTCGAATTGAGGAAATGCTAGAAGTCTATAGCGATTTACGGAACAGCCACCAAGAAAATACTCGTCTTCTAGAAAAAGAGCAGCAGCATAATCAGGAGTTGATTTTACAGCTATCAGCGACATCGCACGATTTGAAGACGCCCCTAACTGTGATTAAGGGGAATGCTGAGCTCTTGGAGTTGGCGCAGTTAGGCCAGCCACAGGCAGACTATGCTGCTGAGATTTTGCAGGCCAGTCACAAGATGGAAGAGTATTGTGGCTCTTTGATTGATTACGCTAAGACTTTTCAGATTGATTCCAATCAGTTCAGTCAGCTTTCATTGGAGGACTTTTTGGCTGATCTCCAGGACGACTGGGCACTGTTCAGCAAACAGGAAAGCTATCGTTTTTATCTCCAAGAAGATTGCGATCTTAGTCTGATTTTGTCGATTCATTTAGACTATCTTAAGCGGGCTTTACTCAATATCTTACTAAATGCGCTTGAACATGCTGACCATGACCAAAAGGAAGTGAAGCTGACGGTATCAGTGCAGCAGGACCAGTTGGTTTTTGCTATCTGGAACAATGGCCCTGCATTTTCAGAGGAGATGCTGCTGGGAGCGGAACAGCTCTTTTACCAGAGTGACCAAAGTCGCAATTCAGCTAATCCCCATCATGGCATCGGCTTAGCCTTTTCTAAGCAGGTCGCTCTCTTGCATGCTGGTCGTCTGACCCTGCTCAATCCGGACCAAGGAGGAGCTTGTGTCGAATTGACTGTAGCTTTAAAAGGCAAATAACAAAGGAAATCAATAAAGATGATAAAAGAGAGTGGGACAGAAATCGGTCATTCCTTAGAATTCGATTTCGTCGTCCCACCTCCGCACAGTTGAGTAGGGCTGTAAAAGCTGATGAAATCAGCGTAGTAGAGCCCACTCAACCCCTGCGTCTTGCTCGAAAATCCAAAGACAATTGAGAGGCTAGGACTTTTGTCCCAGACTCTTTTTTGCCGCCTTCTTCTTGACAAAAGATGTAAAGGGAGCTATACTATTTTTGAAAAGTAAAGTTTGTTTTACATTACAGAAAGGAGGCAGCCTTGGAAAATCGAATTCAAGAATTACGGAAAAGAAAAAAGCTCAGCCAGGAGGAGCTGGCTGAGAGGCTAGAAGTAACTAGACAAACGATTATTTCTTTGGAAAAAGGCCGCTACAATGCCTCGCTGCTTTTGGCTCATAGAATTGCATCCTTTTTCAATTTAAGGATTGAAGAAGTGTTTCTCTTTGGGGAGGATGAATCATGAAATGGACTTATTTGTGTAAATGGATATTGGCTATTTTGGTGGTGGTTGGCTTATCTTATCTCCATTTGCAAGCCAATTTTATCCCTAAGGAAATCCTGCCTTTTGTAGGAATTATATTGATTGTGGTGATCTTGAAAACTTTTCAAGCGTATGAAAAATAGGAGGCTGACATGGAAACATTAACTAAACAAGAATTTCGGAAAAAACTTCAAAAGAAAGTGATCATCGGTCGCATCCTAATCCTAGTCCTCTGGCTGGGATTGGGATGGAGCTACATTCATTCTCTGGATGATTTACAGGAAGGCATCATGGTGGGTCTGCTTTTAGGGATTTCTTTGATGGTTCTGCGTTATAACCTTGCCTTGAAACGGGAGGAAGCCTTTAATAGGCTCTACATTCAGGTGACGGATGAGCGCAATCGGATGATTGACGAAAAGACTCGCACCCTGCTTTTTGATATCCTTTTACTGTTAGCAGCAGGGCTAAGCCTTCTGTCTATGATTTTTCCTATCATTTTAAATCTCAATCAGTTTCTGACTTTGACTATTATTCTGATTTTGGCTCTTTACTATCTCTTGCGTTTTCTCCTGTCCAAGCGTTATTAAAAAGAGGCTGGGACAAAAGTCCTAGCCTCTCAATTGTCTTTGGATTGTCGAGTAAGACGCAGTGGTTGAGTGGACTCTACTACGCTGATTTCAACAAGCTTTTAACAGAGCTTGTTTTTATTTTCTATAAAGTCGATCATACTGATGAACAGGATCCATGGTTAAATGGATGCCGAGTTTGCGCAGGACATTTTTGTCTTCATCTGTCAGCATTACGGTTGAATGAGCTTCGCTGCCCTTGAGATTTCCAAGCTCTTGCATGGCTTGGGCAGCATCTTGATTTTCCATGGCTGTGATTGCCAGAGCCATCAAGATCTCATTTGAGTGAAGGCGCGGATTGCGGCTGCCCAAATGATTGATTTTCAGACCTTGGATTGGTTTAACATACTCGGGTTCGATCAGCTTGGTCTCTTTGGCAATGTTGGCTAATTTTTTAATGGCATTAATCAATACAGCAGCCGTAGGACCAAAGAGTTCAGAGGTCTTACCAGTTACGATTTCGCCATTTGGCAATTCCAAAGCCAGAGCTGGTTCTCCAGTGCTTTCAGCCTTGGCACGCGCAGCAACGGTTACTTTACGATCCAGCGGTGTGATGCCCAAGTCATTCATCAAGAGTTCGATTTTCTTGATAGCAGATTCAGAAACGCGCTCCGCCTTGAAGTCCAGAATCGTCTGGTAGTAGCGACGGATGATTTCCTGTTGAGAAGCCTCGATAGCCGCATCATTATCTACAATGGCAAAGCCGACCATGTTGACGCCCATGTCTGTTGGAGAAGCATAAGGTGATTTGCCTAGGATGCGCTCCAGCATACGCTTAAGGACTGGGAAAATTTCGATATCACGGTTGTAGTTGACAGTGGTTTCGCCGTAGGTTTGCAGGTGGAAAGGGTCAATCATATTGACATCGTCCAAGTCCGCTGTTGCTGCCTCATAAGCTAGATTGACCGGATGGTGCAGGGGCAGATTCCAAACGGGGAAGGTTTCAAACTTGGCGTAGCCTGATTTGATGCCATTGATTTGGTCGTGGTACATATTGGACAAGCAAGTAGCTAGCTTACCAGACCCAGGACCAGGCGCAGTCACTACGACTAGGTTACGACTGGTCTTGATATAGTCGTTTTTCCCCATTCCCTCAGGCGAGATGATGTGGTCCATATCAGTAGGATAGCCCTTGATTGGATAGTGGATATAGGAGTCAATCCCGTTCTTTTCTAGCTGAGTGCGGAAGAGATCAGCTGCTGGCTGACCAGAATATTGGGTAATGACTACGGATCCTACATAAATATCCAGCTCGTTAAAGGTATCGATTAGGCGCAGCACTTCCTGGTCATAGGAAATGCCCAAGTCCCCACGTGCTTTAGAGTGCTCAATATTATTGGCATTGATGGCAATGACAATTTCCACTTGGTCCTTGAGCTCTTTGAGCAGTCTAATTTTATTGTCCGGCTCATAACCTGGCAGGACACGGGCAGCATGGAAGTCTTCCAGCATTTTACCGCCGAATTCCATGTACAATTTGCCCTCGAATTGATTAATGCGCTCCAAGATATGGTCGCGCTGCAGGTTTAAGTATTTCTCTGAATCAAAAGCAATTTTTTTCATGTATAGTTTCACCTCTGCTAAGCATTATAACAAAATTTTCTTCAAATTGGAAAATTAAAAGAAAGTATATTAGATAAAATAGATAGCAGCCCGAATGAAGAACGGGCTGCTTTTCGAAATTAGTAGTTGGTAATTATATCCACCGTTGAGCGATCCAGCTTTTTGACCAGAGCTTGCAGGAAGGCTTGGGCTTGCAGGAAATCGTCCATGGCATAGAGAGTTTGGTGGGAATGAATGTAGCGAGCACAGACGCCAATGGTGGTAGATGGCACACCACCACTTTGGAGATGGGCAGCGCCAGCATCGGTTCCGCCCTTGCCGCAGTAGTATTGATACTTGATGCCAGCTTCTTCTGCGGTTGTTAGGAGGAAGTCCTTCATGGCTGGTAGCATGAGATGACCGGGGTCAAAGAAACGAATCAGCGTTCCATCACCGATGGCTCCTTGGCCGCCATAGATGTCACCTGCTGGGGAGCAGTCCACAGCTAGGAAGATCTCAGGGGCAAATTTTGTCGTTGAAGCATGGGCACCACGCAGGCCAACCTCTTCTTGAACATTGGCGCCGACATAGAGTTGGTTGCCTAGTTCTTGACCAGACAAGGCTTGAGCCAATTCGCTGACCATAAGGACGCCGTAGCGGTTGTCCCAGGCTTTAGAGATGATATTTTTCCCGTTAGTTGTGAGAATGGCAGAGCTGTCTGGCACAATCGTGTCTCCTGGCCGGATGCCGTAGCTTTCAGCTTCTTGCTTATCTGCAAAGCCGCCGTCAAAGACAATATCGCCAATCTGTGGCATGACTGGTCCGCCAGCACCGCGTGTCAGATGAGGAGGGACAGAGCCTGAGATGACAGGAATTTCCCGGCCTTCACGGGTAAAGAGTTTGAAGCGTTGACTGCTCACGACCAGAGGGTTCCAGCCACCGATTTCCACCACGCGGAAAGTCCCGTCGGGCTTGATCTCGCTGACCATGAAGCCAACCTCGTCCATATGAGCCGCAACCAGGACACGGGGGGCATTTTCAGCTTGAGAATGCCGAACTCCAAAGATGCCGCCTAGGCCGTCGGTAACGACTTCATCAACGTGAGGAGTGATTTTTTCTCGCAGATAGCTGCGGACAGGTGCCTCGTGACCGGAGATTGCTGAGAGCTCAGTCACTTCCTTGATTTTTGAAAATAAATCAGACATAAGTTTACCTTCTTTCTGAGTCTATTTTATCACTTTTTTAGAGGGAATAACAGGATGAACTAAAAGAAGCTGAGAAATCTGTAATATTGTTTGTCGCCTCTGCGCTTTTGTGTTAAAATATTCTACATGAAAGCTAAAAAAATCATTTTAACAACAACAGCTCTTTTGGGGGCTGGAGCGCTGGCTTTTGGAGCTGCCAAGCTTGTGCAGGAGCAGAAAAGACTGCGCAGTAGAGAAGAGATTGTTCGGGTCGTGCGGGAATTTTTTGCCAGCCGAGGACCGATTGCAACGGTCTATGTGGAACTTTATGAATCAACCGACAGCCGCACAGTTGGAGGAGTTGTCCTAGAAGACGACCGCCATTTCACCTTCGTCTATGAGAATGGTCAGCTGACCTACGAGGAAGAGTGATGATTCAGCCACAGAGCATGGAGGAGCTGGCTTCTTATGTAGAGCATAAGGGGAAGACTGTCTTCTTTTTCACAGCAGATTGGTGCGGAGACTGTCGTTTCATCAAGCCCTTTCTGCCAGAGATAGAAGCGGAGAATCCTGACTTTACCTTTGTCGAGGTGGATCGGGATCAGTATATGGCTGTCGCCCAAAAATGGGATGTTTATGGGATTCCTAGTCTGGTTGTTGTGGAAGATGGACGAGAGATTGGTCGCTATGTCAATCGTGACCGCAAGACCAAGAGTCAAATCAATGATTTTTTAGCAAGTTTATAAGAAGATTTAAAAGTATTTTTGGAGGAAGAAATGATTTTTACATACAACAAAGAGCATGTCGGAGATGTTCTCATGGTCATCGCTGCCGATGATCAGGGAGCTAAACTAAGCGCTGAGCGCAAAGGGAATGTAGCGCGTGTTTACCGCGAAGATAATGGACAGACAGTAGCTTGGAACATTTTTGAACTGTCAAATCTTTTTGAAATTGCAGAGCGCGGACAAGTTCAGCTGACGGATGAGCAAGTTGCGACTCTCAACCAAGAATTGACCAAAGAGGGCTTCTCAGCTGAGCTGGTTAATGACCCAGAGCCTAAGTTTGTTGTGGGGGAAATCCTTGAGATGGTAGCCCACCCTGACAGTGACCACCTCAATATTTGTCAAGTGCAGGTGGCAGCCGACAAGACAGTTCAAATCGTGGCTGGTGCTCCGAATGCTCGTGTCGGCCTCAAGACGATTGTGGCCTTGCCTGGCGCTATGATGCCGAAGGGCAATCTCATCTTTCCAGGAGAACTCCGTGGCGAAAAGAGTTTTGGTATGATGTGCAGCCCGCGGGAGCTCCAGTTGCCAAATGCGCCGCAAAAACGTGGCATCATTGAATTGGCGGATAGTGAAACGGTCGGAACGGCCTTTGACCCAGCTAAACACTGGCAGTCTTAAAAATTAGTATAGAAAAGGAAATCGTGATTTTCACGATTTTTTTGTCTTTTCTCGCGAATAAATAGATAGGAGGAAAGAATATGTATAATAAAGTCATCATCATTGGCCGGTTGACGGCTACACCAGAGCTACACAAGACAGCAAATGACAAGTCGGTCGCGCGTGCGACAGTGGCGGTGAATCGCCGCTATAAGAGCCAAAATGGAGAGCGTGAAGCGGATTTTATCAACCTTGTTGTCTGGGGACGCTTGGCTGAAACCTTGGCAAGCTATGCTAGCAAGGGGAGTTTGATTTCTCTGGATGGAGAATTGCGGAGTCGCCGCTATGAAAAGGATGGAACCACTCATTATGTGACAGAAGTTCTTTGCAGTGGTTTTCAGCTCTTAGAAAGCCGAGCTCAGAGAGCACTCCGTGAGAATAATACTGGAGCCGATCTGGCAGATTTGGTACTGGAAGAGGAGGAACTCCCTTTTTAAAAGTGATTTTTCTAGTCTCGAGTGTTCATGATAAAAGAGAAGAAAGTTAGGAAAGTGCTCCTAGCTTTTTTGATTAAAGCATAGGTGTAGAAATGAGCAACGGAAGTAGCATCAAGCTTTACAAAATTGTCAGGAAAAAGTGCTTTTATAAAGGAATTTTTATTGTTTTCCTATCTTAAATTTGGTACAATAAAGGTGAATCCAGAGGCAGGCTAGAAAGGAAAAAATCGGGAACGAAACAGCCGCTAATGGTCGCTTTGCACATTGTAGTTTGAAATAAGGAGAGGAGGTTTATCATGTCTTTGTCTACCTTATTTGAAGTATCAATAGCTATTTTGGGTGTGGCCTCTGCTGGTTACCTCATCTATGCCTATTATGAGTTTCTAAAAGATATAGCTCATATGGAGAAAGTACATCATTTTCATCACGGAGGTTGAGACAAAAGTGTCTCGGCCTCGCTTTTTATTAGAAAGAGATCCTTGAGGTTGCAGTTGCTTGCTCAATAGCCATGGATTGTTGAGCAAGCTCGTGGGGTGGGGACTATTTGTAAGGTCTGGGAAAGCTTTTAAAGCTGTGCTCAGAAACGGGAAGCCAAGCTGGATGTTTGAAACTTTAGTGCTATCCTAGAGCCTCCCTGATATTCTAGTCCTCTTGGTTTTCATATTGATTTAAAAATGTTAAAATAGTAGGCAAGAAAGCGGAGAGAATGCATGCCAAAAGAAGAAAATTTAACGGGGAATCAGGTTGTAGCCCTAACAAAAAAATATTTAGCTGCAGAGGATGTGGCTTTTGTTCAAAAAGCGTTGATTTATGCGATGGAATGCCATAGCGGGCAAACTCGTAAGTCGGGAGAGCCCTATATTGTCCATCCGATTCAAGTGGCGGGAATTTTAGCCAAGCTCAAGCTGGATGCTGTTTCAGTAGCCTGTGGTTTTTTGCATGATGTCGTAGAGGATACGGCGGCGACCTTGGACGATCTGGAGCGAGAATTTGGTCATGATGTGCGCGTGATTGTGGATGGTGTAACCAAGCTTGGGAAAGTCAAATACAAGTCTCACGAAGAACAGTTAGCGGAAAATCATCGCAAGATGCTCATGGCCATGTCAGAAGACCTTCGAGTGATCTTGGTTAAGCTGGCTGATCGTCTGCATAATATGCGTACTCTGAATCATTTACGGCCAGACAAGCAAGAGCGAATCTCGCAGGAAACGATGGAAATCTATGCTCCTCTGGCCCATCGTTTGGGGATTTCCAGTGTCAAATGGGAATTGGAAGACTTGTCTTTCCGTTACCTCAATCCGACGGAATTTTATAAAATTTCCCACATGATGAAGGAGAAGCGTCGAGAGCGGGAAGCTCTGGTAGAGGAAGTTGTACACAAGATTGAAACCTACGCGGGTGAGCGCAATCTGCATGGGAAGATTTATGGTCGTCCCAAGCATATTTACTCCATCTACCGCAAAATGCAGGACAAGAAGAAGCGGTTTGATGAGATCTATGATCTGATTGCCATTCGCTGCATTTTGAGCACCCACAGTGATGTCTATGCCATGCTGGGCTACATCCATGAGCTTTGGAAACCCATGCCAGGGCGTTTCAAGGATTATATTGCTAATCGTAAGGCCAACGGCTACCAGTCCATCCATACGACCGTTTATGGTCCTAAGGGTCCGATTGAGTTTCAGATTCGAACCAAGGAAATGCACGAAGTCGCAGAATACGGGGTCGCTGCCCACTGGGCCTATAAAAAAGGAATGAAGGGTCAGGTTGACGGCAAGGAATCTGCCATCGGGATGAATTGGATCAAGGAATTGATGGAATTGCAGAATCAGTCTGGTGATGCTAAGGAATTTGTTGATTCGGTTAAGGAAAGCTACCTTGCTGAGGAAATCTATGTCTTCACACCGGATGGAGCAGTGCGTTCTTTGCCTAAGGACTCAGGACCCATTGATTTTGCCTATGAGATTCATACTAAGGTTGGGGAGAAGGCGACAGGAGCCAAGGTTAATGGCCGCATGGTGCCGCTCAATACCAAGCTGAAGACTGGGGATCAGGTGGAAATTATCACCAATGCCAATTCCTTTGGACCGAGTCGTGACTGGCTTAATCTTGTCAAGACCAGCAAGGCTAGAAATAAAATCCGTCAATTCTTTAAAAATCAAGACAAGGAGCTGTCTATTTCTAAAGGGCGGGAGCTCTTGCAGGCTCAATTTCAGGAGAATGGTTATGTAGCCAATAAGTACATGGACAAGAAGCACATGGAAGATGTGCTGCAAAAGACCAGCTATAAGACTGAAGAAGCGCTTTTTGCGGCAATTGGTTTCGGTGAGATCGGTGCCATTAGTATTTTCAATCGTTTAACAGAAAAAGAGCGCCGTGAGGAAGAGCGGGCCAAGGCCAAAGCAGAGGCGGAGGAATTGGTCAAGGGTGGTGAAGTTAAGGTTGAAAATAAAAAAGACACCCTTAAGGTCAAGCACGAAGGCGGTGTGGTCATTCAGGGAGCGTCTGGTCTCCTCATTCGGATTGCCAAGTGCTGTAATCCTGTGCCTGGTGACGACATTGTTGGTTACATTACCAAAGGACGCGGCGTAGCCATCCACCGGCAAGACTGCATGAATCTTAAGGCCCAGGAAAATTATGAGCAGCGCTTGCTTGATGTGGAATGGGAAGAAAATAATTCGACTAAAGAGTATACAGCCCACATTGATATTTATGGTCTTAATCGGTCTGGCCTCCTTAACGATGTGCTGCAGGTGCTGTCTAATACCACCAAAAACATCTCAACGGTTAATGCCCAGCCAACTAAGGATATGAAATTTGCTAATATCCATGTTTCTTTTGGCATTGCCAACCTGTCCATGCTGACGACGGTGGTGGATAAGATCAAGAGTGTGCCAGAGGTGTATTCGGTCAAACGAACCAATGGCTAAGTGAGATCCTGTCAGAGTAGATAGTAGTCAGAAATAAAGGAAAAGATATGAAAATTGTCATTCAGCGTGTCAAACGTGCTCAGGTCAGTATTGACCAGCAGCTGCATAGCAGCATTGAACAAGGTCTCCTGCTCTTGGTAGGTGTCGGGCCTGATGATAGTCAGGAAGATATGGACTACGCGGTCAGGAAGATTGTCAATATGCGGATTTTTTCCGATGCGGAGGATAAGATGAATCTGTCTATCAAGGATATTGGCGGAGAGATTCTTTCCATTTCCCAATTCACCCTCCATGCAGATACCAAAAAGGGAAATCGGCCAGCCTTTACAGGTGCAGCCAAGCCGGCCATGGCTAGTCCTTTTTATGACAAGTTTAACCAGCTGTTAGCTGAGCAAGTGCCAGTCAAGACGGGCGTGTTCGGAGCAGATATGCAGGTGGAATTGGTAAATGATGGCCCAGTGACTATTTTGCTTGACACCAAGAATCGATGAAGGAATTACGCGCCTTTTGAAGGTTAGTGGTTTAAGACCAAGCAAAAATAGTTTGTTTCTTTTCTAGAGAAAACTCATATTTATAGGCTTCATAAGTAACTTTTAATGGCCCATGCTGGTTTCCTTAGAAGTTCTTATGAGGCTTTTTGTGTGGTTTAAAAGATACATTATTCTAATATATGACGGATTTGAAGTTGATAAATCGGAATGGCAGACATGAGTTGCTCCTTGTCAGATGCGACAGATGTCTAGGGCTTATTGGAAAGGGGCTTTACGACTTATGGTATAATGATATATATAAGTTTGAGGAGTCTCTTAATCTTTTCAAACTGATTTTCATAAAAAGAATAGGAAATAATATGCGCTCGATTCTTGCCTTGTACGTCACCCTGATGCCGGTCATTCTGGCTGGAGTTCTGAATATGATCTTTTGCAAGTCTTCACTGCTAGAGGCGGCTTATCGACCAATGGATGCTGGGCTGATTTTAAAGGATGGGAAGAGGCTGTTTGGGGCTAACAAGACCTGGAAAGGTTTCTTTGGCATGATTGTCTGGGGAGCTTTGGCTCAGATTCTCTGGGGATTGCTTTTGAAGAGTATTCCTACTCTAGAGAAGCTGCACTTGGTCTATGCTTTCTACGAAAATACCGTGCTGTTTAATCTGGTCCTTGGGGCTCTTTTGGGGCTGGTTTATGTTTTGTTTGAGCTGCCCAATAGCTTCATCAAGCGTCGTTTGGAAATCAGAGAGGGCAAGACGGCGGAGAATGGCTGGAAATGGACCTTTATCTGGATAGACCAGATTGATTCCTTGATTGGCTGTATCATTTTCTTGCTTTTCTATATCCCTCTGTCTTGGCAGCAGATGCTGGGCATTCTAATCCTAGGGGCGGGCACGCATCTAGGAGTCAACCACCTGCTCTACTGGGCTAAGCTTAGAAAAAATCGTATGTGAGATGGGAGTTTTTGATGAAAGAACTATGGCTGGAAAAAGAGCCTTCGGCCGTCTATGGCGGTAAAATCAATCAGTTAATCAACCTCTGCCAGCTGGGGCTTTCGGTTCCTAAGGGCTTGATTTTGCCTGCGAACCAAGTAATGGCTTGGCTAAGAGTGGCTCTGCCAGAATACTCAAAAGAGGGACTTAAAGAGTTAATTCATTTGGGCAAGGAGGAAATTGCGGAGCGTTTGCAGCAATATCCCTTGGAGTCAGCTTGGCTACAGGAGTTAGCATCCTTTTGTCAGGAAAATCAAGCATATATAGTTCGCAGCAGTGCCATCTTAGAAGACGGGCAGGCCATGTCATTTGCCGGTCAATATGACTCGATTGGCGACTGCTGGACATTGTCAGAAATTGAGCAGGGCATTCGCTCTTGTCTGCTTTCTCTTTTTAATCCAGAAGCCTTGGCCTACTGGCAGCGTCAAGGGCTGCCTGAGCAGGATTTTGCCATGGCAGTGCTGATTCAGGAGCAGATAGAGCCTGACTTCAGTGGCGTCTGCTTTTCCCTTGATGTGGCAACTAATCAGGACCAGACCATGCTGTTGGAGTATGTAAAAGGCTCGGCTGATAGCTTGGTTAGTGGCCAAGTTAATCCTGAGCGGCTGACACTTCCTTGGTACAAGGCAGACTGGAGCCAGTTTGAAGAAGCTGAAATTCCTCTTACAGTCTTGCAGAAGCTGCACGAGCAGGTTTTGGAGATTGTGGCGTATTTTGGTCGGCCGATAGATATCGAGTGGTGTTCCGTCCAAGAGCAAGTCTATCTGCTGCAGGCTCGGCCCATCACGACAGTACCAACTAAAATCGACAGTGGCCGCTGGACGATGGCAAATTTTCGAGATGGAGGAGTGGCGGCCCAACCCTGTCCCGACCTGATGTGGAGCCTTTACCGCCATTCTTGGCAAGAGGCACTCTCCAGCTTTTTGCTGGCAATTGGCCTAGAGCCTGAAGGAGTGATGCCGCCGCTGATGTGTCTCCATTATGCGCGGCCTTTCTGGAATTTAGGCGTAGTCAAGCAAGGCATGGAGCAGATTCCAGGCTATATTGAGCGAGACTTTGATGATGAGCTGGGAGTCAATAAAGACTACCAAGGTCAAGGTTTTACCAGTAAATTAAGTCCAGCCTTGCTCTTGAATTTCCTGCGGGTTGCTTTGAAAACGCAAAAAGTAACCAAGAATTTTCTGCGCCAAGCGCCAGACAAGCTGCAAGAGCTGCGCCAGCAATTTATCCGCCTTAATAAACAAATACGAGAACTAGACGATCAAACTCCGCTGCAGCAGGTCGAGAGTCTTTGGAAGTTAGTGCTAAATCAGGCTTATTTGGACAGTGAGGGAACTTATTTCTGGCAGGCCTACATCAATACGGTCCAGCTGTCTATGAAAAAGACCAGTCTACTCAAATGGCTGACGGTTGATGAATTTTTCCAGCTGATTGCAAAGTTAGGAAATGTTTCTCATACCAAGCCTTTAACTCGAATGCTGGAAGCTGCGGATCTTATTTTGGCAGACGAGAAACTGACAGACGATTGGCTGAAGTTATCGGTGGAAGAATTGCAGGAACTGACTGCACAATATCCTGAGCGAGCAGATTTCATCAAGATTAAGGATTTCCAAAAGGATTTTGGCTATCACTCAGCACGGGAGCTGGACTTGCGAGTAGCTAGTTATGAAGAAGATGCTCATCAAGTTATGACGGCGGTCCAACAGTTGGTTGTTGATTCAGCGTATTACCAAGCGGCCAAAGCTTCGCTCAGTCCTGTTCTAGAGTCTGAGCTGGATTTGGCTCATCTATCTCGAGCCAAGCAGAAAAAGATAGAAAAAATCAGTCAAGACCTACGGGACTTGCTCTGGTGGCGAGAGGAGTTCAAGGATATTTCCACGCGCTATTACCACCTCATTCGTCAGATTAGCCTCAAACTCGGCCGAGCCTATGAAAAGCGAGGTTTTCTGAAAGATTCTCAAGATATTTTTTACATTAAGAAAGAAAGTCTGATTTCCTTTATGGAGGGGCAACAGACTGCTGACCAGCTCCAAGAAGAAGCGGCTGATAATCAGCATTATTGCGAGGCCTATCGGAATTTTGAACCGATTGGTGACTTGACTGACAAGGAGATGAGCCTGGAAGAAGTGGCCCATGAGAGTCAGGCTCTGCTGACGGGAATGCCAGCCAGCAGCGGTCAGGTGACTGGTCGGGTTCGAGTTCTCTTGGATTTGGCGGATATTGAGTCGATTGAGCCGGGAGAAATCCTTGTCACTCGCTATACAGATACGGGCTGGAGCTATGTTTTCGGTATTCTAGGCGGTCTTGTGACAGAGTATGGCGGGGNTCTCTGCCATGCCTCCATTGTCGCTCGGGAATGCGGGATTCCAGCTCTGGTCTGCGCTAAGAATGCAACTCAGCTGCTAGAAACTGGCATGCTGGTTACTTTAGATGGAAGAAGAGGAGAAATAAGAATTCATGAAGAAGAATGAACCTTTGTTTATTGGTGAATACGACAAATCTGTTATCCTGACCTATATGGGCGCTGCCTTTGCACTGTTGGCAGTTTATGCCATCATTCAGTCCCAGCTGCGTCTGGCCATGATGGCCTTTATCGTTAGTGGTATCTGTGACCTTTTTGACGGTGTGGTGGCGCGGCGGATGAAGCGGACTGAAAGTCAGAAGCGCTTCGGCATTGAGATTGATTCCCTCTGCGACATGATTAGCTTTGCGGCTCTCCCGGTTGTGCTGCTCATGACTCAGCTGCCCTTGGGAGCGGCCAATATCATCTTAGCTGTCCTCTATGTCTTAGCAGCCGTCACGCGCTTGGCGCATTTTAACCGCTTGGCCAAGCATGATGAAGGATCTGGGGCCTATTTTATCGGCTTGCCCGTGACTTACAGCGCCCTCTTTTTCCCTCTGACCTATCTGGTCTGTCAATGGCTGGCGCCTGCTCTCTTTGCTTGGGTCTGGCTGGGCTTGTCTCTTTTGCTTACCTTCCTATTTGTCTACAACTGCCGTATTCCCAAGCCGAATAAGCTGGCCTATCTAATCTTTGCGATTCTAGCTGTTGCAAGTCTGATTGGTCTGGGGGTTCTGCCCCATGGTTAAGGTCTATCAGAGAAGGACTGGCCAAGTAGTGGAACCGACAGAATACAAGTCGAGTCTGTTAGACAAGCTTTATGGTACTGCTTGGGGCCGCTTCTTATTGCCTATCTTGACCCGACCTAGCCTGTCTTATCTTCTGACTTTGAAAGACTACACTCCTTTTTCTCGCAAGAAAATAGCAACTTTTGTGAAAAATTATCAGCTGAATCTGGCTGACTATGAAGATGGCCCCTATCCTAGCTTTGCCGCTTTTTTCCAGCGAAAAATCAAGCCAGAACTGCGTCCAATCTGTCCTGACAGTCAGGTGCTGGCCGTTGCGGATGCTAAGTTAGAGGTTTTTACCATCAGTCAGGACTTACAGCTGACGATAAAGGGTCAGACATACAGGCTAGCTGACTTGCTGTTGGATGAAGAATTAGCTCAACTGTTTAGTGGCGGAACAGCGCTAGTATATCGCTTGGGAGTGGAAGACCTGCACCGCTATCTGGCAGCTGAATCCGGCAGAATTACCCAAAGTCGAAAAATCAAAGGCCGCCTGCATACGGTCAGACAGGTAGCCCAGAAGCGACGCTTGATTTACAAGGAAAATAAAAGAGAATACTGTCTTTTAGATACCGACCTAGGACCTGTCCTGCAGATGGAAGTAGGGGCTCTCTTGGTCGGAAAAATATACAATCACAGTCAGAACCGTTTGGTCAGGGGACAGGAGAAGGGTTGCTTTGGTCTGGGTGGCTCAACCATTCTTGTCCTCTATCCAGCAGGCACGATTCGCTTGGATCAGGATATCCTGACTTACTCAGACCTCGGAATAGAAACCCAAATTCAAATGGGTGAAAAGATTGGAGAAAAGCTATGTTTAAACGATTAGCTGTTTATTATAAGGAAATGTTCCCTTTGCTGCCGCGCTTTTTTGTGGCTGCCATCATGTTTTTTGAGATTTACTTTGTGCTATTGCTCAATGACGGAGTGACTACCTTTCACTTTGATCATCAGGAGTTAATTGGAATTTTTACGATTTTTGTCTTTCTGATGATTCTGCGAATTGCAGATGATTTCAAGGACTACGAAACCGACAGACGGCTCTTTCCTCATCGGGCTCTGCCATCAGGACGAGTAAAAAAGAAGGACTTGGCTGTTGCCCTCAGCTTTATCGTAGCTGTGTCTGTACTCCTCAATGTCCTCTTTATGAACAATATCGGCTGGTTCCTCTTTCTCTATATCTACGGAACCCTCATGTCTTTCTGGTTCTTTAAGCGTGACAAGATTCAAAATTCTCTGCCACTGGCTCTAGTGACCCATAATCCGGTCATGATGATTTTGAATCTCTATACTATCTCCTTTGTCTGCTACAAGTACAATCTGCCTCTCTTGTCCCTGCCGACTGTCTTGCTGGCCTTTACCATGTATTTCCCAAGTCTGATCTGGGAAGTCTGCCGCAAGATTCGGGCGCCAAAAGACGAGACCGAGTATGTGACTTATTCGATGCTTTTTGGTTACAAAAAAGCCACTCGCTTTATCGAAGTGGTGACTCTGCTGGATATCTTGACCAATTTTGTTCTCCTCTGGAATATTTCCCATGTCGGAGTGGTAGTCTTGGTGCTGAATGTGATCTGGATGACTGTCCAGTTTGAGCAGTTTATCAAGGATCCGACTCGCTTTAATATCCGGGAGCGGGTGGAGCGCTATACCTATATCACGGAGACGACCATGGTTCTGTCCGTTGCTGTTTATCTCTTGATGGGGGTACTTTGATGAAAAGAATCAAGCAGACAGGGCTTGACCAGGTTGGAGGCAAGGCCTATCATTTGCTGAAAATGCAGGCTGCTGGTTTGCCGGTTCCTGACTTTGCTGTGTTTGCTTTTGACTTTTTTCAAACATCTGCAAGCTCTGTTGACTTGGAGCGGATGGAAGCAGCCTATCGGTCTGGAGAGTTGGACTTGTCCCAGCTCAGCCAGCAGCTGCAGGACTGGGCCAGAGAGCAGTTTAGTCAAGAAGATCTGACGGCAGCAGAAAACTGGATTCATCAAGAGTTTTCTCAGACAGACTGTTGCTTTGCAGTCCGCTCATCAGCTACCATTGAGGATGGGAAGGCTTCATCCTTTGCCGGTCAGTTTGAGAGTCAGCTCAATGTGAAGCCAGAGGGACTTAAAGAAGCCATCCAAGCGACCTTACTTTCTCTTTATCAGGAGTCAGCTCTTAGTTATCTGTTTGAGCAGGGGCTATCGTTGAAGCATGCACAGATGATTTGCCTTGTTCAGGATATGCAGGAGGGAGACTTGTCTGGGATTTACTTCACAGCTAATCCCAAGGGCATTCTGAACGAGCACATCATTGTCATCGGTCGGGGCTTGGGCAATAAGGTTGTTGAGGATAAAATTCCTACAACCATGGTGACTCTTCATCCCAAGGACCAGCTCTTTTATACAGAGCAGACGGAGGATTCACCAGACTTATCACAGGAACAACTCGAGGACTTACAATCCTTGGCTAGTCAGGTGAGTCAGCTTTTCGGACCTTATATGGATATGGAGTTTACCTTCGCCAATGGCCAACTCTATCTCTTGCAGGCACGTCCTATTACCACCTTGCCAGAGGGACCGCAGATTATTCTGGATAACAGTAACGTTGTCGAGAGCTATCCGGGCGTTTCCAGTCTTCTGACTATTAGCTTTATTCAAGAGGCCTATGCCAGTATTTTTCGAAGTTTGGCCCAGCGCTTGGTTGGCAAGGATGCCCCTGAGTTGGCTGCCTATGAAGCCACTTTTCAAAATATGCTGCAGCCGGTCAATAGCCGAGTCTATTACCAGATTCAGAGCTGGTATCAGCTCTTGCAGCTTCTGCCTTTTTCAAAGAAAATCATTCCTATCTGGCAGGATATGCTGGGAGTGAGAGAGACAGAGGTACCTCAGATGCCGGTGCACCTATCTGCTTTCAAACGCCTGCAAATCATGCTCCGCATTATTCGAGAGTTTTGGACGGCACCTAAGCAAATGCGGCAATTGGAAGAGCAGTTCGCCCAGATTCAGCTAGAATATGAAGAGAACTTTTCTCCCGACTCAGATGCAGAGACCTTGATTGCCTTGGTCAGCAAGCTAAAAGAGGATATTCTGGCTCACTGGGACATTACGCTGGTCAATGACCTCTATGCCTTTGTCTACACTGGACTCTTGAAGAAGTCGCGTCGCGGTGGGGCCGTTCAGGCTGAGATTGCAGGAATTGAGCAGATTGAAAGTATGCGGCCAGCCTTGGCTCTGCAGGCTTTAACAGCTCAGCTGAAAGCAGAAGAAAATGCAGAGATTAGACGGGCTATGGAAACTGAGAGCTCAGCAGTTTTTCTAAGTCGCCAGCATCCTTTGGTCCAAGGAATAGTCCATTTTATCCATGAATTTGGTGATCGGGCTCCGGAAGAGTTGAAGTTAGAAACTCCAACCTTCCGAACGCACCCAGAGCGTCTGCTCAAGCTCCTTCTGCAAATGTGCCAGCAAGAGGAGAAGAGGTTGGCTCCTCAGAAACTTGAAGAAGAGGTGCAAAAATCAGGCTGGTGGGCGAATTTTCTTCGCCAGCGAGCCATGACGGGTGTTAAATATCGGGAAAGCTCCCGCTTAAACCGCACACGGATCTATGGCATGATGCGGCAGATTTTCCGAACTTTGGGGCAGCAATTAGCCGAGCAAGGGCAGCTGGCTACGCCTGACGATGTTTTTTACCTGACAAAGGAAGAATTGTTTGAGCTGACCAGAACGCCCAGAGATGTTAATGGCTTGATAGCCGAGCGTCGAGAAAAGATGGAGGCGGATAAGGAGCTACCAACCTTTAGTCGCTATGTTTTTGCTGGACAGGTCTTTGAGAAATACCTGAAACCGCAAAACCGTACCAGCAGTCATAACACGAGCAATCAAGCCTTACAAGGGATTGGCTGCTCACCTGGCTGCGTCAAGGCTCAGGTTTTGGCCGTGGAAGATGTGCAGGAGATTGAGTCTGCTCAGGACCGGATTATCGTGACCAAGATGACCGATCCGGGCTGGGTCTATCTTCTGACCCAAGCCAAGGGTGTCATTGCTGAGCAGGGGTCTTTGCTCTCGCACACGGCCATTATTTCCCGCGAGTTAGGTATTCCTTCCATTGTCAATGTCAGAGGCGCCTGCAGTCACTTGCAAAACGGCGACTGGATTGAGATGGATGGCCTTACTGGCAAGATTCGACTGTTCAAGGAGGAAGACCATGCTGGAAATTAAACCAGTCAAACCAAATACTGCAGAGCTGAACGATTTTCTAGCCCTGCCCAAGCATATTTACCAGCCTGACCACCTTATGCAGTCGGAAGAGGAAGAATTAGCTTTGATTGAGGGCAATCACCCGCTGAGTTCTGACCTAGAAACCTATGCTTTTATTGGCTATGTGGACAGTCAGCCTTGTATTCGCGGACTTCTGACCTTTTATTCAGATGATGAGGCTGCTTACTTGGGATTTTTCGAGTCGATCAATGACCAGCAGATTGCATCTGCTTTTATCGAGCATTTAGCTGGATTTGCCCGCAGTCTCGGAGCTAGCAGGATTATCGGTCCCGTACAGGCAAGTTTTTGGCTGGGCTATCGAATGCAACTGACTGGAACAGAGGAGCTCCCTTTTACTGGGGAACCTCATAATCCAGCCTATTATCCCCAGCTGTGGCAGGCTGCAGGTTTTGAGCTCAAGGAACGCTACCTGTCCAATTTTTATCCCAAGGTCAGCAATCAAATTCATCAGGACAAGCTAGCTCATCGTTTTGAGCCTTTTGAAGAAGCGGGATTCACTATTTGCTCTCCAAAGAAGCAGGAGTGGGAAGAAGCTTCGTTGCAGGTTTTTGAGCTCCTCAATCGCCTCTATCAAGATTTTCCGATTTATCGATCAATTTCCAGTCAGCAGTTCAGTCAGATTTTTCAGAAATACCAGTACATTCTTGATTTTTCTATGGTTAAGCTGGCCTATAAAGAGGGCAAGCTAGCTGGTTTTCTGATTGCCATGCCGGACTATGGTTCTCTGGTTTATCAAAAACTGACTCCTCTTAATATAGCCAAGCTTTTTTGGACCAAGCGTTTTCCCAAACGTTATACAATTATGTATCTAGGAGTAGATGAGCAATTCTTGGGGTTGGGCTCTGCCTTGGCCTATCCGATTTTTAAAGAAGCGCAGAAGCGGCAAGCCTCGGCTATCGGCGCCCTGATTCACCAAAATACTGTCACGCGCCACTATGCAGCAGAATTGCAAGGAGACAAGCATGAGTATGGTCTCTTTGAGTTGGAATTGGGGCTTGGATGATCTATAACACAGTAGGTTCTCTCCCAGGGAATCTGCTTTTTGCTTTTCGCTAAAATGGAGACCTTTTCGACAGCTGAAAGAAAAGTATTTTATAAGGCTAAGGGATTGCAATTTAGAGTAAAATCCAGTAAAATTTTTATTAGTTTATTATATGAAGAAAAGGGAATTTTATGAAAAAAAGAGTCACTGGTGACATATACCAGCGCTATTCTTTTAGAAAGCTGTCTGTAGGTCTAGTTTCCGCTACTATCGGTAGCTTCTTTTTGTGTACGACAATGGGAGGAGCTGTCAACTCTGTCGAGGCAGCGGAAGTATCTGCCAATCAGTCTACCGTCGTTCAGTACCACTATGTGGTGGAGAGCGATCTGACTGAGGCTGAAAAAGCTGCTATTGTGAAGGAACTTCCCAAATTTGCGGAAGAAAATTCGGACGCTTATTATTTGGTTTACCGTCCGACAAAGCAGGAAAGCTTGTTAGGAAAGCTCCCTAAGACAGGCGAGTCAGGTCTTTTGGGAGCGGCTTTTGCGGCTACAGGACTGGCCTTGGTTGTTTTAGTGCTGGCGCGAGGGAAAAATGGCAAGAGATACCTGTCTTCTATTTTGCTTGTGACAGGCTTGGGTTCTGTGCTTCTGCCAGCTTCTGTTTTGGCAGTCAGCAGTACGGATTTGGCTGCCTATAATCAAAGTCTGACTTTGGCCGTTGGCGATCAGTTGCCAGAACCATTGAAAATTGCTGGCTACCAGTATATTGGTTACCTAAAAAAAGAAGCGCAGCATCAATTGGCTCAAACGGGAAATTCTCAGCTTTCAGCTCTTCAAAAGGAAGCCTCAGTTAGTCAGCCTGATCAGCAGTTGAGAGACCTAGCAAGTGGCCCTAAAAATACTGAAGCTCCGAAAGAGGCGCAGCTTGCTGGCGGAGACCATCTCTCCGAGAAGGAAAGGGAGGAAATTGCTGCTAAAGAAGGGCAGTTTGCTCGTCAAACGCCAGTTCATGAGCGACCAGAACTGCAATTTACAAGCCAAGCAAGGACCCAGACCCAAGAAATTCCCTATAAAACGGAATATCAGTATTCAGATGACTTAGCCGAAGGACAATCTCGAGTGATCCGCGCGGGCATTCCAGGGATTCGCAAGATCGTAACACGTCACTATAGTGTTGAGGGAAAAGTCGTAGAGAGCAAGCAGGTTTCCGATCAAGTAACCACTGAGCCTATCTCAGAAGTTGTTTTAGTCGGGACTGCAGCAAATAAGGCTGTTCCTAAAGAAGCTCCAATCCATAAAGTTCCAGAGCTCACTAGTTATGGTACGGTCCCTGATAGTGCCCCGGTACAAGAGGTTCCAGAGCTAACTAGTTATGGCACCGTTCCAGATACAGCTCCTGTGCACGAGAAACCCGAGTTAACTGGTTATGGCACCGTTCCAGATACTGCTCCTGTGCATGAGGTCCCCGAGCTCACTAGTTATGGCACCGTTCCCGATACTGCTCCCGTGCATGAAGTCCCTGAGTTGTCTGGCTATGGCATGGTTCCTGCTAGTGCTCCAGTCCATGAGAAACCCGAGTTAACTAGTTATGGCACAGTTCCAGATACTGCTCCCGTGCACGAAGTCCCCGAGTTAACTGACTATGGTACAGCACCTGCTAGCGCTCCCGTGCACGAGAAACCTGAGTTAACTGACCATGGTACAGTTCCAGCTAGCGCTCCCGTGCAAGAGAAACCGGAGTTAACTAGCTATGGCACGGTTCCAGATACCGCTCCTGTGCACGAGGTTCCTGAGTTGACTGGTTATGGTACGGTTCCCGCTAGCGCTCCCGTGCACGAGGTTCCTGAGTTGCCTAATTATGGCACGGTTCCAGATAGTGCCCCCGTGCACGAAGTTCCCGAGTTAACTGGTTATGGCACTGTTCCCGCTAGCGCTCCCGTGCACGAGAAGCCTGAGTTAACTAGCTATGGCACCGTTCCTGATAATGCTCCTGTACACGAAGTTCCCGAGTTCACTGGCTATGGTACAGTTCCCGCTAGTGCCCCCGTGTACGAGAAGCCTGAGTTAACTAGCTATGGCACGGTTCCTGATAATGCTCCTGTACACGAAGTTCCTGAGTTAACTGATTATGGCATTGTTCCAGATAGCGCTCCGGTTCATGAGGTCCCCGAGTTGCCTGGATATGGTACGGTTCCGGATAGCGCTCCTGTACACGAAGTTCCTGAGCTCACTAATTATGGCGCCGTTCCTGATAATGCTCCTGTACACGAAGTTCCCGAGTTCACTGGCTATGGCACCGTTCCCGACACTGCTCCCGTGCACGAGGTTCCTGAATTAACTGATTATGGTACAGTTCCAGATAGCGCTCCGGTTCATGAGGTTCCCGAGTTCACTGGCTATGGCACAGTCCCTGATAGCGCCCCGGTTCATGAGCTTCCCGAGTTGCCTGGATATGGTACGGTTCCCGCTAGTGCTCCCGTGCATGAGAAGCCTGAGCTATCTAGTTATGGTACGGTCCCCGATACCGCTCCTGTGCACGAGAAACCTGAGTTAACTAGCTATGGCACCGTTCCAGCTAGCGCTCCCGTGCACGAGAAACCCGAGTTAACTGATTATGGCACAGTCCCTAGTATCGCTCCAGTCCATGAACTCCCTGAATTAGAGTTGATTACAAAGGATGAAACTCGTGTGGAGAAGATTGCTTTTAACATCGAGGAACAATATACTGATGAGTTACCTCAGGACGCTCGTCAAATCGTCACTCCAGGAGTGCAAGGCGAACGGACCATCAAGACTCGAGTTTATACTTCCAATGGTCAAGAGATTGCCCGCCAAGAACTGTCCAATGAGGAAACGCTAGTCCCAGTTACGCAAGTTGTCAAAGTTGGCACGGCCAAGCCACATATGGTACCGAGCACTGCGCCGCAAGCATCTGCCCTCCCAGAGTATCCGCTGACCTATAAGGATGAAACGCAAGTAGAGAAAATCGACTTTACCACACGTGAAGAAGAGACGGATGAGCTTGTACAAGGTGCCCGCCACATCGTCACTCCAGGAGTGCCAGGCGAACGGACCATCAAGACTCGAGTTTATACTTCCAATGGTCAAGAGATTGCCCGCCAAGAACTGTCCAATGAGGAAACGCTAGTCCCAGTTACGCAAGTTGTCAAAGTTGGCACCGCCAAGCCACATATGGTACCGAGCACTGCGCCGCAAGCATCTGCCCTTCCAGAATATCCGCTGGCCTATAAGGATGAAACGCGAGTAGAGAAAATCGACTTTACTACACGTGAAGAAGAGACGGATGAGCTTGTCCAAGGTGCCCGCCACATCGTCACTCCAGGAGTGCCAGGCGAACAGACCATCAAGACTAGAGTTTATACTTCTAACGGTCAAGAGATTGCCCGTCAAGAGTTGTCCAACGAGGAAACTTTAGCCCCCGTCACGCAGCTTGTCAAAGTCGGCACAGCCAAGTCCTATATGGTACCGAGCACCGCCCCTCAAGCATCTGCCCTTCCAGAATATCCGCTGGCCTACAGGGATGAAACGCGAGTAGAGAAAATTGACTTCACCACTCGAGAGGAAGAAACGGATGAGCTTGTCCAAGGTGCCCGCCACATCGTCATTCCAGGAGTGCAGGGCGAACGGACCATCAAGACTCGTATCTATAGTTCCAACGGCCAAGAACTTGCTCGCCAAGAGTTGTCCAATGAGGAAACGCGGGCAGCAGTTGCTCAGCTTGTCAAAGTCGGCACAATAAAGCCCCACATGGTACCAAGGGATGCCCCGCAAGTGGAAGCCTTGAAAGAGTTCGATTTGATTTCGCTTCATGATCTACTGACAGAAGCGGAGCAAATCAAGGCTCAGGCTCGTTATTTCAACGATAGTCAAAGTCGCCAAGCAGCCTATGATACTGCTTTAGTGGCAGGTCATGCGCTTCTCAATCAGTCACAAGCCAGCCAAGCGGAAGTCAATCAGCTGGTGGACCAAATCAATCAAGCAAAGGCTCAGTTACAGGGTCTTGAAGTAGACAAAACACGCTTGCGGAATGAACATGCTTTGGGCAGCACTGTGCAGACGACCGTCCAATATAAGAATGCTGATGAAGATAAGAAAGCAGCCTATACAAACGAATTGACCAAGGCAGAAGGAGTTCTGAATAATCAAACCGCCACACAAGTGCAGATCAATCAAGCTTTTGCCAGCCTGACAGTAAGCAAGACGGCTCTAAATGGTGTGCCTAAGGTCAAGCCGACAGTTTCGATCTTAAGTCTGACAGAAAATCCAGAGGACAAGTCGGTCACGGTTCAATATAGCTTGGAAGACAAGACAAAATCCTTGCGCTCAGCGACAGCTGAATTGTACAAGGGAGACCAGCTTGTTCGCTCGCTTCCGATTGACAATGTGGCAGGAAGTCTGAAGATTGATGACTTGGATTACTACACAGCCTATACGCTAAAAACCAAGCTGACTTATGAGCTTGATGCTGGCAGCCTGACTGACCTTGAAAAAGATAGCCGCAACTTTGAGTTGCAATACAAGAAGATTTCTTTCCGTGATATTGATTCGGCAGAGTTTTACAGAAAAGAAAAGGACCAGTTCAAGCGTGTCGTTTCCATGAGCGCTATACCTACGGACCTGTCTAACTACTTTGTCAAAGTCAAATCGAATGAAGCCAAGGACATGCTCCTGCCGGTTCACAGTATGGCAGAAGGCCAGAAGGATGGCAAGGCTGTCTACAAGGTAAGGGTCTCTCTGCCTGAGCTAGTGCAAGAGGGCGAAACAGGCTACAAGTCTGGCTATGACTTCTATATCAGCAGGGCAGTGCCTAGTCAGCAAAATGTCTACACAAGCTTTGCTGGTTTGGTAGACGCCATGAAGAAAAATATGGCTGGCAACTTTATTCTAGGAGCCGATTTGGATGCCAGTGAGGTCAGTCTGTCACCTGCGGATTATGTCTATCTCCGAGGAAACTTCACAGGCAGTCTGACAGGTAACAACAATGGCAAGCAGTATGCGATTTATAATCTGGCCAAGCCTTTGTTTGAAAACCTCAAGAGCGGTTCCTCTATTTCTAATCTGGACCTGAAAGAGGTCAATATTGTCGGGACCTATGACTCTGCTGCCTTGGCCCGTAGTGCAGATAATGCGCGAATCACAGATGTTTCTGCTCAAGGTAGAGTGTCAGTAGTGGGCAATGCGTCCCAGGTAGCTGGTTTGGTCGTTGTCGCAAGCAATAGCCAAATCACCAACAGCTCCTTTACAGGAACTATCCAAGCCAATGATAAGCAGTACAAGGCTTATAATGTCGGCGGTTTGGTTGCCAACCTCAAGGGAGGAAATTCCTTGCTCAGTCAGAGCAGAGCGGATGTGACAATTCTAGCAGGTGCTCGAACAAACGAACAGCGCTTCGGCGGTTTGGTCGGTCGCTTGGAAGACAATGCCCGTATCAGCCGTTCTTATGTGACTGGAAAGATCCAAAATTCTACCAAGAATGGTCAAATCGGCGGAGTAGTTGGTTCCAATTATTTTAATGGCTTGATTGATAATGTTATCAGCAATGTCAGCGGTACAAATGTCTACAGCATTTCTGGCGACCAAGATTATAAGAATGATCGCATCAGAGAAGCCTATGCCGTTGAAGGAAACGAAACTCTAGGCAATGATCAGTTTGTCACGTCTACTCTAAGCTTGGACGAGGCAGAAGAGAAGCTAGCGAGCCTAGATATTAGGACCACGCTAGAAGACAGCAATCTCAATCTCCATACTGTTGACTACAGCAAGGAAAAGAATGCTCGTGAAGACCGTCTGATAGCCTATGCCAATATGGAAAAACTCCTGCCATTCTACAATAAGGAAACCATCGTTGCCTATGGAAATAAACTTCCAGCTAATCACAAGCTCAATACTGAGTACTTGCTGGATGTGGTTCCGATGAAGGGCGACCAGATGATCACCGATATCCATAGCAACAAGACTGCGATTAACCGCCTGATGCTGCACTTTGAGGATAAGACGGTTGACTACCTGAATCTGACCTATAAGGGAGACTTCAAACATCAAGCTATCGCAGAATACACTGTAAATGACTTAGACCTCCTTTATACACCAGAAGCCTTCCTATCAGACTATAGCAGGGTTCTCAATCAAGTGCTGCCAGAGTTGAACAAGGTTGTCCTGGACTCACCAGCTATGCGAACTGTTTTAGGAGTGAATGCGGATGCTTCTCTGGATGAGCTCTATCTGGATACAGCCTTTGAGCAAGTCAAGACCAAGTTGGCAGAAGAGTTACGCAAAGTTCTGGCTATGGACAAGTCCATCAATACTGAAGGCGATGTCGTAGCTGACTATGTGGCTCAGAAGATTAGGGACAATAAGGAAGCCTTCCTGCTCGGTCTGACCTATCTCAACCGCTGGTATAATATCAACTATGACAAGACCAATGTCAAGGATTTGTCGGCCTATAAGTTTGACTTCTTTGGCAATCATAAGGCTTCGACGCTGGACACCATCATTGCACTCGGCCAGTCTGGTTTTGAAAATCTCAAGGCCAAGAACAATCATCTGGCTTACGATAACTCGCTCTCTGAAGTAACTGGCAAGCGCGGTCTCTTCAACTATCTGGAAAGCTATCGCCAGCTCTTCCTGCCCGACAAGAGCAATAACGAATGGCTCAAGACCAATACAAAGGCCTATATCGTTGAGTCTAAGTCCGATGTGGCAGAAGCTAGACAGCTTCAAGATATAGCTAAGGACAAGAGTAAGTATTCTGTCGGCATTTACGACAAGATTACTGCGGATAATTGGGAACATAAGGGCATGCTCCTGCCACTCTTGACCATGACTGAGAAGGGTGTCTATGTCATCTCCAATATGTCCACCGTCTCTATGGGAGCTTATGATCGCTATCGCCTTGATGCCAATGGCAGGGTTCGGACAGATGCAGAGCTAGCTGAATATGTCGAAGACCGAGTGAGAAAAACAGCTGAATACCAGCGCGATCACTATGACTTCTGGTATAAGATTCTAAGTCCTGAAAGCAAGGACAAGCTCTTCCGTTCTGTTCTGGTTTACGATGGATTCTCATTGGTTGACAAGGATGGTAAAAGATATTGGGCTCCAGCTAATGACAAAAAATCACTGGCTATGCAGGAGTTCTTCGGACCAGCCGGCAAGTGGTATCCAAGCAAGGGATACAATGCCTATGCTACGGGAAGTGTCACCCACTTTGATGCTGCTCGCTTGTTAGAAGACTATGGGAACTCTGTCTACACGCATGAGATGACGCATAATTCCGATGGTTCGATCTACTTTGAAGGTTATGGTCGCCGCGAAGGGTTGGGAGCTGAGCTCTATGCGCGTGGTCTCTTGCAGTCCACACCAAGTCCAAATGAGCCTACCATTACCCTCAATACCCTCTTCAAGACGGACAAGGATTCTAAGACACGGATGCATACCTACAACTTCAAGGAACGTGTCCAAAATGCGGCAGATTTGCAGCACTATGTCCATGGCATGTTTGATATGATTTACACGCTGGATTACCTAGAGGGGACTTCGATGGTCAAGCAGAGCGATGCTGCCAAGCTCCAGTGGTTCAGAAAGATGGAGAATTACTATATCACAGATAAATATGGTAAGCAGACCCATGCTGGTAACCAGACGCGCAGCTTTACTGCTGAGGAAATCAAGCAGCTGACCAGCTTTGAGTCCCTGATTGACAATGATGTCATCACCCGTCGGGAGAATAAGGATAGCGGACAGTACCCACGCAATGGCTACCTCAGTCTCAGCCTCTTCTCGCCAATCTACTCAGCCTTGAGCAATCCAAATGGGGCGCCGGGAGACGTCATGTTCCGTCGCACAGCCTATGAATTGCTGGCAGCTAAGGGCTACCATGAAGGTTTTGTCCCTTATGTTTCAGGGAAATTCTCCGAAGAGGCTGCTGCGGAAGGTAAGACAACTTGGGATGGCTGGTTCAGGAGAGACGTTGGTCTGGTGACAGATCAGAAGGTCTTGGAAAATGTATTCAAGGGCGAGTATGCTTCATGGGCGGCCTTCAAGAAGGCCATGTACCAAGAGCGGATTGACCAGCTAACCAAGCTCAAACCAATCACCATCGAGTACGAACTCAGAAATCCAAGCAGTACCAAGCAAGTAACCATTCGCTCCTATGCAGAGATGCAGAAGCTGATGGATGAAGCAGTCGCAGAGGATGTGCGCAACATTACCAATGCGACAAATCGTGTTGAAGCTAGCTGGGTCAACCTGCTCAAGAAGAAGATTTACAATGCCTATCTTCGTGAAACAGACGACTTCAGGCAGTCAATCTTTAACAAATAAGCCTTAGGTTGCTTGTCGAAAATAGAAAAAAGCTCATGAAACCAGCTTTTCAGCAGGTTCATGGGCTTTTTATCTGTTGAAATTCTAAATAGATGCTTCAATCAAGTGCTTAAGATTGTCTAGGAGGCTATCCAAGGCTAGGACCGCTTTCTGTTGCTGGTCTGGCTGGTAGAGATGTTGGAAGTAGTCTTGGATATTGGCTTCAAAATCCCGAGGCAGGCGGGAGCAATTTTCTTTGGCATACTGGAGCATGCGCTTTTCGCCTGGATGGAGCTGCTCATTGAGGGCAAAGAGGGCATCAAAGTAGGAGGCGAAAAACTCGCTGCTGCGGTGATTGATACTGAGCAGGTCTTGGCGCTTGAGGGCCTTTTTGATCTGTCTTGAAAAAGCTGGCATCGCTTGGTCGAGGAGCAGGAGCTGCTTGCTGATGATATTCTTTTTCAGCTCAGCTGGATAGGGCAGGCTGTACTTGCTCTGGAGGGTAGCGTAGCGACCGTTTCGATCGTAGAGAATCTTGCTGTGAACCAGATTGTACCACATACAGGTAGTGTAAGAATTCTGGGCTTGGTGCTCTAAAACGACGGTCTGCAGGTCTTGGTCAAAGTCGTCCAACGAGCGGTAAATCAGCTCAATCTCGATCCCATTATTGAGAACACAGTCGTCTTCCAGTTCCCAAAATTGATTGCCAATTTCCATATAGGAGCAGTACTTGCTGAGGATTTCCTGGCGGATGGCTGGCTCGAGAGGAGCACTCAGGTAAACATAGACATCATAGTCTGAGTCTTGGTCAAAATGTTGGCCGGCCCGTGAGCCTCCGAGAGCCAGAGATTCCACTTGCTCCAGCTGGGCTAATTCTTTAAAGAGATTTTGTGGCATAATCTTGTCCTTCTTATTTTTTTTGACATCATTCTAGCAAAAAGTGAAAAGGTTTGCAAGGGGGTAAATGGGATCTTTTCTTTCTTTTAAAAAAACTTGATGAAGTGGAAGTGTCTAGAGTATTATTTTGATCAGAAAAGCCTTGGTCTTTCTAGGAGGTTTGTGATGTGACTTGGTTGTTTTCTATACATCTTTCTATTGATTTAGTTTATACTTCTTAGTGCAGGTAGATAGGATTTTTCCTAAAAACTCCATAATTCCTGCTAAAACAATTATAGAGCATATGACATCGGATACGAAAAATAGGAGGTCGGGATGTCCCAGCCTCCTATTCTTCCTTCATCTGTTCAAAGATATAGAGAAAAAATTCTTTCGAAACTTCAAAATGTCCATAACGTAGTTGAGAAGCGTATTGACGCCATTGAGGATGCTGGCGGACTTGTTCAATGGGGCAGTCTTTGACCGGCTGGTAGTAGCTGACATCTCGCCGAAATGGGACAAAGCCTTCAAACATCTCTACTTGATAAGCTGTGTCATCTAGAATCTTGCCAACTGCTGTAAAGGCCTGCAGCTTTTCCTGGCCGTTCAGCTGATACTTGGGGCTGTAGTACAGAAGATAGTCCCCTTTTTTCATTCGGTTCAGCGGTGCTTTCTTTCCATGGCAGACTTGGCAAAAGCCTCCCTCTACACCTCTTAGGACGTGTTCTTTTGACACGACACCAATCCAAAATCTAGTCATTTTCTGCCTCCAGTGCTATTAAGAGTTGGTTTAATATTTCTGTTTTATTTCCTAATTTTCCAAAGAATGCCTGATCAATGCTTTCTACTAGAGGAAGAGCTCGGTTGACTTTTTGCAGCCCCATATCTGTTAGAAGTATGATGTTGGCGCGGCTGTCCTTGGGATGGACTTCCCGCCTGATCAATTCTTTCTTAACCAAGAGGCGGATGATTTGGGATACGGTCATGACATCCATGTCAGAAAATCGGGCAATATCGGTCTGACTAACCCATTCTTGCTGACGCAGAAGCGCTGCAAGAGTGGTCAGAACGACAAACTGAGGATGGGTCAAATCGATCGTTTTCAGTTCGTTTTTTATCAGCCCATGCCACTTGTGGTAGGCACGGATAAAGAGCAGACCGGTTGATTTTTTGTATTCATCCCTATAGATGGAGTTAAACTGAGATTTTTCCATTAGCTTTTCCTCTGGATATTTTGTAAGTATACTTATTATAGTTCGACGTTTTATTTTTGTCAATAAAAAACCAGTTTAGACTAAAAAGTCTGAACTGGATCCTGTTTATAGTTTTTCTACATAAATCTGTTGGGCAATCATAGGGCTAACTTGGATTGCTTGGCCGTCCACTTCTAGTTGATAGAGCTGGCTGTAGTCGTCATACTGGAGGAAATTGATTTCTTGGTCTATGTTCAGATTGTGCTTTTCCAAATAAGCCAAAAGCTCAAAGTCGTCGTGGACACGGCGGATGAGGTAGCTACCAGGCTCCTGAGCGGAGGCCAAAGTTTGATGGTATTTTTCTTTTAGCAGCTGGTGTTTGGCTGGGATTGTGCCACCGTGAGGGCAGGTCTCAGGGAAATCCAGCATTTTTTCCAAGCCTGCGACAAAGCGCTCAGAAACGGTATGTTCTAGAATTTCGGCTTCCTGATGGATTTCGTCCGTGGTGTAGCCCAGCTTTTGGACCAAGAACACCTCAATTAATCGGTGCTTGCGGTAGAGGTCAGAGACCAGTTGCAGGCCTAGGTCAGTTAGCAGATAGCCTGCCTTTTTGTCCTTGATTAGGAATTCTTCAGCCAGCATTTTCTTCATCATCTCCGTCACAGCTGGCGGGGAAACCTGCATGTGCTGGGCGATTTCCTTATTGGTGATTTTCTCCTGGCGCGTGCCAATCTCGTAAATACATTTTAAATAGTCTTCTTTATTTGGCGTCATCTTTTGTCCTCGTTGTTTTCCTAAGACTAGTATAGCAAAAAATGCTGAAAGAATACAATTCGAGGCCGAAAGTTCCTTTGTACGTTGACTTTTAGCTAAAATTTTGGCATATTTAGAGATAAATAGGAGAGGTTTCAAGGCTGCATGAACCTGCTAGCGGAATCCTAAACGGTGCTGAAGAAATTTCATATGATGGATGTGGATGGTGATGGAAGTAGAAATCGAGCAATACCGCCTAAAATTACAAGCGCTCGGCTGGTCTCAAGCTGCTCTTGACAAAGTTTTTCTAGCAGAAATGGCGTCATTGCCGCATGAATCAGCTCGCCAAGGTCTTTTTGAGGAGGCCCTTATATTTGGCAGTCCGCTCTTTCAGAAGCTATGGTCTTTTGAATGTCGAGCAGTCCAGCCCCAGCAAGCTGAGCAATTGTTAGAGCTAGCTATGTTGTATATGGACATGCCTGACGAACTGAGTGGGGAAGCAGCAGAAATCACCAAACTGCTCTCGCGCATGCATCCGAACTTATCGCCACACGCTCCCTTTTGGCACCAGTTTTCTCAAACGATTCGGCAGGCTTTTTCTCCAGCAGACTTTATTGCAGACAGTGGCAATCAAAGGTTAAAAGGTCAGTTGCACCAGTTTCGCTACGTCATTTCCAGTCAGCAGGCCCAGTGGGTCAGACAGCATTTTCGTAAGCCGGGGATGATAGACGGCCAGGCTCTTGTAGCCTATTTTCAGGCGCATCCTGACCTAGACTGCCAGCTCTGGGAATCTTCGCGGCTGCACAATAAAGCCTTTGTCGATAAGGGCAAGGTGCTCTACCCAGACCATCAGCCCTATCAGGCCAATATCAAGATTCTCCATCGTTTCCATACCGAGTTTATTCTGGATAGGGAAGGGAAGTTTCTCAATATCCTAGATCCAGAAAAGAGCAGTCAAAATGGGCTGGTCAACGGAGCTAGTTTTAATTATGGGGAGCAGCCCTCCCTGTTCAATCATCATTCCCATTATTACTACGATGTCAAAAGTCCAGCCAAGTGGGATCCCCAGTTTCGCAGGCTGGCGATCCGAAATGGCGGGCAAGCCTTCAAAGCCCCTCAGAATAGTCGCGGCTTGGCTGGTTACCATACGGCTAAGAGTTGCTATGCGCTTGCGGGGAAAAGCGTTAAAAGTCAAGTTGATGCCCAAGTAAAAGATTTTGAAAAATCATTAGTCGAAAAGTTAAAAGGGAAAGATTATTTCAAATATTTATGGAATAAAGTGAAAAATAAATATCTGAGATTATAGAAATGAGGTGGAAAGATGCCAATTAAAATGATCGCTACGGATATGGACGGTACTCTTTTGGACCCGAGAGGAGAGCTGGATTTGCCACGCCTGACAGCAGTTTTAGACCAGCTGGAGGAGCGGAACATTAAGTTTGTCATTGCGACGGGCAATGAAATCCAACGAATGCGCTTATTGTTGGGCGATTTGACAGAGCGTATGACCCTGATCGTCGCCAACGGCGCTCGAATCTTTGAAAAGAATGAAATGTTGCTGGGCACTTTCTGGCATCCTAATTTGATTGCGGACACGCTGGCTTATTTTCAGGGTCAAGAACGAGAGGTGCATCTGGTGGTCACTTCTACTAAAGGTGGTTTTGTTCAGGACGGTACGGATTTTCCGATGATTAGCAAGATTATGACAGAAGAAATGGCGGTTCATTTCTACAAACGAATGAATTTCGTGCCTAATCTGCAAGAGCATCCGTTTGAAGAAGTCCTGAAGATGAGCGTTATGGTCGATGAAGCGCAAGCAGCAGAGATTACGCAGCAGATCAATACAGCATTTGCTGGACGATTGAGTGCTGTGACCAGCGGTTATGGCGCGATTGACATTATCCAAGAAGGTCTTCACAAGGCTTGGGGGCTTCGTCAGCTCATGGATCGGTGGCAAATCAAAAGCAAGGAAATCATGGCTTTTGGTGACAGCGAGAATGACTTAGAAATGCTAGAATTAGCGGATTTCTCCTATGCTATGGAAAATGGGGATGAGAAGATTAAGCGCATTGCCAGTCGCTTGGCACCAGCCAATGCAGAGGCTGGTGTTTTGCAGGTGATTGAGCAATACTTAGAAAAAGGAGTCTAAATGGCAGTTCAACTATTAGAACAGTGGCTTTTGAATGAGCAGGCAAAGATCCAGAAAAATTATCGGGACCTGAATCAGCTTGCGGTCAAAGAGCCAGCGATTATTTTTATCGGTGATTCGATTGTGGAATATTTCCCACTGCATGAGCTAATGCAAAGCCCTAAAACCTTGGTCAATCGTGGCATTCGTGGCTACAAGACTGATTTGCTTTTAGAAAACTTGGATGCCCATCTCTTTGGGCAGGCTCTGGACAAGGTCTTTCTCTCGATTGGAACCAACGACATTGGCAAGGAGATGCCTCAGGCTGAGACGCTGGCCAATCTGGAAGCGGTTGTTCAGGAGATTTCCCGCGACTATCCTCTGGCTCAGATCCAGTTGCTGTCCGTCCTGCCTGTGAATGAGCAGGAGCAGTATAAAGGAACGGTTTATATCCGAACGAACGAGAAAATCCAAGCCCTCAATCGTGCCTACCAAGAATTGGCCCAAGCCTACTACCAGGTCAGCTATGTCGATGTGTATTCGTCTTTATTGGATGAAGTGGGGCAGTTAGCAGAAGCCTATACGACAGATGGCCTCCATCTAAGTGTGGCCGGGTATCGCATCCTAGCCCAAGCTCTGCAGGAAACGTTATAGAGATAAAAATAGGGAGTGAAAAAAGCCCAACCAGACAAATCTTCAAAGGAAGATTTGTTTTTTTTAAACTTTTGGTTGACAAATGTAAATCTTAGGAGTAGAATAACATCATAAGGTTTACAAATGTAGATTTAGAAAGGAGAGGTCATGCAAATTTCCAATGCGGAATGGCGCATCATGAAGATTATCTGGATGGAAGGCAAGCAGACCAGCACGGATTTGATCGCAGTCTTGTCCGAGCGCTTTGACTGGTCGAAGTCGACGATCAAGACTCTCTTGACCCGCTTGGTGGAGAAAGGATGTTTGACTAGAGAAAAATCAGGCAAAGCCTTTGTTTACTCGGCTTTGTTAAAGCAGGACCAGAGTTTAGACTTGGTCGTTGAGGATGTGAAAGACAAGGTTTGCTCCAAAAGGATTGTCCAGGTGCTTGAAAACTTGATTCAGGCGAGTGACTTTACGCTTGCAGATCTTAATCAGCTGCAGCAGGTCCTGGAAGAAAAGAAAGCAGAGGCTGTCGAAACAGTCCCTTGCAATTGTATGTAATAGAAAGAAGGAAATTCCATGTTTGGATTGTTGATTAGTATTGTTTGTTTACTTGTGGTTGCTTTTATTGCTTGGTGGTTCTTTGCAGAGCATGAAAAGGTAAGCGGCCACGCTCGTCAGAAATCAGGTTATCAAGAAATTGAAGTCGAAGTCATGGGGGGCTATTCGCCTGAAACCATTGTCCTGAAAAAGAATGTTCCAGCCCGGATCATCTTTCATCGCAAGGATCCATCTTCATGTCTGGCTCAAGTGATCTTTCCAGATTTTGGCGTTCATGAAGATTTGCCTTTAGGTGAAAAACATGTCATTGAAATTACGCCAGAAAAAGCGGGCGAATATGGGTATTCATGTGGAATGAACATGATGCATGGTCACATGATTGTGGAATAAAGGAGTAGGTATGGTAGAAAAACAAAAAGCAGTTGTGGAAAACGGAGTGCAAAAGATCCGTATTACAGCAGAAAAAGGCTATAGTCCAAAGGAATTTCAACTTCAAAAAGGGATCCCTGCTGAAATCACCTTCCATCGGGTCAATCCTTCCGGCTGTTACAAGGAAATTCTGTTTGAAGATCAGGGGATTTTAGAGCCTTTGGAAGTCGGTGTGGATAAGGTGATATCCTTTACCCCGACAGAAACAGGGGACTTCGAGTTTTCATGTGGAATGAAGATGCAAAAGGGTTCTTACACGGTTGTGGAAAAACGCCGTCGTGTCTTAAGTTTACTGGGTCGCTTTTGGATTACTAGTATCTTTACTCTTCCCTTATTGATCTTGATGATCGGGATGATGGCAGGATTTGTATCCCATCCAGTCAGTCGCTGGGGGACTTTTCTAGCGACAACGCCGATCATGTTGGTAGCAGGAGTTCCTTTTATCAAGAGTGCCTGGGCCTCATTTAAGAAGCACCATTCCAATATGGATACCTTGGTAGCTCTTGGAACCCTGGTAGCCTATGTCTATAGTGTATTTGCACTCTTTACTGGTCAACCGGTATACTTTGAAAGTGCGGGCTTTATCCTCTTCTTTGTCCTCTTAGGACAAGTCTTTGAGGAACGGATGCGTAACAATGCCTCCGAGGCTGTGGAAAAGTTGTTGGATTTGCAGGCAAAAACGGCTCAAGTTCTCCGTGATGGGAACTATGTCGAGGTGGCGGCAGAAGATATCCAAATTGATGACTTGATTCGGGTCCGTCCTGGGGAAAAGATCGCGGTTGATGGGACGATTGTAGAAGGAAGTACGACCATTGATGAGTCGATGGTGACAGGTGAAAGCTTGCCTGTGGAAAAATCAGTTGGTGATGCAGTTATCGGCTCCACTATCAACAGCAATGGGACCATTCTCTTTAAGGCTGAAAAAGTCGGTAGTGAGACCCTCTTATCTCAAATTGTGGACTTTGTCAAAATGGCCCAATCCAGTCGTGCTCCTATTCAAGATTTGACGGATAAGATTTCAGGTATCTTTGTTCCAGTGGTGACGATTTTGGCCATTGCGACCTTCTGGGTTTGGTCCGTGCTTCTGGGCGCGTCGCTTCAAGAGGCCATGCTCTATGCAGTCTCTGTCCTCATTATTGCCTGTCCTTGTGCCCTTGGTTTAGCAACCCCAACAGCCCTGATGGTCGGAACCGGCCGTAGTGCCAAGATGGGGGTTCTGATTAAAAATGGAACAGTTCTTCAAGAAGTGCAAAAGATTCAAACCGTTGTGTTTGATAAGACAGGGACTATTACCATTGGCCAACCACTTGTAACCGATGTTGTAGGAGATGAAGCGCGTGTCTTGACACTGGCTGCTAGTCTTGAAACTTTTTCAGAACATCCACTAGCCCAAGCGGTGTTATCCCAAGCAGAAGAAAAAGGTTTGGTGTTATCCCCTGTGGAAAACTTCCAAGCGATTGAAGGAAAAGGGGTCCAAGGTCAGATCGACCAGCAGTTGGTGACCTTGGGAAATGGCAAACTTCATGACGGGACAGCGATGGATCCGGAGCTTGAAAAACGGATGGTAGAGTTGCAAGAGCAGGCCAAAACAGTGATCAGTTTGTCTGTGGATGGGCAAGTGATTGGCTTGATTGCCATTCAAGATGCTCCGAAGACCAGCTCAAAAGAAGCGGTCAAAAAGCTCAAAGAACGGGGCTTGAAAACGGTCATGTTAACGGGGGATAATGAACGGGTGGCCCAAGCTATTGCTAAGCAAGTGGGAATTGACACCGTCATTGCTGATGTCCTTCCTCAAGAAAAAGCTAGCGCCATCCAAAAACTGCAAGAAGCTAGCAAGGTCGCCTTTGTTGGAGATGGGATCAATGATGCTCCAGCTCTCTCGATCGCGGATGTGGGGATCGCTATGGGATCTGGAACGGATATTGCGATCGAGTCCGGTGGCATCGTGCTCACGCAAAATGATTTACTTGGCGTTGTGCGCGCCTTTGACATGAGTCAAAAGACCTTCCGCAGGATCTTACTCAATCTCTTCTGGGCCTCTATCTACAATATCCTTGGGATTCCAATTGCTGCTGGAGTCTTTGTAGGACTGGGATTGACCCTCAATCCAGAACTAGCAGGTCTTGCTATGGCCCTTAGTTCTTTGTCTGTTTTGACTAGCTCGCTGCTTCTCAATGTTGAGAAAATTGATTAAATGAAATAAAAAGTGATACAGAATTTTGTATCGCTTTTTGTTTAATTTCCTACAGCTACAAGTCTTAGAGGTGCATGCAAATTATAATAAAATATCCTATTCTACTATAATTTGTGAAATTTTCTCAAAAAAGAGCATCTGTTATGTAATAGGGATTGAGTATCTCTGAGCAGATTCTTATACATGTGAATCTCTTTGTGATAAATTAATACTGTAATCGTTTTGTAAATCGTTTTCATGAGAAATGTCAGAAAAAACTCATTTTCAAAACGAAACCTGATCGCAAAGATGGAGTAGAAGCGCTATGCTACATTTTTAAAGGATCAATATAGATTTAAAGGAGAGTTAGAATGACTCAAGGGAAAATTACTGCATCTGCAGCAATGCTCAACGTATTGAAGACATGGGGCGTAGATACTATCTACGGTATCCCATCAGGAACACTCAGCTCACTCATGGATGCTTTGGCTGAAGACAAAGATATCCGCTTCTTGCAAGTTCGCCACGAAGAAACAGGTGCTCTTGCTGCGGTGATGCAAGCTAAATTCGGCGGCTCAATCGGGGTTGCAGTTGGTTCAGGTGGTCCAGGTGCGACTCACTTGATTAACGGTGTTTACGATGCAGCTATGGACAACACTCCATTCCTTGCTATCCTTGGATCACGTCCAGTCAACGAACTCAACATGGATGCCTTCCAAGAGCTTAACCAAAACCCAATGTACAACGGTATCGCTGTATACAACAAACGTGTAGCTTATGCTGAGCAATTGCCAAAAGTTATTGACGAAGCTTGCCGTGCTGCAGTTTCTAAAAAAGGTCCAGCCGTTGTTGAAATTCCAGTGAACTTCGGTTTCCAAGAAATCGACGAAAATTCATACTACGGTTCAGGTTCATACGAACGTTCATTTATCGCTCCTGCTTTGAACGAAGTTGAAATCGACAAAGCGGTTGAAATCTTGAACAATGCTGAGCGTCCAGTTATCTACGCTGGTTACGGTGGTGTTAAAGCTGGTGAAGTGATCACTGAATTGTCACGTAAAATCAAAGCTCCAATCATCACAACGGGTAAAAACTTTGAAGCTTTCGAATGGAACTACGAAGGTTTGACAGGTTCAGCTTACCGTGTTGGTTGGAAACCAGCCAACGAAGTGGTCTTTGAAGCAGACACTGTTCTGTTCCTTGGCTCAAACTTCCCATTTGCTGAAGTTTACGAAGCCTTCAAGAACACTGAAAAATTCATCCAAGTAGATATCGACCCTTACAAACTTGGTAAACGCCATGCCCTTGACGCTTCTATCCTTGGTGATGCAGGTCAAGCAGCTAAAGCAATCCTTGATAAAGTAAACCCAGTTGAGTCTACTCCATGGTGGCGTGCAAACGTGAAGAACAACCAAAACTGGCGTGATTACATGAACAAACTCGAAGGTAAAACTGAGGGTGAATTGCAATTGTATCAAGTTTACAATGCAATCAACAAACATGCTGATCAAGACGCTATCTATTCAATCGACGTAGGTGACACTACTCAAACATCTACTCGTCACCTTCACATGACACCTAAGAACATGTGGCGTACATCTCCACTCTTTGCGACAATGGGTATTGCCCTTCCTGGTGGTATCGCTGCTAAGAAAGACAATCCAGATCGCCAAGTATGGAACATCATGGGTGACGGTGCATTCAACATGTGCTACCCAGACGTTATCACAAACGTTCAATACGACCTTCCAGTTATCAACGTTGTCTTCTCAAATGGTAAATATGCCTTCATCAAGGACAAATACGAAGACACAAACAAACACTTGTTTGGTTGTGACTTCCCTAATGCTGACTATGCGAAAATCGCTGAAGCGCAAGGTGCTGTTGGATTTACAGTTGACCGTATCGAAGACATCGATGCAGTTGTTGCAGAAGCTGTTAAATTGAACAAAGAAGGTAAAACTGTTGTCATCGATGCTCACATTACTCAACACCGTCCACTTCCAGTAGAAGTACTTGAATTGGATCCAAAACTTCACTCAGAAGAAGCAATCAAAGCCTTCAAGGAAAAATACGAAGCAGAAGAACTCGTACCATTCCGTCTCTTCTTGGAAGAAGAAGGGTTGCAATCACGCGCAATTAAATAATTCCTTTGTGGAACTTAAAAAGATCGGAGCAGTCCGGTCTTTTTCTTTGTCCTCTTACTTATCACAAGATTGTGATAGTTTACATCTTCATAACAAAGGGATAAAAGGGCTTGATTGTTTTGGACTATCGTTATAAAATATAACCGAAAAATGAAAGAGGTATTAAAAATGTCTGAAAAACAAATGAAAATTTTGGGATGGGTTGCAACCTTTATGTCCGTAATGATGTATGTGTCCTATTTTCCACAAATCATGAACAACCTAGCGGGCCAAAAAGGGAATTTTATCCAGCCGCTCGTTGCAGCAATTAATTGTAGCCTTTGGGTCTACTACGGCTTGTTCAAAAAAGAAAGAGATATTCCGCTTGCCGCTGCTAATGCACCGGGAATCATTTTTGGACTAGTGACGGCCATCACGGCTTTGATTTAAGAGGAATAAGAGAAGACTGGTTTTCAGTCTTCTTTTTTGTTTTTAGAGAGACCATTGCTTTCATTTGAGAAGCCGATTTCTTTAAAAAACCGAACCCTGAAAATTTGTCGAATAAAACAAAATAGTAGAATAGTATCATTATTTAGCAGTATTTCACAAGTAAAGGTCTGGATATTGGAGTATAATATAAGTAAATGAAGTAGTAAAATAAGAAAGTGAGTAGAGATATGACTGAAAAACTGACTTTTCCGGATGGATTTTTGTGGGGCGGAGCGACAGCTGCCAACCAGTGCGAAGGCGCTTATGATGCGGACGGTCGCGGGCTGGCCAATGTAGATGTGGTGCCGATTGGTGAGGACCGTCTGGCCATCATCACGGGTAAGAAAAAGATGTTTAACTTTGAGGAAGGCTATTTCTACCCAGCTAAGGAAGCTATTGACATGTACCATCGCTTCAAGGAGGACATTGCCCTCTTTGGTGAGATGGGTTTTAAGACCTATCGGCTGTCCATTGCTTGGAGCCGCATTTTCCCTAAGGGGGATGAGCTGGAGCCCAATGAAGCTGGCCTGAAATTTTACGAAGATCTCTTTAAGGAATGCCACAAGTACGGCATTGAGCCCTTGGTGACTATTACTCACTTTGACTGTCCCATGCACTTGATTGAGCAATATGGTGGGTGGCGGAGCCGTAAGATGCTGGAATTTTACGAGCGTCTCTGCCGCACTCTCTTTACCCGCTACAAGGGCTTGGTCAAGTACTGGCTGACCTTCAATGAAATTAACATGATCCTCCATGCACCCTTTATGGGGGCGGGGCTCTGCTTTGAAGAAGGCGAAAATGAAGAGCAGGTCAAGTATCAAGCAGCCCATCATGAGCTGGTCGCGTCAGCCATTGCCACCAAGCTGGCTCATGAGATTGATCCGGAAAATAAGGTCGGCTGTATGCTGGCGGCGGGTCAAAATTATCCTAACACCTGTCATCCACGCGATGTATGGGCTGGTATGGAGGAAGATAGGAAAAACTATTTCTTCATCGACGTGCAGGCGCGTGGTGAATATCCTAACTATGCTAAGAAAGCTTGGGAGCGCGAGGGCATCACTGTCGAAATGACAGAAGAAGACCTGCAGCTGCTTAAGGAGCATACGGTGGACTTCATTTCCTTCTCATACTACTCTAGCCGGGTGGCTTCGGGCGACCCTAAGGTCAATGAGTTGACCGAGGGCAATATCTTTGCTTCTCTCAAGAACCCTTATTTGGAAGCTTCTGAGTGGGGCTGGCAGATCGACCCTCTGGGCTTGCGTATTACGCTTCATACCATCTGGGATCGTTATCAAAAGCCTATGTTTATCGTAGAGAATGGTCTGGGTGCAGTGGATAGTCCGGATGAAAATGGCTATGTGGCTGATGATTACAGGATTGACTACCTGGCGACCCATGTCAAGGCCATGCGGGAAGCCATCAATGAAGACGGCGTGGTGCTGTGGGGTTACACGACTTGGGGCTGTATTGACCTGGTATCAGCCGGCACTGGCGAGATGAAGAAGCGCTATGGATTTATCTATGTGGACCGGGACAATGAAGGCAGGGGAACACTCAAGCGCTCCAAGAAGAAATCCTTTGACTGGTACAAGGAAGTCATCGCAACTAACGGAGCATCTGTCAAATAACATCAAGGAGGCTGGGACAAAAGTCCTAGCCTCTCAATTGTCTTTGGATTGTCGAACAAGACGCAGTGGTTGAGTGGGCTCTATTACGCTGATTTCATCAGCTTTTACAGCCCTACTCAACTGTGCGGAGGTGGGACGACGAAATCGAATTCTAACGAATTACCGATTTCTGTCCCATTCTCTTTCTTTTGCATCGTTTATATTTGATTGACTTGTTGGCTCATCCTTGCTACACTAGTTTTATCAAGCTATTGGAGAATGATAATGGCCAATCTTTTACTAATTGAAGACAACAATGATATTCATGAGATTTTGAAAAATCTCTTTACGCAGGAGCATGTCGTGTTTTCAGCTTATTCTGGGACCGAGGGGCTGCGGATTTTTGCGGAAGAAGAGATTCATCTGGTTCTGCTGGATATTATGCTGCCGGGCAAAAATGGCGATGAAGTGCTGAGGGAAATTCGCAAGACCAGTCAGGTGCCAGTGGTCATGCTGACAGCTCTGGGCGAAAAGAGTCTCGTGAGCCAGTATCTGCTGGACGGTGCCAATGATTATATTGTCAAGCCTTTTAATCTAGACGAAGTGGCAGCGCGTGTCACTGTCCAACTGCGAGGCAGTCAGCAGTCTCAGCCCAAGCCTACTGGGGAGACCTTGATCAAAAACATCCGTCTTTTGCCAGATACCTTTGAAATTGCTTCTGGGAACCAGTCCATGCGGCTAGGGAAAAAGGAATTTCAGATCTTCCAGACCTTACTGGCTCATCCTAAAAAGATTTTTACCAAGGAGGAGCTGTATGAGTCGGTCTGGGAGGAGACCTATCTGCCAGGCGATAATACGCTCAATGCCCATCTCAGCAATCTCCGTAAGAAATTAGCCCAGTTGGATAGTTCGACAGACTATATCGAGACCATTTGGGGTCTGGGCGTGCGGCTCAAGGAGGATTAGCTATGTGGTGGATTCCATGTGTATTGATAATCCTGTTCTTACTAGTATTTCTCGTTCGCTATCATCTGACGATTCGTAGTCTGACCAGCCAGATCCGTGACAAACGTCGTACAGGAAGTCAGGTTCGCTTGACCTTGAGAGATCAAGCTCCTAGTCTAGTGGCTCTGACTGACGAGGTGGAGCAGCTTTTTCAGGAAATTGATAAGATGTCCTTTGTGACCCAGCAGGAAAAGAAAACCTTGGACATGGCCATCAGCAATATTGCCCACGATATCCGAACGCCACTGACCATTGCTAGTGGCTATACGCAACAGCTACTCAAAGACGCTGATAAGGAGCAGATGGACCAGCAGTTGCAAAAGATTGCGGATAATCTAAGTATGGTATCCAGACGCTTGGAGGCTCTGATGGAATACCGTCGCTTGATGGAAGGAGCCATTCGACCAAAGTTGCAGCGGGTAGATCTATCCCAGCTGGTCACCCAGCAACTCTTTGCCTACTATGATGCCTTTCAGCGAGCAGGGATAGATTTAGAGGTGGATTTGTCTGAAAATCTGTTTCTGGAAACGGACAGTGATATCTTTGATCGAATCGTCCAGAATATGCTCAGCAATGTCCTCAAACATGGTCGAGAAACAGCCAGCATCAGTCTGAAAAATGAAGGACAAAAGGTTATTTTTCAGGTCAAAAATAAGGTTCAGAAGCCTATTTTGCATCTGGATAAACTAACCAATCGTTTTTATTCTGAAAATCTCTCCAGTAGTGAGGAATCGTCTGGGTTGGGCCTTTATATCACCCAGCAGCTGGTCGAAATCTTAGGTGGTGACTTGACCATTCAAGCAGAGGACGATTGGTTTGAATTGATTGTGGCCTTATAAAAAAGAATCAGCTAGTCAGAAGATTAGCTGATTCTTTGGTTTTAGAGATCTTTTTTCTTGAAAATGAGGAGGCTGCTGCCTAGGAAGAAGACTGCTATGGCAATCGCTACCAAACTAGCTTTCATAACTACAGCAGGATCTGCAGCCATCTCTATTCCAAATTGTAAGGTTAAATAGCGGAACCATTCTATATGAGGATAGAGCAAGACTGGAAAGATGAGCAGGGCGCTTCCGACAAAATAGGTAATAAAGACCGCAGCAATAGAATGACTAAGATAGAGTACGAAGGACACGATACCAATCCAAGCGATGGTCACAATGAGTTGGACGAGAATGGTTAGTAAAAATTGGCCAAAGAAGCCTGTCGGAGCTGTCCCAATTCCATTGATAGAGCTAGCGATGATGAAGGATAGACCTAGCAAGAGGATGAATTGGAAGATGGCGACAACAAAGGAGACCAAAGTTTTAGATAGGAAGAACTCTGTCCGTGAAATACCGTGAGCGAGGCTGTTTTTATAAAGCTTACGGGACAAGTCCACACCTAATAAGAGGCAGACGACAATGAGAGTGAAAAATATAATACTGTCAGAATTTCCAGAGAAATGGGCAAGAGCCTTGATACCCGTCATTTTTACTGGTACTTGCTGAGTGATGTTTTGTCCATCCGTTGAGATGGATGTTCCAAATCTGCTGGTAACCTTATAGAGGACGCTGAGCAGGATATTGGCTAGTAAAACGAACTCGGTAATCCAAAAGCCCTTGGAGTGGAAGAGACGGTAAAAGTCAGCGCGAACGGTTTGAATCATGATAGACCTCCCTTGTTTTGATCAAGTAAATCTGTAAAGAAATTTTCGAGATTTTGCCGTGCATAGTAGATTTCTTGAATGACTAAGTCAGCTGTGGCTAGCTCTTTTACGATATTGTTGATGTTGTGCGAATGGGTAAAGACATGGATTTCATTTTGTGCATTGACCACCTTGATGCGGTAGCCTAATTGATCTTGGAGCAGTTGGCTGGCTTCCTCCAAATGATCCGTTTTCAAGACGATATAATCTTCGCTTTGCTCTTCAAATTCAGACTTGGAAATTTCCTTAATCATGCGTCCTTGGTCAATGATGCCAAAGCGCGTAGCGACTAGATAGAGCTCGGATAGGATATGACTGGAAATAACAAAGGTCATGCCCAGCTCTTCATTGAGCTTTTGGACAAGCTGGCGGAATTCCTTGATGCCGACAGGATCTAGTCCGTTGATAGGCTCGTCTAAAATCATCAGATCTGGCTTGGATAGGAGGGCGATAGCGATGCCTAAACGTTGCTTCATCCCGAGGGAGAAGTCACGAAATTTCTTTTTGCCAGTGTCCGTCAGGTCTACATAGTTGAGCGTTTCTTGGATGGCCTTATCGGCATTAGGAATCTGACGGAGTTTGCAGTAGTAGCTGAGATTTTCGTAGGCGGTCAAGTGGTTGTGGGCAACGGGCGTTTCAATGACCGAGCCGACCCGCTTGAGGGCTTGTGTCCATTCGGCCTGGTTGCTGGAACCAAAGAGAGACACGGTTCCGTTGCTGGCATGCATCAGCTGGGTCATGATTTTGATCAGAGTGGTTTTACCAGCCCCGTTTTTACCGATGAGACCGTAGATATCTCCTTTTTTGATGGTCAGATTGACATCGCTCAGAGCTTGCTGCTGGCCGAACTTTTTGCTGACCCCTTGTAAAACTAAAATATTTTCCATGGTTTTACTTCTCCTTTTTGAATTATCTTTGGAAATCCTTTCCTCACTACCTAGTATATCGGACACTTATTAAGTATTCATCAAGCATTTCTAAAATATTTCTAAAATCTTGAAATAGCAGGCATACTTCTTGTCTCAGTGGACTGCAACCTATAGAAAAGAGAGTGGGACAGAAATCGGTAATTGGTTAGAATTCGATTTCGTCGTCCCACCTCCGCACAGTTGAGTAGGGCTGTAAAAGCTGATGAAACCAGCCTAGTAGAGCCCACTCAACCACTGCGTCTTGCTCGACAATCCAAAGACAATTGAGAGGCTAGGACTTTTGTCCCAGCCTCAATCATCTATTTCTAATTCATAAAGGCCTCGTAGCGCGTTGCAGGCGTAGATTTTTTCTGCTGATTTTAAGTCGTCTAGGCTGAGAATTTTTTCTGTGACCTGACCTGTTGCCAAGAGATGCTGGCGGTAGATACCGTTTAAGAGACCTAGCTCGACTGGTGGCGTGTAGAGGTGACCATCCAGCTGGAGAACTAGGTTACCGATGGAGCTTTCCAGTAGCTGGCCTTGGGCATTGTAGTAGATTTGCTCTTGCTGGCCTAGGCTTAGGTGTGGCCGATAGCTGGTTTTAAAGTAGGTGAAAGGCTGCTGTAAGTTGGCATTTTGTGGAACGAGAATAGCCTTGCAGAAAGCTTCTGGGAGTGCTTGCAGCTTTTCTAGCTGGCAGGTCACTTTTCTAGATTTGGCGATGGAGATCCGCAGGCGGTAGTCTGTGCTTGGATCCAGTTTTGCTAGACTTTGGTTCAATTCTGCCTTCAGTTTTTCCTCATCAAATGGATAAGCAAAGTAACGGGCAGATTCTCGTAGACGCTTCAGATGTTGGTCTTGGAAGGTCAGGCTGCCTTGCTCAATCTTTCCTGTCGTAACTAGGTCAAATTGGGGATTTTTCCGATAAAGAACAGCTGATTTTTGCTGAGTTTCGATATACTCGGATTCCCATGTACTATCCCAAGTGATGCCGCCACCGACACCATAGATAGCCTTGCCATCCTCAAGCTGAATGGTGCGGATGGCCACGTTGAAAATCCGTCTCTGGTCTGGCAAACAGATACCAACCGTACCGCAGTAGACACCTCGGGCGGCTTTTTCTGTCGCCTTGATGATAGCCATGGTCGAAATCTTTGGAGCGCCTGTGATAGAGCCACACGGAAAGAGCGCATCAAAAATTTCTTCTAGGCCAATCTCAGGTCGCAGCTGGCTCTTGATGGTGGAGGTCATTTGCCAGACTGTAGAGTACTGCTCGACCTGACACAGCTGCTCGACTCGCTCGCTGCCAATCTCTGAAATGCGGTTCATGTCGTTGCGTAGCAGATCAACGATCATCATATTTTCCGCTCGATTTTTAGGATCCTGACGCAGCCAGTCCGCCTGTTCCAAGTCCGCAGCGACTGTTAGGCCGCGATTGGTAGTCCCTTTCATCGGCCGAGTTGTCAGCTCACCTCGGTGCTCCTCGAAAAAGAGCTCAGGACTGATGGACAAGATTGCCTGTTCGTCATGCTCTACATAGGCATTGTAGGCGGCATTTTGCTCAACGACCAGACGGTTGTAGATAGCCCAGCTGTCTTGCGGATTAAGCTCTGCGCCTAGCTGCAGGGTGTAGTTGACCTGATAAGTATCGCCCTGACGGATATGATGGTGAATGGTCCCGATGGCCTTTTCATACTCTTGCTCAGCCGTCAGGCTCTGCCATTGCGCTGGCATTTCGACCTCGTCATAAGCCAATGGGAAAGGGGCTTCATCAGCTCTATCATGAATGGTAAAGTAAATCAGGTACTCGCCCAGTAGAGGGGCTTTGTGGACCTGGAGTTTTTCCTCAAAAGCAGGAGCCGCTTCGTAGCTGACATAGCCGACTGCATAAAATCCCTTTTTCTGCCAGTCCTCGACTTCTTGCAGAATCGCTCTGACTTCGGCCAACTCGCGCGTTTTGAGCTCTTTGATGGGGTGGCTGAAAATCAAGCGCCTACCCAGTTCTTTAAAATCAATAATCGTTTTCTTGTGCATGAGTTTATTGTATCATAAGATAATTTGAATGAAAACGAATTTATCGGATGAGACAATGTTTATTTTATAATAGTTGACAGATTAGTAAGTGTGTCGGTATACTAATTTAAAAAAGAAAGAATGATATGCTTATGAAATCAAACAAATTGCTATGGATAAATGGAATTGTTGGCATTTTAGGAGGCCTACTGATCATTTACGCTTCTTCTAATAGATGGCACTGGGAAATTATCCATTTAGTTCCTAAACTAATAGAAAACCCTGGCTGGGGCGATATGGTTATATTGACCAGCTGGCTGCTTTTGGGACTTTCTATCGTCGGAATGTATCACTATAGCAACGACCCAAGAGTCAATAAGACGAGTCATGAGCTTCTATTCTGCGCCTCTGTCATGGGATTTATTCCTTTTCTAGCTATATTTGCAGGCCTTCTATCCATAGGAGCTGGGGTTCTCTATCTTCAAGATTTTTAAAAATTTAAGAGTGATGGCAAAGTTGACTGACCCATATTTCCTCCTGCTCGAAAGGCCTTGAAAATTATGATAAAATAAGGAAATGACAAAACTATAAAGGAAGTCTTATGAAAAAAATCAATGAATCCTATAAACTCATCGTCTTTGCGGCGCTTGCTCTGGCTCTGGTTCTCTATATCGGGAACATCTGGTCGGGCCTGCAAAGCCTGACGTCGGTATTTTCACCCATTATCTTGGGTGGAGTCCTAGCCTTTATCTTTAATGTCCCGATGAAGAAGCTGGAAGACCTTCTAGATAAATGCCGTGTCCCTCAGAACTTGCAGCGCGGTTTGGCCTTGGTTTTGGAGGTGCTGATTTTAGCTCTCATTATGACGGGGATTGTCTCTATTGTCGTGCCGACCCTGACCACAGCGGTCAATCAGTTGAGCGCGACCATCGGAAAGGTAGCGCCTCAGCTAGCCAAGTGGCTGCAGCAGTCTGGCTTGCTTTCCTCTAGCCAGCTGCAAGATTTGACCAAGCAACTGCAAAACAGCGACATTGTCAACCGAGCCATCTCTCTTCTGGGCAGTCTGACAGGCAATATCTCTGCCATTTTTGGCAATTTCTTCTCGGTCATCATGTCTATTTTTCTCATGTTTGCCTTCTTGAGCAGCAAGGAGCATTTGCAGACGATCACTAGTCGTCTCTTGCAGGTTCTGCTTCCTGAGAAGGCCGTGAAACGTCTATCCTATGTCGGTTCTGTCCTTGTTGAGACCTATGATAAGTTTCTGATGGGGCAGATGATTGAGGCTGTCATTGTCGGTGTTTTGGTCTTTATCGCCTACTCTCTGACAGGTCTTCCTTATGCGGCCTTGACAGGGGTTTTGGCCGGAGTGCTCTCTTTCATCCCCTACATTGGGCCTTTCTCGGCTTGTGCTCTGGGCGCTATCTTTATCTTTACCGACAGCCCTTGGAAAGCCCTTCTTTCTATCGCAGTCTTTCAGCTGGTGCAGCTGATTGAGGGCAATATCATCTATCCGCGCGTGGTCGGCCAGTCCGTCGGTCTCCCAACTCTCTTTACCTTAGCCGCAGCCCTGATTGGGGGTAATCTCTTTGGCTTGGTTGGCATGATTTTCTTCACGCCTATCTTCGCAGTTATCTACCGCTTGGTCAGAGAGTTTGTTGTGGAGAAGGAGGAGAGGAATGCCGAAGGGGAGACAGATAGATGAAAAAATGAAGTTTATGGGCTTCATTTTGATGACTGCTCTGTTCTTGCCTTATACTAGCTACTTTTTAACAAGCTCCTCAAAGAAAGTGTCATAAAAACCGTTTGTTCCAAATTCCATCAACTATTAAATGATTGTAAGAGAAAAGAAATTATCTTTGACAATGTTTCTGCAGTTTGCTTTTCTTTATCTGGAGACTTCTATTTAGGTATATTTAAAAAGTTTATAAATGCCCCCAAAAAGTTAGATACAAAAATCTAACTTTTTGGGGTGTTTTATTATGACATTTACTTATCTTATAAGGACAAAGGTCGACCTATAGTCTACGAAAACAAGGAATCGGCTCTTAGATACTTAATCCGATTTATGAAACGTCACGAAATAGAAAATGTTAAGAATGGGGAAATTCTCACTATTCTTCTGAATTGAAGAAATAAATAATAGACGAAAGATTTGACTTGCTACAGAAGGGGAAGTAGATGATGGGATTCTAACTTTAAATGTGTTACAATGAGATTAGTATAGAATTTGGGAATATCATGATATGAATATTTTAATTAAAGTATAAGAAGGTTTTTAATGGCAAAACGAAAAGATTTTTCTGAATTAACGAGAGTACAAATCCCAGCAGCACTGCACTTGATGCGACTGGGTTATACTTACCTGCCTCACAATGGTAAGATTTTAAATGAAAGAGATCCTGAAACAAATATTCTGGTATCTGTTTTTAGAGACCAATTTTTAAAATTCAACAATTATGCAACTGATGAAGATGTTGACCGAGAACTGAGTAATATTAAGTTGGAACTAGATCAAAATGATTTGGGGCGTTCTTTCTTTAAACGATTGCAAGGTCAGGAAAATACCGTATATATTGACTGGGAAAATCCAGAAGCTAACACCTTCCATCTGGCACTGGAAGTGACCTGTCACAATGGTCAGGATGAGTTCCGTCCAGATGTAGTTGTGTTTATCAACGGACTCCCCCTTTCTTATATCGAAGTCAAACAGCCAAATGCTATCCGAGATGGCAAGACGGGGATTCAGTCAGAGCAGGATAGAACCCGATATCGTTTTGAGAATCGCAAGTTCCGTCGCTTCAATAACATTACTCAATTGATTGCGCTCTCTGATAATTTGCTTTATATCAATGGACAGGGACAGCAAAAACAGGGTTCCTATTACGGTTCAAACGCCTATTCAAAAACAAAATTTAATGCTTTCAAGGAAGAAAGAGAAGTAGATTTTCTGCATTCAATTGGACCTTTAACAGACGAACAAATTGACTTCGTCCTTGAAGATATGAAGCGCTTTGCCCTCAAATCTCAACCCGAGTTTACAACAAACCTAAACCATGATACACCGTGTAATGCCTTTCTCTCATCTTTGTATACCAAAGAACGCCTGCTCTTTCTACTTCGTTTTGGTCTGGTCTATGTAGAAGAAGAGAGCAAGGATGGCCAGATGCAACTACAGAAGCACGTTATGCGTTATCCTCAGTATTTTGCGACCAGAGCTATCGAGGAAACGATCGCAAAGGGTATCAAGAAAGGGGTTATCTGGCATACACAAGGTTCAGGTAAGACTGCCCTCGCTTTCTTCAATATCCGCTATCTAACCAACTATTTTTCAAAACAAGGAATAGTCCCTCAGTTTTACTTTGTCGTGGATCGTTTGGATCTGGCAGACCAAGCCTTTAAAGAATTTACCAAACGAGGGCTCAAGGTTAAGCGAATCAAAAGCCCTCAAGAGCTCAATCAAAAACAAGATGGCTATGACATAGCCGTTGTTAACATCCAGAAGTTCAAAGACGATTCTGACCTGACAGACCGCTCTGGTTATGATCTAAATCGCCAAAACATATACTTTATTGACGAGGCCCACCGTTCCTACAATGAGCATGGTTCCTATCTACCAAATCTCTATCAAGCAGATACCAATGCTATCAAGATTGCTTTGACGGGAACGCCTCTCATCACCTATAAGAAAGACGGAAAAACAAAAGAAAATCATGCGACAACACGCGATATCTTTGGAGATTACATCCATAAATACTACTACAACCAGTCTATCGATGATGGCTTTACCCTACGCTTGATGCGAGAAGATATCGAGACTTCTTATAAAGACAATCTCAGATCCATCAATGAAGAGATCCAACGTGGCGGGTTGTCCAAGGAAGATATCTTTGCTCACCCTCGTTATGTAGAACCTATGTTAGACTTTATCATCGAGGACTTTAATCGTGCACGTGATGTAATTTTTGATGATCAGACGATTGGTGGCATGATCGTCTGTGACTCTTCCAAGCAAGCCCGTGAGCTCGAAAGACAGTTGGAAGAACGCAGACAAAATGGCAGTACCCAGCTGACTTCTGTCCTTATCCTCCATGACGAAGGAGACAAGGAAGAAAAGAAAGACAAGGTAGATGCCTACAAGGAGGGCAAGATTGATCTCATCATCGTCTATTCCATGTTATTGACTGGTTTTGATGCTCCACGCCTCAAGCGGCTCTATCTGGGGCGTAAGATCAAGGCCCACAATCTCCTTCAAACCTTGACACGGGTCAATCGTCCTTACAAGGACTATCTCTTTGGCTATGTCATCGACTTTGCAGATATCTCAAAAGAGTTTGACAAGACCAATCGTGCTTATTTGGAAGAACTTAACCAAGAATACGATATCACTCTGACAGGAGAAAATGGCGAGGATATCTTTGGTTCTCTCTTTGTGCCAGCAGATGAGATTGCGCAAGAGTTGAGCAAGACCAAGCATGTCCTCCTGGACTATCCGACGGAAAATCTGGAGTTCTTTTCACAGGCTATCAATGACATCAAGGATAGAAAGCAGTTAAATGAGCTACGGAAAGCCCTAGAGTCGGTCAAGCAGTACTATAACGTTGCACGCTTACTGGGCTATGATCAATTGCTCCAGCAGATCGATATCGCACAGATTGCAACCCTGCTCAATATCATCTCTAGACGCTTGCTGACCCTGTCCTTGATGGATAAACCAGACGAGTTTTCAAGCCGTACCCTTCTAAACTTAGCCATGTCTGAAACTAGTTTTAGCTTTATCAAGATTGCTGAGGAAGAGCTCCGTCTTGCTGCCAATGACTTGGACGACTTAAAACGCCGAGTCGCTGGAGGAATCCAAGGCCAACGTGATGAAAAAGATCCCGAGTGGGTCTCTCTCTACGAAGAATTCCAGCGCATCATGAAAAAACACTTGATCCATGGGCAAGAAGGCTTCACCATGGAAAATATCAAGGAAACCCAAAAAGACTACGAAGAACTCTTTAAGTCCGTGGAGGACTATCGTACTCGTATGAGACGCCTAACCATGAACTTTAACGGAGATGAGATGGCAGCGCGTTCCTACAAGCATGTGACCCACTCGACCATGGTCAGTGACTTCCCTGCTATCTACCATGTCATCAAGGGTTCTAAAGTCAGACTAGACCGTAAAATCGGTCAAAACCAAGGAGTGCTCGATAACGAGGACTTCCTCAAGAAAATGATTCGAGAAGAAGCTCGGATTGAAATGAAAACCCACCAATCTGCAAGTGTTTTGACAAGAGAGGATTTTAACTATATCGTTGAATCACTATTTGAAGGATATGAAGAGGAATACCAACACTAATGAATGAAACATACAAGGTTCAAGTCCAAGACTTGGTAGATGATTTAAAAGCCGTCTTTACCCACGCAGGACTAGGAGGGGAAGCGGGGGAATACAAACTCCTCACCCAGTCCTTCCTCTACAAATTTTTAAATGATAAGTTTTTATATCTAGCACAGGTGCTAGATGCAGGGAACACCTATGAAAACTTGTTGACCATGAGTGAGGAAGACTATGACTGGCTCTTAGAGGATATCGGTACCAGCACAGCCTGGCTCAAGCCAGACCAGTTGATCGAAAGTCTCCACCGTCAGCAAAACGAGGCGACTTTCTATGAGATTTTTGAAAATATTCTCAACCAAATCGCCATTGATAATAACGATATTTTCTCTGTTCATACGGATGGTGACACAGCTATTCGTCTTTTTGATGAGCGTTTAATTACAGATAATATTTCAGATTCAAGCAAACGTAATCAAGTCGCAAGAGCTATCATCAATCTACTTGCTCGTATCAAGTTTGATGAGACTATTTTTTCACAAGGTTTCGACTTTTTCTCTACCCTCTTTGAGTACATGATCAAGGACTATAACAAAGATGGCGGTGGTAAGTATGCTGAGTACTACACACCTCACTCTGTGGCTAAGATTATCGCTGATATCTTGGTGGGAAATGACCAACCATCAAACGTGCGAATCTATGACCCGTCAGCTGGTTCTGGAACCTTGCTCATGAACCTGGCTAGTCGTATCGGCGTGGATAAGACCACTGTCTATAGTCAGGATATCTCACAAAAATCATCTAATCTCCTCCGTCTCAATCTGATCTTGAATGGACTGCAACACTCTATCCATAATATCGTACAGGGAAATACTATCATCGCCAATCGTCACCCTGAAAAAATGGACTATATCGTCTCCAACCCGCCTTTCAAGTTGGACTTTTCAGAGTGGCGTGACCAAGTGGAGACCTTGCCAGATGCCAGTGAACGTTTCTTTGCAGGTGTGCCGAAGGTTCCAGCTAAGTCTAAGGACAAGATGGCGATTTACGAGCTCTTTGTCCAGCATATCATCTACTCCTTGAAGTCAGATGGTCAAGCAGCCGTTGTCTTGCCAACAGGATTTATCACAGCCCAGTCTGGGATTGATAAGGCCATCCGCCAACACTTGGTGGATAATCAAATGCTGGCTGGTGTCGTTTCCATGCCGTCTAATATCTTTGCGACGACAGGTACCAACGTCTCCATCCTCTTTATCGATAAGAAAAACAAGGGCGACGTCGTCCTCATCGATGCCTCAAACCTTGGAACCAAGGTCAAGGAAGGCAAAAATCAAAAGACTGTGCTTTCTCCTGAGGAAGAGCAGAAGATTGTCGAGACTTTTATCAAGAAAGAAGCCGTCGAGGACTTTTCTGTCACAGTTTCTTATGAGGATATCAAGGATAAAAACTACTCTCTTAGCGCTGGCCAATACTTTGACATCAAGATTGACTATGTGGATATCACAGCAGAAGAGTTTGAAGCCAAGATGACCGCCTTTCAAGACAAACTCTCAGACCTCTTCCAGAAATCGCATGCATTGGAGCAGGAGATTGAAGAGCAAATGAAGGGGTTGAAGTATGAGTGAGTGGAAGTTTTTAACTCTGAAAGAAGCAGAACTAGAGTTTATAGATGGAGATAGAGGAATTAATTACCCTAAGAAATCAGAGTTATTGCTAGAAGGTGATTGTGTTTTTCTAAATACAGGTAATGTTAGACAAAATAGCTTTGATTTTTCTAATTTAGATTTTATTACAAAAGAAAAGGATAATTTACTAAGGAATGGTAAGTTACAAAGAGATGATATAGTTCTTACCACAAGAGGCACAGTAGGGAATGTTGCCTTATATTCTCAAGAGGTTCCGTTCAGTAACATTAGGATTAATTCAGGAATGGTAATAATTAGGGTAAACAAGAATTTCTGGCATCCCTATTTTGTTTATTTGTTTTTTCAATCTCATCTTTTCAAAAAACAAATCAGTAGACTTATATCTGGTAGTGCTCAACCTCAGTTACCAATTTCAATTTTAGAAACTGTTAGTATTCCTCAATTAACATTGGATGAACAGAAAGAAATTATTTTTAATATTAAATCTATTGACCAAAAAATCCAAATTAACAACCAAATCAACCAAGAGTTGGAAGCCATGGCTAAGACCCTCTATGACTACTGGTTTGTGCAGTTTGATTTTCCAGACCAGAATGGCAAACCCTACAAATTATCAGGCGGAAAGATGGTCTATAACCCAGACCTCAAACGCGAAATCCCAGAAGGGTGGGGAGTGGAGAGTGTTGGTAACTTATTAGATAAAGTTACTAAAGCTGAAAAGATTGAAAATAATTCAATTGAATTTATAGGAGAAATACCTGTTATCGATCAGAGTCAAAAATATATTGCAGGTTTTACGAATAATGAAAATGGCTTAATCCAACCTCAAAATGGACATGTAATATTTGGTGATCACACTAGGGTAGTAAAATATATAAATTTTGATTATGCCAGAGGAGCTGATGGCACTCAAGTCTTAATTTCAAAGAATGAGAATATTTCAAATGTATTACTTTATCACATGATTGAAGATTTTGATTTATCAAATTATGGATATGCTAGACACTTCAAATTTCTAAAAGAGAAAATTGTTATAGTTCCTAATAAAGAAGTATCGTCAAAATTTGAAACACAGGCAAATGTTATTTATGAAAAAATTAAGAACAATATTTTTGAAATCCAAGAACTCACCCAACTTCGCGATTGGCTCTTGCCAATGCTGATGAATGGACAGGTGAAGGTGGAGTAGAGGAAATAGCAGTTAGAATTATAAAGTCGAAAGAATTTGAGGGCAAATAAATGTCAGAGCTTACTTTTTCTATATGGAAACCATTTATTAAAAGTGAAAAAAGAGGGGAGCGGTGGTTACAGCCTATTTTAAAGACTTTTGATAAGTTGACCCCATGTGATTTAAAACACGAAAAAGGGTTATATCATCTAGAGGTTGATAAAAATAAGCATTATGTTTTTATAGTTATAGAATCTGGAAAGTTAGAGCCCAGAGATACTACTGTAACGGACTACTATACAAATCAAAAACGCGAAAATCCTAAATCAGAAACGGAGTTGGAGTTTTTGAAGCAATTCTTTGTCTTATTTGATTTAGATAATAATTTATTGTACTTTTCGGATGTGAGACACCGTAATTTGCTAGAAAAAATTCTTAAAGATACGACAGGGGTTGAGTTTAGTATAAAAGGTTTTTACGAAGATAAAGAGGAATTTTTAAAAATATTATCTAGTGTTGATGAAATCCAGTTTACTTCAAAAGATGATATTTTTTCAACTTTATCACAAAAACGCGAAGCTTTATATGATTTATTCGAAACTGATGGTTTAAAAGATATAACTCTGAACGTAAAACTCTCTAGTATGAAAATAAATAACATCAAAGCATTTCTCAGAAAAATTGTAAAAGAGTCTGAGAATCATCAACTTTCTGGTATTTTAATTAGAGGAAACGATGATGCTGGATTTGAACATGTGTTTAACCGTGGTACTTTTATCAAAAAGATTTCAATTAATGTCGAGAAACAACAGGCAACTGGGAAATTTTTAGGTTCAGAGGTAAAAGATATTTTGCTTAAAGAAATAGAGAGTTTGGCAAATGAGAAAGTTACGAAGAAAAGATAGAATTGTTTCTGGTGGTATTTTAGTAGTAAGTCTGTTTGTATCATATTTATTAAGGGACTATGTGCTACTAAATCATAGTGATACGGTATCTTTTATTTCTGTAATCACGGGGTTCTTACTTTCTGCTATTGCTATACTGTATTCTTCTCCTATGAGGTCTGTTTTATATGATAAAAAATCAAACATTTATTCATCAAAATGGGAAGAAATAATTGTTAGATATTTCTATACGTTTGTAGTTAGTTTACTTTATATGATGGAGTTATCTTTAAATATTAATTGTATTCCAAATTTTATCAATGTAGGTTTTTTACTAAGTATTGTAATTATAATAATTATAGTTACTCAAGGATTGTTTAAATTGCTTTTAGTTGAGATAAATGATTAAATTTTTTGAATTTAATTTTTATCATATTACAAAATTTAATGTCGTATTTTTGTATTCATCATCCCAGCCAAATTAACTTTTGGCTGGTTTTTNTTGTCTAAAGATGCTATAATTAAATTACCTAAAAGGTAATTTAATTTAACAGAAAGGGACTTATGAAGCTTATCTATACAAACAAAACTGTTAAAAAGCAGTGCACAGAGCTGAGGCGAGCGAAAAAATATTTTTCGGATAAGGTTGCTGTAAAGTTGCATCAGTTGATCAACTTTTTGGAAGCGGCGGATTCTTTAGCTAGTGTGATCGCTTTTCCTAAATATCACTTTCACCAACTCAAGGGAAAGAGACAGGGACAGTTTGCTTTGGATATAGACGGTCGAAAGAGTTCCTATCGTTTGATTGTAGAATTTCGTGAGGAGGATCTAGAAAAGGTTTTTCCTAGTCCCATTGAAATCGAAATTCTAAAAATAGAGGAGGTCAGCAATCACTATGAGTAATAAAATTGTTGAATACAAAGACCTGATTGCTTTTCATCCAGGTCAGTATGTTAAGGAGTTGATTGAAGATTATAATGTAACGCAAAAAGAATTTGCGGAGCGTTTGGGAGTTTCTGCAAAGACTGTCAGCAAACTCGTCAATGCTGAGGAATCCATTAGTAAGGAAACTGCTCATAAGTTAGCTAAGCTAAGCGGAGTTTCCATGCAAACCTGGCTCAATCTTCAGAATACTTACGATGTAAAGGTTGCAGAGATTGCAGAACAAAGAGAGCTAGAAGAAGGTAGCGAGAAAGAAATCTGTGAGATGATTGACTTCAAGTATTTTAAGGAAGAAGGCTACGTTCCAGACAAACGCTATACCTTGAAAGAAAAGATTGTCGAGCTTCGCAAGATTTTAGGTGTGGCGAATTTAAAAAACCTCACGACTTTCAACCATCTAGTTAGCTACCGTAATACACGTGAGTTTACGCCTAAAAGTATAGTAAACTCCAATATCATGCTGGAGTTGGCATCTAAAAAAGCGCGTGATAAAACGACTACCAAGCTCAATCGTAGAAAGTTAGAGAGAAGCCTACCTGCTTTGAGAAAGTTGACCAGACAAGATCCAGAGGTCTTTCCTCAACGCTTGTCTGACATCTTGCTAGACTGTGGTGTTGTTCTAGTCGGTCTACCTGCTTTGGCAAATGCTAATCTGAATGGCGCTACAAAAAAATTTAGCAATGGTAGTGCCTTGCTATTATTGACAGACCGAAACAAGGCATCCGATATTTTCTGGTTCTCACTTTTCCATGAGATTGGACACATTTTACAGAATGATTTTTCATCTGAAGACGGAAACAGTGACTCATACCGACGTTCTGAGGAACAGGCAGACCAGTTTGCAAAAGATTTCTTGATTAGACCTGAAGACTATCAAACTTTTGTAGAAAAAGGAAACTTTGATAAGTCAGACATCCTTCAATTTGCTGAGGAAATAGATACTCACCCGAGTATTGTTCTAGGAAGATTACAAAACGAGGGCATTCTCAGTTTTGATCGTTTCCGAGAACTAAAAACCAATTATTATTTTGTTTCTTGATTGTTTTGGAAGTCCTAGAAGATGAAAAGATGCTTAAAGTTTAGTATAGTTAGCAGTGGACTCCAATTGATTCGCTCATTTTATTAAAAAGCGATAAGAGAAATCAAAAATATCAAAATTTAGATAACCTATAGTCTTTTCTAATAACAAGTCATAGTTGTTTATAAGAATTAGCGATAGCCTGTTTTAATCTATAAACTAGTATGTAACTTAAAAACAAGCAAAAAAAGGGATTTGAGACATGTGTCTCAAATCTTTTTCTTTTGTATATAATAGTGATATAGTTTTAAACTATATCAAACTCTGGGAAATTCCAATTATACAGAGGGCGGATTTTCTGTTAAGATAGTTTCAACAACAATTTTTGGAGGACGTTTATGTCAACGACTATCATTGGTTTCCCTCGTTTGGGTGAATTCCGCGAATTAAAATTTACAACTGAAAAATACTTTAGAAATGAAATCTCAGCAGACGAACTCTTGGCAGCGGCGAAAGACTTGCGTGCCAAGCACTGGAACATTGTCAAAGAAAAGGGCATCACTGAAATTCCATCAAATGACTTTTCTCACTATGACAACTTCCTCGATGCAGCTTTCCTTTTCAACGTAGTTCCTGCATCTGTTCAAAACTTGGAATTGTCAGACCTTGAGCGTTACTTTGCTTTGGGTCGTGGTTACCAAGGAGAAAAAGGGGATGTTCGTGCCCTTCCGATGAAGAAATGGTTCAACACCAACTACCACTACATCGTGCCTAAATTTGAAAAAGACACTCAAGTTAAATTGGCTGGTCACAAGATTTTTGATGAATTCCAAGAAGCAAAAGAACTTGGATTGAACACTCGTCCAGTCCTTGTAGGTCCATTCACTTTCCTTCAATTGTCAGACTTTGAAGAAGGCGTGAAAGCAGAAGACTTCGTAGACAGCTTAGTGGCTGCTTACCAAGAAGTTTTTGCTAAATTGGCGGAGCTTGGTGCAACTCGCATCCAACTCGACGAAGCGGCTCTTGTCAAAGACTTGACAGCTGAAGAAAAAGCTCTCTTCTTGAACCTTTACAACAAACTTTTGGCTGACAAAAAAGGTCTTGAAGTCTTGCTTCAAACTTACTTCGGTGACGTTCGTGACGTCTACGCTGACCTTGTGAACTTGCCAGTAGATGCCATTGGTTTGGACTTCGTTGAAGGTAAGAAAACTCTTGAACTCGTTAAAGGTGGTTTCCCAGCTGACAAGACTCTCTATGCAGGGATTGTCAATGGTAAAAACATCTGGCGAAACAACTACGAAAAGAGCTTGGCTGTTCTTGAGCAAATCCCAGCTGAAAACATTGTCTTGACAAGCTCATGCTCCCTTCTTCATGTGCCATTTACAACAGCTAACGAAGAATTTGAGCCAGCTATCTTGAACCACTTTGCCTTTGCAGTTGAAAAATTGGACGAACTTCGTGACTTGGATGCTATCCGCAATGGTCAAGGTGCGGAAGCTCTTGCAGCCAACAAAGAACTCTTTGCGACTGAACGTGTAGGTGTCAATGCTGAACTTCGTGCGCGCATTGCAGGATTGACAGACGCTGACTACACTCGTTTGCCAGCCTTCGCAGAACGTGAAGAGATCCAAGAAGAAGCCTTCAAACTTCCAGCTCTTCCAACAACAACAATCGGTTCATTCCCTCAAACTAAGGAAGTCCGTGCCAAACGTTTGGCCTTCCGTAAGGGTGAATTGTCACAAGAAGAATACGATGCCTTTCTTGCTGAAACTATCGACGAATGGATTAAATGGCAAGAAGAAGTTGGATTTGACGTCCTTGTACACGGTGAGTTCGAGCGTAATGACATGGTTGAGTACTTCGGTCAAAACTTGTCAGGTTACCTCTTCTCTAAGAATGGTTGGGTACAATCATACGGTATGCGTGGGGTGAAACCACCAATTATCTGGGGTGATGTGACTCGTCTCAACCCAATCACTGTGAAATGGTCTAGCTACGCACAAAGCCGTACTGACAAACCTGTTAAAGGTATGTTGACTGGACCGGTTACCATCCTCAACTGGTCATTCCCACGTGAAGATATCTCTATCAAGGACTCAACTCTTCAAATCGCTCTTGCTATCAAGGACGAAGTGCTTGACCTTGAAGCTGCCGGCGTGAAGATCATCCAAATCGACGAGGCTGCTCTTCGTGAGAAATTGCCACTCCGTCGTAGCGACTGGTACGAAGACTACCTTGACTGGGCTATTCCAGCCTTCCGCTTGGTACACTCTACAGTTGCGCCAGATACTCAAATCCACACTCACATGTGTTACTCAGAATTTACAGATATCATCCCAGCTATTGACAATATGGATGCGGACGTTATTTCCTTTGAGGCAAGCCGTTCAAACCTTGAAATCTTGGACGAACTCAAAGCGAAAAACTTCCAAACAGAAGTGGGACCTGGGGTTTACGATATCCACTCTCCTCGTGTGCCAAATGAAGGTGAAATCGACCACACAATCGAAGCCATTCTTGCTAAAGTACCAAGCAAGAAAGTTTGGATCAACCCTGACTGTGGTTTGAAAACACGTGGTATTCCAGAAACAAAAGAAAGCTTGATCCGCCTTGTCGAAGCGGCTAAAGCAGCTAGACAAAAACTGAATTAATATTATTTCTACATTTAAACTCAGCTCTGATAAACCTGCAACAAAGCTGTTTGCAGGTTTGTTATAGGCTGCTAGTTAGTAGATTGAAAGGAATTTTATCTCTATGGTGAATCGCCAAACTCCTAGTCTCTCATTTGAAGTATTTCCTCCTAATCCGGCAGTAGGCAATGATAAGATTTTTCAGGCGTTGAGGGAGATGCAAGATCTGGCTCCCCACTTTATCAGTGTGACTGCCAGCAATAATAAATTTGATATTGAGGAGACAACGGTTCGTTTGGCTGAGTTCATCTCCAATGACCTTGAGATTCCAACGATTGCCCATTTGCCAGCTGTTTATCTAACTAAGGAAATGGTGTCCAATATCTTGCAGGCTTTGGATCGTGTTGGGGTCAATCAGATTTTGGCTTTGCGGGGCGATGTTTTTCCAGATGTGGCTCCTAAGGATGATTTTAAATATGCGACTGACTTGATTGAGTATATCAAGACAGAAGCACCACATTTTGACATCATCGGTGCTTGCTATCCAGAGGGGCACCCAGACTCACCAAACCAGATCTCAGATATTCAGAATCTGAAGAAGAAAGTGGATGCGGGCTGCTCTAGTCTTGTCACTCAGCTCTTCTTTGACAATGAACGCTTCTATGATTTCCAAGATAAGTGTACCTTGGCTGGGATCGATGTTCCGATTCATGCAGGTATCATGCCTATTCTGAATCGAAACCAAGCGCTTCGTCTTTTGAAAACGTGTGAGAATATTCATCTTCCGCGCAAATTCAAGGCTATTCTGGATAAGTATGAACATGATCCAGAATCATTGCGGACAGCTGGTTTAGCCTATGCGGTGGATCAAATTGTCGATTTGGTGACCCATGATGTAGCAGGGATCCATCTCTATACGATGAATAATGCGGCAACAGCTTACCATATCTATAAGGCGACCCATGCGCTCTTTAACCATACCCCATCCGTTCAATCTTTTTAAGATGAATGAAGAAACCACTAATCAGATTCATTTGCTGTTTAGTGGTTTTTGTTTATAGGTTTTGATCATTTAGAAGCTGATAAATGATAGAGTCGTTCTTTTCTTGCTTGCTAAAATGTCTTATTTTGTTTATATTAGTTTTATAAGCTTTCTTGGAGGCGTTTACATGACCGAAGATCGTTTGAAGTTGAAATTGCTGGGAAGTCCGAGTGTCTTTCTCAATCAAGAGGAGGTCTTTTTTCCTTTTGCTAAAATCAATGCTTTGCTCTATTATCTCCATATCAATGGAGCAGTCAATCGGGAGGAGATTGCGGGAATCCTCTGGGAAAATAAGGACAATCAGACTGCCAAAAAGAATCTGCGGAATACCATTTATCAGGCTAATAAGCTATTGGGAGGAGAATGGATTATTGCTCCCAACCGGACTGTGCTGTCGCTTAATCCCGAGTGTGCGATTGAAAGTGATGTAGAACTTTTCACGGACCATTCAGCGGAGCATCTGTCGCTCTATCAAGGTGATTTTCTGCAGGGCTTCTATCTCAAGGACAGTGAAGCCTTTGACTATTGGGTGTCCAGGATGCGGACGAGATATGAGCAGCTCTATATCCAGGCTTGCTACCAAAAGTTGGAAAAAGATCCGTTGAATTTGGAGGAATCAGAGCGAAATCTGCGTCGTATGATCAGCATCGATGAGTTTGATGAAAAGAATTATCATCTGCTGATGAAGCTTTATCAGGAGAATGATCGACCTGGTAAGGTGATTGAGACTTATTACAAATTGGTCAATCTCTTGGACAAGGAATTGGGGATTAGCCCGAATGAAGCAATTCAACAGCTGTATCATGAAGTGATGGCCAAGGATCGCAGTGAGCGTAAGATCAAGCAATTTTTACGTAATACGGACCACTTTTTTGGCCGAGTGGATGAAATCAAGCGTTTGGAATCTTATTTTTCTAAGATTTTAGAGAGGCAAGAACCTCGTGCGCTGCTCTTAGTCGGTGGTACTGGTATCGGTAAACGGACAGTGACTCGACAGGTACTGGCTAATCAGACTAAGTATTTCCAGATTGTTATGGCAGAGTGCTTCAAGGAAGAAATGACGGTCGGATTGCAGCCTTGGCGCAGTCTGCTAGATGGCTTGGGTGACCTAGTTATTCAGCATCAGATCCTTTCGACTAGCCAGTGGCAGGTTATTTTGGATAGTTATTTTCCGATGATGGCAAGTGAAGCTTCGGGTCTTGAGCTAAATACAGATCATCTGGCTCGGTTTGTATTGGATATTTTGCAAAAGATTTCTAAGAAAAAGGCTTTGGTGATCTTGGTTGAGGACTGTCACTGGATGGATGAGGCTAGTGTGGCTGTTTTAGAGCAGGTTATGAACCATTTGAGGGATTATCCAGTAGCCTTTGTGTTGACCAAGCATCTGAGTACGCCACCTTATCTTGGCCGTTTTTTCAATCACTTGTTGCTTCGTAGTCAGCTAGACTGCATTGAGTTGCAGCCGCTAGATTTTAAGGCAAGTGTGGCTTATTTACAGGCCCAGACTGAACAGTTAGTCATATCTGAAGAACGGCTTGAGGCTATTTATCGGGTTAGTCAAGGCATCCCTTTCTTTCTGTCGGAGTATGCGGAGCAGCTTTTGCGAGGTGAAAAATTCCAGCCATTAACCTCAGTTATTAAAGCAAAACTATCTCTGAAATTAGGCTATTTGAGCAGCCAGGAGGAGGAATTGGTTGACTATCTGGCTTGCTTTAGTTCCCCTGCTTCGGTAGCGCTCTTAGCTAAGTTGCTAGGCCTATCTGTGGAAGAAGTGGTCGAAATTGCTGAAGGATTTGGGCAAAAACAGCTTTTAATAGGAGAGGAGCAGGAGGAATTGGTTTTACGGTTCAGCCAGGAGCTTTTGCGGATTTATGCTTATGAGCGCTTGCCGCTTGCCAAGAAGCGGATGCTACATCACCAGATTGCCCAAGGCATGGAAGACCAGCTAGGAGCCTCTCTCTATCATGCTCAGTTGCTCAATGACATCGCCTATCACTACAAGCTCTCCAAGCAGCCGATTAAGTCTCTGGAGTATGAGCTGCATTATCTCGAGGCCACCTTGCAGTTTCATCATGAGCTCTTTCCCATTTATTCGCGGGAGTTTGGCTTTATCGAAAAGACGGATGATACTGACCAGTCCGCAGTTTTGGACCAGTTTGACCGTATCCGTCGGGAGATAGAGGGCTTAGAGAGGAAACACCAGAATCACAAAGATTTTCAGCTATTGGTTCTCCGCTTTCTCTATCTGGAAGGGCGCTATGCTATCCGGACGGGGAATTACCAGCAGGGAATGGACAACATCCAGCAGGTGATTGCTTCTGCTAAAGAGCTGCAACAGATGGAGTTTCTCCTAGAAGGCTATCGGCAGATGATTTACTATTGCATCCAGACGGAAAATATCCCTGAGATGCGCTACTATACGGAGTTAGCCCTGGATGCTTCAGTTCAGGCCAATAATCATGAAGCTATTGCGATGAATCTTCGACTTAAGGGGCTTTATCATCTCATGATTGGAGATGAGGAGCAGTCACTCCGCCATCTTTACCAGTCTATCGATTGCTTTAGTTTGACGGCTTCGTTGCGCTCAAAGTATTCGATTCAGATTGCGGCGGCTCTAGATTATCTGGCAGAGATTGAGCAGATTCGTGGGAATTTCACGACAGCGCTGGCTCATCAGAAAGAGGCGATTGAACTGACGGAAAATAAAACAGCAGAGCCTTCGATTTTTGCTTTCTATATAGGCTTGGGGCTGACTTATTATCAGCTAAAAGATTATGAACAGGCGGAGCGAATCTTGCTGAAAGCGAAAGCAGCCCTGAGGTCGCTCAGCTTTCCTTGGAAGGAGACCCAGCTGGAAGTTTATTTGGCCTTGATTGGCTGCGAGAAGGGGGATTACCAGCCGGCGCTTGATCTGCTGCGGAAAAAGGATAGTCTCATTAGTCGCTATGGCAATCCGCGGGACAAAGGCTTGATCTACTATCTGATGGCTGTGATCAAGTATCGCCAGCTAGCTGGTAGCTTGCAGGAAGCTGGTTTTGAAAATTTACTAGCTCAGGACTTTGAAACTTATTATGAAACAGCCAAAAGCCAGCTCAATCCCTACCGGGATCGTCATCAACTAAAGGAATTAGAAAACTTACGTCGAACCTTGTCTTAAGAATTGAACACAAATAAAAGAGGATGAAAGTTATATTCATCCTCTTTTGATGTTTCTAATGAGGTTTTTAAATCCCCATTAGTCATGTACTTGTGCCCAGATTTGGGTCAGGTAAAAGACAAAACTGGCCGCTAGATTAGCCGTATGGTTGTCTATATCGTGAGGGGGAGAGACTTCGACGATGTCAAAGCCAATTAGCTTGCCTGAAGCAGCGATGTGCTGGAAGACCAGCACAGCCAGATTGGGGTCTACCCCCAGCGACTGGATGGCACTGACACCAGGAGCAGCGCCAGCTGCAAAGCAGTCAATATCAATGGTTAAATAAACCTGCTCTTTATCGGCTAGAAAAGCATCAACTACCTTGCAGACTTCCTTGTGACCCATTTGGTAGATATCCATTCCAGTCAGGAACTGGATAGCCTTAGATTTGGCTACAAAGTCAAAGAGAAAGAGATTGTTATTGTGCTCCTGAATCCCTAGGATGAGGTAGTTAAAGATCTGTTTCTGAGCTAAGGTATCATCAAACATCTGACGAAAACCGGTACCGGAGTTGGGGCCCGTCTGATCGTAGGGGCGTAGGTCAAAATGGGCATCCATATTGATCACAGCTAAGTTTTGGTCAGGATTTAGTGACGACTTGAGACCTAGATAGTTGCCGTAGGCTGTTTCATGGCCGCCGCCTAGAACGATGGGACGGAGATTAAGCTCTCGCAGGCGTTTGACTGCTAGCGCCAAGCTTTGCTGCAGTTGTTCCAGAGAGCGGTTAGGTCCGTCAATATCGCCAACGTCAAAGACTCGAACGTTTCTACCTAGATGCCAAGGAAGCTTGGCCAGCTGAGTTCGAATGGCTTGAGGACCTTCAACTGCGCCCACTCGGCCATTATTGATATAGACACCCTTGTCGCTCTTGAAGCCAATCAGGGCAAAGTTTACCCCTTCAAAAGGGGTTAGGCTAGGATCATTTAAGTCCAGAAACTCAATGACCATGCCCCATTTGGCAGTATATAGATTGTCCTCTGGACCTCGCTGATAGTAACGGTTGTCTAGCTGATAGTAATCTTCTAACATAATTTTGTCCTTTTCCATAACGATACTTGCGACTTTATTATAAGAGTTTCCGCTAAGCCTGTCAATGACTTTTGGCGGGAAAAGAAGCCCAGCTGCATGAGAGCGGGCTTCTTATGTTAGCTTTTTACAGAGGCATCAGCTTTAGAACTGAATGCTCAAGTCCACAGCCTTTTCAACGGCTGCTAGGAATTCTTCGTTTTCAATCAGCTTAGAAGCCTTGTTGAGTTCTTCATAGATTTCGATATCCTTGTCAAACTCGATAAAGCGGACATGCTGACGGAAGAGGTCGTAGGCCGGCTTGGTTCCTTTACCAAGTTCATGGTTTTCTGGTTTCAGATCCAGAGCCTGGCAGGCGGCCATGATTTCTGTTGCTACGATGCGGCGAGAATTCTTAAGAATTTCAGCTGCCTTGCGTGCTGCAGTAGTTCCCATGCTGACAAAGTCTTCTTGATTTTCACAAGATGGGATAGAGTCTACGCTGGCTGGATGAGCTAGGACTTTGTTTTCAGAAGCAAGCGAAGCACAAGCATACTGGGTAATCATAAAGCCAGAGTTGAGTCCTGGATGTTTGACCAAGAAGGATGGGAGCTTGCTCAGTTGGCTGTTGACCAGACGTTCCACGCGACGCTCGGATACATTACCGATTTCAGAAATAGCGATACCGAGGAAGTCAAATGGCTGAGCCATTGGTTCTCCGTGGAAGTTACCGCCTGAGATGACATGACCTTCCTTGGTGATGATAGGGTTGTCTGTAACGGAGTTGATCTCAATCTCAACCTTGGTCTTAACATAAGCGATAGAGTCCTTGCTAGCACCATGAATCTGCGGAATACAACGCAGGGTGTATGGATCTTGGACCCGTTGTTGGGTTGCTACAGTCGTATTGCCACTGCCTTCTAGAAGGTTGCGGATATTGCGGGCTGTAGCCAGCTGTCCGCTCTGAGGACGGATGGTATGTAGGTCTTCTTCAAATGGACTGGTAATACCATTGTGGACTTCCATGGAAAGAGCACCAGCGACATCTGACAGTTTAAGAAGCTGGATGGCATCGTAGGTAGCCAGAGCTCCGATACCTGTCAGGACAGTCGTTCCGTTAATCAGTGCCAGGCCTTCCTTGGCTGCTAGAGCAATTTTCTCGATGCCGGCCTTGTCCAAAGCTTCTTGTCCAGAGAGCAATTGGCCTTGATAGTAAGCGCGCCCCAGTCCTAGCATAGGCAGAACCATGTGAGCCAGCGGTGCTAAGTCACCAGAAGCTCCCAAAGAGCCTTTTTCCGGAATGTAAGGTACGACGCCTTTGTTGAGCAATTCTAGAAGTTTTTCGACGGTAGAGAGACGGATACCAGAATAGCCCTTGACCAGAGAATTAATCCGGATTAACATGATCGCGCGGACTGCATCTTCAGGAAGAGGATTGCCAAATCCTGAAGCATGGGTGCGAATCAAGTTTTCCTGCAGTTGAGTTGTATCTTCTGGCGAGATGCTGACATTGCAGAGGGAGCCAAAGCCAGTCGTAACACCGTAGACTACCCGCTTTTCGCGGACGATGTCATCTACGATTTTACGGGAAGCTTCTACAGCTTTCTTAGATTCTTGGTCGATTTCACAGGTGGCTCCATGGCGAGCTACTGCAATGACATCTTCTAAAGTAAGGTGTTCGCCATCCAAATTGATTACATGTGTCATAAGATTCATTCTCCTTTTTGTTCAAGAACTTTATTTTTACAAATCAGTACTATATAGATATAGTAGACTGCGCTGGCGACAAGGACACCGATGAGACCATAGACATAGTTCATTGGATTTTCACCCCAAATCATGATGAGGCTGACTAGAACCGCTAAAATTGGGATGACAGGACCAAATGGAACGCGGAAGACCACTTTCTTATCTGGATATTTCTTTCTCAATACCAATACGGCTAGAGCAGTTGGGATGTATTGGAAGAAGCGGAAGACTACGCTGAGAGCCGCTAATACTTCAAATGTTCCTGTAAAGAGCAGGGCAATGGCTAAAAGTCCGGAGATAATAATGGCAATTACAGGGGCGTTTTTAGCATTAGTTTCAGCGATTTTTTTAGGTAACAAGCCTTCATCTGCAATGGCTGCACCATAACGTGGAACCATGATAGATTCCCCGATGTTAAGTCCAGCAATAGAGATCAGCGCTCCGATAGAAACAATCCATGCTCCAGCAGGGCCAATCATTTCGACAAAGGCGTCTTGCACAGAGGCATCTGTTTGCAGGATACGGCTGCCTAACATGGCGATAGTTCCTGCGATAATCAGCATATAGAGAACAGATACAATACTGATAGAGCCCAAAATAGCCCGAGGCACATTCTTTTCTGGGTTGCGCATTTCACCAGCAACGATAGACATGGTTTCAAAACCGATGAAACCGTAGAAGATATAGATAGCTGTACTAGAGATGGCTTTCATGATATCCACGCCAGGTTCTAGCTGAAGAAACGGAGTGAAGTTTCCTTTGTCAATTCCTCCTTTGATGAAGAAAATTGCGCATAGACTGAAAGCGACAATTGGGATGAGCTTGGCTACAGTTGCGGTCAAGGTGAACATTTTGGAGGTCTTAAGACCTGAGATATTCATCAGACTGAGTAGGATAATCAGGCTCACACTGAGTAAAAGTTCATAGGGGGCAAAGGATTTAAAAGTAATGACAAAAAGTCTCGCAAATCCTGCTGCCATTGCTGACCAAGCGATGATGGTAACCGCCCAGCCTAGGAAGCCAACATTAAATCCGACAAAGTCCCCAAAGGCTGCTTTGGAATATTGGAAGGCTCCGCCATTTTTATTAAAATAACCAGCAGTTTCTGCCAAGCAGACGGCTAAGAGAATAACGAGGAGGGCAGTTCCCAGCATGACAGCTAGAGAAGCAGGACCCAGTCCTTTATAAATTTTTTGAGGTAGGAGGAAAATTCCTGAACCGATAACAGCATTGATACCATAGAGAGTAGCGCCAGAAAAGCTGAATTTCGCATTTTCTCGCTCTTGTTCTTGTGCAGTGAGTTTAGTCGCATTCATAATAATGTTTCTCCTTTAGAGATGTGGGATCCTTTCCAAGTAAAGATAGAACGATGATAGGACATCCTTGTATCTTTACTTAGTAGGGATATGGGTCAAACCAGCCCATATAGCAAGGGGAGCACCCGTTGGCTGGTTACTCGAAAACATTATTTGCAGCTCAGTTTCCTGAGCCTCTTTTTCCACTATCAGAAGTTGCCCTGTCTCTAGGTTAAGCGATGGCATGCCTGTTCCTGTCACCATCAAATCACTCAAGGCATAGATAAATTGAATTGCTTCATCTTGACTAAGCTCTTCTCTATCTGAGATGGCAAGCATCTGTCCCTGATAATGGTCGCTGTAGATTAAGTTAAAGTCGGTACAAGTCCCACGACTTGTGATAGAATCACTCCCTTCGAAAAAATAGGGGGTAAAGGGAGCTAGGACCGTTTCCTCCTGCCGGCTGGCATTGTGGAGATGAAGTGTGTGGTCCAGGCTCATGAGAATGCGGTGAAAGCCGCTGAGGTCAGAAAACTGACTTTCAGCCAACTCCACAGTCGCTGTTGAGAGCCGATAGTCAAATTCCCGCTTGCCATAGTGGCCAGTTGGCGGGGAAAGATAAAGCTGTTTTGTCTTTCCCCCCGACCAATCGGAAACTTGAAAATCATTTACTCTTAAAAGGGTTACATTTGTCATTTTTGGTATTTATTAGAACAAACCGCTGATATTGCCATCTTTGTCAACATCAATCTTTTCGCTGGCTGGTACTTTAGGCAGCCCTGGCATGGTCATGATTGCACCCGTCAGAGCAACGATAAAACCTGCACCAGCAGAAACTTTGAGCTGGCTGATTGTCACAACAAAGTCTTTAGGTGCGCCCAGTTTTTTAGCATCGTCTGAGAAGGAGTACTGAGTCTTGGCCATACAGATAGGATAGTTGGAGAAGCCCAGTTCTTCCAGTTGTTTGAGCTCGCGTTTAGCAGCAGGAGTCAGGCGAACACCCTTGCCTCCATAAACCTTAGTAACAATTTTGTTCAGCTTGGTCTCAATGGAGTCCTCTTCATTATATACAAATTGGAAGTGATTGTCTCCTTCGGCCAGTTCAACGACTTTTTCAGCCAACTCTTTACCGCCGGCTCCGCCATTCGCCCAGACGTCGGAAATCACTACGTCAACGCCACGTTTTTGGCATGCATCATAAACTGCTTGCAATTCTGCTTCGGTATCCAGCGGGAATTTATTGATGGCAACGACTGCTGGCAATCCATAAACATCTTGAATGTTTTCCAGATGTTTTTCTAAGTTTGGCAGACCATCTACAACGGCTTGGACATTTTCTTCAGCCAGGTCGCTCTTAGCCACACCACCGTGCATCTTGAGAGCGCGGATGGTAGCAACTAGAACTACAGCCGATGGACGAAGTCCAGATGTACGACACTTGATATCGATGAATTTTTCAGCACCGAGGTCAGCACCGAAACCAGCTTCTGTGACTGCATAGTCGGCATATTTGAGAGCCAGCTTGGTAGCTAGGACACTGTTACAGCCATGGGCAATGTTGGCAAAAGGTCCACCGTGAATCAAGGCTGGTGTGTGTTCCAGAGTTTGAACCAAGTTTGGATGGATGGCGTCTTTGAGCACAGCAGCCATAGCGCCACCAGCTTTCAGATCCTTAGCAGTTACTGGCTTACCTTCAAAGCTGTAACCAATGATGATTTTTTCCAAGCGGTTCTTGAGGTCAGTGATATTTTCTGACAGACAGAGAATGGCCATAACCTCAGAAGCAACTGTAATGTCAAAACCATCTTCACGCGGAACACCGTTGACTTTGCCTTGCAAGCCGTCTACGATGTGGCGCAGTTGCCGGTCATTCATATCCACCGCCCGCTTCCAAGTGATGCGGCGAGAGTCGATGCCTAAGGCATTGCCATGGTGGATGTGGTTATCAATGAGGGCCGCCAGCAGATTGTTGGCAACACCGATGGCATGAAAGTCACCAGTGAAGTGGAGGTTGATATCCTCCATCGGCACAACTTGAGCGTGCCCACCGCCAGCAGCTCCGCCCTTGATACCAAAGACAGGTCCGAGAGAAGGCTCCCGCAAAGCGATAACGGCTTTTTTACCGATAGCAGCTAGAGCATCGACCAATCCGACAGAAGTCGTGGTCTTGCCTTCTCCAGCTGGTGTCGGAGAAATAGCGGTCACGAGAATCAGTTTGCCGTCTGGCTTGTCTTTTAAGGCTTCTAGTTGGCCGGCACTGATTTTTGCCTTGTAATTTCCATAAAGAGACAAGGCATCTTCAGCAATTCCTAGCTTTTCTGCCACCTCTTTGATGGGCTTCATTTGAACCGAATTCGCAATTTCAATATCTGATAAAACCATATTGTTACCTCTTGAGAAGAGGAAGTCCATTCATAGGAATGAGCGGACTTATCTTCCATTTATCTATTAGACAACTTTCAAAATTTCTTGATAAATTTCATCTGCTAGAGCGCAGCCTTTTTGTAGGAGATCTTCACCCTTGCTGCGGTAGTCTGCGACAAATGCTTCATCCTTGACACCTGACAGGTTGATGAGGACATTGAGCCAAGCTCCTTGCAGACCAGCCTTAAGGTTGAGAGCTGCGACTCCCAGGTCGCTGGCAGCATTGGTATTGGACTTGCCAACAGCCTTTTGAGTTGTTTGCAGGGCAGTCAAGATGTCTTCCATCATGCCATAAGGTGACTGGGTCGCTTCCTTGAGGGCTTGTTGCATCGCTTCTCGACGGGCAGCCTTGTCTTCCTCCGTTTCCTTAGGCATATCAAAGACGGCAGAGACCAGATTGAAGGCTTCAGTGTCCTTGTCAATAGCTGCGAGCAAGCTTTCTTGCAGGCGGGCGCTTTCTGCGTGCACTTGAGCAATTTCTGCTTCAAATTCTGCGTATTTTTTCTTGCCAAGGGTCAATTCACAGACCATCTTGGTCAGGGAAATACCGTTCGCTGCGGAAAGAGCAGCGGCAGAGCCGCCTCCTGGTGCAGGCGCATCTGAGCCTAGGACTTGGGCAAATTCTGTCAAACTTAAATCTACTAATTTCATAGGTTTCAGTCCTCCTAGCCTAGCAAATGGTTTTCCAGAACTTGCTTGCCATAGTCAAAGTCTTCGATTTGCAGATAGTATTCTGCTGCGTCAATCAAAGCCTTGGCTGGAGCTAAACCGATGACTTCTGAGCCGAGGATTCCAACTCCGTAGCGCTTAGCTTCAAAGCGAACTGTTTCAAAGACGCGATAGAGTGGGAATTTTTCCAGATTGACCATGTTGATGGAAACCTGAGCAATGTTGCGGTCTTCCAGCATAACGCCGATAGCTTTACAGTACTTGTAACCACCGCTTGATCCACGGATGACTTTGGCAATATTGTTGGCAATTTCTAGATTGTCTGTATCCAAGTTGATGTTGTAGGCGATGAGTGGCATTCTAGCACCGACAGCAGTGACACCAGCAGTTGGGTGAATCTTTCTTTCACCGTAGTCAGGCGCCCAGTCAGGTTCCAAGAGTTTTTCAGGCATGCCTTCAAATTGTCCCTTACGAACCTTAGCCAAGTTCTTACGCTCTGGACGAGTCGCTGCATCTTCATAGAGGAAGATAGGAATACCGAGCTCACGATTGATCCGCTCAGATACGGTCTTCGCAATTTCTACGCATTCCTCACTTGTGATGTCCTTGATCGGTACAAAAGGCAGGACATCAGTTGCGCCCATACGAGGGTGTTCACCTTGGTGCTTGGTCAAGTCAATATTTTCAGAAGCGTATTTAACCAAACGGAAAGCAACTTCCTGAATGTTTTGGTCATCACCGACCAAGGTAAAGACACTGCGGTTGTGGCTGGCATCAGAAGAGTGGTCCAAAAGTGTTACGCCTGGCACGCTCTTAGCTACTTCAACTAGACCGTCAATAACCGCTTGATTGCGGCCTTCAGAAAAGTTAGGAATACATTCAACAATTTTTGCCATAAGATATTACCTCGTGTTATATGTTATTAAAATTACAGAGTGAATAAAGTGGAACTTCCAGCTGAGCTAGATGTGAGACCTAGCTCAGTTCAGAAGTCGGGGGACAAGTTTTTTCTATTCGAACAATTTCTTAACAGATTCTTTGACCAAATCTTCATCAGTTAAGTACGGAATAGTGATGTGGTCTGTTCCTTCATGGAGACGGTTGTACTCGATAGCTGTTTCGATAGCATGCTCATTGCGAGCCCAGTTCCGACGTGCAACTCCGCCGATCGTATCCCAAGCGATAGCAGATTTGATGATTTCATCGATGCGTTCGCTGCCGTCCAGTACCAAGCCAAAACCACCGTTGATAGACTTACCGATACCAGTTCCTCCACCATTGTGGAGAGCTACCAGACTCATACCACGAGCTGCGTTACCAGCGTAACATTGCACAGCCATGTCGCAAGTGACATTAGATCCGTCCTTGATATTAGAAGTTTCACGGAATGGAGAGTCTGTACCAGAAACATCGTGGTGGTCACGGCCGATCATGACAGGGCCAATCTTGCCTTCGCGGACTAATTCATTGAACTTGAGGGCGATGTTGACACGGCCCATACAGTCTTGGTATAGAATTCGCGCTTGAGTTCCAACAACCAACTGGTTCTTTTCTGCATCGCGAATCCAGTTGTAGTTGTCGCGGTCTTGGTAGCGGCGGTTAGGGTCGATGACTTCCATAGCTGCATGGTCTGTAGCTACCAAGTCTTCATGCTTACCGCTCAGACATACCCAACGGAAAGGACCATAACCATAGTCAAAGAGCATTGGGCCCATGATATCTTCTACATAAGATGGCCAGATGAAGCCGTCTTTGTCATCAAAGCCATTCTTAGAAATTTCCTTGATGCCAGAGTCATAAACTGCCTTCATAAAGGCATTACCATAGTCAAAGAAGTAGGTGCCATTGTTAGTCAAGGTCTTGATTGCCTTGAAGTGACGTTCCAATGTTTCATCAACCAACTTAGCAAAGGTTTCCTTGTCTTCAGCCAGGAGGCGAGTCCGCTCTTCAAAGCTGATACCAGCCGGGCAGTAGCCGCCGTCATAGACATTGTGGCAAGAAGTTTGGTCAGACAGCAGATCTACATGGATATTGTTCTCGTTGACATATTCCAAGAGGTCTACGATGTTACCATGATAGGCGATAGAAGTTGATTCGCCAGCTTCCAGAGCTTTTTGAGCCAAGTCAATTGCTTCTTTCGGACTTTCGGCTAATTGGCTAATCCATCCTTGGGAGTGGCGAGTTTCAATCCGAGATTGGTCTACTTCAGCTACGATTGCCACAGCTTTAGCAATTTCAGCTGCTTTCCCTTGAGCTCCACTCATGCCGCCCAGACCAGAAGAAATGAAGAGTTTGCCAGTCAGGTCGCCGTCGTCAGCCACACCCAGCTTCAAACGTCCAGCATTGAGGAGGGTGTTGAAAGTACCGTGGACGATGCCTTGAGGGCCGATGTACATCCAGCCGCCGGCTGTCATTTGACCATAGTTGGTCACGCCCATTTCTTCTGCAATTTCCCAGTCCTTCATATTGTCATATTCACCGACCAAGAGGCCATTGGTGATAATCACGCGAGGTGCCTCTGGTTTGGACTTGAAGAGTCCAAGTGGATGGCCAGATTCCACGACCAAGGTTTGATGGTCGGTCATGACTTCCAAGTATTTCTTGATCAGGTTGTACTGCATCCAGTTAGCACAGACAGATCCAGTTTCTCCGTAGGTAACCAATTCATAAGGATAGAGGGCGATTTCAAAGCTCAGGTTGTTGTCAATCATGACCTGCATAGCTTTGGCTGCGGTACAGTTCCCTTTGTACTCATCAATTGGTTTGCCGTAGATGCGTTCTTTTGGACGCCAGCGGTAGCCATAAATCCGTCCGCGAGTTTTCAACTCTTCTAAGAATTCTGGAATTACTTCCTCATGGAATCTCTTTGGAATATAGCGAAGGGCATTTTTTAAAGCAATTTCGGTTTGAGCTTGAGTCAAACGGAAGCCCCGGTCAGGTGCTCGACGGATGCCTTCTTGAAAAACTGTTTTTTCAGGCAGTACATCGTCTAATTTGACGGTCATTGCTGCTGCAATTTCATTTTCGCTAAAGTATGACATGAAAAATCCTCCTTTTAGTCAAGTGTAAAATATCTTTCTCTTACATTCTATAAGACTCCCGTCCATAAAGAGTCAAGAAAATGACGGAAACAGTAAAAAAAGAGAGGCTCCTATCTTTTACAAGCTTTTGACTATAATTTGACGATAGTGTATTATGATGAAAAGCAAATATGTCGGAAAATGAAATGGAGGAACAAGCATGACTGCTGATTTACTATTAACTCACTTTAATCAAGTCTTCTGTCCCAAGGATCTCGGTCATCCACTTTTTGGTGAGGAGATGAAGGAAGCTCAGGTCTTGGAGGACGGCTACATTGCAGTCAAAGACGGCAAAATCCTAGCAGTCGGCAGCGGAGAGCCGGATGCCAGTCTGGTTGGACCAGATACTAAGATTCAGTCTTATGAAGGCAAGATTGCCACACCTGGCTTGATTGACTGCCACACTCACTTGGTCTATGGCGGCAGCCGGGAGCATGAATTTGCTAAGAAATTAGCTGGTGTCCCTTATCTGGAAATTCTTGCTCAAGGCGGCGGTATTCTCAGTACAGTCCGGGCGACGCGAGAAGCTTCTTTTGACACTCTCTACGATAAGTCTAAGAGACTGCTGGACTATATGCTGCTGCATGGGGTGACAACGGTTGAGGCCAAGAGTGGCTATGGTTTGGACTGGGAAACAGAGAAGCGCCAGCTAGATGTCGTTGGGGCTCTGGACCGTGACCACGATATTGATTTGGTTTCGACCTTTATGGCTGCCCACGCCGTTCCACCAGAATACAAGGGACGCTCTCAGGAATATCTGGAGCTCATCGTCGAGGAAATGCTGCCTCGGGTAAAAGCAGAAAATCTAGCTGAATTCTGTGATATTTTCTGTGAAAAAGGCGTCTTTACAGCTGACGAGTCGCGCTACCTGCTTTCTAAAGCTAAGGAGATGGGCTTCAAGCTTCGTATCCATGCTGATGAAATCGAGTCTATCGGCGGGGTGGATGTAGCGGCTGAGCTAGGAGCAACCAGTGCAGAGCACTTGATGATGGCGACCGATGAGGGCATTCGCAAGATGGCAGAAGCTAAGGTTATCGGCAATCTCCTACCAGCAACTACCTTCAGTCTGATGGAAGATACCTATGCACCAGCTCGCAAGATGTTGAAAGCTGGCATGGCCATTACTCTGACCACAGACAGCAATCCAGGCTCTTGTCCGACAGCTAATCTGCAGTTCGTCATGCAGCTGGGCTGCTTTATGATGCGTCTGACGCCAGTAGAAGTTCTTAACGCTGTAACCATCAATGCGGCTTACTCAGTTAACCGTCAAGATAAGATTGGCAGCTTTGATACTGGCAAGCAGGCTGACATTACCATCCTAGATGCTAAGAATATCGACTATCCACTTTATTTCTTTGCGACTAACCTGACCCATCAGGTTTATAAAGCAGGCAAGTTGGTTGTTGATCAGGGTAGAATCGTCTAATTTTACAAGTTGGTCTCATTTCCACTTGATGGCAAAGATTTTCTTAGAAGTTTTATTGCTGATTATAGAAAAAGCAGATTTGTGTTCAATAAAGGCCGTGGCTTAAACACCACGACCTTTATTTTTTTATGAGATTAAGACATTGAGCTGGTCTCTTTATTATCTACCCACACACTGCGCGTAAAGACCATGGAGAATAGAGCTAGAGACGCAAAGGCTGCTCCTACATACCAGTAGGGCATATCCAGTGTCGTGGAGCGGCCAGATAGGTTGACAATTCCACGAAAGAGCATGCCGGCTGTCATAATGGCTACAGCTGAGTTCCAGAGATTAAGGCTGAGCCGAGAGAGGTTGGGAATCATTCTCATGAAGAGCAGGAGGAGGATGCCCCCCACTAGAGGAAGGGCAAAGAGATAGTGCATATGGACAGATGCTTCCCCGAAGCTGAAGGATTCATAGATTCTGCTGAAAGCAAAGAAGAAAATCGTTAGCAGCATGTAGGAAAGAGCTGTTTTTTTGAAACGTTTTTTGCTGGGATTAGTAACCGATGTAGACAATGTCACTCACCGCCCTTTCTGAAATATTTCCGTTGGTGGTAGGTTTGTTGATGACCTGACCGTTGAAGTACATAGTGGATGAGCCGCCACCGTCAAGGTTATAGGCAGTCTTGACTCTATAAGATTTCATGACTTCAGCCATTTCATAGAGGGAAAGCCCCTGACTTTCTGAAGTGCGTCCGTCTGAAACGATGATGATATAGTGGTTTTCGTCAATGATACCGATAGCTGTCCGTGGATTGGAAGCCATAGACTGGCCAACTTCGGACTTGGTATTCACGACAATTTCGCCATTTTCTACAAGAGCTGGGCCGAAGGCCAAGAGATTGACCACGCCGTCTTTGACCAGTTGATTAGCAGAGATTTCATTTTCGTAAATGATTTTAAAAGAGCCATCTTTGTAAATGGCCAAATCCCCATTGCTAGAGTCTTCTCGGACGGTATCGCGGTAGACGACGCCATTGCGGATGACATAGCCGGTAGAATTGGCACCGTAGTAGTCGCCGTTAACTGCTAGGATGGCCTTGTTATTAGCCGCTGTTTCTGAAGTCTTGGCGGTGACATTGGTTCCGTAGGTGTTGTTGGCAAGGGCTGTTTTCAAATATTCAGCGGAGCTGACGGTCACATCAGCGATGTAGACTTGGGTATTGTTGACGGTCTTTTCAGTCAGTGTGACCGAGATATTGTCGTCCGAATAGCTGGTATCTGTCACTGTGGCTGTTTCGGCAGCCTTGCTGGCAGCCTCGGCATTGGATGATGAAGTGGTGCTTGAGACTGTGGAAATAGTCTCTGCGATGACGAAGGTTTTCAGCATGGAGTAGCTAAAAGAAGCTGTCAGAAGTAGGCCAAAAATCGAGGCGTAGGCATAGCCTTTCTTTAAAAATTTCATGATGCAGTGTGTGTCCTTTCCTTAAAAATAAATCTCTTTTGTACCATCCAAGAGATGGTAAAGAGCAGCAGTCCGACGATGATCTTGACAAGCAGAAGATTGAGTCCAAAGACAGCGTAGAAGAGGCGAATCAGCAGTGTGTCTAGGATAAAGAGCACTACAGCTAGGCTGAAATAGCCAGTTCCTGTCTTGAGTATACTGTCGTCGTTCTTAAAGACCAGCTTTTTATTAGTCGAGTAGTTGAAGACCGAACTGGTCACGCGGGCAATCCCGTTGGCTAGGAGAATTCTCAGGCTGGTCGGAGCAGCAGCTAAGAATAAGAGAGCCAGTGCATAGACCATGTAGTCGACGATGAAGCTGCTGAGAGAAGTCAGGGCGAATTTAAAGATATTTTTATAAATCATGAGTCCATCTCTAACAGGTCGGAAGTGCGAGTCTTCATTATCATTGATATAGACCGTCTCAATGGGCACTTCCGAAATGGGATATTCCTTGCTGGCTTCTAGGAGCATGTTCATTTCGTACTCATAGCGCTGGCCGTCAACCTTCAGCATAAAGGGAATCATGTTGGTCGTAAAGGCTCGTAAGCCTGTCTGCGTATCAGAGACACCCACCCCAGTCTGGAGCTTGAAGAGAGACCGCGTCAGACTGTTGCCAAAGCGGCTGCGCAGAGGCACCTTGCCAGTAAAGGCGCGTGCTCCCAGAATCAGCTGATTGGGATGCTCAGCAGCCTTGGTCGCCACACGGAAAATATCCCAGACCTTGTGCTGGCCATCCGCATCTGCTGTGATGACGGTTCCGTATTGACCCAGAGACTGGATGTAGGTGAAGGCAGTTTTCAATGCTTGTCCTTTGCCTTGATTGTTCTCGTGATGGAGGACAGTCGCATATTGTTCAGCCTTGTCAAAGACTGTCTGGCGCTTGGCTGAGCTACCGTCATCGATAACAACGATATGAAAATCACTCTTGCTCTGAATTTTTTGAATCAGTTTAATCAAATTATAATCGGGCTCGTAAGCCGGAATCACTAGATATTCCATATCCATACCTCTTTCTTAGATGATTTGTAGAAAGTATACAGATTGCGGCTTAAAGCTAGCTGATATCAGTTATCTTTAAGAAAAAGTTAAATTTTCTTTAAGGAAAGAGTGAGGAAAGTATCTCGTAGGACAAAATAAAAAACTGAGAGTGGGACAGAAATCGGTAATTGGTTAGAATTCGATTTCGTCGTCCCACCTCCGCACAGTTGAGTAGGGCTGTAAAAGCTGATGAAATCAGCGTAGTAGAGCCCACTCAACCACTGCGTCTTGCTCGACAATCCAAAGACAATTGAGAGGCTAGGACTTTCGTCCCAGCCTCAGCGCTTTGTTTAATAACGTTTTTCTTTGGGTCAGGTGCTCATTTCAGCAACAGCTGTAAAAAGCACGTCTGTGGATGAGTTGAGGGCGGTTTCGCAAGAGTCTTGGATGATACCGATGACAAAACCAACGCTGACGACTTGCATAGCCAGATCGTTTGGGATACCAAAGAGGCTACAAGCCACAGGGATCAAGAGAAGCGAGCCTCCAGCTACTCCAGAAGCTCCGCAGGCGGAAATGGCCGCAACGATGCTAAGTACCAGTGCTGTTCCAAAGTCCACCTGAATGCCCAGTGTATTGGCCGCTGCGAGGGTGAGCGTATTGATTGTCACCGCTGCTCCTGCCATGTTGATAGTAGAACCGAGTGGGATAGAGACCGAGTAGGTTTCGGGATTAAGACCCAAATCTCGACAAAGTTTCATATTAACAGGGATATTGGCAGCCGAACTGCGAGTGAAAAAGGCAGTGACACCACTGACTTTTAAGCAGCGCCAAACCAGTGGATAAGGATTCTTCCGAAGCATAATGAAGACAATCAAGGGGTTAACGACCAGCGCAACAAGAGCCATGGAACCTAGTAATAGGAGAAGGAGCATGCCGTAGCTTTTGAGTGCTTCAAATCCTTTGCCAGAAATGGTCGTGTACACCAGTCCTAAAATACCAAAGGGAGCTAGATTGATGATCCATTCGACAATCTTCGAAGTGATATCTGCCAGTGTTCTTAAGAGTTCTTTACTTTGCTGACTTGCTTCTCGCATGGCCACTCCAAAGACAACTGCCCAAGACAGAATGCCGATATAATTGGCCTTGGTCAAAGCGTTGATCGGATTATCGACAAGGTTGAGGAGGAGATTGCTCAGAACTTGGCCGATGCCTTCTGGTGGACGGACCTCCGAGCTGGCTGCGGTTAGCTCGATGGTTACAGGAAAGATATAGTTGGCGAGGACAGCGACAAGGGCGGCCGCAAAAGTCCCTATTAGATAAAGGATAATGACGGTTTTTATATTGCTCTTCTGCCCCTTTTGGTGCTGAGAGAGGGCATTGGCAACGAGGGTAAAAACGAGTAGTGGTGCGATAGCTTTCAGACCGCCGACAAAGATTTGACCAAGGAGGCTAAATGGCGCTGGCTTGTGGGAAAATAAGAGCCAGCAGGGCGCCTGTGACAATCCCAATAGAAATCCGTTTGATAAGATTGGCGCGATTCCAAGCAGAAGGAATTCGATGAAACATAATAGATCCCTTTCTAAAATAAACTGCTTTCCGTTATACGCTAGAAGTCGTATAAAATCAATGTTTTTTAGTATTCGCTATGCGGAATAAGGCTGCTTTGATGCCTATTTGTCGCCCTTTGTGGTATAATGAATAAGATTTTTGTATCTCATAGGGGGAAAGAATGACAGCTAATGGGAATGTTTTTACGCGCTATTTCCAGCAATTTGACTGGTCAGCTATTCTGGATGATGTGTTTTCGAAATTCGTCTCCTTGCTCTTTTTGTGTTTACTATTTTGGGTGGCTAAGAAAATTCTCCATCTCTTTGTGACTAGACTGATTGCGCCATCTTTGAAATTATCTCGGCAGGATGAGGCTCGGCAAAAGACCATTACACGTCTGATTGAGAATTTACTCAATTATGCCCTTTATTTTCTTTTGTTCTACTGGATTTTATCTATTTTGGGCATGCCGGTCTCAAGTCTTTTGGCTGGGGCAGGTATTGCCGGTGTCGCCATTGGGATGGGGGCGCAGGGCTTTCTGTCCGACTTGGTCAATGGTTTCTTTATTCTCTTGGAGCGGCAGTTGGATGTAGGGGACAATGTTCGCTTGACCAATGGTGCTATCAAGATTGCAGGAACAGTTGTCAGTGTCGGGATTCGGACGACGCAGGTACGCGATGCGGACGGGACGCTTCACTTTGTGCCCAATCGAAATATCACCGTCGTCAGCAACCTTTCTCGTGGCGATATGCGGGTTTTGATTGATATTCCTATCTATGCTGAGACGGATTTGGATGAGATTTATCGGATTATTGCTGCTGTCAATCAGGAAGCTGTGCCAGAACATCCAGAAGTTTTGAAGGAACCTGATATTCTGGGACCGCAAATGACTGCGAGTGGGCAGTTTTACTTTCGGATTAGTTTAATCGTCACAAGCGGTATGCAGGCGAGCCTGTACCATATTTTCTACAAGCTCTACCATGAGGCACTGTTAAAAGAGGGAGTGGCTTTGCCAACATTTGCCCCTGTCACAGGAAATAATGGTAAAGCTTAGTAGTGGTCAGGGGAACAAAGGTAAACAATACCTATTGAAAATAAAGGTTCTAATTACTAAAAGAGGCTGGGACGAAAGTCCTAGCCTCTCAATTGTCTTTGGATTGTCGAGCAAGACGCAGTGGTTGAGTGGGCTCTACTACGCTGATTTCATCAGCTTTTACAGCCCTACTCAACTGTGCGGAGGTGGGACGACGAAATCGAATTCTAACGAATTACCGATTTCTGTCCCACTCTCTTTTTCATTACAGCTTATCCTAGGTCTAACCTGCCTAAATATGACATGCTATGGCAAGTATTGTATAATAGGAAGAGGAGAAGGGGTAAGCATGCAGAATAATCGACTATTTCGGATATTGTACTACATTTTGGAGAGAGGGAAAGTGACTGCAACGGAGCTGGCTGAGAAATTTGAGATCTCGGTCCGGACCATTTATCGAGACGTAGACTCTTTAAGTAGCGCTGGGATTCCGATTTATACCACGCAAGGAAAGGGTGGCGGCATAGAAATCGCAGAGGATTTTGTCTTGCGGAAGTCCTTGCTGACAGCGGAGGAGAAAGAGCAGATCATGGCGGCCCTGCAAGGTCTGGAAAGCACCAGTCAGCTTTACCAGAATGACCTGCTTACAAAGCTTTCGGCGCTATTTCAAGTCAAAAATTCCAACTGGATCGAAATCGATTTTAATCACTGGCAAAATGATAAAGCATATGAAGACACCTTTCATCAATTAAAAACTGCGATTCTAGGCAAGCACCTTGTTTCTTTTTCTTACTTTGCTAGTAATGAGCGGGAGACAAGCCGTCGTGTCAAGCCTGTACGCTTGTTCTTTAAAAATCAGAATTGGTATCTCTATGCCTTTTGTCTCTTGCGACAGGAATTCAGGTATTTTAAGCTATCTCGGATGAAAAATCTGGAGCGGCTGGATGAAAGGTTTGAGGACAGCTTTGAAGATATCGTCTTGGAAAAGGAACTGACCTATGAAAATACCATTAAGCTGGCAGTCAAGTTTAATCGCAAAGTGGCTTTCAGGGTTTATGATGAATTAGGCGGAGACATTCGGACAGATGCCGAAGGAAATTTATATACAGAAATCGACATTCCCAACGACCAGCGTCTATATAGTTATATCCTGTCCTTTGCAGACGCTGTGGAGGTCTTAGATCCGCCCGAAATCCGAGTGAAAATGAAAGAAATGATTCATAAGCTAGCAGAAAAATATAAAACTTGACATAGGGTGTCAGGTATCTTCTTGTATACTAATGGTAAGAAGAGAAAAGGAGGCAGCAAGATGAAATATGAATGGAGAAAGAGCGAGAAAGTCCTTTATGGAGCCAAGCAAAAGCCAGAGCTAGTAGAGGTGCCGAGTCAACAGTTCATTGTGATCGAAGGAGAGGGTGACCCCAATGAAGCGGATTTCTCTGAGCGGGTATCTGCCCTTTATTCACTGGCCTATTCCATAAAAATGCTCTTTAAATCCATGATGAAAGATGAGGCGGAGGATAAGGTGACGGATTTTACGGTTTATCCTTTGGAAGGGTTCTGGGAAAAAGCTGCTGGGGAAGGCTTCGATAAAAGTCAGCTTCGCTATCAACTCATGATTCAGCAGCCCAATGTCATCACTCAGGACATGTTTGCGGTGGCGCTTGAGAAGGTCCGTAAGAAAAAGCCCAGTCCCCTCTACGATGACATCCGTTTACAGAGCTTTCCAGAGGAGCGGGCTATTCAGATCCTACATATAGGAAGTTATGATAGTGAGCCGGCCTCTTTTGAGAAAATGGACGAGCTAGCAATCAGCTTGGGACTGGAGAGATGCGACCAAGTTCACAGAGAGATTTACTTAAGCAACAAAAATAGAACACCAGAAGAAAAGTTGAAAACTATCTTAAGGTATGCTGTCAGATAGGAGGAATGTAACATGCCAAGACCTGCAACAAAAAACGATTTACTGGCTGCAGCTACAGAAAATTTCGAAAAACTCAATCTGCTTATTTCGAACATGACAGCGGACGAGTTGGTGAGGCCCTTTGATTTTTCAAAGGATGAGAAAAAGAAAGAAGCCCACTGGAAGCGCGATCGGAATCTGAGGGACGTCTTAATCCATCTTTATGAATGGCACCAATTGCTGCTCAACTGGGTAGAGGCCAATCAAAGGGGAGAAGAGAAGTCCTTCCTGCCTGCTCCCTACAATTGGAGAACCTATGGGGATATGAATGCCACATTTTGGGAAAAGCACCAGCAAACCTCTCTTGAGGAGGCAAGTTCTTTGCTGGCTAGTTCACATAGAGCTGTCCTAGACCTAGCCGCAACCTTGACCAATGAAGAATTATTTTCTAAAGGAGTTTATAAATGGACGGGCGGAACGACCTTGGGTTCTTACTTTGTCAGCGCAACATCCAGTCACTATGATTGGGCTATGAAAAAGCTTAAAGCTCACCAAAAGAATTGTAAAAGGAATCCTGTCCAATAAAGTTTTCTAGGACTTGAGACTGATTTTTAGCACTCTTGTAAAAAGAGTGCTAATTTTTTGGATTTTTGTCTTGACTTTCATTTTCAAGAGTGTATAATAGAATCATGATTTAGCACTCGAGGTATCAGAGTGCTAAATATAAAAAATAAAATCTCGCCAGTGGCTGGAATTTTCTAAAGAGAGGTGAGGTCCTTGGTAACAGAACGCCAAAATGAGATTTTAAATCTAATTATTGATATCTTTACCAAGACGCAGGAGCCTGTCGGTTCTAAAGCCTTGCAAGAGTCTATCCAGTCCTCGAGTGCCACCATTCGAAATGATATGGCAGCCTTGGAAAAGGAAGGGTTGCTAGAAAAGGCTCATACATCGAGTGGTCGCAAGCCCAGTGTAGCAGGTTTCCAGTATTTTGTCCGTCATTCCTTGACCTTTGATCAGCTGGCGGAAAATGAGCTCTACGAGGTCGTCAAAGCTTTCGACCAAGAGTTCTTCAAGCTGGAGGATATCCTGCAGCGGGCAGCGGACGTCTTGGCAGAGTTGAGTGCTTGTACGGTTGTAGCTCTTGATGTCGAGCCTAGTCGGCAGCGACTGACAGCTTTTGATATCGTTATTATTAGCCAGCATGCAGCCTTAGCTGTCTTTACTCTGGATGAGTCTAATACCCTGACCAGTCAGTTCATGATTCCTAGGAATTTTCTCCAGGATGACCTACTGCGCTTGAGGGATATGATTCAGGAGCGCTTTTTGGGACAGACGGTCTTAGATATTCACTACAAGATTCGGACGGAGATTCCGCAGATTATCCAGCGTTACTTTACGACGACGGACAATGTTCTCGATCTCTTTGAGCATATTTTTGCTCAGATGTTTTCGGAAAAAGTAGCTGTAGCTGGTAAAGTCCAGTTGCTACGTTTTGCGGATCTTGAGGCTTATCAGTTCTTTGATGATCGTCAGAAGGTGGCTTTTGAAATCCGTGATAGTCTAGCTGAGGATCAGATGCAAAATGTCCGTGTCGCAGCTAGTCAAGAGGACTGCCTGGCCAATCTAACCTTGATTTCCAGCAAGTTTTTAATTCCCTATCGAGGATTTGGTATGCTGGCGGTGGTCGGTCCAGTCAATCTGGATTACCAAAAGGTGGTCAGTCAGCTCAATGTTGTCAATCGAGTCTTGACGATGAAACTCACAGATTTCTACCGATATCTGAGTAGCAATCATTATGAGGTGAGTTGAACATGAAATTACATAAATTCCTAAAAAGGAGGCGAAAAATGTCTGAGGAAACAAAAAACGAAGAAGTAAAAGAAGAGGAAGTGGTAGAAGCTGCTGAAGAAGCTGTAGAAACTACAGAAGAAAAGGTAGAAACCGCTAAAGAAGCGGATGAAACTACTCCCGAAAAATCAGAACTAGAGCTAGCCAATGAGCGTGCGGAAGACTTTGAAAATAAATATCTTCGCGCTCATGCAGAAATGCAAAATATCCAACGTCGTGCCAATGAAGAACGTCAACTCTTGCAACGCTATCGTAGCCAAGATTTGGCAAAAGCGATTCTCCCTTCTTTGGACAACCTTGAGCGTGCGCTTGCCGTTGAAGGATTGACAGACGATGTCAAAAAAGGCTTGGAGATGGTACAAGAAAGCTTGATTCATGCCCTTAAAGAAGAAGGAATTGAAGAAATCGTAGCTGACGGAGCATTTGACCATAACTATCATATGGCCATCCAAACTCTCCCAGCAGACGATGAACATCCAGCAGATACCATTGCACAAGTCTTCCAAAAAGGCTACAAACTCCATGACCGCATTCTAAGACCAGCAATGGTAGTGGTGTATAACTAGGCGGTAAGTCAGAAATCTGTGATTTCGTTGACGCACCCCCGCAAGGGTGATTAGGCTGGTCACGAGCGTTTGCGAAGTGAACTGCCAATCAGCTACTGCGTAAACCTTGTCCGAAATGACACTAAACTATGAAAGAAAGATAAAATGTGTTCAGCTTTGCAATAGTGAGCGAAGCGAACCAAAGTAGATACTCTTCGCCGTGGCGCTAATTGCGCAAACTTTGAGACTTAGGCTCAAAGTTTAGTCAAAGAGATTGACGAAGTCAAGCTCTGACGGCGCCGCCACCTAAGAAGAGTATTAAAAAGAAAAACAGAAAATAAAATTTAAGGAGAAAAACACATGTCTAAAATTATCGGTATTGACTTAGGTACAACAAACTCAGCAGTTGCAGTTCTTGAAGGAACTGAAAGCAAAATCATCGCAAACCCAGAAGGAAACCGCACAACTCCATCTGTAGTGTCATTCAAAAACGGTGAAATCATCGTTGGTGATGCAGCAAAACGTCAAGCAGTGACAAATCCAGATACAGTAATCTCTATCAAATCTAAGATGGGAACTTCTGAAAAAGTTTCTGCAAACGGAAAAGAATACACTCCACAAGAAATCTCAGCTATGATCCTTCAATACTTGAAAGGCTACGCTGAAGACTACCTTGGTGAAAAAGTAACCAAAGCAGTTATCACAGTTCCAGCTTACTTCAACGATGCTCAACGTCAAGCAACAAAAGACGCTGGTAAAATCGCTGGTCTTGAAGTAGAACGTATCGTTAACGAACCAACTGCAGCAGCACTTGCTTACGGTTTGGACAAGACTGACAAAGAAGAAAAAATCTTGGTATTCGACCTTGGTGGTGGTACATTCGACGTATCTATCCTTGAATTGGGTGACGGTGTCTTCGATGTATTGTCAACTGCAGGGGACAACAAACTTGGTGGTGATGACTTTGACCAGAAGATTATCGACCACTTGGTAGCAGAATTCAAGAAAGAAAATGGCATTGATTTGTCAACTGACAAGATGGCGGTGCAACGTTTGAAAGATGCAGCTGAAAAAGCTAAGAAAGACCTTTCTGGTGTGACTTCAACTCAAATCAGCTTGCCATTTATCACTGCTGGTGAGGCTGGCCCTCTTCACTTGGAAATGACCTTAACTCGTGCCAAATTCGACGATTTGACTCGTGATCTTGTAGAACGTACAAAAGTTCCAGTTCGTCAAGCTCTTTCAGATGCAGGTTTGAGCTTGTCAGAAATCGACGAAGTTATCCTTGTTGGTGGTTCAACTCGTATCCCAGCAGTTGTAGAAGCTGTTAAGGCTGAAACTGGTAAAGAGCCAAACAAATCAGTAAACCCTGATGAAGTAGTTGCCATGGGTGCTGCGATCCAAGGTGGTGTCATTACTGGTGATGTGAAAGACGTTGTCCTTCTTGACGTAACGCCATTGTCACTTGGTATCGAAACAATGGGTGGTGTCTTCACAAAACTTATCGATCGCAACACTACGATTCCAACATCTAAATCACAAGTCTTCTCAACTGCAGCAGACAACCAACCGGCCGTTGATATCCACGTTCTTCAAGGTGAACGCCCAATGGCAGCGGATAACAAGACTCTTGGACGTTTCCAATTGACTGATATCCCAGCTGCACCTCGTGGAATTCCTCAAATCGAAGTAACATTTGACATCGACAAGAACGGTATCGTATCTGTTAAAGCGAAAGATCTTGGAACTCAAAAAGAACAAACAATTGTTATCCAATCAAACTCAGGTTTGACAGACGAAGAAATCGACCGCATGATGAAAGATGCAGAAGCAAACGCTGAAGCAGATAAGAAACGTAAAGAAGAAGTTGACCTTCGTAACGAAGTAGACCAAGCTATCTTTGCAACTGAAAAGACTATCAAGGAAACTGAAGGCAAAGGCTTTGATGCAGAACGTGATGCTGCCCAAGCTGCCCTTGATGACCTTAAGAAAGCCCAAGAAGACAACAATTTGGACGACATGAAAGCAAAACTCGAAGCGTTGAACGAAAAAGCTCAAGCTTTGGCAGTGAAACTCTACGAACAAGCCGCAGCAGCCCAACAAGCTCAAGCAGGAGCAGAAGGCGCACAAGCAACAGGAAACGCAGGCGATGACGTCGTAGACGGGGAGTTTACGGAGAAATAGGCGGTGAGACAGAACTAAAAATTGAAAGTTTTTAGTTCGTAGTCGAACCCCCGCGAGGATGATTAGGATTTTTGGGAGTCTGAAAGACGAACCCAAAATCCAATCAGCTACCGCGTCAAAGGTTTTTCAAAAAGTATCGTTTCGAAAATCTCACGTCGTAATAATAGGAAGAAATCCAGAGGTTGCAACCCAGCCTCTGTTTTTCGGTAAACTAGGGAATGTGATATTATGGAAAAAATTAAACTTCTTTTTAAAAATCATTGGAAAATCCTTCTTTTTGAATTAGTTTTCATAGTGCTATACGTTGGTTTTTCTATTTGTATTGATAGGCATCTAATACAAAATGTTACGATATTGTCTATAATATTTTCAGCTGAATTTTTTGTGGCAATGATAGTTGGTGTTGCTGCAGTCTATTCTTGGATGCATCATAAGAAAATATCGGATTTAGAGATTAAAGATGCAAAATATAACAGCGATTTGCACTTATTACAAAATATAGATGAACTTTTAGAGGTATATAGAAATAAAGGTGAGGAACGAGCAATTGGTGGGGAATTACGAAGCTTTCTAAAAGAATTAGACAAAGAATATAGAAAAGGAAGTGATTCGGAGTCAAGAGATAGATTTTTAGATATCTATTATCGTTTTCTAAGTGATAAAGTCAGTCCAAATCCAGAATCGCGTATCAACATATCAGCTATTAAAACAAAACTTTCTACAGAACTAAATGTTAATAAAAAGAATATTCGATATAGTAAAAATTATGAAAATGATGCCAAGAGAGACAATTTAAAGTGGACAACTTGGTTTACTATCGAAAAGAATACTATAGACAATTTGAAAAATGAGGATAGACAAATTTTTATAACTTCTGTTAATGGTGAATATATTAAGTTTCAAATTTTAGGGAAGGATTTGAAAGCTATTATTAAAGAGCGCAGTCCTCGCGAACAAAAACGTGGAGATGAAAACGTTGAAGTCTATGACTTTTTCTTTGGAGGAGATTCTAAAGGAAAGTTTTTTGAAGGAAGACCCAAGATTAATTTGCAGAAATATAATATTAAAAAATTGTAAAAAAGCAAGGTATTAAATCATGAACAATACAGAATTTTATGACCGTTTAGGTGTTTCTAAGAATGCTTCTCAGGATGAGATTAAGAGAGCCTATCGGAAATTATCTAAAAAATATCACCCAGATATCAATAAAGAGCCTGGGGCGGAAGATAAATATAAGGAAGTCCAGGAGGCTTATGAAACGCTGAGCGATGAGCAAAAGCGGGCGGCCTATGACCAATACGGCGCAGCGGGTGCCAATGGTGGCTTTGGCGGCGGTGCGGGCGGTTTCGGAGGCTTTGATGGATCCGGTTTTGGTGGCTTCGAAGATATCTTTTCTAGCTTCTTTGGCGGTGGTGCGACTCGTAATCCAAACGCTCCGCGTCAAGGAGACGATCTCCAGTATCGGGTAAATCTCCGCTTTGAAGAGGCTATTTTCGGTACAGAAAAAGAAGTTAAATACAATCGTGAGGCTAGCTGTCGGACTTGTCATGGTTCAGGTGCTAAGCCAGGAACTAGCCCAGTAACTTGTGGCCGCTGTCATGGCTCTGGTGTTATTAACGTCGATACTCAGACACCACTAGGCATGATGCGTCGTCAAGTAACCTGTGATGTCTGTCATGGTCGCGGACAAGAAATCAAAAGTCCGTGCGAAACCTGCCATGGAACGGGACATGAAAAGCAAGCGCATAGCGTTCATGTAAAAATTCCTGCTGGCGTGGAAACAGGTCAACGAGTTCGCTTGGCGGGTCAAGGTGAGGCAGGCTTTAATGGCGGTCCCTACGGAGACCTATATGTAGTGGTGAACGTTGAGCCAAGCGATAAATTTGAACGTGACGGTTCTACCATTTACTACAAGCTCAACCTCAACTTTGTGCAAGCAGCTCTGGGTGACAGTGTGGAAATCCCAACTGTGCATGGAAATGTTGAATTGACGATCCCAGAGGGAACCCAGACTGGCAAACGTTTCCGTCTGCGTGGTAAGGGAGCACCAAATCTGCGCGATGGAAGTGTAGGTGACCAATATGTCACTGTCAATGTCGTAACGCCAACAGGCCTCAATGACCGTCAAAAGGCGGCTCTTAAGGATTTTGCGGCGGCTGGAGACATCACAGTGAGCCCTAAGAAGAAAGGCTTCTTTGATAAGATGAAAGATGTCTTTGAAGGGGAATAAAGAAGGAAAAAGCAGAGTTATTATTCTGCTTTTTCGTTAGGAGCAAAAATGACAGAATTTCAAGACTTTATCGAGCAAGTTTTCAAGGAGCAATATGAGGCTTCTTTTGGGTCAGCTAGGCTTGAAGAACTGGAGCCCAAGGATTATTATCTGACACGGGAAGAGGAAGGAAACTTAATCGCCTTGCTCCATGCTCAGCAGGTGTTGGAAAACATCCATATCAAGGCTTTGGTGGTGGATAAAGAACATCAGAAAAAAGGTTTGGGAGCCAGTCTGCTGGCAGAATTAGAAGAAAAGGCTGAGAAAGCGGGAGTCAGCAGCATCACCTTGTCCACCAACTCTTATCAAGCCAAGGATTTTTACATCAAGCAAGGCTATGAAATCTATGCCAATCTGGAAGATATGCCCCAAAAAGGTGTGACCAAATATCATTTCATCAAGCGACTGAGCTGAGCCATTCTCAATAGATGGAAGTCAATTGCCAAATACCATTAAAGTTTACAAAAAATAAGCTTTGCTAGACTAGCAAAGCTTATTTTTTAGTTGTCTTCGTCTGGTGTAAGCACCATCGGAATGATAATAGGTTCGCGCTCAGTGCTTTCGTAGAGGAAAGGACGCAAGGCGTTGACGATAGCGCCGCTGACAGATTGAACGCTGGCATCTTTATTCTTAAGGGCAATGCGAATAGCATTGAAGAGGATGCGCTGGCTTTGGCGAATGAGGTCACCTGATTCGCGCATGTAGATAAAGCCGCGGCTGAGAATATCTGGACCGGCTAAGATCATCTTGGATTCAAAGTCAACCGTCGCGACAGCCAGAACCACACCGTCCTCTGACAGGTCTTTACGGTCGCGTAGGACTGCAGCTCCGATTTCACCAATGCGGTTCCCATCAACATAAATATCCTGAGCGTTGAAGCTGCCGGCAATACGAGCTGAGTCAGCTGTCAGAGCCAGCACATCACCATTGCTCATGATGAAGATATTGTCTTTTGGTACTCCAGTATCAACGGCTAGACCTGCATGGACTTTCTGCATACGGTATTCACCATGGACTGGCATGAAATATTTAGGCTTGATCAAGCGAAGCATGAGTTTCTGCTCTTGTTGGCCACCGTGTCCAGAGGTGTGGATGTTGTTAATCTTACCGTGAATCACTTCTACACCAGCCTCGGAAATGATGTTAATCAGTTTGTTAACGCTGGTCGTATTGCCAGGGATAGGGCTGGATGAGAAGATGACTGTATCTCCAGGTTGCAGCTGAACCTGGCGGTGGGTACCATTAGCAATCCGAGACAGGGCTGCCATGGGCTCACCCTGACTTCCGGTACACATAATCAGTACTTCGCCAGCTGGGTAGTCCTTAAGCTCGTTTGGCTCGATGAAGGTATCTTTAGGAACCTTAATATAGCCCAGCTCAATCCCGTTGACAATGGCTTTTTCCATGGAGCGGCCAAAGACCGCAATCTTACGTCCAGTCTTGACAGCAGCTTCAGCTGCCTGCTGGAGTCGGAAGATGTTTGAAGCAAAGGAAGCGAAAATAATCCGTCCATGAATGCCTTCGATAATCTTCATAATAGACTGTCCGACTACTTTTTCGGAATTGGTAAAGGTCGGAACTTCAGCATTGGTCGAGTCAGATAGGAGACAGAGTACGCCTTCTTCGCCTAGAGCGGCCATACGGTGCAGGTCTGCAGGCTCACCGACTGGTGTAAAGTCAAACTTGAAGTCACCAGTACAGACAATCTTACCCTGCGGCGTATGGATGACAATCCCCAAGGGCTCTGGAATAGAGTGGGTTGTGCGGAAGAAAGTCGCCTTCAGATTTTTAAAGGTCAACTCTGTATTTTGATTGATTTCATAGAGTTTGGCATCGCGCAAAAGTCCATGCTCTTCTAGCTTGCCCCGAATGAGGGCCAGCGCCAAAGGACCAGCATAGATGGGAACATTGGCTTGCTTGAGCAGGAAAGGAATGCCGCCGATATGGTCCTCGTGCCCGTGGGTGATGAGGACAGCTTTTACGCGGTCAATATTTTCCACGATATAAGAGTAGTCGGGGATAACATAGTCGATACCCAAGAGGTCGTCTTCGGGAAATTTAATCCCAGCATCAACAATGATAATCTCATCTTGATACTCAATTCCGTAGGTGTTTTTACCGATTTCGCCCAGACCACCGATGGCGAAAACACCAACTTCTTCTTTCTTTAAGTTATATGCCATAGCTTACAACTCCGTCAATTCGAAGGCGCCTGACTCTTTTTCGTATTCCAAATGTTTGTCAGACAAGAGCTCGATAAATTCGATATTGTAAGGAGTCTTTTCTTCAACCAATTTGCGGGCTTTGATGCGGCCTTCTAATTCATTGGTTGCTTCTATATCTAAGTAAAGGGCGCGTGTTTGCTCACGGCGTGGGCTGCGTTCTTTTGTTTCTTGATAAAAAACTTTGTAAATCATTTTATTTCCTTCCATTTTTCACGATCAAGCTACAGAAAACGACAGCTAATCAGCTGTTTTCTTTTATTCAGTTTTATGAGTAGTAGATTGACCTTGATTCGATATAATTCTAACCAATTATATCATAAAACCAGCTTTTAGTAAAAGACATAGCCGAGAAAATCTTATGGAGATTTTCAGAAAAGCCTTTGAGGACAATCTGGGTCATCAAATGACGGTCTCTCTCTACCCTTGTCGCTGCTTTTGTAGTATAATAAGAAGCAAACACTCGAGTAAGGAAGAAAATGATGAACATTTTAGCGATGGATACGTCAAATAAGGCTCTGTCTCTAGCAATTTTAGAGAATGAGGAGACCTTGGGGCAGGTGACGCTCAATATCAAGAAAAATCATAGCATTACCCTTATGCCGGCTATCGATTTTCTGATGAATAGTCTGGATTTGAAGCCGGCCGATTTGGATCGGATCGCGGTGGCGCAGGGGCCGGGCAGCTACACAGGTCTGAGAATTGCGGTGGCGACAGCCAAGACTCTGGCTCATACCCTCAAGATTGAGCTGGTCGGTGTGTCTAGTCTGCTGGCTTTAGTTCCAGAGCAGGTGGAAGGCTTGGTCATTCCCATCATGGATGCCCGCCGCAATAATGTCTATGCTGGCTTTTACCAGTCTGGTCAGGCTGTACGGCCGGAAGCCCATCTACCTTTGGCAGAGGTTTTGGAAATAGCTGGCGCTGCTAACCAATCAGTCACCTTTGTCGGAGAAACGACAGCTTTTACGGAGCAGATTGAAGCGGCTCTTCCTCAGGCTGCCATTCAGCCGACCTTGCCAGATGCCGTAGCTGTTGGTCGTCTCGGTTTAGACCTGCCAGCTCAGTCCATTCATGACTTTGTTCCTAACTATCTCAAGCGGGTAGAAGCTGAGGAAAATTGGCTCAAGACCCATCAGGAATCCAGCGATTCTTACATTCAGCGCCTATGATTAAATTGAGAAAATGGTGCGCTAACTCGGATGTGGACGTGGCAACTCTCGCAGAAGAGCTGGAACAGCTCTTACTTGCAGTCTATGAGGTCAGCCCATGGACAGCGGCCCAAGTGGCAGAGGTTCTGCGTTCGGATGTGAACAGTTGTGCACTAGCAGCAGATGAGAGTCAACTTGTCGGCTTTTTAGTCTGGCAGGAGACAGACTTTGAAGCAGAAGTCCTGCAGATTGCTGTATTGCCTAGCTATCAGGGGCAGAAAATCGCGACAGCCTTGTTTGACTTTTTGCCTGCCGACAAGGAGATTTTCCTCGAAGTTAGGGAGTCAAACAGGCCAGCTCTGCTATTTTACAAAAAAGAAAAATTCGAAGAGATCGCGCGGCGGAAGGCCTATTACCATGCGCCGGTGGAAGACGCGATTGTTATGAAAAGAGAGATTCATGAAAGATAGATATATTTTAGCTTTTGAGACGTCTTGTGATGAGACCAGTGTGGCGGTTCTGAAGAATGAGACGGAGCTTTTGAGCAATGTCATCGCCAGCCAGATTGAGAGCCACAAGCGTTTTGGTGGAGTGGTACCGGAAGTGGCCAGCCGTCACCATGTGGAGGTCATTACGGTTTGTATTGAGGAGGCCTTGGCAGAAGCGGGGATTAGTGAGGAGCAAGTTACAGCGGTGGCCGTTACCTACGGTCCTGGTCTGGTTGGGGCGCTTCTGGTCGGCTTGGCAGCGGCCAAGTCCTTTGCTTGGGCTCACGATATTCCCGTGATTCCGGTCAATCATATGGCTGGGCACCTGATGGCAGCCCAGAGCGTGGAACCCTTGGAGTTTCCCTTGCTGGCTCTTTTGGTCAGTGGCGGTCATACTGAGCTGGTCTATGTCAGTCAAGCTGGTGACTATAAGATTGTGGGGGAAACTCGCGATGATGCGGTCGGTGAAGCCTATGATAAGGTCGGTCGCGTTATGGGGCTGACCTATCCAGCAGGCCGAGAGATTGATCAGCTGGCTCATGAAGGACAGGATATTTATGATTTTCCGCGGGCTATGATCAAGGAAGACAATCTGGAATTTTCTTTTTCCGGTCTCAAGTCAGCCTTTATCAACTTGCATCACAATGCCCAGCAAAAAGGAGAAGCCTTGTCTAATCAAGACCTGTCGGCTAGCTTTCAGGCAGCGGTCATGGATATTCTCATGGCCAAGACTAAGAGAGCGCTGGAAAAATATCCAGTCAAAACTCTGGTCGTGGCAGGCGGTGTTGCTGCTAACCAAGGTTTAAGAGAACGTTTGGCAGCTGAGATTCAAGATGTTAAGGTGATTATTCCGCCTTTGCGCCTTTGTGGTGACAATGCTGGTATGATTGCCTATGCCAGCGTCAGTGAGTGGAACAAGGAGAATTTTGCCAGTTTGGATCTCAATGCTAAGCCGAGTCTGGCTTTTGAAACGATGGAGTAAAGGAGAAGAATGCGCGGACAGACATTTAAACAGGGTGCAAAGGCAGCAGTGCCAACAGCTCTGGGCTATATTGGGATTGGCTTAGCCTGTGGCATCATGGCGGCGCCCTATATGGATCCCTTGGAGATGGGGCTGATGAGTATTCTGGTTTATGCGGGCAGTGCCCAGTTTGCCATGATTGGTTTATTTGCCCAGCAGGCGCCGGTCTTGGCTATCGCACTGACCGTTTTTCTGATAAATATTCGGCATCTTTTGCTCTGTCTGCATGCCTCAACCCTTTTTCGTAAGTCTAACTTGATTCAGAATATTGTCATTGGCTCTTTTTTGACGGATGAATCTTATGGAGTCTTGATGGGAGAGCAGGTGTATACAGAAGAGATTGCTGCTAGCTGGATGATGGGTAACAATTTCATGAGTTATACTTCTTGGATTTTGGGTACAATTTTGGGAACAGCTCTAGGTGGCCTTCTGCCCAATCCTGAGAGTTTTGGCCTGGACTTCGCCCTAGTAGCTATGTTTATTGGCATTTTCTCTTCTCAGTTTACAATCATGTTGCGACGGGTCAAGATAAAGAAGCTCTTTTTGGTCTTAGGTGTGGTGGGCCTTGCCTACTTGATCCTGACCATGCTGCTTCAAAATTCGCTGGCGGTGCTTTTTGCAACCTTACTAGGCTGTACAGTGGGGGTGATTTTGGATGATAAGTAAGTATATTTTGCTGGCTATTCTTTTGTCAGCTCTAGTCACTTGGATTCCACGGGTTTTGCCCTTTATCCTAGTCAAGTACAAGGGGCTTCCGCCTATGGTAGGGTGTTTCCTCAAATATCTGCCAGTTTCCATTATCTTTGCTCTTATCCTGTCTAGTGTCACTAATGCTAAAACAGGTCAGCTGCCGAGTTTTAAATGGCTGGATTTAATGGCTGTTTTTCCAACTAGCTATGTGGCATTTAAGTATAAAAACTTAATTGCAACTGTTGTATTTGGTGTAGTCTTGGTGGCCTTGTTGCGCTATCTAGCTGGAATTCTTGGCTTGTAAAGAAGATAAAAAAACAGATTGAATCGGTTGATTCGGTCTGTTTTTTGCTAAATTCTAAGAATTGTCTGAAAATATAATATTTTATGCTATAATGGAAGCAATCAAAATTATGGAGGTTCGGAAATGGCAGAAGCAGGTCATAAATTTTTAGCAAAATTAGGAAAGAAACGCCTTCGTCCTGGTGGTAAACTGGCAACGGACTGGCTGATTGAGCAGGGACAGTTTTCCAGCGATAAGAAGGTTCTGGAAGTTGCCTGCAATATGGGGACCACAACAATCGAGCTGGCTAAAAGATATGGCTGCCAGATTACTGCAGTTGATTTGGATAAGGCTGCGCTGGCTCAGGCTAAGCTTAATGGAGACAAGGCTGGTGTTAGTGAACTCGTCACATTTGAGCAGGCTAATGCCATGAAGCTGCCTTATGATGACAATTCTTTTGATATTGTTATCAATGAAGCCATGCTGACCATGCAGACGGATAAGGGGAAGGCCAAATGTATGGATGAGTACTACCGGGTGCTGAAGCCAGGCGGAGTGCTTCTCACACACGATGTTATGCTCAAGCAAAAAGATAAGAATGTCCGAGAAGAGCTGTCACGTGCGATTAACGTTAATGTTGGTCCGCTGACAGAAGGCTCTTGGATTCAGCTGGCACGTTCTCATGCTTTTGACCGTGTGGAGACCTTTGTTGGTGAAATGACCTTGATGAGTCTTCGAGGTATGATATATGACGAAGGACTGGGTGGTACTCTGAAAATCTGCTTTAATGCCCTTAAAAAAGAGAACTACGGCCAATTTATGAAGATGTTTAAGATGTTCCAAAAGAATCAAGAAAAACTGGGCTTTATCGCTATGGTTTCTCGCAAATAAATACTAGCTACTTTGGAAATTTAAAGCGATTTAAAAAATTTCATAAAAAGCTTGACCTTGCCCTAAGGTCAGGGCTTATACTATAAGGGCAAGGAGGTTTTGTATGTATCATATCAAAGAAGCTGCGCAGCTTTCGGGTGTCTCTGTCAAAACCCTGCACCATTATGACAAAATCGGGCTTTTGGTGCCCGCAAAATCAGAAAATGGCTATCGGACATATAGCCAAGCTGATTTAGAGCGGTTGCAGGTCATCCTTTACTATAAGTATCTGGGTTTTTCTTTGGAGAAAATAGCAGAGCTGCTGAGTCAGGATGATCAGGCCTTATTGCCACATCTGGTTAGGCAGTTGGAGTATTTGCAGCAAGAAAGAGACCGCTTAGATACCTTGATTTCCACCTTACAAAAAACTATCCAAGAAGAAAAAGGAGAAAGAAAGATGACAATGAAAGAAAAATTCGCAGGCTTTACCTACGAAGACAATCAAAAATACCACCAAGAAGCTGTAGAAGAATACGGTCAAGAAGTCATGTCGGAGGCACTGGCTCGTCAAAATGGACGGGAAGAAGAATCTGTTGAAGCCTTCAATCAAGTTTTTCAAAGTCTGGCAGAGAATATGCAGCAAGGCTTGCCGGTTGACGCAGCAGAAAATCAAGAACAGGCAGCTCAACTCTTGCAAGCCATCCGTACTTACGGCTTTGATTGCTCTATTGAGGTATTCGGCCATATCGGTAAAGGCTATGTCTATAACCCAGAGTTTAAGGAAAATATCGACAAGTTTGGAGTAGGTACTGCCCAGTACACAGCAGATGTGATTGCAGCTTACGTTCGGGCAAATGTAGAAAGATGAGGCTGGGACAAAAGTCCTAGCCTCTCAATTGTCTTTGGATTTTCGAGCAAGACGCAGTGGTTGAGTGGGCTCTACTACGCTGATTTCATCAGCTTTTACAGCCCTACTCAACTGTGCGGAGGTGAGACTACGAAATCGAATTCTAACGAATTACCGATTTCTGTCCCACTCTCATTTTTTACTTTAAGTCATAAATCCAGTCGTCGCCATCTTTATAGTAAAAGAATTCACTTAAATCGTCTTCTAAAAAAACACGCAGCATATCAGACATATCCTCAGTTGCAAGTTTCAGATGAGAGAGATTTTCCAAATCTTCCCACCAAACCTTTCCTTCGTCTGAGGATTGTAGTACACCGGAATAGTGCTCTGTCTTGTAGAGCAGGACGACATAACGAAAATCCTTGTCATCATACCAATCCTTGATGCCGCAAAGTTGAGGTTTGGATATGGTCAGACCAGTCTCTTCTTTGACTTCTCTGATAACGGCCTCTGTAAAAGATTCCCCGCGCTCTACATGCCCGCCAGGAAAGGTAATGCCGGGCCAGTCGGGACTAACTCGGTCTTGGACCAGAACTTTTTCTCCGTCATAAATCATGCACATATTGACGAATTCGACTGTTTCGCATCTGTTCATCTTGTTCTCCTATTTTGTTAGTAATTTTTCTACTACGTTTAACTTTCTCATGGTCAGATCCACGCCAAACAATTTTTCAAGATAGTTAGTATTGAGCTTTTTTTGTTTTGCAGTTCTAGGGAGATAGAGGTAGAGACAGTGATCGCCTATACAGATTTCTTCCTCGCCATAGTCAGCTTTTAATTTTTCTAGTGGCAGACTTTGGATAAACCCTTGATAAAGAATTACATGCACACGATCATGAAGATACTCTTCTTTAAATGGATTCTCATGAACAATCTTTTCAAAATCGTTCTTATTCTTGATAACCATTTTTAAGTCGGCCCCAATTTTTTCCTTTATCAGAGTATGAACGTGTTCTCGTATTTCTTCTAAATCTAGGTCACTATCAAGAATGATATTCCCACTTTGAATATAGGTTCGAACGTGTTGAAAACCAGCTTCTGTCAAAATATCTACCAAATAAGACATTTTCGGGATAGCATTTTTTCCATTAGGAGTAACGCCTCTCAGTAAAATAATATGTTCCAAAGGACTTCCTTTCTTATTTGGTATTTATTGGATTTGAGCCTGCCACCCAACCGGTGCAGAGGGCAGATGTGATGTTGAAACCGCCCGTGTGGGCATTGATGTCTAAAACTTCGCCAGCAAAGTGGAGTCCAGGTACTAGCTTACTTTCCAGAGTTTTAGGATTGATTTCCTTAAGACTGACGCCTCCTTTGGTGACGAAGGACTTGGCAAGGGACATTTTACCAGTAACAGAGATTTTGAGGGACTTGATAGACTGGAGAAGTTGCTCGCGTTCTTTTTCAGTTAGCTGTTTGACTTTTTCAGGATATCCTTGCACAAAAAATTCTGTCAAGCGTTCTGGTAGCAAGGTTTTTAAAGCATTTTTCAAAGATTTTTCCCGATGTTCTTCTAAAAAGTCCGCTAAATCCTGCTGACTCATCTGAGGCAAGACATCTAGATAGATGGTCTCACCGCCCTTGATAAAGCTGGACATGCGTAGGGCAGCAGGACCTGACAAACCAAAGTGGGTAAAGAGCAGATCATGAGTGATAACATGCTTGCCATAACTTAAAGTCACATCGTCCAGCGAAATTCCCTGAAGCGCTTTGTGAGGAAAATCTGTCAACAATGGACTTTCAGCGGCTTCAAGCTCAGTAATGGTATGTTTAAAATGACGGGCAATCTCATGACCAAAACCAGTCGAGCCAGTTGAAGGGTAGGACTTGCCGCCAGTTGTCGCAATCAATTTCTGGCAGGTCCAAGTCTGGTCGCTGGATCTGACAGTGAAAAGCTCATCAGATTTTTTGACGGAGACGATTTCGGTATTGGTGATGACAGTGCCACCCAGCTCTGCAATCTTCTTTTCCAAAGCTTCGATAATGGTGCGGGACTTGTCTGTCGCTGGGAAAACACGGCCGTGGTCTTCGACCTTAAGTTTGACGCCATTCTCGGTAAAAAAGTGGATGATATCATGGTTGTCAAACTGGGAAAAGACGCTGTAAAGAAAGCGCCCGTTGCCTGGTATTCCTGCTATGAGGTCATCTAGGTTTCCGTTGTTGGTCACATTGCAACGCCCGCCGCCCGTACCGGCTAGTTTCTTGCCCAGTCGTTTATTTTTCTCAAGGAGCAGGGTCTTCTGTCCGTAGAAAGAACTGGAAATGGCAGCCATCATGCCGGCCGGTCCTCCGCCGATGATGATTGTGTCGAAATGGTTCATTGGTCTTTTCCTTTCGTGAAATAGGAATTTTATGTGCTAGTTAAGCTTGTGCAAGGTAATTTTACCTTCTCGGCTATACAGTGGACATGCCTTGATCAGATTTTTAAACAGTCCTTCAGCCAGCATCTTGGTAGAAAATTAATCGGATTTTAGGCTCATTTTTTAAGGAAGATCTTTTCCAGAGGCCAAGTAGATTTCGTACCATTCTTTTCTAGTCAGTTCAATATCTGCTGCCTTGGCTGCTTCGATGATGCGGCTAGCCTTGGTCGTGCCGATGACCGCCTGCATGTGGGCTGGATAGCGTAGCACCCAAGCAATAGCCACTGCCGATGGTGATATTTGGTATTTATCGGCCAGTCGGTTGAGGACGGCATTGAGCTTGGGGTATTTATCTGAACAGACAAAAACGCCTTCGAAATAGCCGTGCTGGAGGACAGACCAAGCCTGAATCACGACGTCGTTGAGGCGGCAGTATTCGAAAATACTACCGTCGCGCATATTTGCGGCTGTGCCCTCCATGTTGACGTGGAAGCCAGCTTCAAAAGCAGGTGAGAAAGCTGCGCTCAGTTGGAGCTGATTTGCCACCAAGGGCTGCTTGACCTCTGTTTTCAGTAGCTCCATCATCATAGGATTCTGGTTGGACACTCCAAAATCAAGAACCTTTCCTTGAGATTTGAGCAGATCGAAAGCTTCAGCGATTTCACTAGGCTCCATCAGGGCATCAGGTCGGTGCAAGAGCAGAGAGTCCAGATGATCCACGCCTAAGCGCTGTAAAATACCATCTGTTGCTTCGAGGATATGGTCTTTGGAAAAGTCGAAGTAGGTGAATTCTTCTATGCGGATTCCCACTTTGGACTGAATCCACATCTTAGCCCGCAGGTCAGGCCGATTTTTGAGCACTTGTCCCAGAATTTCTTCGCACTTGCCTCCACCGTAGATATCGGCTAAGTCAAAAGCATTAATTCCGACTGATAAGGCTGTTTCGACCAGTTCTTCCACCTCTTTGGGGGTCATTTGGGCAATTCGCATCAGTCCCATGATAATCTGGGAAATTTCTCGTTTGCTTTCTCCAAATTTAAGATATCTCATAAGCTCTTCTCCTCGTGTCATTTTAATCTCAGTATAAGCTAAACCTGCTCCAAAGTCAAAAAGCGACTAGCTAGATCGAGCCTTGGAGCAAATGTGTAGAAAATCCTCATTTTGGCTAATGAAATTTGGCTGACCTTGTCGGAAAATTAGAAGATTTGACAAAAACTTGGCTTCCTGATAGAATAGGAATGTCTTAAAGACAAATAACTTCTTCTTGGTTGCAGGAATTGCCAAGCCTGCCACTCGGATGAAGCGTAAAGAAAAGGAGCTTATCATGGCAATCTCAAAAGAGAAAAAAAATGAAATCATTGCACAATATGCACGTCACGAAGGTGATACAGGTTCAGTAGAGGTTCAAGTTGCTGTCCTTACTTGGGAAATCAACCACCTTAACGAACACATCAAACAACACAAAAAAGACCACGCTACTTACCGTGGTTTGATGAAGAAAATCGGTCGCCGTCGTAACTTGCTTGCATACTTGCGTAAAAACGACGTTAACCGTTACCGTGAGTTGATCAACTCTCTTGGACTTCGTCGTTAATCTTGCGTCTAAAACGTTTCTATACTTCGTTGACTTCGTCTCGATGTACCATTAGTACAATCTTCGCCTCGTCGCCTAGTCTATAAACGTTTTATCCAGCAAGAATAAAGCTCTCTGATCTCAGAGGGCTTTTTATGTTGTCACCTTACCTCGATATACTCAAGTATGATCTTCGGTTACGGTTCCGAGCACTGTAAGGTAAAATAAACCAGATCTTCTCCCTTCGGGGAGATTTTTTATTTTCACTAGAATTTTAGCCCGAGCTCAAATTAGCTCTCTGAATTCATAGGTTTTTCGTTAGCCTTATTTTGTCTTCTATCGGTATAATTTTTAGCTCTTCTTGAATTTTTTATAAAATCTTGCTAGACTGTAGCTACTAAGATAAAAACACAGTTCTGGTTGGTAGTCCAGACGCAAAAAAATCATTTTTTGTCAGTAACCTTCCTCCTTGGTTGTCCATTCTTAGGGATTTTTAAAGGAGGTGCTGTCATGGATAAGATTTCAATGACGCTGACAGTTTATTTTGAAGAGGGATTTTGGCACGGTCTTTTCGAGCAGGAACATGCTCAATCTTATAGAGTTTGTCGAGTCACCTTTGGTGCAGAGCCTAGCACGCAGGAATTGTTGGATTTTCTAAACCGTTATTATCATCGGTTGCAGTTTAGTCCTAGCATCAGAGTTAAGGAGATGACTAAGTCGGTCAGTCCTAAACGCCTGCAGAGACAGTCTAAAAAGGAGCAGATGGCTTCACGTTCTTCAAAGTCTCAGGAAGCGCTGAAGCTACAATTTGAAGAGCAAAAGAAAATCGCTCGAGTCAAGCGCAAGCAGCAGAAAGAACTGGCTAAGCAAAGGAAATTCGAACTCAAACAGCAAAAACGGTTGGAAAAGCACAAGGGGCATTGAGCCTTGTTTTTCTTATTTTTATGGAAAGGCCTTCCGATGGGAGGCTTTTTTGTTTCTTAAACAAATTTCCCTATCTCGAGACTATACCAATTTTATGTTGACAAATATCAAATCGGTGTGTATAATGTTTTCGTCTCTCGATAAAAAGATAAATAAGACTATACCAATTTTGAATAAAGGAGGAACTAGCTTTTTGCCAGCAAAAGGCTAGAAATAAATCTATGTGTGGAATCGTCGGAGTTGTGGGAAACCGCAATGCAACAGATATTTTGATGCAAGGACTTGAAAAGTTAGAATACCGAGGCTATGATTCGGCTGGAATTTTTGTGACAACAGGAGAAAAGTCTAGCCTGGTCAAGTCTGTAGGTCGGATTGCAGATCTTCGTGCTAAGATTGGCATGGATGTAGTGGGTTCAACAGGTATTGGTCATACGCGCTGGGCAACCCACGGAAAACCAAGTGAGAATAACGCCCATCCTCACACTTCTCAGACAGGCCGTTTTGTTTTGGTTCACAACGGTGTGATTGAAAATTACCTAGATATCAAAAATAACTATCTTGCTGGCCATGATTTTAAAGGCCAGACAGATACAGAAATTACAGTTCATTTGATTGGGAAATTCGCGGAAGAAGACGGCCTCTCTGTTCTTGATGCTTTCCGCAAGGCCCTTCACATTATCGAAGGTTCCTACGCTTTTGCCTTGGTAGATTCCCAAGATCCTTCTACGATCTATGTTGCCAAAAATAAATCTCCGCTTTTGATCGGCTTGGGCGAAGGCTACAATATGGTCTGCTCCGATGCCATGGCTATGATTCGTGAGACCAGCGAATACATGGAAATTCATGATAAAGAGCTGGTTATCGTGACGGCTAATAGCGTAGAAGTGCAGGACTATGAAGGCAATGTTCTTGAACGTGGTAGCTATACAGCTGAGTTGGACTTATCCGATATCGGCAAAGGTGCTTATCCTTACTACATGCTGAAGGAAATTGATGAGCAGCCGACCGTGATGCGTAAGCTAATCAGCACTTATGCGGATGAAAATAATAAGATGCTGATTGATCCTGCCATCATCAAGACAGTCCAAGAAGCGGATCGCATTTATATCATTGCTGCTGGAACTTCTTATCATGCTGGTTACGCTTCTAAACGAATGCTGGAAGAGTTGACGGATACGCCAGTTGAGCTGGGCATTTCTTCAGAATGGGGCTATGCTATGCCTCTTCTGAGCAAGAAGCCACTTTTCATCTTTATCAGCCAATCTGGTGAGACAGCTGATAGTCGTCAGGTCTTGGTCAAGGCCAATGAACTAGGCATTCCTAGCTTGACAGTGACCAATGTGCCAGGCTCAACCTTGTCTCGTGAAGCCAAGCATACCCTGCTTCTCCATGCTGGACCAGAAATTGCCGTGGCTTCAACCAAAGCCTACACTGCACAAATCGCTGCCCTAGCTTTCTTGGCCAAGGCGGTCGGTGATGCCAATGGTAACGAAAAAGCCAAGAAGTTTGATTTGGTTCATGAGCTGTCTATTGTAGCCCAGTCTATCGAGTCTACCCTTTCTGAGAAAGAATTGATCGAAAGCAAGGTTCGTGACTTGTTGGCGGAAACTCGCAGCGCCTTTTATATCGGTCGTGGTCAGGATTATTATGTGGCGATGGAAGCCAGCCTTAAGCTTAAGGAGATTTCCTACATTCAGTGTGAAGGCTTTGCGGCAGGAGAGCTTAAGCATGGTACTATTTCTCTGATTGAAGAGGGAACCCCTGTTCTAGCTTTACTTTCAGACGAGGTTTTGGCTAGCCATACTCGCGGAAATGTTTCTGAAGTTGTGGCGCGCGGAGCCAAGGTGTTGACCATTGCGGAGGAAAATGTGGCTAAGGATGGAGACGATATTGTCCTGAGCCAAGTTCACCCTTACCTGTCACCAATCTCTATGGTAGTACCGACTCAATTGATTGCATATTTTGCAACTCTGCACCGCGGATTGGATGTGGATAAACCGCGCAATCTCGCTAAATCTGTAACGGTAGAATAACCATCTTAATGAATCTCGATAAGAATACCAGGCCTCAGATTTTTCTGGGGCTTTTGGTGTGGTATTTTGGTGATGGTGCTCTTTGGAAGTCTCTTTCTATCATGATAAAACCATGTTATTCTATGCAGATGGACAATAGGTTGAGCATCATTTTTGTATATATCACTAATTAGCGATAAAATATTTTTATCTTAAATGTCAGGAGGACAAAACATGGTGGAATTAGGTATTTCTACTTTTGGAGAGACAACGCTGCTAGAGGGGACTGGGCAGATCTATACTCATGACGAACGGATTCGGCAGCTGGTAGCAGAGATTGAGCTGGCAGACAAGGTGGGGCTGGACGTGTATGGTATCGGAGAGCATCACCGAGAGTATTTTTCCGTCTCTGCACCGGAGATTGTGCTGGCGGCTGGTGCGGTCAAGATAGAGAAGATTCGCTTGACTAGTGCTGTCAGTGTCTTGTCGAGCTTGGATCCTATCCGAGTCTACCAGCAGTATGCGACGATTGATGCTTTGTCAAATGGCAGAGCAGAGGTCATGGCTGGCCGTGGATCTTTTATCGAGTCCTTTCCGCTTTTTGGCTATAACTTGAAGGATTATGAAGAGCTTTTTGATGAAAAGCTGGACCTGCTCCTCTATGCCAGTGCTGAGACTCGGCTAAATTGGAAGGGCAAGCTGACGCAGACTATTGACAATCGGGAAGTCTACCCACGGGCTGTGCAAGAAACACTGCCGGTTTGGGTAGCGACGGGGGGCAATGTTGAGTCCACCATTAAGGTCGCCCAGAAGGGTCTACCGATTGCGTATGCTATTATCGGTGGACAGCCTAAGCGCTTCAAACCCTTGCTGGATGCGTATCGCCGGATTGGACGGGAAAGTGGCCATTCAGATGAAAAGCTGAAAATTGCTGCTCACTCTTGGGGCTGGGTCATGGAGGACAATGAGGAGGCGATCCGGACTTACTTTCATCCGACCAAGCAGGTAGTGGACGCTATCTCTAAAGACCGCCCTCACTGGCGGGAGATGACCTATGAGCAATATCTAGATCAGGTAGGGCCAGAGGGGGCCATGTTTGTCGGTAGCCCTGAAAAGGTCGCTCAGAAATTGATCAAGATGATAGAGGAGCTGGGATTGGACCGCTTCATGCTGCATCTGCCGTTGGGATCGCTTCCGCATGAGCAGGTTCTCCAGTCTATCGAACTCTTTGGCACCAAGGTTGCACCGCTTGTGCGGGAGTATTTTGCGGCTAAGGGTAAGTAAGATCGAAGTAGAGGTCTTTTGATAAAGATTGTTTATCTATCCCATAGAAAATATATATCTTGACTTTCTAAAAATGGTGAGGAAACAGTTTTTTCATCGAAAGCTGAAAAACCTTGGTAAGGCTAGTTCGAGCTAGCTTTTTTAATTTACTCTTATAAATATTTTTAATCGGGCTGATAGGAAATATATATTTGGAAAGCTTACTTTTCAGTGATATGATAATAGCAATCAAATTGAAAAGGAGCAAGATATGTCTAAAAGAGAGTTGGTTTTAAAAGCCTTTAAGGGGGAAAAAGTTGATCGAGTGCCAGTTGGTTTCTGGCATCATTTTACCAGCGAGGATGAGTGGCTGGCTGGTTTTGGCAATCAGACTATTATTGAGAAAAATCTGGCAGGCCATGAAACATTTCTAACAGAAGTCAAGCCAGACTTTGTCAAACTGATGAGCGATGGTTATTTTGCCTATCCGAATGAGCGCTTGAAAAAAGTTCAATCTATCAAGGACTTGGCAGATATCGAGCCGCTAGGCGCTGACCATCCTTGGATCAGTGAGCAGGTGGAGCTGGTTCAAAAGATTAGGGCTGGCTTCACAGAGGATTTGGTTGCTATTTACAATATTTTTGCGCCGGTGACCTACTTCAAATGGCTGGTTGGCAAGGTTGCTGGAGGAGATGACATCATTGCAGATTTTCTAGCAGAGGATGCGGAAGTGACAAAGCGGGTGCTGGATGTGATTGCTCAAGATATTGCGGCTCTGACAGAGCGCATTATCAAGGAAGCTGGTGCGGATGGAATTTACCTCAGCGTTCAGAGCATTCAGGATGCGCGGGTGTCGGCTGAAGACTATAAGGCTTTCATCGCTCCTAGTGAATTGGCAGTGCTGGAAGCAGCCAATGCGGCTGGCGGAGTGAATATTCTGCATATTTGTGGCTACGAAGGCGCGCGAAACGATGTTCATCTTTTCACAGATTATCCGGCTCAGGTTATTAACTGGGCAGTGGGGCCGGAAGGCATCAGCTTGGCAAAAGGTCGAAAATTATTTGGCGGTCGGACTGTTCTAGGTGGCTTTGAAAATGGCAAAACTGGTCTCCTCTACACAGGTAGCCAAGAAGCTATTCAAAATGAAACCAAGCGCTTGATAGCAGAGGCTGGTAAGGATGCTTTGATTATCGGGGCTGACTGCACTATCCCAAGCGATATTGATCCAGAGCGGATTGAGTGGGTTCGCCAAGCAGCAAGTTTAGCATAAGAAGGAGACGAAAGAATGAGTAAGAAAAAATGGATTATCGGTGGAGTAGCTGTGATTGCTATTGTCGCTGCGACTTATTTGGGACGGACCTTGACGGGGGCTTCATCCAGCAAGGCGAGTAGTGCGACATCAGGCAGTGACAAGGTCACGACTTTAAAAGTAGCTCATACGCAAAACTACGTTCCTTACGACTTTTTGGACGAAAAAGGCCAGTCAGATGGGTATGAAGTAGCGGTACTCAAGGCCATTGATGAAAAATTGCCAGATTATCAGTTCGAATATACTGGCACCAGTGACGAAGATCTTTTGATTGGTTTGGAATCTGGGAAGTATGATATCGGAACCAAGGGAGCTTGGTACACTGAAGAGCGGGCGAAGAAGTTTATCATTCCAGAAAGTCCTATCGGAGCTAGTATCATCGGCTTCACCATTCGAAAAGCAGACGCAAATAAATTTAAAAATATTGATGATTTTGCCAAAGAAAAAGGAAAATTGGTGCCGATTTCGCCACAGAATGCTCAATGGACAGTGATTGAAGAGTACAACAAAAAGCACAGCGCTAGCCCAATTGAGTTGACCGCAGCAGAGTCTTTTCAGATAGCGGATGCCTATGCTTGGGTCTTGGAAGGTCGCTATGATGCCTTCTTTGATATCAAATTGTCCTTTGAAAAAGCTGTCACAGACAAGGCAGGTTCCTACCATCAGTATGCGGACCAGTTGAGCTGGTTCCCTTATAAGGGTATCCCTACTTATCCACTCATTCATAAAGATAAAAAGAATGAAGAGTTTGCCAAAGCCTATGAAAAGGCTATTAAAGAGCTGGAGAAAGATGGGACACTCTCTAAATTATCGGAAAAATACTTTGGTGAAGATGTCTTTTCTTATGTAGATAAAGACTAAAAGCTGGAGAAAGGAGACCGTATGGTCGCTTATGATTTGTCCCGTGTTTTTGGCCTGTTGCCTGGTTTGTTACAGGCCTTGCCGACTACTTTATGGATTATGTTCGTGACGGTTTTAATTGGCTCCTTGCTAGGCGGCCTGTTGGCCTGGGCTCAAGTTGCGGAGGAGCCGACTTTTGCTGGTCTGGCTAGAGGGTATATATTTATCCTTAGGTGTACACCGCCTATTGTCTTGCTCTTCTTGGTCTTCTATGGCATTCCAGAGTTTTTAAAGTGGTGGCTGGGGCTGGATATCAATAATTGGTCGCGGACTGTGTTTGTCATCATCACCATGATTTTGCTCTTTGCGGCCATGATTGCAGAAGTCTTCAAGGCAGCCTATCTTGCTGTTCCCAAGGGACAGACCGAGGCAGGACTCAGTATTGGCTTGACACCAGTGCAGACTTTTCTTCGGATTATTCTGCCACAGGCTTTTCGCATCGCCCTGCCCAATTTGACTACCGCCTTTCTTAATCTCATGCGGGATGCTGCGCTGGCCTATACGATTGGAGCAGTTGATGTCATGGGAGCGGGGCAAAATCTCATCAGCCGGAATCTGGGAAATTATTCCCTTGAAACCTATACAGCGGTGGCCTTGATTTACTGGGGGATTGCTCTAGTGGTTTCGCTGGCTTCCCAGTTTCTGGAAAAAAGTCTGACAGTCAAGGAGAGGTAGAGCATGGATTTGAATTATATTGTAAATACCTTTCTGGTTACTTTGAAAGGCATACCGGTAACCCTGATCATTATGGTAGTGGCTATTCTGCTCAGCTTTATTCCAGCTCTGCTTCTAGCTCTGGGGCAGATTTATAAAATTCGAGGTGTGCGGACCTTTTCGGTGGTTTATCTGGCCTTTATTCGGGCGACGCCTCCTATTTTGCTCATTCTCTTTTTCTACAGTCTTTTTCCTAGTTTACTGAATCAATTTTTCAAAAGTCTGGGCAGTCAGGTAGATGTCTTTAAGTTTAATCCGCTTTACTATGCTTTCATCATCTATAGCTTAATGACAACAGGGAGTTTATCGGAAATCCTGCGCTCTGCCATTTTGACGGTGGATAAAGGACAGTTGGAGGCGGCTCAAGCGATTGGGTTAACCAATTTTCAAGCTTATAGGAGGATTGTTTTTCCCCAGGCTCTGCGTTCTGCCCTGCCCAATCTGGCCAATCTGGTTATCAATCTAGTCAAGGGAACTTCGCTGGTATTTGTTATGACGGTGAAAGATATCACAGCTTTGGCTAAGGTTGAAGCCTCTCATTCATATCAGTATTCAGAGTCTTACCTGGTGATTTTTGTTATTTATCTCATTATTTGTGGCTTGATTCAGTGGATTTTTAGGGGCTTGGAAAAGCGCTACGCTCTTGCTTAGGAAGGAAAGATTATGTTAGAAGTAAAACATATCTCCAAACGATTTGGAGAGCACCAGGTGCTGGCAGATGTCAGTCTCAAAGTCAATCAAGGTGACGTTGTGGTTATTTTGGGACCCTCAGGCTCTGGGAAAACAACATTTCTGCGATGTCTGAATCATTTAGAAAAAGCGGATGGCGGCCAGCTGACTTTGGCTGGTAAGGACTATGATTTGGCTAAACTTAGCAAAAAGGAAATTTTGGAAATACGCAGAAAGACGGCCTTTGTCTTCCAGCATTATAACCTCTTTGCTAATAAAACTGCCCTCGAAAATATCTTAGAGGGCTTAGTGATAGCTCGTAGGATACCGAGGGAAGAAGCGCTTGAGATTGCAGAAGAGTCCTTGAAGCGCGTGGGACTCTTGGCCTACAAGGACTATTATCCTTCTCAGCTATCAGGCGGCCAGCAGCAGCGGATTGGGATTGCCCGTGCCATTGCCGTCAAGCCAGATGTCATCCTGCTGGATGAGCCAACTTCGGCTCTAGATCCGGAACTGGTCGGTGAAGTTCTCAGTGTCATGAAACAGTTGGCTCAGGAGGGAGTGACCATGGTCGTTGTGACCCACGAGATGAGCTTTGCCCGTGATGTGGCCAACCATGTCATCTTTATGGATGGTGGTCATATAATAGAAGAAAATCCTCCACAGGAATTCTTCACCAGTCCCAAGGAAGAGCGGACCAAGCAGTTTCTATCCCGCATTTTGTCGGATGCCAGCTATAGTGTAGAATATATGATTTAACTTGTATCAAAATAGAGAAGCTTTCTTCATGTTTTTATGTGGAGGAAGTTTTTTGATTTTAAAAAATTATGTAATTTTTTTGCTCAAACCTATTGACAAGAGGTAAAAAAGGATGTATAATTACAACTGTAAACGAAAAAGTTTACGTAAATTTAATCAGAAGATATGAATACAGCCGGAAGGCAATTATTTTTGGGAGGATTAAAAGTTATGTAAAATCATCTTCTTCTGAAAGAAATCTAATTCACTCATAGAAACAAAGACTAAATTAGTCTTGATTTTTGGAAATCGAATAAGTTATGTAATATAATAGATTGGAGAAGTTCTCCCAAATGAATATTTATAGTAGATAAGGAAAAGATTTCTTATCTAAAATTTCAGTAAAATAAAAATTATGTAAAGAAAAATATAAAAAGTGAGGCAATGCTATGAATAACAACTACAACAATTTTAACAATATGGACGACCTTTTCAACCAACTCATGGGGCGCATGGGTGGCTACAACAGCGAACACCGTCGCTACTTGATCAATGGTAGAGAGGTCACACCGGAAGAGTTTGCTCAGTATCGGGCTACTGGAAAGCTTCCTGGTCAAATGACTAGCGAACAGGATTTGCAAGCTGGAGCGCATGGGCCTAAGCAAGATGGCATTTTGGCTAAGCTAGGTCGCAATCTGACCCAGGAAGCTCGTGATGGTAAATTGGATCCAGTCATTGGGCGCAATAAGGAAATCCAAGAAACTGCTGAAATCCTTTCCCGCCGGACCAAGAATAATCCTGTATTGGTTGGAGATGCCGGAGTTGGTAAGACGGCTGTCGTAGAAGGATTGGCTCAGGCTATCGTCAATGGTGATGTGCCAGCGGCCATCAAGAACAAGGAAATTATTTCTGTTGATATTTCTGGCTTAGAAGCTGGTACCCAGTATCGTGGTAGCTTTGAAGAAAATATCCAAAACTTAGTCAATGAAGTCAAGGAAGCCGGCAATGTTATCCTCTTCTTTGATGAAATCCATCAAATCCTAGGAGCAGGTTCTACTGGCGGAGACAGCGGGTCTAAGGGCTTGGCAGATATTCTCAAACCAGCGCTTTCTCGTGGTGAATTGACCGTTATCGGGGCGACTACTCAGGATGAGTACCGCAATACCATTCTCAAAAATGCAGCTTTGGCTCGCCGTTTCAATGAAGTCAAGGTCAATGCACCGTCTGCCGAAGATACTTATCAGATCCTTCGGGGTATTCGGGACTTGTATGAAAAGCACCACAATGTCATCCTGCCGGATGAAGTGCTGAAAGCGGCTGTGGACTACTCTGTTCAATATATCCCACAACGGAGCCTGCCAGACAAGGCCATTGACCTGGTCGACGTGACAGCTGCCCACTTGGCGGCCCAACATCCAGTAACGGATGTCCATGCGGTTGAGCATGAGATTGCTGAGCAAAAAGACAAGCAGGAAGCGGCTGTTGAGAAAGAAGATTATGAGGCAGCTCTGAATGCCAAGACTCGCATCGAAGAGCTGGAAAAGAAAATTCAAAACCACACCGAGGATATGAAGGTAACGGCGACAGTCAACGATGTAGCAGAGTCTGTTGAGCGGATGACGGGAGTGCCGGTATCTCAGATGGGTACCAGCGACATTGAGCGCCTCAAAGGCATGAATGACCGTCTCAAAGCTAAGGTCATTGGCCAAGACAAGGCTGTAGAAGCTGTGGCTAGAGCTATCCGCCGTAACCGTGCCGGTTTTGACGAAGGTAATCGCCCAATTGGTAGTTTCCTCTTTGTTGGTCCTACAGGTGTTGGTAAGACTGAGCTGGCTAAGCAACTGGCTCTGGATATGTTCGGTACCAAGGAAGCGATTATCCGTCTGGATATGTCAGAATACTCCGACCGGACTGCGGTTTCCAAGCTGATTGGTACGACTGCTGGTTATGTCGGCTATGATGACAACAACAACACTCTGACCGAGCGCGTGCGCCGCAATCCTTATTCTATCATTCTCTTGGATGAGATTGAAAAGGCGGATCCGCAAGTGATTACCCTTCTCCTTCAAGTTCTGGATGATGGTCGCTTGACAGATGGACAAGGAAACACAGTCAACTTCAAGAACACGGTCATTATTGCGACTTCCAATGCAGGCTTTGGCTATGAAGCAGGTCTGGAAGAGGATGCAGAAAAGCCTGAGCTGATGGATCGACTCAAAGCTTATTTCCGTCCAGAATTCCTCAATCGTTTCAATGCGGTTATTGAGTTCTCTCATCTCAAGAAAGAAGACCTGATGGAAATTGTGAATCTCATGCTGGTTGAAGTAAATCAAACTTTGAGCAAGAAGGAAATTGATCTGGCTGTATCTGATGCAGCTAAGGAATTCCTACGTGATGCTGGTTATGACCAAGTCATGGGCGTTCGTCCGCTCCGCCGTGTCATCGAGCAGCAAATTCGTGACAAGGTGACCGACTTCCACTTGGATAATCTAGATGCTAAGCACCTGACTGCAGATATGGAAGATGGTGTCTTGGTGATCCGTGAAAAATCAGCAGAATAACCACCTATAACTTTCAAAATCCCGTAAAACGAACAGACTAAAGGTCTGTTCGTTTTTTTATTAATCATATTCAGATAAAAAAACTCCAATCAGCTGACTGGAGATTTTCTTACTTTCTTCGATATTGACTTGGTGTCATTTGATAGTATTTTTTAAATTGCCGATTGAAATTAGAAAGGTTATTAAAACCAGACTGGCTTGAGATTTCTAGAACCGACAGAGTGGAGTGCTGGAGGAGCTCGGCAGCCTTGCGCAGGCGAAATTGAATCAGGTACTCAATGCAGGAAACGCCCAGATGTTTTTTGAAGAAATTCATGAAGTGCGTCGGACTGTAGCCGCAGATGCCAGACAGCTGATCAATAGAGAGTTCTTCCTGATAATGTTCATTGATATAGTCGATGATGGAGCGGATTTTCTCTTCCTTGCGGTAGCCCTCGGCAGACAGCTCCTTGGAGACGATATAGTCATTCTCAAAGAGCAAGTAGAAGAGCTGGTTAAGCTGGGCCTTGAGTTGGAATTCATAGTAGTTCTTTTGGCAATAACCCGTTTCCATAGTGGCCAGCAGGCATTGACGAATTTCATCATAGGCTTGGTCAGTCGGTTTGATGACGTGGATAAAGTCCAGTTGTCCGTTGTAGAGAGGCTGGAGGTAGTGGATACTAGCATGATCCATGGCCGAATAGCCCATTAAATCCAAATGAAAGTTAATGGCATCCATATAGTGGCGCTGCTGCTCAATCGGATGAATGGAGTGGAGGGCATTGGGACGAATCAGGACAATATCGCCCTTGTTACTATTAAAATAATGATAGTCGATATGAAATTGGGCGCTTCCTTCGTGGACATAAATGATTTCAACATCTGTGTGCCAGTGGAAGAGGATGTCAGGTTGGCCGTTTTCCGTAATGGTTCGCATCAGGGAATAGGGGGTCCCTTGATTCTTATATTCAGTAGTTTTGTGCAACTGCCCCAAATCCATCATAGTGCCCTCCTTCGTAGAATACTATCATTCTTTAAGATAATAATAGTAGAAAATGTGTTTGCCAACTATTATAATATAATTAAAAAGAAAATGAAAGTGGGAAAATAATTTTCTGAAAGCTCAGTTTGGGACGGACTGAGAGTGATGGGAAAATGTTGAGGAAGTAGGTGAAAAAGAGAGATCAGTATGGTATTTATACGCTATGAGAAATATTCATTTGGGTAGGAAGAAGTCATTGTGACGAATGGAGGAAATAGTTATGAAGATTGAGCATATAGGTCTTTATGTTCGGGATTTGGAAGCGGCTCGACATTTTTTCGAAACATATTTTGCAGGCACAAGCAGTGTTTTCTATCATAATCAGAAAACAGGTTTTCAGTCTTATTTTTTGACCTTTGCTGAGGGCGCGCGCTTGGAGATTATGACACGGGCTGATGATTTGGCAGATGGTAGTCAGGAGTTGCTTTTTACAGGCTACCATCATCTGGCTTTCAGTTTAGGTAGTCCTGAAGCAGTTGATGAGCTGACGGCTCGCTTGGAGAAGGATGGCTATCTTGTTTTGAGTGGTCCTAGAGTGACGGGGGATGGCTATTATGAAAGCAATATTCAAGCTTTTGAAGGCAATCAGATTGAACTGACCGTTTAAATATTTTTAGCTATCACCAGCTCCTTATAAAATGAGAAAAGTGTGGAATTCATGGCTCTTCTGAGCTCATGTTGCTTCCACACTTTTTATTGTGCTGTTCTATCTAGCGGCCTTTTGTTCTTTATTTTTGTGAAGGATAAAGGAGTTTGAAAAACTCAGGCTTGCTAGTACAAAAAGAAGAAGGGTTGTTGCTGGATAGCTAAGGGAGATATGATTTGTTTTGATGATAAAGAGAAGGGCAAAGGCGAGAATAGCAAAGAAAATGCTGAGGCCCCAAGTCATTCGACGACTGAATAAGTGCTGCTCAAAGAGCAGAGGAATGAGGAGACAGCCTAGAAGAAGGCTCGTTGGGAAAACGACATACTCGGCGGAAAAAATAGTCAAGATACTCAGAGTGACAAACAGGCAGCTAAGCACATGATGGGTATAGTTGAGCCAATTTATTTTCATTGGAAAACCTCCTTTTGATGATGATTGTTTGGATACGGTTGATGGTGTAAAAACCACACTTTCACACCTTTATTATAAGTCTTTAAAAGTAAAAAGCAAGCGTTTACACTCTTTTTTATCTAGTTCATCAATCTTTTTCATTACTCTGAATTATCAGATATTTTCAAGCCTTCTGGGACTTCTTTTTCTTTCAAAAAATGGATTTTTTCGGTATAATAGTCAAAGATAGTCAATGTTAGAGAAGACTTGAATGCTTATTTTTAGATATAACAGATAGAAAGGTATATCATGGGCATCAAAAATACCTCGGATAGTATAGAAGAATATATCAAAAGAATTTTGGCGCAGGCGGGTATGGTCGAGCTGAAGCGCAGTGAGTTAGCTGATGTTTTTCAGGTGGTTCCGAGTCAGATCAATTATGTGATTAAGACACGTTTTACGGAGAGTCGGGGCTATATCGTGGAGAGCAAGCGCGGTGGCGGTGGCTATATCAGGATTGGTAAGATTGAGTTTTCCGATCGGCACCAGATGTTGTCTGATTTGTTGACCAATGTCGGTGAGTCGCTCAGCCAGCCAGTTTTTTCAGATATTTTGCAGCTGCTCTTTGATGAAAAAATTATCAGCCAGCGTGAGGGAGATCTGCTCCTAGCGAGTGCCAGCGATGCTGTCTTAGGAGCAAATGCTCCGAGGATTCGAGCCAGAATGTTACGGAAAATTTTGCAGCAATTAGATAGAAAAGGAAATTAAGAATATGGACTATTCAAAAGCTTTAGTAGAAAGCTTGGAGGCGGCTCAGCTTTTAGCCGGTCATTTTGCTACTAATTATTTAGAATCGTGGCAGGTGCTGATGGCTCTGGCAAATAATCCCTACAGCGTGGCAGGCTCGGCTCTAAATGAATTCCCTATTGAAGTGGATAAACTGGAAGAAGCAGCCTTTGACATTACTGGAAAAGAGTACCAAAAAAAGGGTGGTTTTGACTTATTGCCTTTCTCTTACCGTTTGGAGGAGCTCTTTACTCAAGCAGGGCAGATTGCGGAAGCCGTCCATGCTAAAAGCCTAGGGACAGAACATCTTCTCTTAACCATGCTATTTGACCGTGGGACCTTGGCAGCTCGTGTGTTAGAAGCTGCAGGTTTTAGCTATGATGATAAAAGTTCAGCTCCTCGATTCAGTGATTTGCGAAAGGTTTTAGAGCAGCGTGCTGGCTGGGGCAGAGAGGAAATCAAATCGATTCGCTCGCTAAATAAAAACACGTCTTCTGCTAAACAAACCATGGCGAACATGATGGGCATGCCTCCTTCAACCAGCGGTGGTCTGGAAGACTATACTCGGGATTTGACAGAACTGGCTCGAGCTGGTCGTCTGGAACCAGTTATCGGGCGGGATGAGGAAATTTCTCGGATGCTTCAGATCCTCAGCCGCAAGACAAAGAATAATCCAGTGCTAGTCGGTGATGCGGGGGTTGGTAAAACTGCTTTGGCACTAGGCTTGGCTCAACGCGTGGCAGCTGGTCAGGTTCCAGCAGAACTTGCCAAGATGCGCGTTTTGGAATTAGACTTGATGAATGTTGTCGCTGGGACTCGTTTCCGCGGAGACTTTGAAGAGCGGATGAACAATATCATCAATGACATCGAAGAAGACGGGCATGTCATCCTCTTCATCGATGAGCTGCATACTATTATGGGCTCTGGTAGCGGGATTGACTCGACCTTGGATGCGGCCAATATCCTGAAACCGGCTCTGGCTCGGGGAACCTTGCGGACAGTTGGTGCTACGACGCAGGAAGAGTATCAGAAACATATTGAAAAAGATGCGGCTCTTTCTAGGCGTTTTGCCAAGGTAACCATTGAAGAGCCTACCGTGGCCGACAGCATTGCTATTTTGCAGGGTTTGAGAAAGAGCTATGAGGATCACCACAAGGTGCAGATTAGTGACCAGGCCATTGAAACAGCGGTCAAGTATGCACATCGTTACCTGACCAGCAAGCATTTGCCAGACTCTGCCATTGATCTTTTGGATGAAGCTAGTGCAACGGTGCAGAATAAAGGACCGCAGAATTATAAACAGTCGGATTTGACGCCTGTGGATCAAGCTTTGATGGCTGGAAATCTGAAAAAAGTCAGCCAGCTACTGGCAAAAGAGCAGGAGCCAGCTGTTTACAAGCTGAAGGTGGAAGAAGGAGATATCCTAGAGACTCTCAGTCGCTTGTCTGGTATTCCTGTGCAGAAATTGACTCAGACAGATGCCAAAAAATATCTCAATTTGGAAAAAGAACTGCACAAGCGAGTTATTGGACAGGATGCGGCAGTTTCGGCTGTCAGTCGGGCTATTCGTCGCAATCAATCGGGCATCCGCACCGGCAAACGCCCAATTGGTTCCTTTATGTTCTTAGGGCCAACGGGTGTCGGAAAGACTGAGCTGGCTAAAGCCTTGGCAGAAGTTCTCTTTGATGATGAATCCGCCCTGATTCGCTTTGACATGAGTGAATATATGGAGAAATTCGCAGCCAGTCGTCTTAACGGGGCGCCTCCAGGCTATGTAGGCTATGAGGAAGGCGGCGAATTGACGGAAAAGGTTCGCAACCGTCCATATTCAGTTCTTCTCTTTGACGAGGTAGAAAAGGCTCATCCAGATATTTTCAATGTCCTCTTGCAGGTCTTGGATGATGGTCAGCTGACCGATAGCAAGGGCCGCAAGGTGGACTTCTCCAATACCATCATTATCATGACCAGCAATCTGGGGGCAACGGCTTTGCGGGATGATAAGACGGTTGGTTTTGGGGCGCGTGATATCCGCTTTGATCAGGCTAATATGGAAAAACGAATTCTGGAAGAATTGAAAAAGACCTACCGGCCTGAATTTATCAATCGAATTGATGAAAAGGTGGTCTTCCACAGTCTGTCTGCTGAGGATATGCAGGAAGTGGTCAAGATTATGGTGCAACCGTTGATTGGGAGTCTGGCAGAGCAAGGCATCGTACTTAAATTCCAAGCTAGTGCCCTGAAATTGCTGGCTCAGGAAGGTTACGATCCAGAAATGGGAGCGCGGCCGCTGCGCCGTACCCTGCAGACGCAGGTGGAGGACAAGCTGTCTGAGTTGCTCCTGACTGGAGATTTGGCAGCTGGTCAAACGCTTAAAGTTGGTGTCAAAAACGGTCAACTCAAATTTGAAATGACTTAGGGAGGATGTGTGCAATGGAAATTCGTGTGATGACAGAAAAGGATTATGCCTCTGTTTACCAGCTGTGGCTCTCTTGCGCTGGTATGGGGCTCAATAACTTAGATGACTCTGAAGAAGGGATTGCCCGCTTTTTGAAGCGCAATCCTGAGACCTGTCTGGTTGCCTTGGAAGGGGAGAGCTTTATAGGTGCTATTCTAGTTGGCACAGATGGACGTAGAGCGTACATTTATCATACAGCTGTCCATCCATATTTTCGTAGAAAAGGAGTAGGCAGAGCTCTGGTCGAACAGGCCTTGTCAGCAGTGAAAAGACTTGGTATCCCTAAAGTATCGCTGGTCGTTTTTGAAAGAAATGAACTGGGCAACCGTTTTTGGCAGGAGCTGGGATTTTCAGTTAGAAATGATCTGCTTTACCGAGATCAAGGACTAACGGAGATGATTCGACAGGATACATAAAAAGCTGATTTACTTAGCATTCTTGCTAGGCTAGTCAGAACCGTGTTATCCTACTGAAGAATATCGTTTAGAAAGGCAGAAACTGTGTCTCTTCGTTATCTTGCTCGAATCGCTCTTCTAGCAGCCGTCTGCGTCGTGCTTCGCTATGCCTTTGCTGGCCTGCCCAGTATCAAACCGATTACAGCGCTGTATTTTCTCTTGGTGGATTTTGAGGACTTGAGGGGTTCGCTTCTAGTCATGTCTATCAGTATCTTTGTATCTTCATTCCTCTTTGGAATGGGACCGTGGGTACTTTTCCAGATCTTATCCTTTGCGGTGGTCATTTGTCTATGGTACCTGCTGTATTGGCGAATAGGCTTGATTGGCCAGAGTATGTTGGCCTTGCTTTTAGCCTTTAGCTATGGTCTTGTGATTGATGGTATCACAGCCTTGCTTTATCAAATGCCTTGGTGGACCTATGTGGCAGCGGGAGCAGGCTTCAATCTAGCCCACGCCTGGTCCACGATGCTTTTCTATCCTATTTTGTATTTTATTTTAAGGAGACTTTATCATGAAAAAAATTTTTAGCTTACTTACGCTTGCCTTCGCTCTCTTTTTAGTGGGCTGTAGTAATAGCCAAACAAAAACTGCTACCAGCTCTAGTTCGGCTGCTTCTTCCGTCAAAAAGGAACTGAAAATCAGCATCAGTATTGCACCAGAAGGTCAGGAGAAGAGCGAGAAAACGGTGGCTGTTGAAGAAGGAAAGACAGCGATGGATGCTTTGAAGAAGGCCTATAAGGTCGAAGAAAAAGATGGTTTTATCACTTCGATTGACGGTCATGCTCAGGATGAAGCGAAAGGCCTCTACTGGATGTTTAAGGTCAACGGAGAAATGGCTCCTAAGGGTGCCAATCAAATCACGCTCAAAGATGGAGACAAGCTGGAATTCTACCAAGAAGTCTATCAGCAATAAATCTTGTAGAATAAGAATCTGATGCTAAGACATTAGATTCTTTTTTTGTGTCTTTGAAGCAGTTTTAAAGTGTCTGAAAAATATTTTTATAAATTTTTATAAAAAACCATTGACAAAAGGAAAATATAGTTTATAATAAAATCATAGAAAGAATAAAATATAATAAAAAGGTTAAGCGTATGAAAGAAAAAATTGCAATCGTCTTTGGGACCTTTGCTCCCTTGCATCAGGGGCATATTGATTTGATTCAGAAGGCGAAGCGTTCTTATGACAAAGTGCGCGTGGTGGTTTCTGGCTATCAGGGAGACCGTGGCGAGGAAGTAGGTCTATCTCTGCAGAAGCGATTCCGTTATACTCGTGAGACCTTCGCAGATGATGAACTGACCCAGGTTTATAGACTAGACGAAACGTCTTTCCCTCGCTATCCTCTGGGTTGGGCTCAGTGGTTGCCCGCTTTATTGGACTTGGTGGGTTATGATTCAGAAGGCGAGGAGTTGATTTTCTTTGTCGGAGAATCAGACTATCAAGCGGAGCTGACAAAGCGTGGCTTCAAAACTTCTTTTGAGGAGCGGCAATTTGGGATTTCAGCTACGATGATTCGGGAAAATCCTAGCCTTTATTGGAAATATATCGCCCAACCTTTCCGCCGTCACTTTACCAAGAAAGTGCTGATTATGGGCAGCGCCAGCAATGGTAAAACGACTTTGGCCAAGGATTTAGCTCGCTTCTATGATGCTCCCGTCAGCCTGGAATATGCTCGAGAATACCAGATTCAAAATAACGTGCGAGACGATGAGTTGACACCTAAGGACTATTATTATCTGCTCTTGGGACAATATGCTCAGACTTCCCGCTTGATTGACAGCAGCGCCAACCGTGGTCTGGTCGTGGCCGATACAAATTCGTTAGTAACCAAGGCTTACTATGATTACTATCTGAAAGAAAGTCCCGTTAAAGACGAGGAGACAGATACCTTTGACAATCTCTTTGCTAGCATTTTGGCCAAGGAAAAATGGGATTTGATTCTCTTTGCTGAGCCGGTCGGAGCCTATGTCAATGATGGATTTCGTGATATGAGCATGGCAGACGAGGCTATCCGCAGTGATTTTTCTAGCTATTTGAAAAAGCTGAAAGAGGAGTGTTTAGCTCATATTCCGACGGTTTATCTAGCTAGCAGTTATTTAGATAATTATCAGGCGGCTAAAGAAGCGATTAACAAGATTTATCAAGCAGATTAAAAAAGAAAGTGGTAAAATAGAATGGTAGTAAAAAATCAAAAACTCTCTCCTGCAGCTCTCTACGCAGGACTAAAACAAAAATCTCAAACCTTTGCTCGGAATTTCCAGAATGTCTGTGCAGCAGCAAAAGAACAGGGCTTTAGCGGTATCGCCAAATTGCTCTGGCAGGATTTATTTGGCGGGCGCAACTTGGCTCAATGGCTCTACTTGATTGCTCTTTCCAGTCTGCCCTTCGTTCTGGAGTTTACCAGTGGGCAGGAGCAGCATGACTGGTTGGGACTCTTTGCTTCCTGGACAGGCATCGTCTGCGTCATCCTAGTAGCTGAGGGTCGGGCCAGCAATTATCTCTTTGGAGCTGTTAATTCGGCGATTTATCTCATCTTGTCCTTTCAGGCTAGCTTTTATGGAGAAGTACTGACTACGGTCTACTTCTTTATCATGCAGCCAATCGGGCTCTATACTTGGTTGTCCAACCGAGTTAATGAACAAGATAAGGCAAAGCCCTCTCATTTTGAGGCTAAGAAGTTAGACTGGCGTGGCTGGCTTAAATATTTGGCCTTGACTGCCTTGATTTGGATTGGCATGGGCTTTGCTTATAAGAGCATTCACAGTCACCGGCCTTTCCGCGATAGTGTGACAGATGCGACCAATGGAATCGGCCAGCTTCTCATGACGGGTCTCTACCGCGAGCAGTGGATTTTCTGGATTGCGACCAATCTCTTTAGTATCTACCTCTGGTGGGGCAGCAACCTTCACATTCAGGCTATGTACTGGGTTTATACCCTCAATAGCATCGTTGGCTGGTATCAGTGGACCAAGGCAGTGAAGAAAGCTTAGAGCAAGATTTGGAGGATTTTTGATAGAAAAAATAGCTTAGGAAAGGAAGAAAAATTCATGACCAAACAGGATATCCCAGCGGGAATGTCGGAAAAAGAGTATTACGAAACAATGGCGGATGAGTCCGCCTTTTTAGCATGGTACAAGACACAGGATTTGCCCAAGTATGAGACACCTAGCGTAACAGCAGATATGGTGGCTTATTGTTTTGTGGAAGGCCAGATAAAACTCTTGGTTATTAAGCGCAAGGCCCATCCTTATCAGAATAAATATGCTCTGGTCGGAGGTTTTGTGGACAAAAATGAGGATGCCTATCAAGCCTGTATTCGGGAGGTCAAGGAAGAAGTAGACCTCGAGATACCGCTGGAAAAGGTGGAGCAGCTGATGACGGTTTCCACTCCAGGACGCGATCCGCGTGGTTGGGTTATCACCATTGCCCATCTGGTCTATCTGCCGGCAATCGCTATCAACCAAGTCAAGGCCGGTGATGATGCTAAGGAAGTCACCTTCCTTAATGTGGACTTTAAGACAAGGAGTTTTAGAGATGGCGAGCGACTTCTGACAGCAGAGGACTTTGCTTTTGACCACTACCAAATCCTGTTAGAATCTATCAAGCGGATTCAAGGGAGACTGGACTGGAATCCAACTTTTCTCCATTTACTGGAATCGCCCTTTACTGTCTATGAAGGGACAGAGCTGGTCAATCTCATCTCACCTAGACGACCTATTGTCAGCAATAATTTTCTCGTAAAATTTGGAGAATACTTGGAGGAGGCTGGTGTCAAGCGCGTGCCAAAGAAGAAACCGAGAAAGGTTTATCGGCTGAAGACAGAAAAATCGGAATAAAAGAAAATTGATGCTATATTTTACTTGAGAGTGGGACAGGAATCGGTAATTCGTTAGAATTCGATTTCGTCGTCCCACCTCCGCACAGTTGAGTAGGGCTGTAAAAGCTGATGAAATCAGCGTAGTAGAGCCCACTCAACCACTGCGCCTTGCTCGGCAATCCAAAGACAATTGAGAGGATAGGACTTTTGTCCCAGCCTCTTTTTTTATTTTCGTTACGAATATAAAAGTAGCGACATATCTGCTGAGGAAGAGAGGAGGCCTAAGTCCTGGATGTTATTTGTTTCAAAATTTTTTGAAAAATTCCATATATCTAGTTGACATACTTTATTACGAGTGTTACAATAATATTACAAAAAGATTTCCAGATGTTACAAAGGAGAAGAAAAAATGAAAACTAAGACTTATACAAAATTGATGGCTGCTACTGTTCTAGCTTCTAGCTTACTTTTAGGGGCTTGTGGTCACAAAGAAGAAACCAAGACTAGCACAAGTGCTAATAAGACAGTACAAACTTCTTCTAGCTCTAAAGTTACTTCATCTAGCAAAGCTAGCAGCGCTCCAAAAGCCAGCAGCAATGCTTCTTCAAATAAAACAGTAGGGCAAGCAGAACAAGTACAGAAAGCTGTGGAATCCGTTCAACCTTCACAAAACCAAACACAACAAGGGGTGGATCAGCAGGTTCAAGCTCAACAAGATACACAGGCTCAACCAAGCCAATCTCAACAAGCTCCTAGTCAACAAGCTACGCCGACTCAACCAACTAAACCAAATCAAGCGACTCAGCCAGCCCAACCGAGTCAACCAGCTCAAAATCCAGCCACTGATCGTCAGCTTCAAAACAAGCAGGCAGAAACAAATGCTCGCTATAAAGGCGTTTTGAATATGGTGGATGGAGATTTCTCTGCAGCGGCTGGTAGTTGGGTAGATGCAGGAGGTAGTACAGTGACTGTTTCAGCAGGCGGACAATTTAGCGTCAAGTCAGCAAATGGAACTGTCAATACTTACCATGTTGCTTCATATGCCTATACTTTGGATGATGGTCGCTATACAGCTCAGCTGGGTTCTGCTGAGCCATCTGCTCCTAGATTGGGCATCCAAATCACTACTGGCGCTGACGGTAAAGTAGCTAGTGTTCAATTGATCAAATAAATTTGCAAAAAAAGGAGGCACCTTTGTAGATGCTTCCTTTTTTATTTCTTTAATGTTGGAGTTGCAAGAGTTCCTCGATCTCTGCCAATGTGTTGGCCTGTGAAATGGCACCGCGAAGTTTAGCTGCACCAGATGTTCCACGAAGGTAGTGGGGTGCTAGACCACGGAATTCGCGGACAGCAATGTGTTCACCTTTGAGGTTAATCAAGCGTTTGAGGTGCTCATAAGCAATCTTCATCTTGTCTTCGAAGGTCAAGTCTGGCAGGATTTCACCCGTTTCAAAATAGTGGTTGATTTGGTTGAAGAGGTAGGGATTTCCCATGGCAGCTCGTCCAATCATGACAGCGTCAGCGCCGACTTCTTCAATGCGTTGTTTGGCTTCTTGCACGCTGCGGATATCACCGTTGGCGATGAAAGGAATCTTTGTCAGGGCTTGGGCCACGTCATGCAAGGTTTCGAGGTCAGCATGCCCTGTGTACATTTGCTCACGGGTGCGGCCGTGCATAGCCAAGGCTGAAACGCCAGCTGCTTCGGCTGCCAGAGCATTTTCTACAGCCAGTGAGCTGTCGGACCAACCCGTCCGCATCTTGACTGTCAGAGGGATATCCAAAACAGACTGAACCTTGTTGATGATTTTATAGATTTTCTCAGGATCCTTGAGCCACATAGCGCCAGCTTCGTTTTTGACAATTTTGTTGACCGGGCAGCCCATGTTGATATCGACGATATCTGTCTTGGTGTTTTCTTGAATAAATTCCGCTGCGCGAGCCAAACTGTCCTCGTCGCTTCCGAAAAGCTGGATAGAGACTGGATTTTCACCCTCATCAATGTGAAGCATGTGGAGGGTTTTTTCGTTGTTGTATTGGATGCCCTTGTCAGAGACCATTTCCATAACGACCAGGCCTGCTCCCAGCTCTTTGGCAATGGTTCGGAAAGCAGAGTTGGTTACGCCGGCCATGGGTGCCAGAACCGTACGGTTAGGAATTTCAACATTTCCAATCATAAAAGGGGTATTAAGATTTGTCACGAATCAGTTCCTCCAAGTCATTTTGGTCAAAGTGGTAGGCTGTCTGGCAGAATTGGCAGACTATTTCAGCTCCGTGGTCCTGGTCACGCATCTCTTCTAAGTCAGCCTTTGGCAAGGTAGCCAAGGCATTCATGAAGCGCTCTTTGCTGCAATCACACTGGAAGCGAATTTCCTCTTCAGACAGGCGTTTGTAGGGCTCATCTCCATAGATGGCAGCCAGTAGAGCTTCTATATGGTTATCGGATTCTAACAGCTTAGAGATGGCTGGCATTTCTTGAATCCGCTTCTCAAAGCAGGCGATATCAGCTTCCTTAGCACCAGGCAGAGCTTGTACCAAGAAACCGCCAGCAACCTTGACTTTATCGTTCTCATCCAAGAGAACATTGAGGCCAACGGCAGAAGGAGTTTGCTGACTTTCGGTCAGGTAGAAGGCTAGGTCTTCGCCGATTTCTCCAGAGATGAGAGGAGTCATAGAATTATAGGGATTGCCAGTGCCGTAGTCCGTGATAACCAAAAATTGACCAGAGCCGACAAAAGGGCCAACCAGAACTTCGCCAGTGGCTGTCTTTTTAATATCCACACCAGGATTTTGCACATAGCCTTTGACATTGCCCTCGGTATCTGCCACTGTGATAATCGCGCCTAGTGAGCTGGTCCCAAGAATCTTGACGGTAATCTTAGTCTGGCCTTTTTCATTTGCAGCCAGAATCTGGCTGGCAATCAGTGTGCGGCCGAGTGCCACGGTAGAACTTGCTTGAGTTTGATGTTTTTCTTGAGCGGTCCGAACCGTCTCTGTGCTATCCAGCACATAAGCTCGGAAAGAACCATTTTCTGAGGTAGTTTTAATAATTTTGTCCATGCCTTTTATTTTAACATAAAAATAAAAACAAACGTAGCCTTTGTGCTTGTTTTGTCAAAGATTTCTTCTTTACATTGTGCTAGAATCAAGTCAAACAAAAGGGAGAAGATGATCAATCAGGATTCAAAGGCATCCTTCTACGATCTAGCAGTGGCGGATGCGTCTGATTTGACAAATGTAACTTTTTTGGTTACAATTAAATCATGAATTACGAATGGAATCAAAAAGGAGAGCCTATGATTGAAATTACTTATCTAGATGCAGCTAAGTCAGAACGGAAGATAACTTTCGAGTCATATGAGGAGTTTGAACTATCCCAGCATGCCTGCCTGATCGGTGTCGCGGATTACTACACTGTCCAAAAATTAACTTACAATGGTCATGATTTGGACTACCATGGGACTTATGGAGATGTCTTCTTCTATCTCATGAAACAAGATTTAAGCCAATATAACTAAAAAGGAGAAATACAATGGCAAAAGCAATTACAGATGCAACATTTGAACAAGAAACAAAAGACGGTTTGGTCTTGGTAGACTTCTGGGCAACTTGGTGTGGTCCATGTCGTATGCAAGGTCCAATCTTGGATAAATTGTCTGAAGAACTTTCAGAAGATGTCCTGAAAATCGTTAAAATGGACGTAGATGAAAACCCAGATACAGCTCGTGCCTTTGGAATCATGTCCATCCCAACCCTTCTCTTCAAAAAAGACGGCCAAGTGGTGAAACAAGTTGCAGGTGTTCACACTGCAGAACAAATCAAGGCCATCGTTGCTGAATTGAGTTAAAAGAAAAGCACTCCCCATTCAAAAAGGGAGTGTTTCTTTGTTCTCATAGAAAAAGCCCTGTTCCTCAAACTGAGGACAGGACTCTTTTTCGTTTCTTATTCTTCTGTGCCAAGGCAGTTTTTCGCAACAAGAGCTGCAAGAACGCCACCTACGATTGGTGCAAGAATAAAAATCCATACTTGTTGAAGGGCTGCGCCACCTACCAAGACAGCTGGTGCCAAGCTACGAGCTGGGTTTACTGAAAGTCCAGTGATGTTCAATCCTACAAGAATCATTGCCATCAAAGACAAACCGATTACCAAACCAGCAATCGCGCCATTGCCTTTGCTTGCTGAAGTGACAGTCATGATAACCAAGACAAACAAGAAAGTTGCGATGACTTCAAACAGGAAACCACCAAAGACAGTTACACCGTTTGCCAAGGCATTTTCACCGAGACTAGCAGTTGACATGCCTGAGTTTGCCAAGAGGAAGAAGACCGCACCCGATGCAAGGAAAGCTCCAACCACTTGTCCAAGAATGTAGTTGACAAGCTCTGAAGATGACAAGCGTTTGTTTACAAACATAGCGATTGAAACGGCTGGGTTTAAGTGGGCACCTGAAACAGTTCCGATTGAGAAAGCTGCAACCACGATTGCTAAACCAAAGGCAAAAGCAATTCCAAGGTGTCCAAGACCCTCTGTACCATTTCCAAAAACAACGGCTCCTGTTCCGATGAACACAAGCATAAATGTACCGATTAATTCAGCAATAAATTTTTTCATGATAAGTCTCCTTTTTCAAAACTATATATTAGTCTATCAAAAGAAGGAACGGGTTTCAAGAAAATTGATTGGAAATTTACTGGTTTGCCTTACTGTCTTTTGATTGAGGGATTCGATAAAAAATGCATTCCCTCTATGGGACTTATCAGTTGCCTATCTCATTAGCATTTAGCAACTTAATATAATCCAGACCCCAGTTTTCGACAGCATCTAATACAACTTTGAATTCCTGTCCCATTTCGGTTAAGCTGTACTCAACTCGTGGGGGAACTTCCGCATAGACCTTTCGTTGAACAATCTTATCCTTTTCTAATTGACGGAGATGACGGGTCAAAATAGTTTGAGTAATCCCAGGCAATAATCTCTGCAATTCTTTAAATCGTTTGGTACCCGTACTCAACTGATAAATGATTACCAGTGCCCATTTCCCTGTTAAAACCCTTTGCGTTGTCGCAAATGGACAAATACCATACTCACTCACTTTATTTGGCATAAAATATCTTCTTTCTATTTTTTTAAAAAAATTTATCTTTTAGTATCAATAATAGTACTACTTTTGATACTAGCTATCGAGAAAGTGTCTACTTGTTTTTTTGATTTTAACTGTTACAATTATACCATAAAAAAGAAATGGAGAATAGATATGTCAACAAACTTAGAAATTTTCAATGCTTATAACCAAGCTTTAATTGCTGGTGACTTTCCTGGTGTCTTTGAAACGATGGCAGATGATATTGTCTGGCATCAACCTGGTAATCATAGTATATCTGGTTCAGTTGTTGGTAAGGACAAGCTAGGATCTCACCTAGCTACATTTGCTGAGAAAACTAATGGAACCTTTAAGGTGATAACAAATTGGGTTTCTGACAATAAGGATTTAATCGCAGCTAATGTTACTTTTCTCGGAACACGTGCTGATGGTACTGAACTCAATATGAACGGGATTGACCTCTTCCGTATTGAAGACGGAAAAATCAAAGAAGTTTGGCTCTTCTCTTCAGATCAAGCTGAGGAAGATAGCTTTTGGGGATAATTTAAGAGGCCGGGACAAAAAATTTTGATTTTAGGAATTCTTTATTATGAATTTTTAAAATCGATAGATTATAAAAAAAGCGAACAAGACAGTATTCTGAGTGTCAGATAACTCGTTTTGTTCGCTTTTTTATATTTAAGGTTAGACTTTTGTCTCAGACTCTTTTAATTTACTCTCCCAACTCAGCACTGTAGGCGATAATCTGATCAACTGTATCAGACAAGAATTGGATGGTATCACGGAGTGGTTTGTCCGTTGAGATATCGGCTTCGATAATCATTTCTGATTCAAGCGGTGTCTTGCTGCTGCCAGATTTGAGCAGTTCTAGCCAGTCACGGGCACCATTTTCGTCATTTTCAGGTGTAGGTAGCTGGTGTCTCTCACGCCCTTAGCTTGCCTCATTAGTCCTCTATTGATTTAAGAAAAATGATATATTCCAGTTTTTTTGTTTGAAAATAAAATTTTTAGGTTATAATAGGAAGAAGGTAAATCAGCTGTGTTTTACAAAATATAAAAAAGGAATGAAAAGGGCGCTGTTTATGTTTGAGTCATTATCGCAGTTTTGCTTCATTTTGATGGTTTTTACGCCGTTTATCGCGGTGCCAATTTTCTGTTTCTTTTTGGGCTGGATGATTCCTCGGTCGCAGATAACAGAAAAAAGTATCATGCTTGTACTCAGTTTTGTCCTTTTTAGTCTAGTTTTGATTTCTTACTATGCTCCTCAATTGCTGGGAATGTTTTTTTGGGGGCTTATCTGGTTCTTTATCGGCCTCTTGCGTGCTAAAAATTATAGCAAGTCACAGTTTTGGATGAGGTGGCTCGTATTTATCGTCTGTTTTACAATCTATATTTTGGTTTATCTATATTTCTTCAAACTTTTTTAAAATAATGAAAAATGAGCTTGAACATTTTTTCAAGCTCATTTTATATTCTTTTCTTTCCCTAAATGATAGAAATATTCAAGTGTAATAAAATTGGTAGACTCGCTAATGTCGTATAGTGAATTGTCATTCCCTTTGATTATTTCATAAGCACCTGAAAATTTTGGCATAACATAAAACGAATGTTACCATGCTAATCCTGCATTTGCAATTTCTATTTTGGAAGCATACTGACCGTTAGGTCGATGCCATCTACCTCTAGCATCTTTAAAATATCCACCGGTAGAGCCTGTATCTTGTTGTTCTACTACTTGTTTCTCAGCTTCTTGGCGAGCCTCCTCCGCCTGTTGGTTAATTGCGTTTTGGACTTGGCCGATACGTTCAGTCAAACTAGCTTTTGTAGCTGGATCTGCAACGTGTTCGACAGCAGCTTGTGCTGAAGAAATATTTTCTTGAACTGGATTGTTTTCGAGTTGTTGGACAGCTTGATCAGCAGCTTCAGCAATTTGCTTAGCTTCGGCTTCCTTACGCGCTTGTTCCTGCTTTTGTTTCTGCGCTTCTTGTAGCTCTTTTTCTTTGCGTTCTTTCTCTTGCTTTTCTTTTTCCTCGGATGTTGAGGAACCACTTGTTTTAGAAGAGCTGAAGCTTGAAGAGTCTGAGGAATGACTAGAGCTAGAAATGGTGGTTTGAGTCTGTTCTGATTTAGTGTTTATTGAATTAAATACCCAAGGAGTTACGGTGAATGAGCCAATCAGACCTATTAGAGTGACTGCGATAGCAACCTTTTGTCTTTTGGTATTTGGATATTTTTTTGAATAATACCAAAACTGCCTAAAATCAGCATAAGTGGCATGGCTAAGGCTATAAAGAATATTACGACTGCAATAGCAACAATTGCTGCAAATATTGTCAGGCAACCAGAAGTGGTATTGTTTTTCTTCATTTACAATCTCCTATAAGATTTTACTCGCCTAACTCTTCGCTGTAAGCAATAATCTGATCAACTGTGTCGGACAAGAACTGAATCGTGTCACGAAGGGGTTTGTCTGTCGAAATATCTGCTCCGATAATCATAGCTGACTCAAGTGGAGTCTTGCTGCCACCAGATTTAAGTAGTTCAAGCCAGTCACGGGCACCATTTTCGTCATTTTTCAGGTGGAGGTAGCCAGCGGTAGAGATGACCAAACCTGCTGAGTAAGTGTAGCTGTAAAGCCCCATGTAGTAGTGGGCCTGACGCATCCAAGTCAGGGCAGCATCGTCGTCGATTTCAACGGCATCGCCCCAGAATTCTGTCAAGACTTCTTTCATGATAGCGTTGAGTTTGCTTGCACCGAAGGTTCCGCCTTCTTCAATCAAAGTATAGACCTTGCGTTGGAAGGCAGCTTCCAGTAAGTGGGTGATGAAATTGTGGAAGTAAGTATCTGTCAGACGATGAGCCAGAGCAAAGCGTTTCTGGCGAGGGTTGTCAAATTGGCGCTCCAGATAATCACTGAGCAGGAGCTCATTAAAGGTAGACGGTGCTTCCACATAGTAGGTGGACATGTGGGCGTTGAAGTAGCTTTGGTGATTGTCGGAGAAGATGAACTGACCGGAGTGGCCAATCTCATGAATCAGAGTATAGACATCGCTCATGCGACCAGTCCAGCTCATGAGGACATAAGGGTGAACCCGATAAGGATCAGCAGCATAGCCTCCAGAGTCTTTTCCGGCATTGGCCGCAAAGTCGACCCAGCGTTCTTCCTTGTAGCGGGCGATTTCTTGGCAATATTCTTGTCCGAGTGGCTCGACTGACTTCATGATCAGGTCATAGGCATCGTCAATGCTGACTTCGGGATTGAGCTCGCTGTCCAAGTCCAGCTTCCAGTCGGCAAAGGTCATTTTCTCAAGTCCGTTTACCTTAGCGACATGCTTGAGGTATTTCTGAGCTACTGGGGCAAATTCGCTCATAATTAAATCAATCTGTCGGTCAAACATAGAGCGATCTACTTCTTGCTCAGCTAGCAAGTAGTCAAAGACAGAGTCATAACCTTTCATGTCAGCCAGCAGTTTTTCAGACTTGACCTGAGCCAGATAGGCGGCAGCGGCAGTGTTTTGGTGCTGACGAAGTCCTTCTGAGAAAGAGCGGAAAGCTTTTTCGCGGATTTCTGCATCTTCATGGTTTTGATAGAAATTCTCATAGGTGATAAAGCTGTTTTTGTATACTTTGCCGTCCACTTCAAAGTCATCCATAGCAAAGTCGCCGGCTCGCATCTTGGTGTAAATATCCTGTGGACTGTAAAAGACCTCGCCCAGATTGGTCAAGGCTTTTTCGACATCCGCTCCCAGATAGTGGGATTTTTTGATTTTAGCTTGGCGAATGGCTGAAGTCAGATGGGGCTCTTGGCCTAGTCTCTCCAATACAGCCTCGTCTGCGCTGACCAGGGCGTCGTCAAAGAAGCTGAGTGCGACATTGGCCTCGGTCTCAAACTCCATGGCTGCTTGGGCAATCTGCGCAAAGCTCTCATCGCCAAAGTCAGTGGTCTGTGGCATAAAACCGTAGTTGCCGATGTGGCTGATTTGGATATAAATCTGCTCCAACTCAGCAAAGGCTCTCTCAAAATCTTCGAAAATGCTGAGCTTGCCTTGGTAATCACGGACGAATTTCTGGATGTCCTCTCTGGCCTTTTCGATGGCCCGCAGGAAGTCCTCCTGATCTTGGTAAAGGGCCGTTAGGTCCCAGAGTTCATTTTCCGGAAATTCAGAACGATGTTTTTGTTCCATAGTTTACTCCTTTTGATTAAATAGCTATATTAAGTATAGCAAAAATTCCTTCAGAATGCCTTGTTCATAGGAAAAAATTAGGGAAATATGATTTCAGCTGTCTGCTTAGAAAAAAGGAGTGAACTTGTTGAGAATAGCTAGAAACAGTTGATAGTTCTGAAATTTATGATGGGGTTTAAATGAAAAATACTGTTGAAGAAATTTAAAACAAATATTTCAATTTTTAACACTACGTTTTAGATAAACGGTGAAATAAAATTTTGCTGATATACTAAGCATATCAGAGTATTGCATTTCATGCAATACTCAACACTAATAGCCTTAAAGAATATAAAGAGTTGCATGAACAATTATCAGATTAATACTTATATTCTTAATTTTAATTAAATATAGCTAGTTAGTGATAAAGGAGGTTTATATGGAAACAAGAGAAGAAATTGTTTCAAAATTAGGGTTAATTCGTGAGAATATTCTGGGATTTATTCAGGCACGTTCACGTCAAGTTGCACTTGTTAATCAAATGCGAACTGCCAAATTAATTCAACAAGAAGAATATAGTGATAACACGTTATCTCATAAATCTTTTAAAATCGCATTTTCAGTCATGGTATTTTCAAGTATTGCAATACTTTTGGGCGATTTATTATATGTTTTATTGTTCGGGGCTGTAAATCGATTATTTAGTGACCTCTTCTTTGAGATTTTGTTTATATCAGGATTTCTATTTTTATTGTATCGTCGTATGAAAGGTTCCAAAGATAGCTGGATATATCCAGCGATGCTTATTATGGGAGGGATCTTACTTGTATTCCCACTACGTTTACTTCTGACTCCTAATCCCATAACAATAATTTTACTTGGCTTATCTGTTGTAGCGACATATTTTATTATTCAAAATAAGTTGGATTTAATGATTGCGCTTGCAAATAAGACTATTCGTAGTGAAAATGAACAGCATTTAAAAGACTATCAAGCAGTAGTTGCAGAAAATCAAAGATTAGATTTGGCCTATCAGCAAGAGGGACAATTAATGGAGAGGTTTCGTGATCAGGCTTTAGCGATTGGTCAAGGATGGTATCCCAAAGATTACTATGCTCTAGATGCAGTAGAGTACTTAATTCATGCGTTTGATAATTTTAAAGCAGATAGTATAAAAGAAGCAATAAATCTATACGATACTCATCTAGATAGAGCGGCACGTCGAGCATTTGAAATGGAAATGCTTGAACTAGAAAAGGAACAGATTATTAATCAGGAGAGAATGATTAGGCTTCAAGAACATGCTAATATTTTAAGAGCACGTCAAATTGCAGAAACGCAGGAGGCCGCTGCATCCTCGCGTGCCATAGCAAATGAGCTTGAGAATATTCGTCATGGAAGATGAAAGATTTGGGAAGGAAATGATTATGAAAAAGTTATATTTATTGTTATGCTCTAGCATATTCGTCATTGGTGGGTGCACATCTAATCATGAGAATCAACCTACACTACAGGAAGATACTAAAGTTTCAGGCAACAAGACTGGTACAGAGTTAATGAACGAAATGGAGAGTGTTGGAATAATTGAATTTTTCAATAGTACACCTAAAACGATTTTGTATGGAATTTCAGGTAGTGATGTCAATAAAAATTCTGAGGTTAAAGCAGTATATATAATTGAAAAAGGGAAAATGACAAGGTATATTCTAAAAGGGTATAAAGATAATACTTTATCAGCTCTAAAATCCAAATCTGATGAAGAAATTCTAAAAATTGCCCAAGAATATGATAAGAAATATTTTGAACAGAGAAAAGAGAAAAAAATTAATGCTGCTAATGAGGGGATAAAATTATCAGAGGAAAATATAAGTTCTGGAAAAGATGATGAAGATTATGGCCAAAGATCTCTTGAAAATTATAAAGCAGCAAGAGAATTTTATTCGAATTTAACTTATAAACAATTTAGGAAACCAAACTCAGATATCAAGCTGAAATCAAATGTTTGGACTGATTCATCAGGTAATTATGTATTCCAAGAAAGTTTGATTCATATGCCATATGTGGATATACTAGATATTAGTGTGGATTTTGAATGGACAAAAGCGGTAGTTGAAAATGAAATCAAAAAAGCAGATTATGTTGATACAAAATTCCAAGCTACACCAACTTATGAAAGTATGCCATATATCATTTCTGGGGAACAATGGGTAGGTATTAGAACTGAGAATATGCTATTGAGTAGACAACTTGCCAAGAAAAAAATAAGTTTTGGCCTTGATAAAATTGGAACAAAAAATGTTACAGAGAAAGATTGATTGTCTTTGATATGTTTATATGAACTACATAAATTTTAATCTATTTCATTCGGAGAGGATTCTTTAAATTATGAATAAATCAACAAAACAAGGTATTATTATCGGTGCTGCTATTATTGCCACAGTGGGGCTATCATCAACTGTCAAGGCCGATGAGACGAGTGTGTCTCAACCACAGGCTAAAACGCCGATTACTGTTTCAAATGAGGATAAAATTGCTGAAACTACAAAAGAAACAGTCGATATGGCAAAGGCAAATGCCGATGAAACAGCTAAAACTGTTGCTGAGCAGGAACAAGTTGTAAGTGATATCGATCAAAAAGTTAAGGAAGCTGAAGCTACTGAAAAAATAGCTACTGAAACATACGCTAAAACAAAAGAAATTGCAGAAAAAACAACTCCTGAAAATATTTCAAAAACTGAAGATGTTATTAAAGTTAAAGAAGAAGGGGTGAAAATTGCTGAAGAAGAATTGAAGAAAGCCGAGGGAGACGAGAAGTTAGCTGAAAAAATTGAATCTGAGTCAAGAGAAAATTACGAAGTTGCTACTAAAAAAGTTGAAGCTGAGAAAGCAAAAGTAGAATTAGCTAAGGAAAGAGTCAAGAAAGCTGAGCGTAGTTTAGAAGAAACAACTTTGACAAAAGCTCAAGAGATAGTAAATATTGCAGGCAATAAGCTTAAAGAGGCTGAAACTACATATAAAGCAGCTCAAGCTGAACTGACTCGTGCTAAAGAATTCGATGCAAAGCGTCAAGTAAAAATAGATGAAAGAAAATCAGCTCTAGATAAGCTAAAAACTGAGAAGGATATTTTTGCTCTTGAACAAAGTATCGAAGACGCAAAAGCAAAGGTTGACTCTAAAGCAAAAATTCTTGAAGAGATGAAGGCTAAGTTAGATGCAGCTCAATCTGAAATTGAAAATGCTAAAAAAGCACTTGCAGATGCTCAAGCAGCCTATGATATTGTTTTGAAGAAATTCAAACAAGACCGTAAATTGCGTCAAATCGTCATTCCAAAAGACTATGCTCAACATGACATCAATGATCTTGCATGGTTTGAAGCAAACCAACAACGATTTTTAGATGCACAACCGAAAAATAACGCATCTGACTACGACATGCTTCCAATCGGCTCAAATGCCGACAAGGTTGATCTTGCAAACATGACTAATGCCCAACGTCGCGAAATTGCCGAATTCGTCGCTCAAATGATGAATGACATTCAAACGCAATACTGGACTCATCGTGACCCAAGTAAGGTCCTCTCGACCATTAAATTGACAGATCAAGGTCAAACCTTAGCTCAAAAAGTTGCTGACGAATACAGCGCCTTTTACGCTGCAAATGGAGGCACTCCCGACAAGTTCAACTTTGCGAAAAACTGGGGCCACCAATACGATGTTCTTAGCAAATACAAAGTTAGTGAATCACTTGGTGGATTATTACCCGTATGGCATCAAGAAAACCGTAATGGTTACACTATGATGACTTTAAAACAGGACATCGCTAATGACATCCGCATGATGATGCTTGAAGACACAAGATCGGCCAATGGTCACGCAAAACACTTGATTGATCCAAATGCAAAAGGTGCCGGTACAGGTGTTGCTGTCAGCACAGGTTCTGTCAACATCATCAAAATTCCAAAATACGTTTTGGATACAGCTCCTCTTACATCAAACTACAAGAACACAGATCAAGATGCCGAAAACGCATTAAAACAAAACACAGGTTTGTCTGTAGCAGAAAAAGCTCTCGAAAAAGCTAAAGCTAACAAAGCAAAAACCGCATCAGCCGTCAAAGATGGTGAAACCGCATTAGTAGCTGCTCAAAAAGCTCAAGAAAATGCGCAGACAGCACTTGACGCTGCAAATAACGCCATTGCAAAAGTTCAAAAAACTTATAATGATGTACTTGCCATTAAGGAACAAAGCCCGTCTGCTCAAGCAAAGATTGATGAAACGGCGGAAGCTCTTGAAAAAGCCAAAGCTGAACTAGTAACTACTAAATCAAATCTTGACAACTTGCAACAAATTCGTGAGCAGCGCGAAGTTGAATTAAAAAATGCTAAATCTAGATTAATTGCTCAAGAAGGAGCTTTAAAAACAGCTCTTAAAGAAGCAACCAATGCAGAAAATGATTTGACAGAAAAAGGACTTGCGATTATAGAAACCAAACAAAGAGTTGAACGTATCAAAGAAGTAGTTAAAGAAGCAGAACAAGCGGTTAAAGAAGCGAAAGCTTATCTGGAATTGCTTAAAAATGCACCTATGAAACTTGAAGAAGCTGAAAAAATCTTGACAGAAGCTAAAGTAAAAACGACTGAAGCAAAAGAAAAATTAGAAGCTGAAATCGCTAAATTAGAGATTTTAAAATCAAAAAATAAAGTTGCTCAAGAAGACTATAAACGTGTTTTGGAATCCTATAAAAAATTTGTTAGATCAAAAGAATTAGAACATTCAATCCGCTGGGAACAAGAACATATTCATCATGAAGAAGGAAATCATCGTAATGAAGTTATTCGCCATGAAACATTCAGCAGCAAAGTGGAAGTTCCGATTGTAACTAAGAGAGCAACGACGCCAATTGCTACTCATGTAAAACAAACAGATACTAAAAAATTACCTTCTACTGGTGATTCTGTAAGCACTCTTGGGCTTATGGGAATTGCAATGGCGGTTTTAGGTTTTGTAGGATTGAAGCGTGAGCGAGAATCAAAACATTAAAATTAGGAAACTAAGTAATAAGTGATTTGAATAAAAGCAAATATAAATGATTCAAGAAAAAGGCACTCAAAGCCTTTTTCTTTTGGCTGAAATTGTGGTAAAATAAGGTCTATACGTGCTTGATACAAAGATGAGGATATAGTAAGCTATTAAGGCCATGAAGTTAAAGCGAAAGTGCTAACCGAACACGTCCGATGAGTTGCTTAAGGTCTTAATATCTTGATCTTTGTAGCCAAGACGTATGAAAAAATTTGAGCATGTGCTCGGCAAGGAGTCTTTATGATAAAACAAGTTTTTAAAACCGTTTTTGCAGGCCGTGAGCTGATAGTTGAAACCGGTCAGGTTGCAAAGCAGGCAAATGGCAGCGCCGTTGTTCGATATGGAGAAAGTACCGTTTTAACTGCGGCAACCATGTCCAAAAAGATGGCTACTGGTGACTTTTTCCCATTGCAGGTCAACTATGAGGAAAAAATGTATGCGGCTGGGAAATATCCTGGCGGCTTTATGAAACGGGAAGGTCGTCCGTCAACAGATGCGACTTTGACGGCTCGTTTGATTGACCGTCCGATTCGCCCAATGTTTGCGGAAGGTTTCCGTAATGAAGTTCAGGTTATCAATACCGTTCTTTCTTATGACGAAGATGCTTCGCCTCAAATGGCTGCTATGTTTGGTAGCTCTCTGGCTCTTTCTATCTCAGATATTCCTTTTAATGGCCCTATCGCAGGAGTTCAGGTCGGCTATGTAGACGGTGAATTCATCATTAACCCTAGCAAGGAACAAAAAGAAGTTTCACTTTTGGAACTGACAGTGGCTGGTACCAAAGACGCTATCAACATGGTAGAGTCTGGAGCTAAGGAGCTGTCTGAAGATATCATGCTGGAAGCTCTTCTCAAAGGGCACGAAGCGGTCAAGGAATTGATTGCCTTCCAGGAAGAAATTGTCGCAGCAGTTGGCAAGGAAAAAGCAGAAGTAGAATTGCTGCATGTTGATGAGGAGCTGCAAGCAGAGATTATCGCAGCCTACAACAGCGACTTGCAAAAGGCTGTTCAGGTAGAAGAAAAGCTGGCGCGTGAAGCAGCGACTCAGGCTGTTAAGGATCAAGTCACAGCCGTCTACGAAGAAAAATATGCAGATCACGAGGAATTCGACCGTATCATGCGAGATGTGGCTGAAATCTTGGAGCAAATGGAGCATGCAGAAGTGCGTCGTTTGATTACCGAAGATAAGGTCCGTCCTGACGGTCGTAAGGTTGATGAAATCCGTCCACTGGATGCGGAAGTGGATTACCTGCCGCGTGTGCATGGCTCTGGTCTCTTTACCCGTGGGCAAACCCAAGCCTTGTCTGTTCTGACTCTGGCACCAATGGGAGAAACGCAAATTGTGGACGGCTTGGATCCAGAGTACAAGAAACGCTTCATGCACCACTATAACTTCCCGCAATACTCTGTCGGTGAGACAGGCCGTTATGGGGCTCCTGGCCGTCGTGAAATCGGACACGGTGCTCTTGGGGAACGTGCCTTGGAGCAAGTCTTGCCTAGCTTGGAAGAGTTTCCTTACGCTATCCGTCTGGTAGCAGAAGTCTTGGAGTCGAACGGTTCTTCCTCACAGGCCTCTATCTGTGCAGGCACTTTAGCTCTGATGGCCGGTGGTGTGCCAATCAAGGCTCCGGTTGCCGGAATTGCCATGGGCTTGATTTCAGATGGCAGCAACTACACAGTTCTGACCGATATTCAAGGTTTGGAAGACCACTTTGGCGATATGGACTTTAAGGTAGCTGGTACTCGCGAAGGGATTACAGCCCTGCAGATGGATATCAAGATCCAAGGAATTACAGCCGAAATCCTGACAGAAGCTCTTGCTCAAGCCAAGAAAGCCCGCTTTGAAATCCTTGATGTGATTGAAGCGACTATTCCAGCTCCACGTCCTGAGTTGGCTCCAACTGCTCCGAAAATCGACACCATCAAGATTGATGTGGACAAGATTAAGATTGTCATCGGTAAAGGCGGAGAAACCATCGATAAGATTATCGCTGAAACAGGCGTTAAGATTGATATTGACGAAGAAGGAAATGTATCCATCTACTCTAGCGATCAAGCGGCTATTAACCGTGCTAAAGAAATCATTGCTGGTTTGGTTCGCGAAGCTAAAGTGGATGAAGTTTACCATGCCAAGGTTGTTCGGATCGAGAAATTCGGTGCCTTTGTCAATCTCTTTGACAAGACCGATGCCCTCGTTCATATTTCTGAAATGGCTTGGACTCGAACCAACAATGTCGAAGACTTGGTACAAATTGGTGATTTTGTCGATGTTAAGGTCATTAAGATTGATGAAAAAGGCCGCGTAGATGCGTCTATGAAAGCTCTCTTGCCACGTCCGCCTAAGCCAGACAAGCCAAAGAGAGACCACGATAAACATCAGGAAAAAGGGCATTTTCATAAGAAACATGAAGACGCCCCAAAAACTAAATCGGAAGAATAATGAAAAGGGAGTGATCAGGCTCAATTACCTTACAAATTTCTTTGTGTAGGGCCTGCTCCCTTATTTTACCTAATGAAAGGAGAAGAAGATGGGCTGGTGGAAAGAAGCCATTGAGATTGTAAAAGAAAATGATCCGGCTGCTCGTACTTCGCTGGAGGTCATCCTGACTTATCCAGGTGTCAAGGCCTTGGCAGCCCACCGTCTTTCTCATTTCCTCTGGAAGAGAGGTTTTAAGCTACTGGCACGCATGCACAGCCAATTTTGGCGCTTTTGGACTCAGATTGAGATTCATCCAGGTGCTCAGATTGAGTCAGGTGTTTTCATTGACCATGGTAGTGGATTGGTTATCGGTGAAACGGCCATCGTGGAAAAGGGTGCGCTTCTGTATCATGGGGTGACCCTAGGAGGGACTGGCAAGGATGCTGGGAAACGCCACCCGACTGTCCGTCGAGGAGCGCTCATCTCTGCTCATGCTCAAGTTATTGGCCCAGTGGAAATTGGCGAAAATGCCAAAGTTGGAGCAGGGGCAGTCGTCGTGGCGGATGTACCTAGTGATGTAACTGTAGTTGGAATCCCGGCTAAGATCGTGCGTGTTCATGGTCAGAAAGATGAGCCGACCATCCATGAGGTGGAAGAACAGCGAGAATATTATTTGGACAAGCTGGAGCATGCCCGTGAAGCCAGCCACCATTCGTCGGAGCTCTAAGAAAGGCCAAATTTGGACAGCTAACAAGATACTTTAGGAGGTCTTGCCAAGGAGTGATTTGGTAAAATGTAACTCAATGGGCTCACTATAAGTGAATCCGAAAAGATGAGACTAAACTTTACCATCAAAGAAGAAGTTGAAGATGGCTTTGCTGAAGGCTTAAAGAGAGTGAAGTTATGTTATTAGAGGAATTCGAAGATGTAGCTGGGGTTATTGAGCCAACAGATAGGCAGATTATGGACAAGGGTGAGATTTGTGAAACTATCATCCTGTCCTTTAATGGCGAAATCCTGAAACGATTGATTGAGTCAGAAGATGTCTATCAGGGAGGCTATTTAAAAAGTATAAATGGACAGCATCCGTGGTATATGTACGGTCAAGGTCCTAGTAAGCTAGCAGTTATGTTGGCTCCGATTGGAGCTCCTATGATAGTTGGCCAACTGGAGGAGTTGGCAGCCAGAGGCTTCAAGAATTTCATCATTCTAGGTTCCTGTGGCGTTTTGGATCGCTCGATAGAGGCCGATAAAATCATCCTGCCTGCGGCTGCATTGCGAGATGAAGGAACTAGCTATCACTATGTCCCACCGGGTGACGAAATCTCCTATGATGAATCCCTGTTGATTAAGCTGGAATCCATCTTTGACAAGCACGATATTGAGCATATCCGCACCAAGTCTTGGACGACTGATGCCTTTTATCGGGAAACGCCTGATAAGATCAAGCGTCGCTTGGCTGCTGGAGCTCAAGTGGTGGACATGGAAGCTTCGGCGATCATGGCTTGGAGTCAATTTCGTAAGACCAAGGTCTATCAATTCTTCTACACAGCTGACTATGTGGATCATCATAACCGAACCTGGGATGCCCGCCATGAAGAGCGGACAGCTGATGCCATGACTTTTTTCACTATCGCTTTGACAATAGCAAAGGAACTAGAAAGGTAACTACAAGAATGGCAGTATATTTTTACGGCTGTATCACCATGGATGGCTACTTGGCAGACAGCCAGCACAGGATAGACTGGCTGCATCAGCTTGGTTCTGTAGAGGATACAGGCTATGATGACTTTTACAGGCAAATGGATATCACCATCATGGGCAAGCGGACCTTTGAGGAGATCCAAGATTTGCAAGATGTAGAAAGTTTTTATCAAGCTACGGAAAACTATGTCTTTACGCATGATAGGCACCTGCCTGTCAGCAATTACCAGCCAGTAGCTGGGGATGTGGTGGACTTTGTTCACCAGATTGACAAAGGCAAAAATGTCTTTGTGATTGGTGGTAATTCCTTGGTAGGACCGCTCTTGGATGCGGATCTTTTCGACCACCTCATTATTCAGATAGCGCCCCTTATCCTAGGAAAGGGGGTTCCCCTCTTTACCCAAGAGGAAGGGCAGCGCTTTTACCAACTGGATAGCCTCAGACAATTTGGCCCTTTTGCAGAGCTGGTTTTCAGCCGAAAAAGTCATAAATAGAGAAGGGAGTGGACCGCATGATTAAAATTTACGACACCATGACCCGCAGCCTACGTGAATTTGTGCCCATTGAAGAGGGCAAGGTTCGCATGTATGTCTGCGGTCCGACGGTTTATAACTATATCCATGTCGGCAATGCCCGCTCAACAGTAGCTTTTGACACAGTTCGTCGCTATTTTGAGTATCGGGGATTTGAGGTCAATTATATTTCCAATTTTACAGATGTAGATGATAAGATTATCAATCGGGCCAAGGAAGAAGGCATCACACCAAAAGAAGTGGCTGATAAGTATATCGCAGCTTTTCGTGAGGATGTCTCAGCTCTGGGTGTAAAACCTGCGACTCGTCATCCGCGGGTGGTGGAGTTTATGGCTGACATCATCCGTTTTGTTGAGGACTTGGTTGACAAAGGCTACGCCTATGAGTCAGAGGGCGATGTCTATTTCCGAGTGGAAAAGTCGCACAATTATGCCAAACTAGCTAATAAAACCTTGGAAGATTTGGAGCTGGGTGCTTCAGGTCGAACAGATGAAGAAACGGCTCGTAAGGAAAATCCTGTAGACTTTGCTCTTTGGAAAGCTGTAAAACCAGGCGAGATTTCTTGGGACAGTCCTTGGGGACCTGGTCGTCCGGGCTGGCACATTGAGTGTTCGGTCATGTCAACGGAGATTTTGGGTGATACTATTGACATTCATGGTGGCGGAGCAGACCTAGAATTTCCTCACCATACCAATGAAATTGCTCAGTCAGAGGCCAAGACTGGTCAGACTTTTGCCAACTATTGGATGCACAATGGCTTTGTTAACATCGATGACGTCAAGATGTCCAAGTCTCTAGGCAATTTTATCACTGTTCACGATGCCCTCAAGACCATTGATGGTCAGGTGCTGCGTTTCTTCTTTGCTACCCAGCATTACCGCAAGCCAATCAATTTCACAGAAAAAGCTGTTCATGATGCAGCGACCAATCTCAAGTATTTGAAGAATACCTATGAGCAGCCTTTCACGGGTCAGGCTGACTCTGATCAGCTTCAGGCCTTTCTGGACAAGTTCACCGCTGCTATGGACGAAGATTTCAATGCGGCTAACGGTATCACGGTTGTCTTCGAGCTAGCCAAGTGGATCAATTCTGGCAACTACACTGCTGAAGTTAAGGCAGCCTTTGCCAAGCTCTTAGAAGTTTTTGGTATCGTCTTTGTAGAAGAAGTCTTGGACGCGGACATTGAGCGCTTGATTGAGGAACGCCAAGTGGCGCGAGCTAATCGAGATTTTGCGACTGCAGACCGTATTCGGGATGAATTGGCCACTCAGGGTATCAAGCTTTTGGATACCAAGGACGGAGTGAGGTGGACCCGTGACTGATGTCAACCTGATTAACGGCATTGCCCTCGCCTTTGAGGGAGATGCTGTCTACTCCATGTATATCCGGCGTCACCTGATTTTTCAGGGTCTGACCAAGCCCAATCAGCTGCATAGGGAAGCGACCAAGTATGTTTCTGCCAAGGCTCAGGCTAATCTCATCTCTCTCATGCTAGAAGAAGGGATTCTGACGGAGAAGGAAGAAGATATCTACAAGCGCGGCCGTAATGCCAACAGCCATACCAAGGCTAAGAATACAGATATCGTCACCTATAGGATGTCTACCGGCTTTGAAGCTGTTATGGGCTACCTGCATATGACCGAAGCCATTGAGCGACTGGAAGAGCTGATTGACTGGTGTATTCGGAAAATAGAGGCTTCGTCCTGATTTTGAAAGGAACTAATTTATGAGTGATTTCTTACAATTTGATAATTTTAATTTTAAGTTGGCTATTATTCAGGAGTTGATGTATGAACAAAACGTGCTTGAGCCACGATTTGACGTTTACAGTTTTTGTAAATCTGATAACTTATCTGTAGATCCAGAAGACTTCTATGAGACACCAATCCCTGAAGTAGAGGCTTATTTCGAACGGTTGGAAATACCTAAAGAGTATGCGCAGAATGTGGAAAGTCTCTTCTTTGATGGAGGAAATGAGATCTATGCACAATTGATCCCTTTGTGGGATGGGGAAGATGATCAATTTGATTTGGAAAATGTGACTGAAAAGGAGCTATCACAGTTTTCGAATTTAAAAACCATTGACGGAACAATCTTTCCATTTTCTAAAGAAGTACGTGATTTATTCGAATCCAAAGGGATTGAGATTGAAGAGTGACAGAAAGTAATAATGTTCTGAATCGTTTGTAAAAACGACAATGAACTACTAGTTCTAATCGGTAAAACCAATCTAACAGATAGTTAGAAACCTTTGTTTTAGATTAACTAGATACATTTTCCAATTAAAGTAGCAGAAGACTTGATGGTTTCTATTGATTGTCATCTTGTTTATTCTGAGATAGAACTCTTTTATGAACAATCACTAAAATTTAAGAAATTTAAATATCAAGAACGAGCTTGGCATAAAGCTCGTTTTTTATAAACAAGCATGCTGTTTACAAAAAGAATGGAAGATTTTGTAGGAGAGTGTGTTTGAAACTTTAAATAGATTGTTTGAGTATTTTCTGGCTCTCCCGCTTGCGATTTCTATCCTCTTCACCTTCAATTTTTAGTGAGGTTGGAGAATGATCTTGATATCTACTGAGATGGTTTTCATCAAGCATTTGGATAAAAAGCAGAAAGTTTAAATTTATGAAAACTTATTTTCAGAAAAGTATTGACATGTTTTCTGAAAAGGAGTAGAATGGCTCATGTTTTTAAAGGAGGAACTTATGTTTTCCAAGTTAAAAGGATTTTTTATTGGACGCCCATTAAAATCTGGGAAAGAGGGCGAGGATGGTCATTTACTGACCAAGATGCAAGCCTTGGCCATGCTCTCCAGTGACGCTTTATCTTCTATTGCTTATGGACCAGAGCAGGTTGTTTTGGTCTTGACCTCTATTTCTATTGGTGCCATTTGGTGGTCGCTTCCAATAGGAATTGTCGTATTAGTTTTATTAGCGAGTTTAACGATTTCTTACCGTCAGGTTATCCATGCTTACCCTCAAGGAGGAGGAGCTTATATGGTGACGACGGAAAATCTATCTCCAACGGCAGGTTTGATCGCTGGCGGAAGCTTGCTGGTAGATTACATGTTGACCGTAGCCGTTTCAGTCGCTTCTGGAGCGGACGCAATTACCTCTGCAATTCCTGTCTTACATCCTTACAATTTACATATTTCCATTTTCTTAGTTCTCTTGTTGATGTTAATGAATCTCCGAGGATTAAAAGAATCGGCTACTTCCTTGATGATTCCTGTCTATCTTTTTATTGTCAGCACCTTATTGTTGATTGGTTTTGGTTTTGTGCAAATCCTGACAGGAAATTTAGACTATCACGCAACCGCGCGGATTGGTAGTCCGATTGCTGGAGTAAGTTTGATCTTACTGCTTCGTGCTTTCACCAGCGGCTCTGCTTCCTTGACAGGGGTGGAAGCTATTTCCAATTCGGTTCCCTTTTTCAAGAAACCAAAAGCCCATAACGCCGCAGCTACCCTCTCGATTATGGCTTTAATCCTAGGCATCATGTTTGCGGGCATTACCTTCTTGAATTATTGGATTGGCATCGTGCCTGTCAAAGGTGTAACGACCTTGGCTCAGATGGCGCAAGCGATTTTGGGGACTTCTCCTCTTGGTCGTATCTTGTTTTATGTTTTCCAATTGTCAACTGCTTTGATCTTAGCAGTGGCAGCCAATACAGGCTTTTCAGCCTTTCCGATGCTCTCCTACAATATGGCGAAGAATAAATACATGCCTCATATGTACATGGAAAAAGGAGATCGTCTGAGCTATTCTAATGGCATTTTTACTTTGGCTTTTGGTGCCATTGCTCTTTTGTTCATCTTTAAGGGAAATACAGAACGTTTGATTCCCCTGTACACCATTGGTGTATTCGTGCCCTTTGCTCTCTCCCAGACTGGTATGGTTGTCCATTGGAAGAAAAAATATGGAAAGGATTTCTTGAAACATTCGATTGCGAATATCCTTGGTGCGATCATTTGTTACGGGATTGTCCTTATCTTGCTCTTATTCCGTCTTCAAGATATTTGGCCTTTCTTTCCTATTATCATCGTCTTGACTTGGCTGTTTTTGTCTATCAAGCAGCACTATAATAGAGTCGCTAAACAGTTGAGATTGCATGACCACATTGAGCGTCAGAACTACACTGGTAATACAGTAATTGTTCTAGTAGGGAATGTTACCCGAGTCAGTGTTGGTGCGATGAGCTATGCTCGCAGCATCGGAGATGAAGTTGTGGCAATGCACGTTTCTACAGCAGAAACTGCTGAAAAAGATGCTGAAGTCGCCGAGGAATTTGCTGACTACTTCCCTGATATTCGCTTCGAGACAGTCACGACTAGCTACCGCAATATCATCAGTCCGACAGTTCAGTATGTGATTAAGGTAGCCAAGCGAGCCAAAAAAGAGGGAAGAACAGTGACAGTTTTAGTACCTCAATTTATACCTAAAAAAAGATGGCAAAATGTCTTGCATAACCAGATGAGCTTGAAATTGAAATACTATCTGAAATGGTATGAGGATGTCGTGGTCGCAAGTTATTCATATCACTTAAAGGAATGAGCGAATGCCTTTACTTAATGAGAAAAAGGAGCTGAAAAATCTTCAACTCCTTTTATTATCTATTGGAAATGGCACAGAGCTAATTTGCTTGCACCTTTTGGTAATTTTGATAAAATTCTACCTTGATCTTAATAAAAGTCTCCAAGTCTCGTAAAAGTTGCAGAAGTGTGGCGCGTGTCTCAAATTCTTGCCGGGTCTTAGGGAGCGGGCGTTCGCGAAAAACAGCTAGGCAGGTTTCGATTTCTTCAACCAGCTCGTGAGCAGGATTTTCTTGACTGAGCTGTTGGGCTGTCTTAGAGAAAAGGCGTGCTAAAATCAAGCTCTCACTGGCTGCCAATTGGCAATCATTGATATTTCCTGCCATGTCTTCTAGAATGCGATTCTGTGCCTGCCGCATTTCAAAATAGTGAATGTGGTAGTTGGTCTGATGAAAGAGATGGTTGGAATGGTCCAGATAGACCAGTTCTAAGGCTTCTTGAAGGATAATATCTAGTTCTTTAATTAGAGTTGCATCGTTTCGACCGTCTCCAGCTTTCAAGAAATATTCAAAACGTAGTAGAATTTTCTTCAGTTGTTCTTCAACTTGAATACGATAGTTATCAATATCTTGTTGGTTCGAAACCATATATAGATTAGCTAGGAGAGCGAATCCCGTTCCGATAAGGAAAACAGCCATTTCGTTAGCTAAAAGAGACCAAGAAACAGAATGGGCCAGCAGTAGATGAGTGACCAAAACTGTGCTGGGGGTGATGCCTATTTCCCATCCAAAGAGATAAGCCAAGGGAACGTAGAGTAGGATATAAATTACTAAGCTCCAAAGGTTAAATCCCAGAAGGATGAAAGATAAGCTCCCGATAGCCAGTGCTAAAATAGTAGACAAGAGGCGGTTGCGGGCTAGTTTGATAGTGCTTCTGCGAGTGTCGGAAACGCTGAGGATGGCAATGATACCGGCTGATATAGCATTGCTTAGACCTAAAAAAGCAGCTAGAGCGACGGCAAGACATGTTGCAAGAGCTAGTTTGATGGTACGTTGGAGGAGAGGCATGAGCTTCTTTCTATTAAATAAAGTTTTTTCTATTATATCATGATTAGTTGAAGACTTGTGAGGAGAAATATGTCAAAGTATAAATTGAAGGAAGCTGCTGTTTTATAGATGCTATACTTATAGTAGAAAAGCTGGACTTGAAAAGTCGGATGGCCTAGGTGAAATTTTTTTGACTAGACGGCAAATTTATCGTACAATAGAAAGTAGCGAAAAAATGCATGGCTAAATGCCTGTGTAATCTTAAGGAGAATAACTTTGGAATTAGAAGTATTTGCAGGACAAGAAAAAAGTGAGCTTTCGATGATTGAGGTAGCACGTGCCATCTTAGAATTGCGCGGGCGTGACCATGAAATGTATTTCGATGAGCTAGTTAATGAAATTCAAAATTATCTGGAAAAAACAAATGGAGAAATCCGAGAAGCACTACCACTATTTTATACAGAACTGAATGTAGATGGTAGCTTCATCCCACTTGGCGACAATAAATGGGGTCTTCGTTCTTGGTATGCCATTGACGAAGTCGATGAAGAAATCATCGCTTTGGAAGAAACGGATGAGGAAGACGAGCCTAAGAAACGCAAGAAAAAACGCGTTAATGCCTTTATGGATGGAGACGAAGATGCAATTGATTACAGCGATGATGATCCTGAAGATGAGGACTCTTATGAAGAGGATCCAGCTCTTTCATATGACGAAGATAATCCAGATGATGAAAAGAGTGAGGTTGAAGCCTACGATGCTGAAATCAATGAAATAGCTCCAGATGACCTCGGCGAAGAAGTTGAGTTAAATGAAGAAGACGACGAATATTCCGACGATGATCAGGATGTTGAAGACGAAGAATAATATCCAGAAAACAACTGCTTTTTGAAGCAGTTGTTTTTGCGTTCTAACATGTCATAAAATGTCCCTGAGATGTCGGAATTATTTGCGTTAGGAACCAGTTGGGGCAAAAAATAGACAGGATAGGGACAGGGACACTAAAGAAGAATATTTTCTTGTAGAATCATATTATCAAAGGAAAAGGAGATAACATGAACTTCAAGGAACGCTATGAGAAAGTGCAGTGGATCGTCCGCCGCTGTGCACGGGATTATTATGTACATTTATGGGAGAATAGTGACTGGGAACAAGAAGG
>NZ_RJPT01000001.1 GCF_003943515.1 Streptococcus cristatus | reverse complement strand
ATTTCGCCATTCACATTGCTGGAGCGAATCTCCCATAGGTGCGGTTTGCGGACAAGATTAAAATAAATCGGCCGGCCTTCTGGTGTATCCAAATCTCCTGTAAAATAACTGTAAGGAGACTCGACATCTGGTGAAAGATAGCCATCGTCTTGTACAACAACAACAGGACAATCAAGTCCTGTTGCTTTTAATGAACGTAACAAATCAAAACTTGCTTGATCATAGCGGTCAAACAAACAAATCATAGTGGTTATGCCTTTCTTTCTGAATCCTACTTAGTTGGTCTGAGCCGATCGAACTAGATCAGACCAGCGCTGGGCAATATGCTCATCAAGGTAAGGTTCAGCTACCTCATAGGATACACGGGACAAATCTTCTTGAGAGTGTTGAGTTAATAGCTGAACAATCTTTTCCGCATACTCTGTCGTCATGGCATCTAGATCATCTGGACGAGCCTTAGGAATCAGGTAGCCATTTTCTCCATCACGGATAAAGGTCGGATTGCCATAACGAACATCAAAGCCAATGATGGGCAGGCCAGAACCTACTGCTTCCAACAGAGTCAGACCAAAGCCTTCACTTGTTGATGCTGCTAGATAAGCGGAATAATTTTTGTAAATATCCGCCATATGATGATGTCCCATCAGTCGAATATACTCTTCTGCTTGCAGATCCGCAATCAGCTTCCGCAACATAGCTTCCTCACCACCGGTGCCATAGATATCAAAGGTGATTTCCGGTAATTGCTCATGCGCCTTCACTACAGAGTGAATTAGCCAATCGATATGCTTTTCACTGGCCAAACGAGAAGCTGTCATCAAACCAAACGGCTTGCGCTCGCCTTCTGGATGACGCAATTGATCCAGACTTCCTACCGGAATAGTCAAGATTTCCTTTGGTTTGATGTTCGTATATTGAGCAAACTGCTCTTTCAGCAGCTCTGTTTGAGCATCCGTCGAGTTGATGATGTAGTCCACTTCTTCTGCGTATTCAAATTGATACTCGTAGTAATTATTCCACAGGATATAATCTTGTTCTGCGGGATTTTCACTAAAGTGGTCTGCGTGAACGATGACAGCTAGTTTGGCAGCCCCCTTATTGGCGAAGATTGGCTGGCCAATATCTGTCTCTCGGTCTAGAATCAGTAAATCCTTGTCTGTCAACTTCAAGCTTCTCATGAAATGAGCAACAAACTCCTGCTTGGAGTAGAAAACCTGATCTGGAAAACGATAAACTTGCGTTTCCGGCTTACCGTCTACTTCATCGATAATCTCTTCGTAAGCCACACTACCATCTTCATTGAGCCAAGTCCGTTGGTAGAGACGAGCCCGACCATCTACAGGACTATAGTATTCAATAAAGTTTTTGGTATACGTATAATATTCTTTCTGAATGAGACAGCCACGCGAAACAATCTCTGCCCGCTCAATCAGTTCATTATCCATATCGCAAGCATAGCACGTTACGAAATCATTATCTCCAAATATAATCCGAAAGGTTTTATTCTCAGGATTACGGACGATTTCTAGAGGTTCTCTATTAAAACTAGCTAAAACATGTGCTAGAGTGTAGGTCGTTGGAGCAATCTTAACATCTGTAAAATACTGATAGAGCCAAATGACCTCAAAGTCTTCAAAGCCGATATTCTTCGTCAAATGTTCAATATTATCGGCTGAAATAAAATCCATAAAGATGAATTTTGCCTCTAAGCCCACACTGCGAAGTAATTTTGCACGATAAATTTGTGCGTACTCAACCCCGCTACTTGCCCAACCAATTCCTAGGTTGATGTTATAAATTGTCATAAACCATGTTCCTCTTACAAAAGATTATCTTTTTTAATTCTTGAAAGGCGTTTGATGATTTTTCCTTTCTTCTTTTTGTCTTTTTCTTTGTCTTCGTCTTTAGACTTCTTGACAGGAGAAGTGAAGTAAGTAACGGGAACAGAGCTATCTGTACCTGTCTTAGCAAATGTTTGCTCGATATTAACAACTTCTTTTTGTGGAGCAGAGATTTCTACTGGGACTTCTTCCTCACCAAAAACATCTGATTCATTTACTTCTTCTTCATGCGCTTCAAGAGAAGCTTCATCAAATAAACTTTCAGCTTCAACTTGCTCATTTGAAGCCTCGGCTTCTTCCAAAGGCGTATCAAACAAATGCGTAGCTTCATCTTCCTCTAAAGGAGTATCAAATATGCTTGCAAATTCGTCGTCTTCCGAAGCTTCCTCGATTAGACTTGCGATGTCAATTTGACCCTCTAAAGTTTCTTCGTCTAGAATCTGACCAATTTGACTAAGAAGCTCTTTGATCTTTTCCTTTTGCGCCTTATAAAGTTGTTCTGTTTCAAGACGTTTTTTCGTCAATTCATCGATCTCTTCAAGGATAGACGATCTTACTTGTAAGAAGTCTTTCTGAGCTTTCTCGAGAACCTCTTGAGCCTCTTTTTCTGCCTTTTCATGTGCTTCAATAATCAGCGATTTAGCATAAACAACGGCTTCACCGATTTCTCTTTCTTGGTTCTTTAAAGCATCAATTTTTTTACGTAAAGATTCAATTTTCTCATTCTTTTTACGAATTTCACTATCAAATCCTTCTTCTAACGATTCAATGTATTCTTCAACTTCCTTGGCACGATAGTTACCAAATAGGGTCTTTTTAAGTCTCATTCCGCTCCCTCTATTCTTCATTTATTCTAATTATATACTATCTTATCAATTGTAGCATAAAATGACGCTTATTACCATTGTTTTATAAGTCTCCGAGCAAAAAAATCCGGATACTACAGGAGCAAATATAATTCTATCCACCTGCTAGTTCCATGGTTCTCTTAGTTTTGTAACCTTATTCTTTTATAAACAAAAATACCTGAATAGATGACATATAATCCATTCAGGTATTTTCTTAAAAGGTAACTAGATGTAAACGCATCTACTTTAGAAATTGAGATCTACCCAGCTGAGAGGTGTATAGCCAAGAAGCTCAACGCCATCATATTCTACTGTTTTAACGATCTCTTGAATATTCGTTTTTAGCTCTTCTATTGATCGGCTGTCTGACTCATCTAATACTAGATCATCTTCCACAATAAATAGTGGCTTTTGATAGCGGTCATAAAGATTATTCATAGCTAGGCGAAGACCTACAGGATCAATTGGATTCTTATTGGTGTTATTATAGCCATATTTATTGATAAAGACTTCTTGAGAATTACTAGATGCATGGTAACTAAAGCTCACAAAATCAACCTTTCCGACTCGTAAGTCAAAGAAGTCATCATTTTCAATATCCAAAGCAATCTGCTCACGTTCTAAACGGCGCAAGAAATGGTTTGGATAAGAACCACGAACTTGTACATCTGTAAAGACATAGTTTTCACGGTTCTTAACTTCTGCTTCCATCGCATCAATCGCACTATCTAGATTTTGACTATAGTTACGACTGACTACCAACATGCCACCAAATTGAAATTCTGGATTGATTGATTTTCCAAGCTTAACAGCACGTGCCGAAGCGACCAATTGATAGTGAGCCGCCTGCCAGATTCGTTGGTTCCGATTTTCTCCATCTTCAAAAGACAGACCGCCACCAAGATATGGTAAATGATGTAAAATATTAAATTCATTAAAGGTAATCCAATATCTTACCTTGTCTTTAAAATGTCTGAAAACAGCTTCTGTATAATGCTCATAAAGTTCAATCATCTTGCGGCTCTTCCACGCACCGTATTTTTCATACAGATGAAGAGGAAGATCGAAATGACTTAAAGTTACAATCGGTTCAATGTCCTTTTGCAACACTTGATCAATGATAGCTTCATAATATTTCAAACCTTCTTCACTTGGCTGCGCTTCTTCTCCAGTTGGGAAAATGCGCGCCCAAGAAATAGAAATTCTATAAACATTGAAGCCCATTGATTGAATCATATTCAAATCACTAACATAATCCGGTTGACTCGCTAAAGTAAATTGCCCCAGAAGATCATAGGCGCCTATTGGTACCTTTTTGTAGTTGATTTCCCCTGTCAGTACTCCTATACGTGGTTCACTAATTGGTAATACATCCGTCGTTCCCAAACCTTTATTGCTGTTGGGCATCGTATTTCTAATCATAATGACTCCTTTTGATTTTGTGAATATATATGGATACTATTGTATCCTCTAGTATCTTTAAAATTATCGCTGGTCTTTCTTATTCTGAGCGATAGAAGCCAATCCAGATAATGTACTAGCGACATTTTTTAAGTCAGGAGAAATTGGCTGTAAACCTGGTCTTACCATCTGATATGCATCTTGATCTGTCACGCTCAAGTTTGGAGTTGTAGACACTTGAACAGACAGGATTTCTTGAGATAGTGCAACTGCCTCTGAAAGTTCCTGAGATGCAAGGTTCATACTATCAAGCGATTCTTGTTGATAGGCAAGACGCATTGACTCTGTTCGAGACAAGCTAAGTGAAAGAGATTCTGAGACTTGTAAACTATGTGATACTGACTTAGACTCTGAAACACTCTGTCTGTAAGAAAGCAACTCTGAGACTGAAATGCTATAAAACTCAGATAAGGAAACTCTCACAATACTTTGACTGATTTGCTCTGATTCACTCAGGGAAATCGACTCACTCAAACTAAAGGAAGTTGAGATGCTGACACTATGACTAAGAGATTCTGAAAGACTAATAGAGACTGATGTACTCTGACTAACCGACTCTGAAACTGAAATCAACTTGCTCTCATATGCAGATTGGGCAACAGAAGCACTAACTGAGAGTGAAGAACTGAGCCAATTATACTCTGAAATTGATTGACTCAAACTTAAAGAAGTTGAAAGGCTCGCACTTTCACTTAATGATTCAGAGATACTGAGACTCTGGCTAAGGCTTTCGGACTCACTCAAACTCAAGGAGCTTGAAACACTCAGGCTTTGACTCAAGGATTCTGAAACACTGAGGCTCTGACGAAGGCTTTCAGACTCACTCAAGGAAGCTGATTCACTTAAACTAAAGGCAGTTGAAAGGCTTGCACTCTGACTGAGAGATTCTGAAACACTCAGAGAGATTGAAGCACTCTGACTAATAGAGTCGGAAATCGATGTTAACTTGCTTTCCAATTCAGATTGGGCAACAGAGGCACTAACTGAGAGTGACGAACTGAGCCAAGTATACTCGGAAAGTGATTCGCTCAAACTAAATGAAGTCGAAATGCTTGCACTCTGACTCAAGGATTCTGACACACTAAGGCTCTGACTTTCTTGTTCAGATTGACTGACTGAAATTGACTCACTGAGGCTCAAAGAGTGTGAAGCGCTGATACTTTGGCTCAAGGATTCTGAAAGGCTGAAACTCTGACTAAGGCTTTCAGATTCACTCAAAGAAGCGGACTCACTCAAACTGAAGGAGATTGACGCACTGAGGCTTTCGGATTCACTCAATGAAACTGACTCACTCAAGCTTAAAGAAGTGAAGACGCTCACACTCTGACTGAGAGATTCTGAAATACTAATAGACTCGGAAATTGATGTCAATTGGCTTTCCAATTCAGATTGAGCAACAGAGGCACTAACCGACAATGAAGAACTTAACCAAGTATACTCGGCAATGGACTCACTCAGGGAGATTGAATCGCTCAAAGAGACTGACTCGCTGAGGCTAAGAGAGGTTACTGTCCATTCACTCAAAGATTCTGACAGAGAAAGGGACTGGCTATAGCTAAGTGATTCTGATAGCTGCTGACTCTCCTTGGCTGATTCGGATTCGAAAAGAAGTTGAGAAAAAGCTTCACTCAAAGAGAGAGACTGACTGATGCTCAAAGATTCAGATGCCGAAAGGCTAAGTGAAGTGAACTCAGACTGAGCTAGCCATTCAGAAGTAGAGAGGCTCAGGCTAGTGCTAAGAGAAATCAAGAAAGTATCCGGCTTATTCTCGTTTACTGAAGATGAATCAGCTTCCTCCTCATAAACTGAATCTGAAAGACTCATAGAAGTCTCTTCTAAGGCACTTAGAGACTCAGATTCTGAAAGGCTCAGACTAGCACTAATGGATTCTGACAGAGAAACTGACTGACTATCCGCTACCGAAGTTGAAACGAATTCGCTAAGAAGGATAGAAGCTGACTCGGAAAGACTCTCGCTTGCACTGATAGAAGCGGATAACCACTCACTCTCATAAAGCGAATCTGACTCTGATATGCTGAGAGATTCAGATTCAAAGATACTCCAGTACTCAGACTCAGAAAGGCTCTCACTGGCGCTTATAGAAGCGGATAGCCATTCACTCTCATAAAGCGAAGCCGACTCGGAAATGCTGAGAGATTCAGTTTCGAAGATACTCCAGTATTCAGACTCAGAAAGACTATCGCTTGCACTGATAGAAGCGGATAACCATTCACTCTCATAAAGCGAATCTGACTCTGATATGCTGAGAGACTCAAATTCGAAGATACTCCAGTATTCAGACTCGGAAAGACTCTCGCTGGCGCTTATGGAAGCGGATAACCACTCACTCTCATAGAGTGAATCTGATTCTGATATGCTGAGGGACTCAGATTCGAAAATACTCCAGTATTCAGACTCAGAAAGACTCTCACTCGTGCTGATAGAAGCGGATAGAGATTTATCCTCAAGAGCCAGCTCAGATTCTGAATCTGACTGATCGATACTGTGAGAAGAAGAGTCTAAAGAATAAGTCTCTAATGAATCATTCTCCCACAGCGAATCTTGAAGAGGACTCTCGCTTGTTGAAACAGAGTCACTATCGAAATGTTCAGCAGACAAACTCATTGAGGTCGAAACGCTCATTGATAAACTTTGACTGACATTTTTTATCAGATCATCTACTACCAAACTATTGTTGGCTTGAAAATCCTCAAAGTCTTTCATAATAGAAATTGGTTCTGCCTGTGGTTTTAATTCTTCATTAATACCTAACACAACCTGATTCTGCTCTTGGGGTTTTCGGCTAATCGGTTTTAAGATGGCTGCATCCGGATCATAATAATTATCATCCTCCGTCACCAATCGTTTAAACTTCGATATAACGCGCTTAAACCCCTTTGATTTTGCTTTATTATTCTTACCCATAAATATACATTTTCTCCCGAATGCAGTTATATCCTTATTATAAAGTCTATAGCACAATCTGTCAAAACTTTAGCCAAAGAAAACCTCTAATTTCCCTGTAGGCTGAACATTGACATAACTAAGCGCCATATTTTTTATAATTTTAAGATTCATGTCTGCATTCATTCTCTTATATGACTCAAAAGCCTCTTTATGAAACTCATATACAGGATTCTTTTGTGCATAACCTTGACTAACCACTAAAGTTTGAAATTGTTGGAGATAGTCAACTTGCTCCACCCAGCAATCATCCACTGCTCTTAACACTGCAATGCGTTGAAGCTGCCCAAATAGTTCTGAATCCTCAATTCTATCGCGTTTTCGCTGATATTCTTCAATGAAAAGTTTAGATAGAAACTTCTTAACTTGACGAATGTTTGTCACATCTAAATCTCTCGGAATGCCTTGACAATAGTAGCTAATGTTATCCAAAACAAATCGATACAAATCAGCCTGCTCTCTAAATGGATGCTTATTTATATAGGCGTCCATAGCATCTGATAAAACAGATAAAAAATATTCTAGTTTAAAGTCAGGATGAGCAATAATGTCATTGCGCTTGTTATAAATGATTTGCCGTTGAATTCGGATACTTTCGTCATACTGCTCCGTTGATCGTCTTGAAGCAGCTGCCGCATTATCGCTGTTTCTCTGAGCTTCTGTCACCTCATATTTAATACGAACCGATTTTAGATGAACCTTCTGTTTTTCCTCTGGCTTGGCGACTTCTTTTTGATAAAAATCATTGATCCACTTACTGCCAGTCTTTGTAATAATATCATCTTCAAGTGAAACAAAGAATTTACTTAGTCCAGGTGCGCCTTGACGGCCTGCACGACCACGAAGCTGCAAGTCCACTCGTTCACTGGACATTCTCTCTGTTCCGATAACCGCCAGTCCGCCTAATTTAGCAACGCCTTCTTCTAAGATAATATCCGTTCCCCGACCAGCCATAGAGGTTGCGACGGTTACCGCAGAACGCCGACCAGCCTGTGCAATCATCTCTGCTTCTTTTGCTGCATTGTAGGCATTTAGCACATTATGAGCAATCCCTTCCTGCAACAGGAGCATGGAGTAAATTTCTGACATTCTTACCGATCCTGTCGCAATCAAAACTGGCTGCCCCTTTTTGTGTAGTTTTTTAATATAATCCAAAGAAGCATAAAGTTTTTGAGGGATAGTTAGATAGATCTCATCTGGATAATCAATCCGTTGATTGGGTTTTCTAGTTGGTACAACGACCACTCCCAAGTCATACACTTCACGAAATTCATCTTCACAGACCTTCCCTGTACCCGTCATCCCCGCCAATTTAGGGAACATCTTGAACAGATTTTGATAGGTAATAGAGGCCATGGAACGTGTTTCTAAGGAAATCTTCACGCGTTCTCTCGCTTCCAAGGCTTGGTGCAAACCAGATTGAAGTTTATTCCCTTCTAAAACTCGCCCTGTTGCCTCATCCATCAACTTGACTTCGCCATTTTCTACAGTATACTGACGATCTTTTTCAAATAAATGATTGGCCCTTAAGGCCAAATTGATTTGACGGATCAGTTGGTAGTTATTTGGATCGTAGGCATTTTGCACACGGAAGTAAATTTCTGCTTCTTTGACACCTTTTCTCGTCAACCAGACTGAAGTCCGAGTCGAATCCAGCTTGAAGTCTTCCCCTTCTTTCAAGGTCTTAACAAACTCATCACAGGTAATAAATAGATTGGACTGAACCCGCGGAGAGCCTGATATAATCAGAGGCATCTGTGCACTATCCAAGAGAGCTGCATCAACCTCGTCAACCAAACAGAAATAGAACTTAGGCAAAAATTTCTTTGCTTGAGAGGTCGCTAAATTTTCTTCAAGGTAATCAAATCCCAGCGCACTATGTGTTGTATACACGATATCACTTTGATAAATCCGCTGCTTTTGCGCAACCTTCAATTTTTTAGCTGGATTTTCTGAAACACCAATCCCAACTGTCATCCCTAAGTAATGAAAAACAGGAGCCATTTGTTTAGCATCGCGTATCGCCAAATACTCATTGGCCGTAACTAAGACGGTGCTGTTTCCAGTCAAAGCATTTAAATACAAGGGAAGAACCGCTGTCAGCGTTTTGCCCTCTCCTGTCCTCATCTCGGCAATCTGATTGTCTTGCATGACTAAGGCACCTAAGATTTGTACATCGTAAGGATAAAGCCCCAAGACGCGCTTAGCCGCTTCACGAATAGTGGCATAGGCTTCTGGTAAAATTTCCTGCAGCCTTTCTCCCTTAGAAAGACGGCCTTTAAACCATTGAGTTTTAGACTGCAATTCTTCATCTGACATGGCTGCATAATCGTCAGAAAGCTGATTAATCTTTTCTAAGATCTTTTTATACCGCCTTAGTTTAAAGGAATTAGCTAAATGTAATTTTTTAGACTTCATTCTTTCTCATCCACTCTTCCGTTTTCTCCAAGTCTATTTTTTGAAGCAAAAAGGACTGATCCAACAAATAATCAATTTGGGTTAGTACCCGTGGCCTATTTTTCAGATGGGCATATTCTTTTACTCTAGCTGAGTTGAAGCGTTCCAGTAGCAAATCTCTAAATAAAGGATAATTTACCCTATTTTGATAGCGAACAAGAACATGCTGATAATCCAATTCTGGCATGAAATCATCAGTCACTAAAGCATAGGCATTTTCAAATTGCTGTGAGTAAAGCAAGGCTGCGATATTTGAAATCGGCCCATAGCCAGCAAAAGCGACCTTTTCAAAAGAATATTCTCGAGACAGCTTTTCAATTGTTCCAAGTAAGATTTCGAAGAACTCTTTTTCCATATACAAAAGAGCGTCTTTATAGGAAGAATTGACTACCAACAAATTTGGAAAATGCTCCCGAACAATTTCTGGAATGTAACCCGTCCGATTAAAATCAGGCTCCGTAAAGCAAACGTAAATCGTCTCTTGATTGACGTCCTTATGCAACAATTTCGAAATCCAATAGCGATCGACAGTATAATCTGCCACACCTTCTTCAGCAATATAGATGCTTTCAAACAAGAAACGATGGCAACCTGAACTCACTAATTGAATTTTATAATGATGGGTATTATTAGGAACACGAACGCTCATGGTCTCACCCTGCTTAATGATTTGATTAAAAATCTCCTCATCACGCGCATTCATAAATTCAATCTTCAAGTAGGTCGAATTTTCAGGAAGAGTCTCCAGATGGCTGCCAAAGATATAGTTTTCTCCTCGCTTCAATTCAGGAAGCTGGCTTGTATTTCGTAAAGCCTGATAATTTGCTTGCGAATGCCATTCATGAATGACTGTACCAGACGGCATGAACTGATTCTCATATAAAACATGCCCATCTGCTAGCAGCTTCACAGACGATCCATATAGATACTGTGATACACTTTGCATATCCCAATAAGCAAAATAGATTTCTTCCTTGTATCTCACGAATCAAACTTCCTTTCAAAACTATTCACTAATAAAGTTTTATATTGATTAAAGAACCATTCGACAATTCCTTGCGTATCATCATTGTGTCGTCCTGTCAATCCTTTACTAATGATATTAACGCGATAAGCTCGCTTTCCTAGCTCTTCTAGCATATCAGGGTAGGCCGTACCATCGTAGTCATCATGATACATATAAGACACAATAAATTTCGTCCTTGAAAAATCAGCTTCTTTGAATGCTGACCAGAAGTGCTCATTAAGTTGAGCTATTCCTTCCTCTGATAATTCTCCTGTTGTACGAAGCACCAAATCTAAAGAAGTAGGAAAACCTCCAGGACGAATCGTGGATTCATTCTCTGCAATATCGCCTAAATTTACTAAGGGCTTACCGACAATCACTGCATGAGGCTCTAACTTGGAAGCATAATACAGAGCTCCAAAGGTCCCCATTGATAGTCCAGATAAGGTCAACTGATCCCTTGTAAAGCCTAATTCATCTAAACAGTGATGAATGACCTGAACAAGCTTTTGCTCTAGCTCTTCTGAGCCGAGATAGAAAGCACCACCCTCAGAACGCGGATCTCCAATCAATAAGAAAGGCGCTCCCAAATTGTTCATCATCCAGTATCCCTCAAATCCTTCAGCTGGACGATAACCAGAAAAATAAATATTGAGAGGTGGCTTCAAATCACCAGGATGGAAGTAGTAAATCAATTCCTCCCGATTTTTATCCACGACACGATTTCCACCAATCAACAAGTCGCCATAACCCAAATGAGACTGGCGATGGTGGAATGGTCCAATTTTCACAATTCCTTGCCCCTTCACTTGAACACTGACGCTTAGGTAATAAGAATCGCTGGTATCCAAAACGAGAGGCTTATCAAAAGATTCTTCATCATAAATCCATTCTTGCATAGGAGAATTGCCAACTGGATAACCCTTGATGACATAACGAATTGCGCAATCTTCAGAATTTCTGAACTCTGGCCATAAATCCAAAGGGGCGTCTGCACTCAGAAAGATATTGTACTGATAGGTTGCTACAGTTTGGTAATCCTCACCATATTGGCCACACAGACGGAGATAGTTAGTTCCTTCATAGTTAATCTGACCTGAGAAGGAGGGATTGACAGCTAGGTGATTAACACTGAGCTTGGTACCACTTTGCTTGGAAGAAAAGCCCCGTGAAAATAGATACAGCATCTGAGCTGGATCTTCAAAAGTAGACTGAACGGCCCTTTTGCGTAAAAGGAATCTTTCCAAAGTTTTTGTAGTGATTTGACAGCGCTCATGATAAAACAAGCGATAAACCTGAATTAAGCTGTCCAATACTGTAATGTACTCAAAATGCTCAACAGTATCGACCAATACAACATCATAGGGCTTAGCAGCCTTCGGTTTCTTCCCATCCTTTTTTAAAATACCGATATCTTCTGGCAAGAGAGACATGATATCTTCTGGTTTAACAAATGTCCATGCGATATTACTAGGAATCTCATATTGGTGCTGCCAATTCTCATTGGCAATCTGTAGGACACTAATTCTGTTCATTTAGCTTTAATTCCTTTATCGTATTTTTCCACATTTCGACAATTTCTCCCCTTGTATACAGCTCAATCCTCTTAACCGAATGCACCAAAGACTGATTCCAGTGTTCCAAATCTGTGAGGTAATACAAGAGTGCCTCTATCAGGTTAGAAATATCATTCATGATCCAACCATTTTCGCCATGCTTCACATAGGAAGAATTATACAAATTCACTTGAGGAATCCCTCCGCTGATACCCGCAATTTGAGTTCGGATATCTGCCGGGCTTCCCAAATCCAAGATGACCCGAACATACTTCAGAGCCTTCGCCAAATCGGTATCACTATGAATCACTACAGTATCAATTCGCTCTCTGAGGCTATCATCATCTTCTAAGCGTGGATCACCACTCTTAGCAGCCTTATCCTTGTCAACAAGGAGCAATTTTTCTGCATACTTTGTTGATGATAAAGATTCCTCAAGAAACTGTCGAATAGAAGCTTCTCGACCAAAATCCTGACTCTGCGTCCCGACCAATAAGTCAATCCACTCATGTTGCAACATCATATCAAACAAGGAAGTAAAAACATATTGAAGATGATGTTCTGGTAAAGTATCGAAATTGACATAGATGATCAACTCTTTTTTCCGCTGACTATGCCCAAGATTCAACTGTGTATCATAAGGTGGAATTTCATAATAAGCAGGAAGTTGCTCTTCTTCTACTTCCCCCACTTGTTCTGCAATCTTCACGATTTTATCCAAGCTATCTACCACAAAAAATGGGGTATCTTTTAAATCAGCCAAGAGCTGTTCTGTATTCGTAATCGGATAACGATTGCCAAAGAAGGACAGAACAACAAGATGATCCTTCTTAATCTGTTGGAAAAAATGATTATGCTGCACATCTGCTGAAACAATAATCGAATCATCCTTGGTTAAAACAGAAGCCAAATGCTGCTCTAGCTTTTCTTTAACAAGCTCTTCAATATTCTGATAGACATCCTTAGCAAATGTGCCCTGTGCCTCAGGATTGATAATGACCTGCTGGTTATCAGCTGTCAAAAATTCTCTGAATTGCCATATTCCTTGTGCATTCAGATAGTCCTGATAATAAGGCTGATTATGCTCAAAATAGATAATACTGGAGACAAAGCCACGGTCATCAAAAACAAGCTGATAATCTATCTGATTATTTTCAAAATAGGTAATATCAAAAATATTACCTATTTGTGAAAAATTAATCTGAGCATGAGGTAGGTGATCGACGTGAACATCTATAATAAAAGGAGTATAAAAGATTTCTGCTCCTTGCGGCCATTTCAAATCATCCAAACAAATTTTTCGTGCAGGCACATCTGTCAGACCTTGTATGCTATCAAATAGATTCCACATTTCATCTGATGAAAGTCTTTGTTGATAAAAGAAAGTCCGAATATGAGGTGAATAATTCAAAATCAAGACAGAATTGGCTTCTCCTGATTGTTGAAACATCCGCAATAAATTTACGGCATCGTCAAACATCATATTTTTCGGTTGCAGATAGAAAGGTAGGGCAGTAGAATACCATTTTCGATCTTGTTTATACCAAGAAGGTACAAAGTAAAACATATCCCTCTATTCTCCTTTTACTTCTAGTTCTTTATGATAATAAGTCCCGATTCTTAAGATTCGTATTTCTTCACGCAAGGGCAAGAGCATGCTGATCAAAATGACTAGTGTGCTTGGCAAGGTCAAAAAGAAACTTGGCAAAGGCAAGAAGAAATTAATAAAATAGGGCAGGCCGACATACAAGATGAGATAAATAGCTCCTATATTTGATTGCAAAGAAATATAGTGTTTTAACACTTTTAAGGTTTCTTTCCCAGGCTGAATATAGTCAAAATATTCTCCCTGACGCTGCAAGCGCTTGGCAGTCTCTTCCGGTTCTAAATTGATATAGGCAAACAAAATACCCAACAAGTAAATCGCAACTAGATAAACAAGGAGACCCAAGGGCTTTGTAAAGTCAAACAAATTCCCAAATTTTAGTGAAAGTCCTTTCCCCGTCCAGTCTAGTAATAATTGGAATAACATCAAGACACTTGTTGCATACATAATGGGCATTCCACCAGAAGGAATGAACTTAATTGGCAAATAAGATTTATCATTGTAACGACTGCTTAACATGATCCGATTAAGAGGCAGACGTATCTCGGCTTTCTCACATACGACAGCAACAAAGGTCAAGAGAAGATAGGCTAATAGAGCCACAACTAACATCATTCCTCCTCGGACAGAAGACAAGGATTTCCCAAGCAAGACTATTAATTGGTCAGCAAACTGGAGTAAAATCCCTGAAATGATAATAATGGTTGACCCTCCCACTCCTTTACGAGTATTAAGACTTGACAACCAAATAATGATAAAACTACCTGTCACAACTGTAAGTAAAACTGCTAGATTATAGAGCCAATCATCCACGAGAAGTAGAAAGCGACCATTTCCTCTATAAGCCGTGTACATAATGGCCAGTCCCTGCACAATCGCAAAGAACAAGGTTAAGATTTTTTGAAAGAAATCCGTTTTTTTAAGGGACCAAGATTGTATATTCCAGCTTTTCTTTAGATTCATGACTTGCCATACAATCATCGTCGTAATCCAAGGTCCTAAACCCAAAGAAAATACTGAAATCTGAGAAACATCAATTCCTGCCAGCAAATACAAAGCGGCCAAGGGATTGTCTTCCTTTATCCGAAAAGCTTCCATACTGCCATTGTAGCCTGGAAGCAAGATATGTCTTCCTAATATATAAATAGCAATAATGAACAGTGTAAAGAAGATTCTCTTTCTAAAAATATTCTGATGCTTCTTTTTCTTAAGACCAAAGTGCTCCATTTATTATCCTTTATTTGTATTTTGGACTTGCCCAGAGTCCTCTTTTCATACATAAACTTGTCTTTTAAGCCAAAGACTTAAGAAAGCAAGCCCATTCCATAGAATTATAGATAAGGAATCAACTTGCTTTCTCTATTTTGATTACAAAATGTGGGGCAGTTCGTCATTTAATTAAAATCTGATCGAATTTTTTCCACCATTTCCTGATAATTCTCATGTGAGAATACTCGCTCTGAAACCCCTTCTGTTTGTACATTATCAAAGGCATAAACAGGCTTACCAGACTCTTGAAACTCTCTAATTACAGTATCGAATTTCTGATCGTGATTGATATCAAGATAAATGTCGCTGCTCGCAAGTAAATCTCTCAAAGGATATGGCAAAATTGCAGGGTGCAAACGAACATTTTCATAAGCCATCAGTTTGAGTAACTTATCAGACATCTGTGTATAGGCAGCAATATGAAATAGACAGTTTGGTAATGCATTCACCAAATCTTCAATTCCCTCTAACCTATCTGAGTTTGTCAAGGTTACACAGTGGAGAGCAAAGCCTTCATCCCTCTGTTTAATAGCCTTCTCGACATCAAATTCATCTGTCTCAATAATTGTGGACCAATCGAGAGAATTGTAAAACCACCATACTTCACGCAGACGCATGTTGGAAACAGTGTTCCATGGTTTTTGACCAGAAATATAATGCAAAACAGCAGGTAGTGGAGAAAGTGGAATTTCGAAAATCCAGTCATGCTTATCTAGCGCAGCTCCCATGTCAAAACCGATTTGAAAATTGTAAGTATCTTCCAAATCAAGTTTTTTGCCCTCAAACATCAAATTCAAGATAGACTGATCACCTTCAGTAAAATTAGCTAATTCTCTATCTGTCAACTCGACCAATTGCTGAGCCATGTTTTCTTCACGCCAACGCTTATTATTAATGAGCATCATTCCAGAATTAAAGCCAAAGCCTACTCCATATGTCGCGCGAATCGTTGCTACATAATAATCCTCCAGATCTATCTCAAAAAGATGGTCCAGATTTCGTGTCACAACAATATCACAATCTAAATATAAAACTTTATCTGCTGCAACATAATTCGGTATAAAATAGCGCCCATAAGCCATGTAGTTAATGTGAGCGTAAGTTCCAGCTTCCCATTTTGATTTCACCTGATCATCAATCTGATCATTGAATAATTTCACATCGTTCAACTGACTGCCAGCTGCTTCTACCTTCCGACGCGTATAGTAAAACCATTCTTGAGGAATATCCTGATTAAAAACATAAATATCTAGATTTTTATGATGACAGCAAAGAGATTTTATGGTCGTCTCGATCTGTCTAATATACCCATAATCTCCCGAAACCACAATGGCTTTTTTCTTTTCCAAAACACTACTCCTTCTACGCTTATTCTATTCTCTTAAAAAATCGCTATTAGGCCTTATTATACCATAAATTCCGCCTTTATTCAAACACCTTCTTGAAAGCTAGACCTAACTTTTCTAGCCTTAAAATAGAGGTGAAAGCTAATCAGGCAAAAAGAAGAAAGCTTGCTATAAGCTCTTCTAATATATCCATTCTTTTAAAATCAGACAGCCACTACCTGCAACGTACTTAAATGTGTGCTTCCATGCTATCAAATCTTATAAAATTAGGCTATCCCGAAGAATTAGCCGGTGTTTTATTGAAAAAAATGGACTGGTTTCTCTCCAGTCCATTTCCCCTACTTGCATCACTTAGTTATTATGCACCCGATTCATGTATTCGGTGTAGGATTCTGTTTGCATCAGTTCCTTGGCATTCTTGACCCGGTCAGCAGTCGGTGGCTTCACGCCTTCCAGTGAATAAGGAATGCCCAGCTCCCGCCACTTGAATTCTCCCATAGTATGGTAAGGAAGGATTTCAAACTTATCAACGTTCTTGAGTGTTTTGACAAACTTACCTAACTCAATCAAGTCCTCATCACGGTCCGTTAAGCCTGGCACCAGAACGTGACGAATCCACACTGGCTTTCCAATATCTGAGAGATATTTTGCACAGGCCAAGATGTTTTTATTGGTCTGGGTAGTCACGATTCTATGCTGCGCCTCATTAATTTCCTTGATATCCAGCAAGACCAAATCCGTCACCGCCATCAGTTTATTAAACTTTTCTAGATAACGAGGCGTATTTCTAAAAGGCAGGGCGCAAGTATCCAGCGTACAGTGAATCCCCAGCTCTTTGGCCTTGGTAAAGAAGGCAATCAAAAAGTCGATTTGCAGAAGGGCTTCTCCCCCGCTGACGGTAATGCCACCTTTATTGCCCCAGAAACCTTTGTAACGAAGGGCTTCTTGTAGGATATCATCCACAGTCCGCAGCTGAGACTTGTTAGTCTCCATCTCCCAAGTATCTGGATTGTGGCAATATTGACAACGCATATGACATCCTTGCAAAAAGACGATGAAGCGGATACCTGGTCCATCCACTGCTCCAAAACTCTCCGTAGAGTGCACCATTCCTGTTACTTTCCCATAATCAATCGCTTCTTCAACCATAATAATCCTCTTGTACCTGAAAACGTTTTACTATAACTACATTATACCACGATTCGAGTGAAAATAGATAGATTCTGCCTATTTTTTAGAAAATAAACTGTTTTTCAGTTTCATTTTCATTGTGTTACAACAGATAGAGTTTTTCAGTTTTTCTTGAAATTGCTTTTCTCCGTTTCCAGCTTTCTCCATAAAAAAAGCCGCCCTAGAGGGCGACCTTTTCGGAGATTGTTATGAAAAAAAGTGCGGAACTATAGCTATAACAGCTGCTCATCTGTTAAACTAAAGGATTCCTTCTATCAAATAAAGTTAAGAGGTCTTCATTTGATGCTTTTAGTATACTGCACCATACTTAAAAGAAGCTTAAGCTGGTTTTAATCATTATTTCACTAGAATAGCTAACGTTTCATAGGGTTTCAAGGTCATAGTCGCGGCTACTGCTGGCTCCTCGTAATTCGAAATCAGCACCTGGCCATTTTGATAGTCTGGTAGGATGTCCACGGTAATTGGGTCAGCATAGAAGTTGTTAAAGACTAAAAGTTTTTGTCCTTGCCACTCCCGCTCAAAGGCATAGACCTGAGGACTGTCCTCATAGGCTGGCTGATAGCTGCCCTCTGCGATGATCGGCAGTTCCTTACGCAGGGCAATCAATTTCTGATAAAAGGTAAAGATCGGACCCTTGATTTCATTTTCCACATTGATGAGAGGATAGGATTTGCCCGCCTTCAGCCATGGAGTTCCTGTTGTAAAACCTGCATTGACTGAATCATCCCACTGCATAGGCGTTCGAGAATTATCACGAGATTTAGCCTTGATGATCCTGAAGGCTGCTTCTGGCGATTGACCTTCAGCAAGTAAGCTCTGGTAAGCATTGAGAGACTCGACATCCACATAATCTTCCATGGAGTCGTAGTCAGGATCCACCATGCCAATCTCCTCACCCATGTAGATATAAGGCGTCCCACGCGACAGATGAATACTGGCTGCAAGCATAGTCGCTCCTTCATTGCGGAAATTTTCTACATCAACAAAGCGGTTGAGAGCTCGCGGCTGATCATGGTTGTTCCAAAAGAGAGCTGACCAACCGTCGTGATTGCTCATTTCCTTGCCCCAAGTATGGAAGAGGCGTTTTAACTCTTCAAAGTCAAAGGCCTTAAGCGTCCACTTCTGTCCAGCTTCATAGTCCACCTTGAGATGATGGAAATTAAAAGCCATGGACAGCTCCTGCCGGTCTGGTGCGGTGTAAAGGATGCAATTTTCAATCGTCGTAGCACTCATTTCACCAACCGTCATAACGGATTCGTCTTGCCCAAAAGTTGCTTCGTTCATCATACGCAGATAGTCATGCACGATTGGCTTATCAGTATAGGCTGGCTTGCCATCCTGCTCTGGACAGTCCGCCAGAACCTCATCTTTTCCGATAACATTGATGACATCAAAGCGGAAGCCCTTGACTCCTTTGTCTCGCCAAAAATTCACCACTTTAAAGAGCTCTTGACGAACATTGGTGTTGCGCCAATTGAGGTCAGCTTGAGTGACGTCATAAAGATGCAGATAATATTTGCCCGTATCGCCAAATGGCGCCCAGGCACTGCCGCCAAATTTGGACAGCCAATCCGTCGGCTCATCTCGCAGGATAAAGAAGTCCCGATAGTAGGAATCCCCAGCCAGTGCCTTTTGGAACCACTCATGTTCAATCGAGCAGTGATTGAGAACCATGTCCAGCATGAAGTCAATACCATGCTGCTGACCAACCTTGACCATCTCTTCAAAATCTGCCATATCTCCAAAGATAGGGTCTACCGCAGTATAGTCAGAAATATCATACCCATTGTCCCGCTGCGGACTCGGATAGAAAGGATTGAGCCAGATCATGTCCACTCCCAGCTCTTTCAAGTAAGGAAGTTTTTCAATAATCCCGCGAAAATCTCCCAAACCATTGCCAGTCGTGTCTTTAAAAGACTTTGGATAAATTTGGTAGATAACCTTTGTTTTATCAAGTGTCATATTTTCTCCTTTTTTGATAAAAGGGAGGGGCTCAGAGCCGCCATCCCATGAGTTAACTATTCCTAGATGCGTTTTGCTGTCATCAACTTATCGCCGCGTTTGACATGGCTAGGATATTCTCCACTCATATCTGCTACGAAAGCATCCTGATTGGTGATAATGACAGGTGTTTCTGTCACGAGACCTGCAGCCTTGATAATATCCATATCAAAAATAATCAGTTTTTGTCCAATAGCCACATGATCGCCTTGCTCAATATGGGCTTCAAAGCCCTTGCCGTCTAGACCGACCGTATCCATACCGATATGCATAAGCATTTCCACACCCTCGTCCGATACGATGCCGACGGCATGTTTGGTTGGAAAGAGAACAGTCACCGTACCATTCACAGGTGACACCAACTCACCTTCACTTGGCTCAATCACTAAACCTTGTCCCATCACACCTGATGAAAATACTGGATCTGTTGCCTGACTGAGTTCTTTTACTTGACCCGCAAGAGGACTAACGATTTCTACTGGTGCGACAATCTTTGTTTCCTGATGGGCGAATTCTGCTTCTTCTTGAGCTGCAAATTCTGCTTGTAATTCTGTATCGTCTTCCGTTTTTGTGAAAAATCCTGCTTTGCGGAAGAAAAAGGTCAAAGCCATTGGTACAACGATTGCGACAAGCATCACTCCTGCAAATGGAAGCATATATTTTGCTTGGATAGAAAGAATACCCGGTAAGCCACCAATCCCGATAGCATTGACTGTGATATTAAAGGTTACAGAGAGCAGACCAGCAATAGATGAACCAATCATTCCCGCAACAAATGGATAGATATATTTGACATTGACCCCGAAAAGGGCTGGTTCCGTAACACCAAGGTAAGCCGAAATAGTAGCCGGCAAGGAAATTTGTGCTTCCCGTTCATCATGACGATTCATAAGGTAATAAGCAAAAACAGCTGAGCCTTGAGCGATATTTGACAGAGCAATCATTGGCCAAAGACCAGTACCACCAGCATCCGCTACCAACTGAGTATCAATCGCATTGGTCATATGGTGAAGACCTGTGATAACAAACGGAGCATAAAGGGCACCAAAGACAGCACCAAAGAGCCATTTAACAGGACCAGTCAAACCTGCAAGTACGACTGTTGAAAGTCCCTGACCAATTACCCAACCGATAGGACCCAAGACTGTGTGAGCCAAGATCAAGGCTGGAATCAATGATAAGAAAGGCACAAAAATCATAGATACCACTTCTGGAATATGTTTCCGCCAGAAGATTTCTAGATAAGACAAGGAAAGTCCTGCCAGCAAAGCTGGAATAACCTGCGCTTGGTAACCGATACGATTAACAGTGAAGAAACCGAAATCCCAAACCCAGTCCTTAGCAATTTCCGCTGCTGGTGTGGATGCCACGGCGTAAGCATTGAGCAACTGCGGTGACACCAAGCAGATACCTAATACAATCCCTAGAATCTGGCTAGTCCCCATCTTACGAGAAACAGACCAAGTAATTCCTACTGGTAAGAATTGGAAAATCGCTTCACCTGGAAGCCACAAGAAATGGTTGATCCCAGCCCAAAATTGAGACACTTCTGTGATGGTTTTCCCATCCAACATAGACCAATGCACGCCTTCAAGAACATTCCGAAATCCGAGGATCAATCCACCGACAATCAAGGCCGGAATGATTGGAGTGAAGATTTCAGCTAGAGTCGTCATGACCCGCTGAATTGGATTTTGATTGCTCTTAGCTGCTGATTTAGCTGCTGATTTGGAAACACCCTCGATACCTGATATAGCTGTGAAATCATTATAAAAAATCGGTACATCATTTCCAATGATGACTTGGAACTGCCCAGCATTGGTAAAGGTTCCTTTTACGACCGGAATGGCCTCAATGGCCTTAACATTAGCTTTCTTTTCATCACCAAGTACGAAACGCATCCGAGTCGCACAGTGAGTGACCGCTGTAACATTCTCTTTGCCGCCAATCGCCTTCAGCAAATCCTTAGCTTCCTTTTCAAATTTTCCCATTTGACTTGTGGCTGGAAATCATCCAGCACTCTCCTTATATTTTTGATGTCGCTAGTTTCTTAACTAGCTTACAAACTCAATTGTAATCGATAACAATCCTGTATGCAACTTGTTTGTTGTAAAAATAGAAGATTTCTGCTAAAATTTTGATAGTTGTATGGCAAAGATAATACAAGTGAGGAACTTATGAAGAAATACAAACAATTATTCAAACAACTTGAAAGAGATATTTTAGGCGAAAAATACCAGCTCGGTGACTTTCTTCCTAGTGAACATCAGCTGATGGAAATCTACCAAGTCAGTCGGGATACGGTTCGCAAGGCTTTAGCGCTCTTGCAAGAAGAGGGACTGATTGAGAAAGTGCGGGGGCAGGGCTCCAAAGTCGTTAAACAAGAACAACTAGATTTCCCTGTTTCTAACTTAACCAGCTATCAAGAATTAGTGGCACAGCATCAGCTTCAATCCAAGACCAATGTCATCAGCCTTGATAAAATCACTGTAGATAAAAAGCTCTCAAAAACAACCGGCTTTCCAGAGTACCGCTTGGTTTGGCGCATTGTCCGGCAGCGAGTGGTCGACAGCATCGCTTCTGTCTTGGATATTGACTATCTAGATAAAAGCTTGGTGCCAGATCTGACCAGAGAAATCGGAGAGCATTCTATCTATGCCTACTTAGAAGAAACCTTAAAGCTTAACATTGCCTATGCCAGAAAAGAAATTACAATCGATCATGTTAGTGACCAAGACCAGATCCTTCTGGACATCGGCCGAGACCAACATGTCGTTTCCATTAAATCGCAGGTCTATCTAGCTGATGGCCGCCAGTTTCAGTATACAGAGAGCCGGCACAAACTAGATAAATTTCGCTTTGTAGACTTTGCTACTCGGCAGAAAGAATGAAGTCGATGATTCAGCGAGCATAAAAAATCTCCTCTGTCAGCTAAAATCTAGCGAGCAGAGGAGTTTTCCTGTTCTTTGGTTTGTTGTTTAGTTTTATACGTTTTTTATATTTAAGAGATGATATGAAAAATTTATGAAATGTTGATACGAGAATCTATTTCTTGCTTCTATTGCTAGTACTGGTTAGGCTGCTTTGTTTAACTTGGAGCGAATGAATGATTTCTGATAGGTTACTTTTACTTTATATGTCATTGGACTACCCTCATTTCTTATTTGTTGAGACTAGTATAAGACTTTCAGCTTAAGCATTCCTTATAAAAATCTTGCGGAAAACTTAAAACAAAAGAAGCTGAATTTATTTTTCAGCTTCTTCATCTTCTTCAATCATTTCAGATATTTCCACTTTCACCTTAGTGACACGGCCATTTTTAACCTTGTCATTGGTCAAAATCAGTTTTTTATTCTGGCTTTCCACTTCATAGCTGAGCCGTTCTGTTGGATTTGGAATGGTTCCAACACCAGTCAGATAATAACCAGCAATAGTATCCACATCATCACTATCGATTTCAACTTCAAAATATTCATTAAAGTCATTGAGGGTCATCGTTCCTAAAACAATGTAGGTATTCTCACCGATTTCATGAACCTCGATAGCAACCTTGTCTGTTTCATCTTCGATTTCACCGACGATTTCTTCCAACAAGTCTTCGAGCGTCACGAGACCTGCCATACCACCATACTCATCCAGCAGAATCGCCATTTGATTTTGGGTATTCCGGAGAGATTTGAGCAAATCATCCACGAAAATCGTTTCAGGGACAAAGAGTGGCTCTTGCAGAATCTTACGGAGATTGAGATTGTCGAATCCATTAGCGAAGGCTTCATTTAGCAAGCGCTTGGTATGAATCAAGCCGATCACATTATCCTTATCGCCATCATAGACAGGAATTCGTGAGAAATTTTGCTTGAGGATACTTTCAATGATTTCCTTGGTATCATCCTGAATATCAACCATAAAGGCATCTGTCCGTGGCACCATGAGTTCACGCGCCACCATTTCATCAAGCGAGAAAATCCCCTGCAGCATTTCGATTTCATCTGCATCCAGCGTCTCCTCACTATTGGTCAGCATGTACTCAATCTCATCTCGGGTCATTTTTTCATCCGCATCATCAAACTTCATCGGCGTCATCTGACTGAGAAGATTGGTAGAGGCTGAAAGCAGCCAGACAAACGGACTGACAATTTTCCCGAGGAAGATAATCACTGGTGCAGTCCGAATAGCCAAACTATCCTTAAGATTCATAGCGATTCTCTTAGGATAAAGCTCCCCCAAAACAATGGAAATATAAGTCAAGAGAGCAAGGGCCAAGAAACTAGCAACTGCATGTGCCGTCTTGGAATCACCCATCCAAAAAGCAAAGATTTTCCCTAGATTATCCGCAAAGCTTGCCCCCGACAGGATATTAATGACGGTGATACCGACCTGAATCGTTGACAGAAAGTTATTGGGACTTTCAAGAACTTTTAATAAACGAACGTATTTGGCATCGCCTTCTTCGGCTTTCTGCTCAACGCGAGCTCGATTGAGCGACACCATCGCCATCTCAGAAGCTGAGAAAAAGGCATTTAGTAAGGTTAAAACAAATAGCAGTATTGCTTGCAATAAAATACTCTGACTGCCAGGGTCTTCCATGGATTCTTCTCCTAAAAATTATAATCAATTTTGATTATAACATATTTTTGGGATTCGTGCACAAGGATTTATGGGAAAGCGTTTTGCAGACTAATCCTCTAAGTCCTGCAAGACTTTTTCTAGCCGAGAAATAGCTCCAACAGGCAGGGCAGTCTTGGGATATTTCTGATTAAAGGCCAATAGAAAGTTTAAACGAACCTGCATTCTTTCACGAATGAGCTGTCTATACTTGTCATCAAAGCTTGGAACAGCATAGCCCTTATAATCCAAGTATTCAAAACCTTCCAAAGGACCAAAAGGCTTAAATTTAGCCTTACCGTCTACAATCTGCTCAATAATATCTAAAGATACTTCCTTTGAGATACCTTTACCCATATAAAAGCCAGTATTGATAATGTAGCAAGCGACCCCTGACTCAAATAAATGACGGAATTTCCGATAATCTTCCACCAATGGATAGACTCGGAAAGGGTTGGCATAAGGCTCAATAACCAAGTCTTCGTGCAAGCCAGTGACATTCTCAGCATTGGAACGCTTGGTCATCAGGGTGCAGCCCATTGTGGAAGCCATCAGCGGATCATTGATCTTAACCAGAGGTGGGAGAGAATCATCCTTCATAATCCAGAAGATAGCGTTGATGGGCTCATCAATCCGGTCTACTCGATTTGGAGTCGCAAAACGCGATTTGACAGTCCGACCATTCCCATTGCGGATGTCCTCGGTCACTAGCTTTTTCCGCCCATTTTCATCCAGCGTTACTCCACAGTTCTGCACGGTGACAAAGAAATCCTGCTCACTATGGCCTGTAGGATAGTCATTGGTCTTGTCAAAATAAGACGGTTCGAGGGCAATAGAGGAGCCATCCTTGACTGAGATAATGAAGGCATCGTCGTGGAGAACCTTGATATCATATTTATGGTCATGTTTTGCATGCGTCAATGTGGATTTTCCTGAACCAGATAGACCAAAGAAAGATGCAACATAGTCTTCTTTTTCCGTCTTCTGCTTGAAGATTTTCAGACCTCCGTGGCAGGCAACATAGCCATTTCTAGCAGCCGTTCCCCAAGCTAAAGTCAAGGTCGCCTTTTTCAACTCCCCGAAATAATTTAAGCCCAGAATAACGGCGCAATTATGATTGGTATCAAAATAAACCAAACCTTCTGGATAGTCTGGATGCTTCCATTTAGGGTCAAAAAAGACAAAGATATCATTTTCCTCATACTTTTTAGAAGCTCGTAGGCGGTTCTTAAATTCCTCATCCAAAATCTGGAAATTCAAGAGCCAGGAGTACAGGTTATTGATTTCTTCCTGAGGCACCATCAGGTGGGCGCAAACCATGAAGTCCTCATCCAGCCCTACAACTGCATCTGCCTTATAAAAGGTCCTCTGATGTGCTTGGTAAACAGCACTACGAACCAGAAACAGCAAATGCTCGTCTTCCTGTCGATCTCTGCCATAAATCCGTCTAGCCTTGGCAGTTCGGCCGACAACCGCCCCCGAATTAGTTAATAAAACGCGGGCATAAGAAGGAAGTCCCAGCTCCTTAGTATGAATCACTGGCATGTCCAGCACAACCGTTCCAGCAGCTACCGAAGCCAGTTGATAGGCTTCTTCTACTGTCTTGATTGCCTGCACCTGATTCTCATAAAAGGCTGTCTCTACAATGGTCTTCAAGGGCGAAAAATAAGAAGAATCTTTTCTTATTTCTTGCGGAGAAAATTTACGACGTGTTACCATAACGATACCTCCTTTATGCTATTACTATTATTTTAGCATAAATATCCAATGATGAACCATAAAAAATGCAGTAAAAAAGAGAAAGGCGAGCTTTCTCCTATTTTTTTATAATACCAAATTCTTCATTCTTCTTTTGCTGCTGAGCTTCTTTGTGATTATCATAAAGGTTGGCCAGGAATTTCACGATTTCCTTGAGGATAGAGTAAGTCGGAATCGCTACAATCATGCCCATAATACCATAGATATTACTAGACAGAAGCAAGAGAACCATAATCGTAATAGGGTGCACCTTCATAACGCTCCCAACAATACGAGGATAAAGGATATTTCCATCAATTTGCTGGATAATCAACATATAGATCAAGGCTGCCAGCATTTTATGAGGGTCAGTAAAAAAGTAGGTAATCAGCATGGGAATCAAGCCGATACTAGGACCCACATAAGGGATCAAGTTAGCCAAAGCCGAGAAAATAGCAAAGACTAAGGCATACTTGAGTCCAATAACACTGTAACCAATATAAGCTAAGGTCCCAATCAGCAAGGCGTCTATCGAAATACCACTGATATAACGGGCAACGGTCGCATTGAGATTGGTCAAGAGACTAGATATATTGAGCTTATCGCGCTTGAGAACTGTCCGCTCCAACATTGGTAGGAGCTTGTGACCATCCATCAGGAAGTAGACTAAAAAAATCGGGGTCATGATGAGAATCATGAGGGTATTGATGACAGCAGACACCACACTACCCAGACTATTGGTAACACTATTTAAAATATTTTGCAGAATATCTACATAGGACAGATTGAGTTGCTGGATAGTAGACTGAATATTTAAACTCTTAAAGAGGGGATTTTTGGATAATTGATTGACAAAACTCTGGATTTCCCAATAGAGATTTTGCGTCGAATTAATCAAACTGGACAGCTGGTTAATCAAAATTGGCAAGAGGTAGATTACTCCGACTGTTACTAGGCCAAAGAGTAGGAAAAGAGTGATTAAAATCCCGAAAATTCGATTGATTTTCAACTTTTTTTCGAGCAGTGTCACCAGAGGATTTGTAATATAGTAGAGAAATCCTCCCATAACAAAAGGAATTAAAATCGTATTGATAACGCTCACCACTGGCGTAATCATATCTCCCATCTGGCGCCAGATGAAAAAGATAATCGTCAGCAGCAAGACTTCACTGGTCCAAAACATTAACTTACTTTTATGAAACATCTTTACTCTCCTCCAAGTTATTTTACCATAATTTATCATAAAATAAAGGTGATTTCATAAAAGAAAGAATAAAAATGAAAACATTATTCAGTTAGGAAAGGGAAGCAATTAAGATTGGTGATCATCTTTCTCTTTGGTTTGAACGACACTAACAGATCAATCTTGTTGAAAAGGAATTTTTAGCATGACTGACATCCAAATCATTCTTTATCAGACACAAAAAAATCACCTGAAAGCAAGAGCTGAAAAGCGGAGTCTTTCAAGTGATTTTTGATATCACTTCCATCAGGAAGCAGATGATCAATTGATAATACTATAAAAGTTTAAAATCTTAAGCAGATGATTAGCCCTTAATCGGGATTGAAATCTCAATCAGACTATTGGCATAGATCGTCCGAATGGCAGAGGCGTCAATATTCTTTTGGTCAATTTTTCGTTTCAAAAAGAATTCTCTAATTTTTTCAATTTCTTGCTCTCGTATCGTACGATGCTTATTTGAAATGAGAATTTCGTAATGGCTAGGGGCCTCTGTGAAAATAACATCACTATTGCCTGCAGAATAAACCTCTACCAGCGTTGCATCCGTACTTTCCAACTGATTTTTTACTAATTCTGCGTGGGTATTCGTCGTATTTATAAGCTTCATTCATTTGCCTCCTACCTTAAATCGTCGCTATTATTATAACACGTTTTTCAGGAATTGTGAACGATTGCCTGTAATTTATATCATTTTAAATATAGCAGGCTAGTTATTCTGATATTTGCGCTTCCACTGCTCAATTCCCCATTTATGGCTGCCACGTTTCAATTTTTCAATGGCAAGATCTACAGGAAACCATGCCAGATTATTGAAGTCTTCCAGTGGCTTCTCCACTTCTTGATAAGAAAGGGCTTCGTAAATATAGGCAGGATTATAGAAATGCGTGTCCCGATGGCGTGAATAAAAATATTCGTCCGCTTGACCAAAGTAATCTCCTACCTGGATACTAAAACCAAGCTCTTCCAGCAATTCCCGCTCGAGAGTAGCCAGCTGATCCTCTCCTTCTTCCATTTGGCCTCCAGGAAGAAACCAAGCGCCATTAGGTGCCTGTACCAAAATAATATTTTCTTTCTTTCCATCCGGAATTACTGCGTAAACTCCATAACGCGTCACATACTCGACATTTTCCTCATGAACTCCAAAAACTGGATGGGTCATTATCTTTCCTCATTCCTTCTAATCTTTATTACTATCATAAATAACTTATACTAGCCTGTCAAGAGTTTAAACTTATTTTTTCAGTTTTCACAAGGAAGCTTAGCCCCTTAGTTCTCAAGTAGAAAAAGCCCGCCTCAGTTGAGACGGAACTTTTTCTACTAGCTATCAGTCAAACCTAGTCAGATTAGACTGGATTATTTTTCTTCAAACCCTTGAGCGACTGCATCCGCAAAGTTTTCTTCTACGATGCTTGCACAGTGGTCACAGATAACTGCATGGTAACTGCGTTCAGCAGTAGTTGGATCGATACGACGGCAACGGTCACAAACTTCACCTGCAGCGCGTTCAACTGTGAAGGCAACATCCTCAAAGCTAACTGCACCTTCTGGAGCTACTCCCTCTGCGATGGTCAATTCTGACACGATCAAAAGTTGAGCTACATTGCTGTCTACTGCTCCAAGAAGAGTTTTCACCACTTCATTTGGATAGACGGTCAGGTGTGCTTCTAGTGATTTCCCAATAACCTTTTCATTGCGGGCTTCTTCCAAGGCTTTCTGAGCCTGACTGCGGAAGTCCATAAAGGCAGACCAAGTGTCCAAGATTTCTTCTTGATTTGGGAAAGTCTGTGCTTCTGGCAATTCTGACAACTGAACAAAGTCTTCAGCTTCAAACTCAAGATATGACCAGATTTCTTCCGCAGTGTGAGGAAGGATTGGTGTCAAGAGTTTAGTGATTTTTACAAGAATGTCATAGAATACAGTCTGCATTTGACGGCGTTCGAGTGATTTGGCACCTTCAATGTAGACAACATCTTTGGCAAAGTCAAGGTAGAAGGCTGACAAATCAACGTTGATAAAGTTTACCAAAGCCTTGTAGATTGTCAAGAATTCAAAGTTAGCATAAGCATCAAGAATGGTCTTAACAAGCTGGTTAAAGCGAATAGTCATGTACTTATCAACGGAACGAAGCTCATCGTAAGCTACTGCATCTTGAGCTGGGTTAAAGTCAGAGGTATTAGCAATTAAGAAACGAAGAGTGTTGCGAATCTTACGGTAAGTTTCAGAAACTTGGCTCAAGATATCCATAGAGATACGCACGTCGTTGCTTGAGTCAACACTTGTTACCCAGAGACGCAAGATTTCCGCACCAAATTGTTTTTCAACATCACTTGGAGCAATGGTATTTCCAAGAGATTTAGACATCTTCTCACCTTTACCATCTAATGTGAAACCTTGAGACAAGATTTGCTTGTATGGCGCTACGCCATGGTTAGCAACAGATGTGATGAGTGATGAGTTGAACCAACCACGGTATTGGTCAGAACCTTCAAGATAAAGGTCAGCTGGATAAGTCAGATTTGGACGATTTACCAAAACACCATTCCATGATGAACCTGAATCAAACCATACGTCCATGATGTCTGTTTCTTTCTTGAACTCGCCATTTGGTGAACCTGGGTGGCTAAATCCTTCTGGCAAGAGGTCTTTGGCATCACGTTCCCACCAGATGATAGAACCGTATTCCTCAAAGAGTTGAGCCACATGTTCAATAGTCTCAGCAGTCATGATAGCTGTACCGTCTTCTGCATAGAAGATAGGAAGTGGAACTCCCCAAGCACGTTGACGAGAGATAACCCAGTCGCCACGGTCACGAATCATATTGTAAAGGCGCACTTTACCCCATTCTGAATGGAATTTCACTTTTTCAATTTCATCCAAGATTTCTTGGCGGAATTTTGAAACTGAGGCAAACCATTGTGGAACAGCGCGCCAGATGATTGGTTTCTTGGTACGCCAGTCAAATGGATATGAGTGAGAGATTTCTTCTTGGGCAAGGAGAAGATTACCAAGTTTCTCGATAACAGTTGGTACAACCTTGTCGTAGAATTGACCTTCGAACTCAGCACCTGCATTGGCCATCATAATCCCGCGTTCGTTAACTGTTACAGCAACTTCAAGACCGTTGGCAACACCAACATTGTAGTCATCCTCACCAAAACCAGGCGCTGTATGGACGATACCTGTACCAGAGTCTGTCGTAACGTGGTCACCAAGGATCACCAACTCATCTACTGCTGTATCCCATGGGTGCTTTGTCACGATGTGGTTCAATTCTTGACCACGGTAGGTCGCCAAGACTTGCACATCAACCCAGCCAAATTTCTCAGACAAGCTGTTCAACAATTCTGCAGCAACTACAAACTTACGAGCTTCGCCAGCAGGTTGAATAACTACGTAGTCAATATCCGCTCCAACCGTCAAACCACGAGAAGCTGTGATGGTAAATGGCGTAGTGGTCCATACGACGATGTAGGTATCTGTATCTAGAACGCCTTTGCCATCTTTAACTGGATTGGCATAATAAAGGGAAGTTGAAAGCAAGTCATGGTATTCAATTTCTGCTTCTGCAAGGGCTGACTCAGAAGACCATGACCAGTAAACTGGTTTGGCACCACGGTAGATATAGCCTTTCTTAGCCATTTCACCAAAGACACGGATTTGAGCCGCTTCATAGTCTGGAGTCAAGGTCACATAAGGATTTTCCCAGTCACCAGAAACACCCAAACGTTTAAAGTCTTCTCGTTGTTTATCTACTTGAGAAAGAGCGTACTCGCGGCAAAGTTTCAAGTACTCAACCAAGTCCATTTCTTTACGTTTCACGCCTTGTTTTGCCAAGACTTGCTCGATTGGCAGACCATGTGTATCCCAACCTGGGATGTAAGGCGCATAAAATCCTGACATTGATTTTGAACGAACAATAATATCTTTAGAAATCTTGTTCATCGCGTGTCCAACGTGGATATTTCCGTTTGCATACGGAGGGCCATCATGCAAGGTGAAATGTGGTTTTCCTTGGTTCAATTCTTGACGGCGTTGGTAAAGTTGTGCTTCTTCCCATTCTTTTTGCCAGATTGGTTCTTTAGTAGGAAGTCCAGCACGCATTGGAAATGCAGTTTTCCCAAGATTCAGGGTTTCTTTGAGTTTCATTTAGTCTCCTTGTTTCATCATAATTTTCAAAATAAAAAACCACAAACTTCTCCGAAAGGACGAAAATTCGTGGTACCACCTTTGTTTAGACAGGAAAAAGCCTGTCCCTCTTAGCCCGTAACGTAGGCAAACGTCGTTTCTTACTCAATTCAGAAACGATCAAGCAGAATGATAAATCAAACAAAAGGGATTACAGGTCTCTCACCACCACCTGCTCGCTGAAAATATTCTGTCTGATTTGTGTTTCTGCACTTATTATAAAAGATCTACTGGAACTTTAGAATCTTCATCCGATTCTGAACGTTTTACTGATTCTAAAATTTCTTTCTGTTGTGCTTGGATCAACTCTTCATCTATGGTCTGAAGCGTCTGTGTTTCTGCCAATTCTCGATTTGCTTGCTCAATTCGCTCTTGCAATTCAGCTATTTCCTCAGGTGAGAATTGACGAGTAACATCTACTTCTTCCTCAAGCTCTATTTTTTCACCAAGCGCTTCTTCAACCACTACTTTAAAGGCTTCATCACTGGTTTGGAGATAGGTAGCAGTCGGACGAAGAATGTCTTCCCAATCTTGAGAATCAACAATACTTAGTTGACTTTCAATTGTCGATTTGAGACGCTGATGGAAGACACGCGTTTTATTTTTCAATTCTTCTGTCTCAACAGCTACTCTTTTGGCGTTATCTGTAGCCTGACGAAGAATATCATTTGCCTTATACTTGGCTCTATCTAATAAACGTTGCGCATCTTGCTCTGCTTGCTGCACAATATTTCCTGAACGTTCCTGCGCTGCTTGTTTGACCCGCTCTGCTGTGTCTTGCGCAATCAAAACGGACTGACTAAGCGAATCTTTCATTTCATCAAAATAAATTAGGCGCTCTTCAAGATTGCGGATTTTTGCTTCTTTCTCATGATTCTCGCGGATTAGCTCCTCATAATCATTGACAATGATATCAAGAAATTCCTCAACTTCATCAATATCATACCCTCTAAATTTGGTCGAAAAAGCTTTATCTCTAATATCTAATGATGTTAGTGCCATATTTCCTCCTTATTTGCTAGGTAATAATTCAACTGTTAGTTTATGCTTCCCGTTTTTGGAAAAACCATTTTCTGTTAAAATCTTAAATCTTCCATATTTCCTAACGCTAATCAAATCCCCCAGAGAGAGCTGTTGGCTAGGATTATCAATGGTTCTGTAGTTCTGCTTCACCTGCTTCCCCATGATTAGTTCCACAGCTTGACTACGTGATAACTTAAACACTGTCGCTACCAGCTTATCCAATCTGAGACTAGAGACCAGAACATCTGTTGTTTTAGTCGCCGGTGCGTCTTGTAACCGATTTCTGAAATCAACTCTTCTTAGCCGAACTGGAACTTTAGCTATTTTAGAAACATTCGTAACGAAATATTCTTCTAGTCTTCTATCCACAAATACTTGTGCACGGTCATCCACGACGATAATATCGCCAAACGTCCGCCTCTCAATCCCTAGCTGATGCAAAAGAGTTCCCATAATTTGTGAATGAGTTACCTTGTAGAACTTACTTGCATAGGTAATCTCTAGCAAGACCACACCAAAATCTTCGAGTTCTAATTGATAATAGCTAGGTGCAATCAACACTTTAGCAAACTCACTTGGAAAATAATCTGAACTAGCAAATATTTGCACATCATATTGCTTACTCAAATTTTTGAGAATATTGACCTGATGAGGATTCAAAAAAGCAGTCGTCTCATAGCTATATTGATTTTCTACTCTTTGAAGCAATTCCATGCTTTTATCCAGAAAATCTTGATCATCCTGAGAATAATGCTGATAGATCTTGTTTACCATAGCAATAACAAGGAAGCGAGGAAGTGTAAAAATAAGGTATCAAGCACTCTCAAGGCAAAAAGTGCCACCAGAACGGTAAAGTCTAATCTACCAAACTGCAAAGGCAACCTGCGGAACAAACGCAAAAATGGTTCAACCAGAGAACCGACAAGCCTTCCTAGGGCTGTTTGGTAAGCTCCAGGGAACCAAGACAAGAGTGCATAGACGAAGACGAGAAGGGAGTAAAGATCAATTAGATTAGAAACTAATTTTAAAATAAAGTAAATCATTAATTATCTGCTGCGTTTCATATCAAAATCGTATTCACTCAGATCCACATCGTTTGGAAGGCGAATATCTTCTACATTGACGACAACATTGATTGGAGTGAGCAAGTACATGGTACTAGCAACTTTTCTCAAGTTCCCAGCCAAAACATAGCGTGCCCCATCAAGATAATCCAAGCAACGTCTTGCTTGTACCTCTGTCATATATTGAAAATCAATTAAGATACTCTCATTCGCCACAAGTAAATCAACAACCTCTGTTGCTTCCTCATATTTTTTAGGATAGCGAACATCAATCGTAACCTTCTCACTAGATTTCACTCGATGCTGAGCCAGTTCTTGTTGGCGAGCATGCAATCTAGTAATATTTTCTGTTGTAGGCTTTTGTTGGACTTGTGAAGAAGCTGAACGAGTACGTGCGTTTTCCTTTGCTGATGCAGCCGGAACTGGCTCGATCTCTGCAGGCTTCAAAACAGAATCAGATTCATCTGAAGGCTGTACTGGTAAGTCAGACTTCTCTCCATCTTCTGTAAAGTATTCTATAAATTTATCAAATTTATCTTTAAATGACATAGTTCTTTCCTATTTAAAAAATGCTGTTCCGATTCTGACATAGGTTGAGCCGTTGGCAATCGCTTCTGGATAATCACGGCTCATTCCCATACTCAAATCAGAAAAGGGCATGTTTTTTAACTGTTTGCTTTGTAAGTTTAATTGAAGCTGATGTGCCTCTGAAAAAATCTGATTCAGCTCTTGATGATCAGCTTCGAGTGGAGCCATGGTCATCAGGCCAACAATGCAAATATTTTCTAAGACTGCAAGCTCTGGTAAAACACTATCTAGTTCTTCAACTAAAAAACCGTGCTTGCTTTCTTCTTTTGAAATATTGACTTGCAAGAAACAATTAATCACATGATCTGCTCGCTTATTGATTTCTTGAGCCAATTTGACAGAGTCTAAAGCATGGAAATAATCAACATAGTTGATCACATCTTTCACTTTTCTTCTCTGCAAACTACCAATTAAATGCCAGGTAAGGTTTTCTTCCTTTAAAGCATGATATTTTTCAAGAAACTTATCTACTCGATTTTCTCCAATATGTTTGATTCCTGTATCCACGAGTTTTTTCGCTGTTTCACAGTCAACATATTTGGTAACCGCAATAATGTTTACGGAGTCCTTCAATCGATTTTCTTTTTCAACTATTTGAGCAACATTTTGAAAAATTAAATCTTTATTTGCTTGAAAATCCATTTAATTAGCGATTTCTAAAGAATGGCGGTGTTTCAAGTTCGTCATCTTCTTCCTTAATATCTGTAAAGCGCTCTACACGGCTAGAAGGCACAGGTTCTGCTTGACGAACGATTGATTCACGACGTAAATCCCAATCTCCAAAGGCTGAAGCTCTAGAAGTTTCTACAGTTGAGCGATGAGAAGGAGCTGGCATTTCTCTTGTTTCTGCCATATCGAAGTTTCGATCATAATGAGCAGATGATTGTGCTGAGCGTACTTGCTCAGCTCGACTCGCAGGTTTAACGCCTTGCAATCCACTTACCTTATCAACCTTATCCTCTTTAACACCTGTTGCAACAACAGTCACACGGATTTCATCCTTCATAGATTCATCAATAGAAGTACCGAGCCAGATGTTGACACCATGACCAGCTGCTTGATTAACGATTTCAGAAGCTTCTTCTGCTTCAATCAAGGTCATATCTAGGCCACCAGTAACGTTGACGATCACGTCTTCTGCACCATCAATAGTTGTCTCAAGAAGTGGAGAGTAGATAGCTTTGCGAGCTGCTTCAATAACACGTTCTTCACCGCTTCCGATACCGATACCCATCAAAGCATTACCTTTGTTTTCCATAACAGTCTTCACGTCTGCAAAGTCAAGGTTGATCAAGCCAGGACTAGTAATCAAGTCAGTAATACCCTGAACCCCTTGGCGCAATACGTTATCAGCTTCACTCAAGGCTTCCAGAAGCGGAGTTTTCTTGTCAACAATTTCCAAAAGGTTGTTGTTTGAAATGATCAAAAGAGTATCTACATGTTCACGCAGTTCGTTGATTCCTTCAACGGCAAAATTACCACGTTTGTTTCCTTCAAATCCAAATGGACGAGTTACAACTGCTACAGTTAGGGCGCCTACTGATTTAGCGATGCGGGCAATAACTGGTGCAGCACCTGTACCAGAGCCACCACCCATACCAGCAGTGATAAAGACCATGTCTGCTCCTTGAAGGGCTTCTGTCAAGACTTCTTCGCTTTCTTCAGCTGCTTTACGACCAACCTCAGGTTGACCTCCTGCACCCAGACCACGAGTCAACTTAGGACCAAGCTGGATAACTGTTTCTGCTTTTGCACTGCTAAGTGCTTGCACATCTGTATTTGCTGCGATAAATTCTACGCCAGCAAGACCTTCATCGATCATACGGTTAATAGCGTTTCCGCCGCCACCGCCGACACCAATTACTTTAATGACTGCGCCTTGTGCTGCAGCCGCATCAAATGAAAATGTCATAATCTATTTATTCTCCTTACTCAAACATATTCCCAATTAAATTGCGCATCTTATCTGTAAGACTAGCTTTTGGTTCCTCTTGTGGTACTTCATTTCTAAGCGGTGCAACTTCTGGTTCCACCTCTTGAACTGGTTGAACCGGTTCAACCGGCTGATGATCAAAGCGAGGTACTCTATGACTTGGACGTTCAAAGCTAGTTGCTTGATGACGCAACTGCTCGTCTCCACGAACAGCAGCTTGTGCAATTCGATCCACTTCGGTCAGATTGCCAGCATACTCTGAAAGACTAATCACGTGGGCAAAAGCTGGATTACGGATACCGATTTGATTTGGTACATATAATTTAGCGTGAACGCCAAATACTTCCTGAGCTAATTCTACAACGCCAGGCAAGATCGCTCCACCACCAACGATGACGATACCACCAGGAAGATCTAACACGTGTCTTCTATCTAAATCTTGCTTGATTTGTTCAAAAACATGTTTGATACGAGCAGAGATGATTTCAGCTAGATAGGCTTCTGTTATTTCAACTGGATTAACTTCCCCGATGACTTCAACTGGGAAAGATTCTGTGCCTGCAAATGGTACATAAGCTACACCATAGTTAAATTTCAAGCTTTCTGCCAATTTCTGAGAAGTTTTCAAGACTTTTGAAATGTCTTTTGTGACATAGTCGCCGCCTTCTTGATAGATATTGGTAAATTGTAATTCTTGATTTTTTACAGAAGCAACTGTAGTTTGTCCGCCACCCATATCAATGACTGTCGCGCCAAACTCCCGTTCTCCTTCGTTCAAGATGGATTTTGTCATCGCTAAAGGAGAAATGATAATATTCTCCAATTTCACTCCTGCACGCTCTACTGTTTTACGAAGATTATGCAGGATTGTACGAGGACCAGTGTAGAGTAGGCCGCGCATTTCTAGGCGAATCCCCATCATACCACGAGGATCACGGATCCCTTGGAAGCCATCAACAACAAACTCTTCTGGAATGAAGGTAATTACTTCACGGTCAGGAGTCATGCTCTTGGTCAAGGCAGATCTTACCACGCTCTCGACATCTTCATCGGTAATTTCTTTGGAGTCACTAGTCACAGGAATCATTCCTTGAGTTGGCTCAATTTGCAGTAAATTTGCAGGCAAGCCAACATTCACTAGTCCAATTGAAATCCCCGCTTTTTCTTCTGCTTGAGAAATTGCTGACTTAATAGCCGCTGCTGCTGCTTCAATATCGACAATAATCCCATCTTTAACGCCAGCACTCTTTGCATTGCTGACTCCAATAACATTCATTTCACCGTTGATGTGCTCTGCCACCAACACTTTAATTGTGCTACTTCCTATATCTAATCCAGTAAAAAAGCCATCTCTAGCCATTACATCAGTCCTCTCTGTCTTCCACGTTTCCATTCTAATACAAATAACTCTAGAAAATAGGGTTATCCAAACTTTATTATATCATAAAAATACGAAATTGGCGCAGTTTTTTATCTATAATAATTAGTTATTTTCAGAAATCTCTGGCTTTTCTGCCTGAGATTGAGCAGGATGCTCGGTAGATTGCTCTGCATGTTGAGTTGAAGATTCTGTATCTTGCGCATCTTTACTAGCTTCATGGATAACTTCATTTTCTGTGCCTTGCGCATAGCTAAAAATACCAGCCTCCATATCGATCACGCTTGGCACTTCCAACTGAGGATGAATTCCTTCATAGTAGGGAAGTTTCTTAGCAATATGAGAAATTGGAACTAAAATTTGGTGTTCATCAGACATGGTGATGGTCACTAAATCTTCTGTCACCTTGCTAGGAGTTAAATCAACCCTTCTCATACTTTTTTTGATCGAATCAGGAACATTCTTCAGTTGTTGAACGAATTCCTTGATCAAGCCTGCATCCGAAAAGGTCACATCCATCCGCTCTTCGGGCAAGGCATCAGCCACAACCTCATTTTTTACGTATTCTCCACTCGTTAAAATAGGATAATACTTAGAATCTTTCTGCAAATAACCTAAAATGCCATATTCCTGAACATCGATTTTGAAAGTCAGTGGGAATTGATAGGTCATTTCTACATTTTCAATCCAGGGGCTGGAAGCTTTCAGATTTTGCTCATAATGATGGCGATTTTTGTAAACAGTGACAGTGTAATCGCGCTGATCGATTTTGCTACTGCTTCTTAGTTCTTCCTGACTCACAACCTTGTTCCCAGTAAATTCAATGGTCTTCATAGTTGCAAGCGGTGTGAGAAAATAAAGGGAAGCTAAAAAAACTAGGGAGCTTGTCACTAAAACTGGCAAAGCTCGATACCAATGAATTTTCTCAATTGGAACTTTTGAAAACTCAACCTGCTCTACTTCTTCCTCTTGCTCTTCTTCTTGTTTTTGGACTTCCTCTTGCTCCTCAACTTCAGATTCACTTTCAGAATCTTGAACTGCATCTTCTTCCTCACTTGTAGGAGAGTCTGTGTCAATTTCTTCGGAGACAGTATCCTCTTCGTTAGAAGGCTCCTGATTTTCCAGTTCCGCCTTCATTTCTTCTTTTTTCTGCTCTAGTTCAGCTCTTTTTTTCTCTAACTCAGCTTGCTTTTTTGCCTTTTCTTGAGCTTTTTTCTCAAGATACTCTTTGTTTCTGACTTGCCATTCAGAAAGAGAAAGTTGAGCCGTTTCTTGCTTGTCTTCCTTGCTTTTTTTCATTTTTTCCCTTTGTTAATATCTTGCTTCAAAATTTCATAAAAATCATCTACAGATTTTAATTCCGGCGCTTTTTCCATTCGTTGATAATAAGCATCCTTTTCTCTTAGTAAATCATCCACTGCTACTTGGAGATTGACCCGATTCAAGTTTTCTTCATTGATTTTAAGCGCATAGCCTTTTTCCAAGAAGTAATTGGCATTTTCAATCTGATCTCCTCGACTTGCCCCCAGCCCCAAAGGTACAATTACTTGCAACTTCTTCATCGCCAGTAATTCAAAAATAGTATTGGAACCACCTCGTGTCACGACGACATCTGCCATAGCCATCAGTGGCTGATACAGATCTGTTACATAGGACACCCGGTAGATACGATGGGAAAGCTCATCCAAGCTGGCATCGCCTGTCAGATTGATAATATTATATTTTTCAATCAAGCGATCCTTATTTTTTGTAATAAAATCATTGAAGACTTTCGCTCCTCCTGAGCCACCAACAAAGAGCAAGATAGGTTTTCCTTCTGTGAAATGAGCCTTGATTTTCTCAATCTCAGCTGGTTCCGTTTGAGGGAGGGCCGCAATCTTGGTCACCGCTCCAACATGTTCAGCCTTGCTCAGTCCTTCAGCTTGCTCAAAAGTCGTGAACATCTTTGTCGCGCATTTATAACCGATTTTATTGGCCAAACCAAGCGACAAGTCAGACTCATGGATAAAGACTGGAACGCCCGTCACCTTCGCAGCAATCACTGGCGGAACAGACACAAAGCCTCCTTTTGAAAATAGGGCTTTTGGACGTACTCTCAACATGATGCCCAGCGACTGGAGAATCCCACCTGCCACTTTGAAAACATCCCAGAGATTCTGCCAAGAAAAATAGCGACGGAGCTTGCCAGTTGCAATCGAATGGAAAACAACAGGTAGACCTGATTTCTGAATTTCCTTGTACTCAATCCCATGGCGGTCACCGATATAATGGACTTCCCAGCCCTCCTCAATAAATTTAGGCATCAGCAAAAGATTGAGGGTCACATGACCAACTGTCCCTCCGCCTGTAAATACTATTTTTTTCATTTTATTCCTTTAATTCTTTAAACACGGCAAGGAATTCATCGCCCCGCACTTCAAAATTCTTATACATATCCCAGCTGGCATTGGCTGGACTGAGAAGGACAACATCCCCAGGCTCCGCCACAGAAAAGGCTTTACGAGTAGCATCTCTGATATCTGAAGCGTCCAGATAACTTACCTCTGCCTGATCCGCAGCCCGCTTAACACGCGCAGCTGATTCTCCTAAAATCACCATCTTTTTCAGACCCTTGATATCTGGCACCAATTCATCAAATTCATTGCCACGATCCAAACCACCAGCAATCAGAATGACCTTGCTATTGTCAAAGCCTGATAAAGCTTTTTGTGTCGCTAAAATATTAGTTGATTTACTGTCATTGTAAAATTTGACTTGATTGATTTCGCCCACATACTGGAGACGATGCTTGACACCTCCAAAATGAGCCAGAGTTTCTCTAATAACTTGATTGTCAATCCCACGAAGTTTGGCTACTGCAATGGTTGCTAGAGCATTTTCTACATTATGGCTACCAGGCACGCCTAGTTCAGAAGCTTTCATAATGGCTTCCCCACGGAAAGTCAGCACATCGCCGTCCAAGTAAGCTCCATCGACCTTTTCTTTAGTCGAAAAAGGAAGCACTTTGGCAGCCGTCTTCTTAGCCAATTCTTTCGCCAAGTCTTGATTGAAATTCAACACGACATAGTCAGAAGCTGTCATATTTTTTTGGATATTCCACTTGGCCGCCACATATTCCTCAAAAGAGCCGTGATAGTCCAGATGCGTCGGCATCAGATTTGTAATGACCGCTATTTCTGGATGGAAGGCTTCGATTCCCATTAGTTGGAAAGAAGAAAGTTCCATGACCAATGTGTCTGTTTCACCCGCATCTTGGGCAACTTGACTAGCTGGAAATCCGATATTTCCTGACAAGAGGCCATTTTGTCCGCCTGCTGTTAGCACTTCCGCAATCATGGTTGTCGTAGTCGTTTTTCCATTGGAGCCAGTAATCCCGATAATCGGTGCATCCGAAATCAGATAGGCTAGCTCCACTTCGGTAATAACGGGAATCTGCTTTTCCAAAGCCCTCATGACCATAGGATTGTTGTAAGGAATGCCTGGATTTTTCACCATCCATTCAAAATCTTCATCCAACAGTTCCAGAGGATGACCACCAGTTATGACCTTAATTCCTTCTTCCAGCAAAGATTGGGCAGCCGGATTTTCCTCGAAAGGCTTGCCGTCATTGACCGTCACAATCGCTCCCAGTTTATCCAAAAGGCGGGCAGCTGACTCCCCTGATTTAGCTAAACCCAACACCAAAACTTTCTTATTGGCAAATTTTGAAATAGTCTTCATCATGTACCTCTTCATTCATACTACCTTCTATTTTACCTTTTTTTGCGAAAATAAAAAAGTCATATCAGCCTTTTATTTTAACTGTTATCAGCTTTCAATAAATAAGAAGAAATATTATTCTATTTGAAACCTTTGAAAAACCTATTTATACAAGCAATAACTATCCAAAACATTTAATTGCCAGTGCCTTATCAAACCTGACCTACTCACTGATGGTCAACAACATTCAAAAGAATCGGGCCTTCTTTAAATGAAAAACATCGGTAACTGTATTATATTTCTACTCAGCCAAAGCCACCATCGAAGGATCTCGCTTTAGATAAACAAAAGGAATTAGGCTACCGAAAGTCTACACGAACTTTGGAATCCTAATTCCTTCCTTATAGTTTATGAGTTTAAAGTTCTTTTGATTTCTGAGATGGTACTAGACGCTCGATGTCCATCAAGGCCCACACTGTAATAATAATCAAAAAGATACTCACAAATAATTCTCCAGGCAATTTAAAAATTTGAAAAATTGCCAAAGCAAGCAAAATGATCAAGGCAACCAGCAAAAGTACAAATGTCAAGACATTCAGTGTTCCCTTAATACTAGTTGGAATGGCAAATACATAGAAAAGCAGGATTAATATTCCAATAATCAGGTAAATCATGCTGCTCCTTTCTACCACCAGTTAACTCAATGATTTATTCTGCTGCTTGTTTTTTCTTATTTTTATTAGCTTTTTCGCGTTCTTGCTTGTTCAAGATTTGTTTACGCAAACGGATAGACTCAGGTGTTACTTCCATGTATTCATCGTCGTTCAAGAACTCAAGTGACTCTTCAAGGGTCAAGATACGAGGTGTCTTGATAACAGCTGTTTGGTCCTTGGTCGCTGAACGAACGTTGGTCATTTGTTTTGCCTTAGTGATATTAACAGTCAAGTCGTTTTCACGAGAGTTTTCACCGATGATCATTCCTTCGTAAACCTCAGTACCTGGGTTGACAAAGATGGTACCACGTTCTTCGATAGACATGATTGAGTATGTTGTAGCCTTACCAGCATCGATGGAAACAAGGGCTCCACGGTGACGACCACCAATTTCCCCTGGAATCAACGGTAAGTATTGGTCGAAGGTATGATTCATGATACCGTAACCACGAGTCATTGACAAGAACTCAGTTGAGTATCCAATCAAACCACGCGCTGGAACAAGGAAGACCAAACGAGTTTGACCATTACCAGTTGAAATCATATCCAACATTTCACCCTTACGTTCAGAAAGGCTTTGGATAACAGATCCTTGGTATTCTTCTGGAGTATCGATTTGCACGCGCTCAAATGGCTCGCACTTCACACCGTCAATTTCTTTAACGATAACTTCTGGACGAGATACTTGAAGCTCATAGCCTTCACGACGCATGGTTTCAATAAGAATTGACAAGTGCAATTCCCCACGTCCTGAAACGGTCCACTTATCTGGTGAGTCCGTTGGGTCAACACGAAGTGAAACGTCTGTTTGTAGCTCAGCCTGCAAACGTTCTTCCACTTTACGAGACGTTACCCATTTACCTTCACGACCTGCAAATGGTGAGTTGTTAACCAAGAAGGTCATTTGGAGCGTTGGCTCATCAATGTGAAGGATTGGAAGTGGTTCAATGGCGTCTGTCGGTGTGATGGTTTCACCAACAAAGATATCTTCCATACCTGAAACGGCAATCAAATCACCCGCTTTTGCTTCTTGGATTTCACGACGTTCCAAACCAAAGAAACCAAAGAGTTTCGTAACACGGAAGTTCTTCGTTGTGCCGTCTAGTTTAGAAAGAGTAACTTGGTCTCCAACTTTCACACTACCACGGAAGACACGTCCGATACCGATACGACCTACGAAGTCATTGTAGTCCAAGAGTGATACCTGGAACTGCAAAGGCTCATCTGAGTTATCGACTGGAGCTGGGATATGGTCGATGATGGTATCAAAGATTGGTGCCATTGTTTTTTCTTGATCAGCTGGATTGTCTGACAAAGAAGATGTTCCGTTGATCGCTGAAGCATAAACAACTGGGAAGTCAAGCTGGTCATCATCTGCACCAAGCTCGATGAAGAGTTCCAAGACTTCGTCCACTACTTCTGCTGGGCGAGCAGATGGTTTGTCGATTTTGTTAACAACAACGATTGGGACAAGGTCTTGTTCCAAGGCTTTCTTCAATACGAAACGAGTTTGTGGCATAGTTCCTTCGTAGGCATCTACGACCAAAACAACACCGTCAACCATTTTCATGATACGCTCAACTTCTCCACCGAAGTCCGCGTGTCCTGGCGTGTCCATGATATTGATACGAGTTCCATTGTAAGCAACGGCTGTATTTTTAGCAAGGATGGTAATTCCACGCTCTTTTTCGATATCGTTTGAGTCCATAGCACGTTCTGCCAATTCAGTACGGGCATCAAGAGTTTCAGATTGTTTCAATAATTCGTCAACGAGGGTTGTTTTACCGTGGTCAACGTGGGCGATAATCGCAATGTTACGGATATCTTCTCTTAATTTTGTCATGTTTTCCTCTAAATCTTATTATTTATTTCCAACTAAAAATTATAACACAGTTTTTTCCAAAAAACACGGGCTAACCAAGTGTAAATGTTTTCATAGGTAAATCGTAAACTGTAGCTATTTTTGCAATTTTACTTCCGAAAGTGTATGATAAAAAGAATTGATCCAAACCTTTGAAAGGAAAACTTATGCGCCTTGATAAATTCTTAGCCCTAGCTAAGATTAGCCGAAAAGAGATGAAACAAAAACTGCGACTAAGGCAGATTGTAATTGACGGTCAAGCAGCTCGCTCCCTCAGTCAAAATGTCGATAGTGGCCTCCAGTCCATTAGCCTAGCTGGTAAACCTTTAAACCACCTAGCCCACCATTATTTTCTGATGAACAAGCCCGCCGGTACTGTCACTGCCAATTCTGACTCGGATAAGATGACTGTCCTAGATCTAATTGCCCCAGAAGATTTTAACGACCAGCTTTACGCCATCGGCCGTTTGGATCGCGACACACGTGGCCTGCTCCTGATTACAGATAATGGGCCACTGGGATTTCAGCTCCTCCATCCACAATACCATATCGCAAAGACCTACTATGTCGAAGTCAACGGCCCTCTTGACCAAGAAGCCATAGTTGCTTTTCAGCAAGGCATTATCTTTCTGGATGGCACTCGTTGCAAGCCTGCCCAACTTCAAATTCATACGGCCAGCCCCGAGCACTCCACCGCCTCAGTTACCATTTCTGAGGGGAAGTTCCATCAGGTCAAAAAAATGTTTCTAGCAGTTGGTGTCAAAGTCACCTATCTCAAACGTACTCATTTCGGTGATTTTCAGCTGGATCCCAATCTAGCAGAAGGCAGTTATCGACCATTGAATCCTTCCAAACTCGAGATTATCAGAGGCTATTTAGAACAAACCTGGTAAAAGAAAAAGGCTTATTCAAGCCTTTCTCTTATTTACTACATAAATCCATTCATAGTCAGAAGAATTCCTGCAATCCAGTTGATGACAGAAATGACAATACCGACGATATTCAGAATTCTTTCTGTTTTATAATCTAATTGAGTTTCTTTTTAATGAGAATTGCTCAAAACCAGACCGATAATATCTAAAACAAGGCCAATTAAATTATAAGTAGTTAGCTTTGTATATATTTCTACAAAGAATCAGCTCGTCTTAACCTTACCACTCCAAGAATCGAGGCCGTAAGACAGGATATAAATATCATTAAAACCTTGCTTTTTCAAGTAGATTGCCGCATTGGTCACACGTTGCCCACGGCTATTTTCATAAAGAAGAACTGGTTTGTCTTTGCGAAGTGCATTGATACTAGACTTGAGCTGTTGAGACGGAATATTGCGCGCCCCAAAGATATGCTTGCGATGGAAATCCGATGGATCACGCAAGTCAATCAATTGCCCTTGTCGAATCAAAGCTTCAAACTCACTATTATCTACCACCTTAGCTGCACGACGAATACGGAAATAATTGAAACCCATCCAAGCCAACATTCCCAGCAAGATTGCCCATAAAGTCCAAATTCCCATTCTAGTTTCTCCCTTTATCTTCTAAATACTTTAACTCTACTTGATGTTCTCTGCGCAGGACAGCCTCAGCCTCTAGATAATCAAGCTTATCCATCAGGCCAGCATCGTAAATCCGCTCCAGCTCAATTTTCATCATCTCAATATCATAAAGACGCTTGCCCATATAGATAATGATCCCGAAATTTTTAAGAAATTGCTGCACATCATAGAGTGTTTTCATGAGCTATATTTTATCAGATTTTAGCAAAGTTTTCAAGATGGCAAAACAGAAAAGACAGCCACGAAGACTGCCTTTTCGGGAGATTATTATGAAAAAGAAAAGTTTAGGAGTTCTATCAAACAAAGTTAGGAGGTCTTCATTTGATAATCTTAGTATAAGGTAAGAAGCTTAAACAATCCTTAAGAAAAAACAGAGAGTGGGACAGAAATCGGTCATTCGTTAGAATTCGATTTCGTCGTCCTACCTCCGCACAGTTGAGTAGGGCTGTAAAAGCTGATGAAATCAGCGTAGTAGAGCCCACTCAACCACTGCGTCTTGCTCAAAAATCCAATGACAATTGAGAGGCTAGGACTTTTGTCACAGCCTCTTTAAACATCATTTTACAAACCTGGTGCTTGACCAAGCTCAGCTGTCAACATCCAGATCGTCTTTTCAAGGTCTGCCTTAGCACCAACGAAGATATCATTGGTTACATCATCGCCTTCTTCATCCGTCACATCCATAGCTTCTTGATAAAGATCTGTCAGATAACGGAAAATTTCAATCACGCGCTCCAAGCTTTCTTCAACATTCTTGCTAAATTCGCCAGCTTTTTCTTCAATTTTGCTGTGTTGAATAAACTCTGTCAGAGTTGAATAAGGCTTGCCACCCAGAGTAATCAAGCGTTCGCTGACTTCATCCAAGGTTTCATCAATTGTATCCATGTATTCGTCCATTTTTGGATGCCATACCATGAAGCCTGCACCACGCATATACCAGTGAACTTGGTGAAGAGCGATACGAGCTGTATAAAGATCTGAAACTACTTGGTTAAGAACTGCTTTTGTTTTTGGTAAAGAATTTTGGTTAGTGAAAGTTGCTACATCTGCTGCAGCGCCATGTTTTACTTGAGTCATAATGATACCTCTCTTTTTATTTGTAATCATTCTAATCTTTATTGATTATGTTTTAATTATAATGCTTCTAATTAAGAAAGTCAAGTATTAAAACTCAAAATTTTACTTTATTAGAAAAGTTGTAAAATTTCAGATTTTTCTACTCAAAATCACGAATAAATAAGTATGATTCATCTATACTTTTTTCTAGTCGGAACGGTTCTAGCCTCTTTTCTCGGCTTAGTCATTGACCGCTTCCCTAACCAGTCCATCATCTCTCCAAGCAGTCACTGTGATAACTGTAAGCAGATACTCAAAGCACGGGATTTGGTCCCAATCCTGTCTCAGTTGCTGAATGGCTTCCGTTGCCGTTTCTGCAAGATCCAGCTGTCTGTCTGGTATGCTGTTTTTGAGTTAGTGCTGGGTCTACTTTTTCTAAGCTGGAGCTTAGGCTATCTTTCACTAGCCCAGCTCTTACTGCTAACTATGGGCTTGACCCTAGCTATCTACGATCAGCGTGAGCAAGAATACCCTCTTCTAATCTGGCTGATTTTTCAGTTCTTGCTGATGGCTACAGCAGGTATCAATCCGCTCATGATTTTCTTTTTGGTCCTAGGACTCCTAGCCTTCTTTTTTAATCTTCGCATCGGAGCTGGAGATTTTCTCTTTCTTGCTTCCTGCTCAGCCATTTTCAGCCTGACAGAAATTCTCATTCTCATCCAAATTGCTTGCTTCTCTGGCCTCGCCTGTTTCTGCTTTAAAAAGCAAAAAGACAGGCTAGCATTTGTACCCTGTCTTATGTTTGGTGTGGTGGTTCTTATTTCTTATAAGCTGCTGCTTCTTGGATAAAGGATGCTATGCTGGCGTCCTTTTCATGAAGAGCTTTGACAATCTTGGATCCGACAATGACTCCATCTGAGACTTGATTGAAGCGGTCAACATCCTCTAAAGTTGAAACGCCAAAGCCCGTCAGCACTGGAATCTCTGCAATATCACGAAGCTTGCTCAAGTGCTGGTCCAAATCATTTCGGTAGCTTCCGCTCTTACCCGTCACACCGTTGATGGCTACAGCGTAAATAAACCCTTCTGCATCCTTAATCAGCTCCTGCTGACGTTCTAGGCCAGTCGTCAAACTCACTAAAGGAATAAGAGCAATATCTGAATCTTCCAATAAAGGCAAGATAAAGTTCCTGTGCTCGTAGGGCAGATCCGGAATAATCAATCCTTTAACCGGTGTCCTAGCCAAATCCTTGACGAAATCTTTGAGACCGTATTGGAAAATAGGATTGAAGTAGGTCATGATGATGAGAGGTAGCTGAGTGTCCAACTTCTTCAAGCTTGCCACTAAAGACTTGGCCGAAGTATGGTGGCCTAGACTTCTCAGGCCGGCTTCTTCAATAACTGGCCCATCTGCAACAGGATCTGAAAATGGCAGACCGATTTCAATGGCTGACACGCCCAAGTTTTCCAAAAATGAGATGGTTTCTGGTAATCCTGCCAAACCATTCTCATGATCACCAGCCATGATATAAGGAAGGAAAATTCCCTTACCTGCTTTTTTGATGGCTTCTAAATGCTGAGTGAGTGTTTTAGTCATGGGCACCTCCTTTTTGAGCCGCTTCTTTTTCCAAGCGTTCCTTTACCTGAACGACATCCTTGTCACCACGGCCGGATAGGCAGACAATCATTGATTTATCTGGCCCCAACTCCTTAGCCAGCTTAACTGCGTAAGCAATAGCATGACTAGACTCTAGAGCAGGGATAATCCCTTCAATACGAGACAGGAGCTGGAAGGCTTCCAAAGCTTCTTCATCCGTGACTGGGACATAAGTGGCACGTTTGATAGCATTAAAATGAGAATGTTCAGGACCGATGCCCGGATAGTCCAGCCCGGCAGAGATAGAGAAAGCTTCAAGAATCTGCCCCTGCTCATCCTGCAAGACATCCATCAAGGCACCGTGTAAAACCCCCGGGCGGCCCTTGGTTAAGGTAGCAGCATGTTCATCTGTATCCACGCCTCGCCCAGCCGCTTCTGTTCCATACATAGCCACTGAGCTATCGTCAACGAAGGGATAAAAGAGTCCAATAGCATTGGATCCACCGCCAACGCAGGCCACTAAAGCATCTGGCAAGGAACCTGCATTTTGCTCAGCAAACTGCCGCTTGGCCTCACGCCCAATCACACTCTGATAATCGCGGACAATCTCTGGGAAAGGATGGGGACCTAAGGCTGAGCCCATAATATAGTGAGTATCATCGACCTGAGCCACCCAAGCTCGCAAGGCAGCATTGACTGCATCCTTGAGGACTCGAGAACCATCGGTTACTGACTCTACCTTGGCTCCCAGAAGCTCCATCCGAAAGACATTAAGGGCTTGGCGCTTGACATCTTCTTCACCCATATAGATAGTGCAGTCCATGTTGAAAAGGGCTGCAGCTGTGGCGGTGGCTACTCCGTGCTGGCCCGCACCAGTCTCCGCAATAATTTTCTTCTTGCCCATTCTCTTAGCTAGCAGGACCTGGCCTAGGGCATTATTGATTTTATGGGCACCGGTATGGTTGAGGTCTTCCCGCTTTAGATAAATCTTAGCACCGCCAGCATAGGCTGTCAGATTTTTAGCAAAATAGAGAGGATTCTCACGCCCTACATACTGCTTCAGCAACTCATCCAGCTCTGCCTGAAAGGCTGGGTCTTTTTTACTCTCACGATAGGCTTTGTCTAGCTCCAAAACTGCTGTCATCAGCGTTTCTGGAACAAAGCGTCCGCCAAACTCACCATAAAATCCTTCTTGATTGGGTTGATTATATGCCATATTTCACTCTTTCTATAAATTCTGTTATCTTTTCTAAGTCCTTCTGGCCGTCAGTCTCGACCCCGCTGGAGACATCAACTGCGTAAGGGGCAAAATGCTGAATAGCTTCTCGGACATTTTCTACATTCAAACCACCGGCGATAAAGAAGGGCTGATGGATTTGATCTTTATCAAAAGCTTGCCAGTCAAAGGTCTGGCCACTACCAGCAAGAGGTGCATCAAAGAGCAGGTAGTCCGCTTCTTGGCTGATATCTTTTAACGCTCCCTTAACCTGATAAGCTCGAATAACCGGCCGGCCGATCTCAGTCAGAAGATCTTCATTAAAATCGCCATGAATCTGCACCAAATCTAGATTTGCCACTGAAATAGCTTCCTGCAGCTCTGCCAAGCTCGGAGAAACGAAAACTCCTACCTTTCGGACAGCAGGCGGCACCAAGGCAGCTAGCTTCTGAGCTTGCTCCAAGCCAACCCTCCGACGGCTCTCAGCAAAGACAAAGCCAATGTAATCTGCACCAGCCTGACATGCCGTTTCCACAGCGCTGGCAGTTGATAAGCCGCAAATCTTAACCTTTGTCAATTTTCAGCTCCTTGATTTTTTCTGCCACATTCTCAGCCTGCATCAGGGCTGTTCCGACTAAAACCGCATGGAAATAAGGAGCTACTAGCTCAGCATCTTCCTTGCTGAAAATAGCGGACTCAGATACGTAAACTCTGTCATCTTTGAAATGGGCAGACAGCTGGAGACTGGTATTGATATCTGTCTCAAAAGTAACTAGATTGCGATTATTAACACCGATTATCTGTGCTCCTATTCTATGGGCAATTTCCAGCTCCGCCAGATTATGGGTTTCGACCAGAACTTCCAAGCCTAAACCTGTCGCAAAATCATAGAGTTCTTGCAGCCGCTTCTCAGAAAAGGCAGCCACAATCAGAAGAATAACTGTCGCTCCAGCATTGCGGGCGCGAACAATCTGCTTTTCATCAATAATAAAGTCCTTATTGAGGGTTGGAATGGTCACTTGACTTGAAATCTCTCTCAGGTAATCCAGATGTCCTTTGAAGAAAATCTCATCTGTCAGGACCGAAATCATGGCTGCACCACATCGTTCACAGGTGCGAGCCTGCTCCACAATATCCACACCGAGATTAATATCTCCCAGACTTGGACTGGCTTTTTTAACCTCAGCAATCAGCTGCAGCTCTTTGGACTGGCTTTTGAGGTACTCATAAAGGGAATAGGTCGAGCGCAGGGGCTGCAGCTCTTCATAAGACATTACCGCCACTTCCTGTTCTTTTTGCTTTAGAATGGTTAGGAGAAATTCTTTACTCATTTCTGATACTCCTGTAGTTGCTTGAGTTTTTCATAGGCTGCGCCGCTGGCAATCACCTGGCGAGCCAAAGCTATTCCATCTTCTATGTTTTCCGTTTTCCCATTAGCAAAGAAGCCTAGACCTGCATTCAGAACTGTCATTTCCAGATAGGGGCTGGCTTGATTTTGCAGGACAGATACCAGAATATCTGCATTTTCTTTGGCATTACCTCCACGAATTGCTTCAAGAGGGATTTCTTCCATGCCAATATCTGACGGTAGAAAGCTATGCAGGCTGATCTCCCCATCTGCTAGCAAAGCGTACTGGGTACGACCATGAAGACCGGCCTCGTCCAGACCATCTGGACCCGACACGACCACTGCACGCTTGCGGCCCATATTTTTCAAAACTTCTGCCGTGCTCTCCAGCATATCTGGCCGACTGGTGCCCAAAAGCTGGGTTTCTAAAACCATAGGATGGATGAGCGGCCCTGTCAAGTTCATGATAGTGGGAACACCTAGACTGAGACGAGCTGGCATGATATATTTCATAGCTGGATGAAGGTTTTTAGCGAAAAGAAAGACTATCCCCGTCTGATCAAAGACCTTACCCAAGCTGGCTGTATCCATGTTTAGGTTAATCCCCAAAGCTTCTAAAACATCAGCTGAGCCTGATTTAGAGGTAATGGAGCGATTGCCGTGCTTAGCCATCTTGATCCCACCACCTGCTAATACGAAGGCCGCTGTGGTAGAAACATTAAAACTAAATGATTTATCACCACCAGTTCCACAATTGTCCATGGCTGTGCGGATTGTAGTAGGAATCTGCGGAGTATGCCCACGCATGGCCTGAGCCAAGGCTGTCCGTTCCTCTACTGTTTCCCCTTTCATCTTAAGAGCCAGCAAAAAGGCTGCAATTTGTGTTTCCGTTACTCTTCTAGTAACGATGCGCTCTAGCACATCTGACACTTCGGAGCTGCTTAAATCCTTAAAATCTGCTAGTTTTGCAATAATTTCTTTCATAATTCTTCCCCTATTTGACTAAGTCGATGAAATTTTTGATGGACGACAAGCCATCCGGCGTGCCAATACTTTCTGGATGATACTGAAAACCATAAATGGGCAGGCGCTTATGCTGGATAGCCATGATCGAGTTGTCATCAACTGCCCGAGCTGTCACTTCAAAATCCTCTGGCATCTCCTCAATCAAAATCGAATGATAACGCATAACTGGCTGCTCATCCTCTATCCCTTGATAAATAGGAGATTTTCTTTCAAAACGCAGAATACTCTGCTTGCCGTGCATGACTTTGGGAGCCAAGCCTAGCTTTCCGCCAAATACTTCTGCAATGGCTTGGTGCCCCAAGCAAATTCCCAAAATCGGCTTTTTACCAGCAAAATCGCGGATAAGCTCTTCCATCCGTCCTGCATCTGCTGGCCAGCCTGGACCCGGAGACAGCACCAAAGCATCTGCTTCTTCTGCCGCTTGATAAAGTCCTGCATCATCATTTCGCAAGACCTTAACTTTTGCAAAATTGCCGATATATTGGGCTAGATTGTAAGTAAAAGAATCATAATTATCAATCAATAAAATCATTGCATCTCTCCTATCTTGGTCATTGAATTGGCCTTGTTGATGGTTTCTTGGTATTCATTAGTAGGGATCGAGTCATAAACAATACCCGCTCCAGCTTGAACATAAGCTCTGCCATTTTTCAAAACCATGGTCCGGATAGCAATGGCAACATCCATATCGCCTGTCGCAGACAGATAGCCAATAGCCCCTGCATAAACGCCACGTTTTTCCTGCTCCAACTCATAAATGCGTTTCATAGCTCGAATCTTAGGCGCGCCCGAGACGGTACCAGCCGGCAAGGTTGACTTGAGCGCATCCATAGCTGTCAGTTGGGGCAGAAGCTGACCACGAACTACACTGGTCAGGTGCATGACATAGCGGAAATACTCCACTTCCATGTACTTAGTGACTTCCACGCTGTTATTCTGGGCAATTTTACCAATATCATTACGCCCCAAATCAACTAACATACGGTGCTCAGCCACTTCCTTCTCGTCAGCCAGTAACTCCTCTTCCAAGGCTTTATCTTCTCGTTCATCCTTCCCACGCGGTCTAGTACCAGCAATAGGATTGGTCGTGACCTGCCCCTGCTTGACAGACACCAGACTTTCTGGGCTGGCTCCGATGATCTGATAATCCCCGAAATCATAAAAGTAGAGATAGTTGGAAGGGTTGGTCACGCGCAGATTGCGATAGTAATCCAGCGGTCTACCAGAATACTCTGCTGAAAAACGCTGACTAAGTACACATTGGAACATGTCTCCCTGCCGAATCAAGCTGCGCACATCTCCCACCATTTTTTCAAAAGCAGTCTGCTCGATGTGGTTCTGGAAATTCAAACTGGACAGTTCCAGCGGTGAAAATTCATCTGCCGCTGGCTGCGCCAGCTCAGTCATGATATGCTCCAGACTAGCACCCAATTCTGCTTCGCTTCGGTCGCTGTAGAGTGCATCTTCGACGATATAGACCTTGTCTTTTTTATGGTCAAAAACCATGTAACTCTCATAGACAAAAAAGTGCATGTCTGGCGTTCCAATCACATCAGCTGGAATCTGGCCAATCTCTTCATAGAGGGAAATCATATCGTAACCGACAAAGCCAATGGCTCCACCGCCAAAAGGCAGGTCTGAATGATGGCCTTTTTTTACGGCCAACTCATGCAGATAGTCCAAGGGATCTGCCTCGATTACTTGCCCATTCTTTGTTAACTGGCCATTTTCATAGCGGACTTCAAAGACTGGATTATAGGCTAGAATAGAAAAGCGAGCTGTCTCGCTATCTCTCGGAATACTTTCCAAAATCACCTTGTGGTCGCCCTGAATCCGCATATAAGCTAGGATCGGAGATAAAATATCAGCTGGTAAAATCTTTTGCATAATGTTTCTTTCTATTTAATCAGAAGCGTATAGGTAGGAGCAATTCGCTAGCTATGACTGCATTTCACAAGAACAGATAGCACCTGTCCACTGTCATAACTTGCCCCAGAACTACAGAAAAACGCCCACACAGTTCATCCTGTGAGGGCGTATCATCGCGGTGCCACCTCAGTTATGGAGTTTTCATGCTCCACATCTCATTTATCTATTTGCAGTCATTTAGATCCCTTTTAGAACAAGGCAGCACACCGAGTCATAGCAAAGTAAGCTAACAAAGTAATAAAAGATCAACTAAAGGACAAAATATTGTCTCCAGCAGCCCATTTCATAACTTCTCCTGCCTGTTTACAGCACCACAGACTCTCTGAAAGGAGGAATGTTACTACTCTTCTGCTGGGTATTTTATTTTCGTTTTTCTAGATAGTCGGCAATAGCTGCCACATCCTTGTCTCCACGACCAGATACATTGATAATGATGATTTGGTCAGATGACAATTTTGGAGCTCGCTTGATGGCTTCAGCAATGGCGTGAGAGCTTTCAATCGCTGGCAAAATTCCTTCCTTTTGTGTCAAGAGGAGCAAGGCATCCACAGCTTCATCATCTGTCGCTGCCACGTATTCTACTCGACCAGAATCTTTAAAGAAAGCATGTTCGGGACCAACTCCAGGATAGTCCAAGCCTGCTGAAATGGAATAAACCGGTGCCACCTGACCATCTTCAGAAAAGACAGCGTAGGTCTTCATACCGTCCACTACTCCGACGCTTCCCTTGGTCATGGTAGCTGCGTGCTGGTCTGTATCAAGGCCTCGTCCAGCCGCTTCAACTCCCACTAACTTAACTTCTTCATCTGCCACATACTGAGAGAAGGCGCCTATAGCATTGGAGCCGCCACCTACGCAGGCAATAACATAGTCCGGCAAGCGACCCTCCTTGTCCAAAATCTGCCGACGTGATTCTTCACTGATCACCTTTTGGAACTCATGGACAATGGTCGGATAAGGGTGAGGTCCGACAGCAGAACCCAAAACATAGAAGGCTTCCAAATCACTCATCCAAGCTCCAAAGGCTGCATCCACCGCATCCTTGAGGGTTTTGGTTCCTGTTTCCACCGCGTGAACAGTCGCTCCCATCATTTCCATGCGGAAGACATTGAGGCGCTGGCGCTCTACATCCTCTGCACCCATGTAGACATCGCACTTCATACCAAACTTAGCTGCGGCTGCCGCAGTTGCCACACCATGCTGGCCAGCTCCAGTTTCAGCGATGACTCTGGTCTTGCCCATGCGCTTAGCTAGAAGAATCTGCCCCAAAACATTATTGAGCTTATGCGAGCCCAGATGATTGAGATCTTCCCGCTTCAGATAAATCTTAGCTCCACCCAGATGCTGAGTCAGACTTTCTGCAAAGTAGAGCGGGGTTTCCCGACCTGAATAGTCCGCCAAATAATGTCGATATTCATTTAAAAATCCTGGGTCATCCTTGTACTTCTCAAAAGTCGCTTCTAATTCATCCAGCAAGGCCTGGATAGGCTCTGGTACAAAGGAACCGCCGAATTGTCCAAAATATCCTTTAGTTTCTTTCATCTTCATTTCCTCTTTTCTTTATTTTCAAGCAAAACAAAAACCCACACACAGAAAAACTCTGTGTGAGGGCGTAAAATCGCGGTGCCACCTCAATCATGGAGTCAGTATAGACCACCTCCATATCTCTGCCTTGTCTAACAACAAGCTGCACTGTAAGGTGTGCTCACCGAATTTTTATTGCTTCAAATTCATTTTTTTGCATCAGCCCACTTCATAACCTTCCACTGCCTGTTTCCACCAACCACAGGCTCCCTGAAAGTAGAAAAAATTATTACTTTTCTGATGATTGTCTAAAATTATAAAGCTTCCAAAGTCTTTTGTCAAGAGAAAAAACGAAAAAAGAATCATTTTTTATAAAAAATTCTATAAAATCCGAACTTTTTCTTATCTAATTCCTCTTGAAAGCGTCATCTTGACGATTTTTCCAGATTTTTTGACCAAGCTGAAAAGCCCGCCAAGCCAGATAACCACCCAAAGTATTGGTCCAGAGATCATCAATCTCAAAGACTCGATTGGCGTTGATGAGAAGGTCCAGCAGAATCTGAGTCACTTCGATAAACAGACTCATCCCGAAGCTCAGCCATACAACCTTCTTGGTCTTCCGCAATTTTGGAAAGAGGCAAAGCAATTGAAAAACCAAGGGCGACAGCAGAAAGATATTGGCCAAATTTTGAACAAAAACCTTGACCAGCTGGATCCAAGAAGTGATCTCTCCAATATTGACAAAGGAATTAAACGGGACTAGCAAAACTACTATTCGGCCAAAGTACTGGATACCTGGTGTCTCCATTCCCGGCTCTGGAACCTGAGGAATAAAGCACAGGATGCAAAGCATCAAGAAATAGAGTCCGCATCCTCCTACTAGCAATTTCCGGCCTCGAGCTGTCAGCTCACCGTCTGAAGTCAGATAATTTTTAAGGCTGAACATTTTCAACAAGTGCTTTCTCACGATCTCGCTTCATGGTATTAGAACGCAACTGGCCGCAGGCTGCATCAATATCTGTACCATGCTCCTGACGAACCACGCAGTTGACTCCGTTTTTCTTGAGGGTGTCATAGAAGGCCATCACACGCTCTTTGGGACTGCGGCTGTATTGGTCGTGCTCGCTAACGGGGTTGTAAGGAATGAGATTGACATAAGATAATTTCTTGATGTTTTTCAGCAATTCTGCCAATTCCTTGGCCTGCTCCACTCCATCATTGACTTCATTGAGCATAATGTACTCAAAGGTCACCCGGCGGTTGGTGGTTTCGATATAATATTCAATGGCCGCAAAGAGCTTCTCAATCGGAAAGGCACGATTGATTTTCATGATACTAGAACGCAGTTCATTGTTAGGTGCGTGCAGTGAAACAGCCAGATTGACCTGCACGCCTTCATTGGCAAAGTCACGGATCTTATGAGCCAGCCCTGAAGTCGAAACCGTGATATGGCGGGCACCAATGGCCAAACCTTTATCATCATTGACCGTCCGGACAAACTTCAAGACATTCTTATAGTTATCGAAAGGCTCGCCAATCCCCATAACCACGATATGGCTGACCCGCTCGTCCTGACCACGCTCGTCAAAATACTTCTGCACCAGCATAATCTGCGCAACAATCTCACCATTATTGAGGTCACGTTGTTTTTTAATCAAACCAGAGGCACAGAAGGTACAGCCGATATTGCAGCCAACTTGGGTGGTCACACAGACAGAAAGTCCGTAGTGCTGGCGCATGAGCACCGTCTCAATCAGCATACCATCTGGTAGCTCAAAGAGGTACTTGATCGTACCGTCAGCCGACTCTTGGACAATACGCTGTTTAAGCGGATTGACAACAAACTGATCATTGAGCTTAGCAATCAAATCCTTGGACAGATTGGTCATTTCCTCAAATGACTGGACACGCTTGCGATAGAGCCACTCCCAAATCTGGGCAGCACGGAATTTCTTTTCTCCCTGAGCTTCCGCCCATTCAATCATTTCTTCTCGCGTTAAGCTATAAATCGATGGTTTCATGTTTCTCCTTTATTTCTGACGAATGACAAAATGGCGCTGCGATTGACTAGATGCTGCTTGCTTTGCCTGTTTGCCTTGTTTCTGTTGTTTGTTCTTGTTTGCCTTTGGACGATGCTTTTGCTGCTCATCCTTCGTTTTTTTAGAGCTACGTTCCCTAGAAATTTCTGGATGTTTTTTGCTGTCTGATTTTCTCTTATGATGGGATTTTTTGTCAAAGGCAGCCCGTCTTGGCTGAGCATTTTCCAAAACAAAATAGGCACAGCCATAATTACAATACTCTAGCAGATAGTCTTGTAAACGGCTGATTTTCTCTGCATTTTCCTTGGCTTTCTCATCCCGATAAAAACCGCGCAACCGCAACTGTTCATTGCCCCAATCGCCGACAATATAGTCAAATTTATTCAGAATTTCTGAAAAGCGTTGGTGAAAAGCCGTCAAGTCAAAGGCTTCTTTATAATTCTCCACCAATTCAAACTCAAATTTTTCTGCAATTATCTTGCTGCCCATTTGCTTAAATTCTGGGCCAGGGAATTTATTGTAATTATACAACTCAGGTGAAATTTCTTTACGCATACCTATCCTTTGTCACTCATCTATCTTACTTCATATTATTTTATCACAAAACAAGGGGAATTTATATTTTTTCAGAAGAAAAAGATCTTTCTGTAAAAAGTCAGACGATTTAATAAAAACTGCTAATCTTTTTTTAAAAAAGTCCTTCGTTTGCCTTTAAAAGACAAAAATCTTAGCCGAAACTAAGATTTTTTGGTTTTTTCTAAATAATCAATCGCGTCCTGAAGGGTTTTGACCGGCACGATTTTCATATCCGTTTTGATTTCCTTGGCTGCTTCAAGTGCCGCTTCATAGTTGGTCTTGGCTTTGGGATTAGCCTTTTTTTCCTCCTCGCTGACAGGATTATCTGGGGCAAAGAAGATTGTCGCTCCTATCTTGGCAGAAGAGACGACTTTTTTGTCAATCCCACCAATATCTCCAACCTTGCCCTCTCTATCTATACTACCAGTTCCCGCAATCACGCGGCCGTCTCGCAAGTCAGGATTGGCCAATTGAGTATAGATGGCTAGGCTAAACATGAGGCCAGCACTGGGACCACCGATACCTTCGGTCGAAAATTCAATCGGAACACTGCTGTTGACTTCCGTGCGGTCAATCAAACTAATACCAATTCCATTTTTCCCATTTTCCAGCTTGATGATTTTCCCCGTCGCTGTCTTAGTTTCTCCATCTTCCTCATAGGTCACCTTGACACTATCGCCCAAGGCCTGAGAATTCACATATTTAACCAAATCTTCCGAGCTTTCAAAGGTCTTGTCATTGACTCCCGTCACCGTATCTGCAATATTCAAAATCCCTTTAAAGGTCGAATTTGGAGCTACTTTCAGAACATAGACACCCAGATAGTTCATCTTGATGTCTTTTCCTGCAGCTTTGAGACCTTGGTATTTGGCCATATTCTGCGACGTTTCCATATAAAATTGGTTAATGCGCATATACTCAGCATCACTTGAGCCACCTGTCATATCCTGAGCCGAATAAATATCCGTAAAAGGCGTCAGCCAAGCATAGACCAGATGGGCAAAGGTCGCATGCTGGATCCCAACAGTTACAAAGTTGTAGGAACCCGGTGCTTGATCCTCTTTTCCGTCCACAGTCAGAACCTTCCGAATGTCTTCTGCTCCCCCAGGCACCTCAATGTAGTAAGGCAGTGGAACAATAAAAGAGAAAAGGAAGAGCACAAGCACGATAATCGAGGCTACTCCAGCACAACCAACTACTGTTAAACCACGTTTATTTTCCTTCGTCATCTTTTTCGGATTTGTCATGTCATTATTCATCTTTTTTCTCTAACTCCTCGATCACACTCGCTGGTACATAGGCAGAAAGATCCTGCTGAAAAGCGATCAATTCCCGCATCGCTGAAGAACTGATATATCGGTAAGCCGGCTGACTCAGCAAAAAAACGGTCTCCAAATCAGGTGCCAATTCCTTATTAAAAAAATGCAGGCCAGCTTCATAGTCCAAGTCCTGACCGTTGCGTAAACCGCGGACAAGAGTAGTCACACCCAGCCTTTTTGCCACATCGACCGCCAATTCATCATGCGAAGTGATGACTTCCACATTTTCCAAATGCGCCAAAGCCGCTAGAACCATCCTTTTTTTCGCATGGATGCTAAAAAATCCTTCTTTGTGAGGATTGTAGAAAATTCCCACATACAAGCAATCAAATAACCGACTGGCACGCTCAATCAAGTCCACATGTCCGTTGGTAATGGGATCAAATGACCCTGTAAAGAGCCCAATTTTATCTGACATAGACCGTCACCTTTGAAATTCCATATATTTTTTGCTTCCAGATACCCAAGTCTGCGATTTCTTCTGGCAAATCAACCGACTTATCCGTCTCGCAAACAACCATAATATCCTCGCTCAAGAGCTTGCGCTCCGCCATTTTCTCAATATCCACAATAATCTGCTCCTTGGCATAGGGCGGATCCAGCAGAACCAGATCAAACTGGCCAGTCAAATGCTCCAGGGCTCGACTCGACTCCATCTTGAGCAGCTCAAAGCGCGCTGCTTCCTTGGTCATGGCAATATTTTCCGCCACGATAGCTTGCGCCCGCCGATCTTTTTCAACCAAAACAGCCGACTCCATGCCTCGAGACACCGCCTCAATCGCCAGACTACCGCTGCCTGCATACAAATCCAGCACCCGACCACCATCAAAATAAGGCCCAATCATGTTAAAAATCGCGCCCTTGACCTTATCTGTCGTAGGTCGCGTTGTCTTGCCATCTAATGTCTTGAGGGGTCTGCCCCCATACTTTCCCGAAACAACTCTCATAAAAAATATTATAACAAAAATATTGAAAAGCTGATAGTAATTGCTAAGGCTGGGCTTTATTCTCTAGCAAAAAACGGAAACAAGGCTATTTCCGTTCTAAGTCTGTTTTAGAGTTATTTCGCCGAAGACTAAAATGGTCTGGCACTGGATCGTCCCCTTCCTCGGACCAGGGATGACAGCGACCAATTCTGGCCAAGCCCATCAGCACCCCCTTGGCTCCGTGTTTTTCAATGGCTTCAATCATGTAATTGGAACAGGTTGGCCGAAAACGGCAGGAAGGCGGAAAGGCAGGGGAAATAAAGCGCTGGTAAAGTCGAACCGGCGCTATCAATAGTTTCTTAATCATTTTTTCTTAGTTTTGGTCACAGCCAAATTATGCAACTGGCTGACTTCCTTTTTACTCAATCGACGTGCTTCACCCGGCTTGAGGCCAGTCAAATCCAAATGTCCAAACTGAGTCCGTGAAAGCTTGTCCACAGGCAGCCCCACAGCTTCAAACATCTTCTTGACCTGATGATTACGCCCTTCGTGGATGGTCAACTGAACCACTGAGCGATTCTTCACGGGATCGACTTTCAGAATCTCATAGACTGCTGGCTTGGTTTTCTTACCCTCTATGACCAGACCGCGAGTCAGCGGACGCAGAACTTCCTTATTGGCCACACCCTTGACACGCGCCACATAGACCTTGTCAATTTCATTCCGCGGGTGAATCATTTCATCCGTGAAATCACCGTCATTGGTCAAAATCAAGGCACCAGAAGTGTCCCAGTCCAATCGGCCAACGGGATAAATTCGCTCCTTGACCTGCGGCAGCAAATCAACGACTGTCTTACGCCCCTTGTCATCGGTCACGCTGGAAATCACCCCGCGCGGTTTGTTGAGCAGGTAGTAGACCTTTTCTTCATTGTAGATAGGCTGACCTTCTACTTCCACTCGGTCGCCCGACTTGATGGTCGTCGCTAGCTCACGCACTACCTGACCATTCACGGTCACCAGCCCCTGCTTGATCAACTCCTCAGCCTTTCTCCGACTGGCAATTCCCGCATGGGCAATGTATTTATTGATTCTCATCGATATTATCCTTTCACAAGATACAAAGACCATTTTCACAACTTTAACAGCTGGAAAAATGGTAAATAGGGGAAGCAGTGCCTCCCTCAAAGCTTGAAAGCGTTCAGAAAACGTCCCTTATAGAATGAACTTGTCATTCTCCGAAAAGTTGACTTTCTTCAGCAATGAGCTCCGCTTCGTCCACAATCGGCAATTCGTCCAAATGATTGATGCCCATATAGTCCAGAAAATAATCCGTCGTCACATAAAGATTGGGACGGCCAATGACTTCCTTCTTACCATCTTCCCGAATCAGCTCAAAGGCTAGTAACTTCGAAATCGCCCCGCTGGAATTGACCCCACGAATATCATCAATCTCCACCCTTGTTATGGGTTGCTTGTAAGCAATGATCGACAAGGTTTCCAGTGCCGCTCGGGATAAGCTTTGGTTAATCGGCGCCCGCGAATACTCTCGTAAAATCTCAGCAAATTCAGGCTTGGTGACCAACTTATAAGTCTTTGACGTTTCCAGCAAGGTCAAGCTGGAGTCAGGATTCGCCTGATAGTTCTCCGCCAATTTTTCCAAACTCTGGATGACACCAGTCGGCGGCAAGGAGAGAATTTCTGATAGCTGATGAACTTTCAGACCGTCTTCCCCCGCCACAAAAAGCAGGGCTTCAATCTCTGCTAATTTACTCATTCTTTCTTCCTACTAAATAAATATTTCCAAAGTTCTCCTCCTGAATGACCTGCACCTCCTGCACCTTGACCAACTCCAAGGTTGCTAGAAAGAGCGTAATCACTTCATTCATGTCTTTGGTTTCTGCAAAAATATCCTGCAGGGCAAGACGTTTGTGAGCCTGACAGCGCTGGCGCACCACTTCCATCATGTCCTCGATCTTGTACTCATCTCGCACAATGGTCGTATGACTTTTGGAAAACTCCTCCTGCTTCTTGGTCATCACCTTGGAAAAAGCCAAAAAGAGATCTACAGCTGTCTTGTCATGCAGGAGTTCAGCATCTTCATAGACCAGCTCCAGCTTGGGCTTAGAGTAGTAAAGAGCACGGTCTTCATGCTGGAGGGACATTTTCTGCCCCAGCAGCTTGAACTTCCGATATTCCTCAATCTGACTCAGCAAATCCTGTTCCAGATCATCTTCCAGATCCACCTGATCAACCACCTTGGGCAAGAGCTTGCGACTCTTAATCAGCATGAGCTGACTGGCCATGACCATGTATTCTCCCGTCACTTCCAGCCGCATAGCCTGCAAAGTAGACACATAAGCCAGGTACTGCTCGATAACCTCGGTAATGGGTACATCGTAAATATCCATCTGATACTTGGATACGAGGTGCAGCAACAAGTCCAGCGGCCCCTCAAAATCTTTTAACTTGATATCCATTCTTATCTGTATTTTTCTAATGTAATCACTGTCTTCAAGCCCAAATCACGAGCAATGTCATAGATACCGACACCCTTTTCCCGCTGGCGAAGGATAAATTGCTCTCGCAGGCTTTGGGCTGACAAGCTGGCCTGCCCCTGCTCAATCAAAAAAGCTTCCAGCTGGCGAAAGCCCCATTGGCGCGAATAGGACTTTCCATTCTTTTCAAATAAATAAGTTCCTGTCAAATAATCGCCCAACTCGCTCGTCAGACATTCAGGGATCTTAATAATCCGCTTCTGCCCAGCCTTTTCGATCCGCAAAACCTGAAAATCAAGATTGACATCTTCAACCTTGACCTGCAGGATTTCACTTGGCAAGAGCCCCATTTCCAAAATCAAGAGCGCTATCAGCCGGCCTTGTGGTACCGCAGAAGTTTCCCAAAAGGCTGATAAGTCTATCAGCTCGCTTCCCAGTTCCTTGGAAATAGCGACTTTGGGCAGAGTCAAGCGGTGAAATTCACCAATCATCTTGTTCTCGTAAAGATAGTAAAGAAATTGATTGACCGCTGAGAGCTTCCGCTTCTGGACAGCCGCCTTGAAATCCTTGATAGAGGCTTGATAAATCCGCAAATTGGTTTCCGTCACCTTGCTGTGGATTTCATTGACAAATTGCTCCAGATCGTAGGAATAGGCTAATTTTGAATTTTCTGAGATATTTTTTTGTTCTAAAAAAGGGGTGATTTGTTCTTTCATTTTTTGGAAATCTCATACTGACTCGTGAAGGTATGCATCAACGAGTTAACAGCTTTTAAAATCGACTTTCTAGTAATGATACCATAAAAATGTTGTTTTTTATCCACAACAGGCAAGAAAGACTCATCCACCAGCTTGTGCAAAACGTCCGCAATCTTGTAATCTGGCTCGACCGTCAGACCATCCTTTCGTGTCATGTGGACAATGTCCATAGACATAAACTCTTCCTCTGCCAGCTCATGCTGCATCCGATAGGCCATGATGTCCGTCAGAGAAATGGTGCCAACGAACTTTTTCTCTGCAGTCACCACTGGAATGCGTGAATAAGTCATCTGGCTAAGCAAGAGAATAGCATGATCCACATTGTGCGTGTCAATCATGACCGCCAGATTCTCCCCCGGCGTCAAAAAAGTGTCTTCATGTTGCAGTAGATAATCTTCAAATTCCTTAGCAATCATCGGGCAAACTCCTTAGACAAGCTTGGATAGAGCTCATGATTTCGCGTATAGAAATCAATTTTAAAACGGTCATCGTCAATCTCTACCTTAGCGTAAAGACGTTCGTTGATTGAGCCACGAGGCTGGCTAATGGAGCCCGGATTGAGAAAGAGAGTCTTCCCTTGTATCCAAGCATCTGGAACATGCAAATGGCCATAGAGACAAATATCTGCCCCTACTTCTTGAGCCCACAGATCCAGTTTTTGGAAGCTAAAGTTGATATTGAAAAGGTGCCCGTGGGTCTGGGCAATAATAGTCCCATCCAAATCTGTCACCAGCCGCTCTGGATAACCAGGATAAAAGTCCATATTGCCCGCCACGACATGAATCCCTTTCCAGACTTCATCCTCAAAAGGTAACTCTGAGTCTCCATCATGGAAAATAGCATCGACTTTTCCCAGATACTGATTTTTAATTTCTTCGACAATGGCACGGTCCCCATGGGAATCGCTCATTACGATGATTGTTTGCTTTGCCATGCTGGAAATACCTCCATTAATTTTTGCACTGCTTGCGCACGATGGGACTGGGCATTTTTCTCTTCAATTGTCAGTTCAGCTGACGTTTTTCCTGTCTCTCCGACCAAGAACAAAGGATCATAGCCAAAGCCATTTTCACCTTTTGGCTCATGGGCAATGTAGCCTGGCCAATCCGCTTCGACCACCAAGGATTCCTTATCTGGACTTGCGACCACCAGAGTCGTGTGGAAATGAGCAGAGCGGTCTTTAATATCAAAGACCATGGCCAGTTCATGTAGGAGCTTGATATTGTTTTCGTCATCTGTCGCACCAACACCAGCAAAGCGAGCGGACCAGACGCCTGGTAGGCCGCCTAAGACATCCACTTGCAAGCCGGAATCATCTGCCAAAACCATTTTGCCAGTCAACTGACTAATCGTTTCAGCCTTGAGGCGGGCATTTTCTTCAAAGGTCATGCCTGTTTCAGCCACTTCTGGCAAATCAGGATAGTCATTCAGGTTTTCCACCTCGTAGCCCAACTTCCCGAAAAGCTTACGAAATTCTGCTGTCTTGCCCTCATTCCGAGTCGCAATCAAAAGAGTATCCTTGACATCTTTTGCTCCAAGAAAGGCTTGTAAATCCACACCAGTTTGTGGCAGATGGACATAGAGCAATTTCCCCCCTTCAACCAAGAGAAGGGCTCCCTGTCGCTGCAACAATTCTAGCTTTCGGTCCGTTTCCTGGTTTAAAATATCCAGCAAGAAGGTCAAAAAGCGAAAGGCTGAGCCATAGCGAATGACCGTGATATTTAAGGGCAGGCCTAGCTCTTCTTCTGCCAAAACACTCTCTAAACGGTCTAAAATCTCAGAAGCTTCTGCTGGCACCTGCTCGAACTCACTGTAAGAGGCACTTTGTCCCCATTCAGCTACATACCAGTCAGAGGCATCCTTGTATTCATAAATATTTTTTGTCATAAGGTCACATGCTCCACATTGACTTTCAGATTCAGCCAGTTTTCTGCGATTTCCGCAAATCTCTTAGCATTGGCTGTAGTATAAAAACGATGGTTCAGTTCGTGCTTTTCGCGGCTACGATTGATTTCGAAATAATTGAGCAGGACAGAAATATCCCGTACACACTCAGCCCCGCTGTCAATCAGCTTGACGCTCGGCCCCATCATATTTTGAATAATCGGCCGCAACAAAGGATAATGAGTACAGCCCAAGACAAGGGTATCCACCTTGCCCGCCAGAGGATGAAGTGTCTCATAGACTACCTTTTTAGTCAGGCTAGACTGGAGCTCATTTGACTCCACCAGCGGGACAAACTTAGGACAAGCTAAACTCTGCACCTCCATCTCGGGAGATAGAGCCTCAATCTTTTTTCGGTAAATGTCGGACTGAACCGTCATAGGAGTCCCGATAACCCCTATCTTGCCACCAGTCGTAGACTTGATAGCAGCGCTGGCTCCGGGCAAAATCACACCGAGGACAGGAATGTCCAACTTAGCCTTGACTTCCTCCCAGACAACAGCTGTGGCAGTATTGCAAGCAATAACAATCATCTTGACATCCTTGGTCAAGAGAAAATTGACCAACTGCCAAGTATAGTCTCGAATCTGATCCGCCGGCCTAGGACCATATGGAGCCCGAGCCGAATCACCTATATAAACCACTTCCTCATGGGGGAGTTGCCGCATCAATTCACGGACAACAGTCAGACCGCCCACCCCAGAGTCTAAAAATCCAATCGGTCGGTTATCCATACAGTCTTCTTTCTAAAACAAGGGATTGGAAGCCTAGCCCAAATCCCCATTTTTTATATAGAAATCTCCGTCTGCCACCAAAGGGCGGCTGAGAGAAGCTTATTTTTTGTTTTTATTTTTAGCAACTGCTGCTTTTTGTTGGTTGATGATTTGACGGTAAACTTGTTGAACGCGTGCTTCACTTGGTTTTTGACCATTGGCACTGAGCAACATCCGCACTGCTTCTACATTAAGACGTGGATTTTCCGCAAATTCCTTTTCGACCTGACGGCGAAGCAAGTACATACCAAGTAAAATCCCACCAAAGAAAGCCAGCATAATCAATAAAATTGCTAACAATGTATTCATAATAATCCGAACTCCTGTTTCATTTTTTACATTACTCTTTATTATACCAAATTATCTCTATTTTTCAAAATCAAAGCCATAGAGAGTCGCGAAATAATCTTCTGGCCTCTCTGCCCGGCGAATCATGCGAGCCTGACCATTTTCCTCTAGGAGAATCTCGCTAGAGCGTAGTTTGGCATTGTATTGATAGCCCATGGAGAAGCCGTGGGCACCAGTATCGTGAATGACCAGCGTATCGCCAATCTGACTGACAGGCAGCTCCTGCTGGATGGCAAATTTATCGTTGTTTTCACAGAGGCTGCCGACCACATCAACAATCTCCGTCGGTCCTTCTGGCCGATCCATATTGGTAATATGGTGATAAGCTCCATACATAGCGGGACGCAGGAGATTGACCGCAGAAGCATCCACTCCCAGATAGGTCCGATAAGTTTGCTTTTTGTGAGTCACCTTGGTCACCAAGAGACCGAAAGGCGCCAGCATAAAACGGCCCAGCTCAGTGAAAATCTTGACCTGCCCCAGACCAGCTGGTGTCAGGATTTCCTCATAAGCCTGACGAACTCCTTGGCCGATGACCGCAATGTCATTTTCCTCGCCATCAGGCTGATAGTTGACTCCGACACCGCCAGACAGATTGATAAAGTCTAGCTTAATTCCCGTCGCTTCTAATACCTCAACCGCTAGCTCAAAAAGCTGACGCGCCAGTGCTGGATAGTAGTCATTGCTGACAGTATTGGAGGCCAAGAGAGCATGAATGCCGAATTTCTCTGTTCCCAGTTCCTTGAGGTCTTTGAAAGCCTGAATCAGCTGCGCCTTGGTCATACCAAACTTAGCTTCCTCTGGATGATCCATGATGCTGGTGCCCAGCTCAAAGACACCGCCGGGATTGTAGCGACAAGAGATCACCTTGGGAATCCCAGCCACTTCCTTCAAGAAAGCCACGTCTTCGTAAGCATCTAGATTGATGATCGCGCCCAGCTCCCGCGCCAGACGAAATTCCTCAGCTGGCGTATTATTGGACGAAAACATGATCTCGTCCCCAGCAAAGCCCAGCTTTTGGCTCATAAGCAGCTCCACATAGCTAGCACAGTCCACCCCACAGCCCTCTTCCTTGAGGATTTTTAAAATAGCAGGATTTGGTGTCGCCTTGACGGCAAAATATTCCTTAAAACCAGCATTCCAAGCAAAAGCCTCATGCAAAGCCCGCGCTCTCGCTCGAATCCCCTTCTCATCATAGAGATGAAAGGGAGTTGGAAATTGCGCGGTCAGCTCCGCCAAACGCTCACGACTGATAAATGGAGTTTTCATACACGCTCCTACTTTCTCTTTTACTGACAATATTATACCACAAGTGTGAGTTTGGGAGGAGAAAAAATAGACTCCAGAATTTCGATAATGGTTTTATCCATCACAGAAACTCTGGAGCTTTTAAGCCATAAAGCTGGAAAAGATTTATATGGAATAAGTTAGACACTAGAACATCAGATTCATTTCTGTACGCACTCTGAACTCGTTGGTCTGTTCAAATCCCAACTCAATTCCCCCAACACCTGAGAAGAAAGCTGCAATGTTGTACTTCTCAGGTCGGTTTGAGCTTACAGGATTTGTTAGGTAGTAAGCTGATTTCTAAAATATTGTCTTTTCCAATATAAATCAACATATTATTGAATTGTATATGTTTTTCGAGATTTGTTGGACTTCATTTTACATCCCCAAATCAAACATTTTAGTTAAATGCAAACATGAAATAGAACACCTTCTAGCTTACCGTACTATAATTTATTCATGAATCTTCTTTTGGATTTCGGAATAGATCCTCTGATTTTTAGTAATAGAAGAGGGAAGAGTCTTATGATATTCTTTGTTTGAATCAATGGTATGCTTCACTAAGTCAATTGCCTCCTTTATTAATACCTTATTGGTTTTTCTTTGACTTCTTTTTTTCAAATTACCTACAATATTTAATAACAATATATCTGCTGTATTAATAAATAGATATTCATTACTTAATTTTACAAATTCATCATTATCAATTCCCATAAAATCTGCAAATTCAGGATTATTTTTATTACGTCTATTTTTACGGTAAGATGTAATTATTTTAGCGATCTCTTCATACATTGTATATGATTCAATAACCTTTTCAGCGGTCATATGCATAAGTATTTCATTGATTATATCTTGTGAATACAGACCACCTTTCTGTCTTTTAGCAAGAGCTGCATGTTTATTTATATAGTACCCTGTATAATACTGTATAACATTTTCCAATTTTATAATAGTTTTATTTTTAACAATATCATTATCGACATATTTTGCTTTATGTTTGGCTTCATTTATTTGTCGTTCTAAAAAATAATCATATTCTAAAAGCGCAGTTTGCAAGTCTCGTACAATTGAATTATTAGCAATAAAATAACTACTCTTTACAGGATTTTGCGAATTCAAAAATTCTGTAATTTTTGATCGTTGCTCATAATCAGATATTTCAATGATTCTCGTCAATATATCTACATCTTCACTTAATTTGCCTTCTTCATTCAACTGATACAAACTTGTAACTGTTTGACAACCATTAACAATGGATGCACCAACTATTGTCAATAGTTGAGATGTTGGGCTTGGTGTAAATTTATCGCAAATAAAAGTAATTCCATTATTATATAGGTAGAACATACTCGCTTCTTCAGAAGAGGCTGTCTTCTTCATACCATTGTTTACAGATGAATTTTTCTCCAATAACCTTACATTTTCATCAAAAATGACACCAATAACATCTTTAATATTCTCTACTAAAGCTTTTGCATTAATCACACCTACAGATGAGGTAATTCCATTATTAGAGTATGCTGGTTGCATAGTCTTAAACGGTATTCTCACTTCTAAAGATGTATTACGTTGGATTTTTTCATAAATATTAGAAATCTCATTTTTTGAAAAGTATTCTACATCTATCTTTGCACCTGTATTACTTTTAAAAATAGAAACAAAATTATTTATTTGTTCCCTATTAGCATCAGCTACAATTCCTTTATTAAAAGACACAAAATTAATTTTGAAATATTGTATTTCAGCATCATTTAATGAGTCTTTGAAATTTTTAAAAGAAGAATTAGATTGTTCCACAGAAACATTACTTGATGGTTCTACTAGCGTGTTAAAACCATTCAGGGTTTTTAGAATATCACCCTGTTTAATTTCTTCATTGAGCGTTTTGGCACTACTCGGAAACTTAAACTGAAATATCTCTAAAGACTTATTTTCTTCATTATGAATGATAGCATCTATCCCATTATCACCATTTCCATCAATTATAGATTCTGCAACCTCTTGTTCAGACATCTCATATTGATTTTCTAAAAACCAATGAGCAAAAGCAAGTGATAAATTAGCATAATTTTGCTCTGTTTTAATAATTTCTAATTTCTCAACTATCTTGTTATAGTAAGATTCATATTTTGTAATTACCATTTTATTTTCCCTCCTCAAGTTTCTTCATCTCATCAATACGCGCCACTGTCACATCATATTTAGCTTGGTAGTCGGCTTGTTTGTCGCGTTCTTTTTGGACGACTTCTGGTTTAGCGTTGGCTACGAAGCGTTCGTTAGAGAGCTTCTTACCAACCATGTCCAGTTCTTTTTGCCATTTAGCCAGTTCCTTGTCGAGACGAGCAAGTTCTTCTTCGACATTGAGGAGGTCAGCCAGTGGCAAGTAGATTTCTGCTCCTGTGATGACGCTTGACATTGCGAGTTCAGGTGCAGGGATAGTTGATGCGATTTCCAAGTGTTCTGGATTTGTGAAGCGTTTAATGTAGTTGACATTGCTGTTAAAGAAGGCTTCCAAGTCGCTATCGCTTGTCTTAACAAGGATGGTGATAGGCTTACTTGGTGCTACGTTTACTTCTGCACGCGCATTACGAACAGCACGGATTAAGTCTTTGAGACTTTCCACACCAGTATGAGCCGCAAGGTCTTCAAAGGCTGGGATGACAGTTGGGTACTCTGCTGTAACGATAGAACCTTCTGAGATTTGTCCAAAGATTTCCTCTGTCACGAATGGCATGATTGGGTGAAGGAGACGAAGGATCTTGTCCAAGGTGTAAAGGAGAACAGAACGTGTGATGACTTTCTCTTCTTCGTTATCGCTATAAAGGACTTCCTTGGTCAACTCAACGTACCAGTCCGCAAACTCATCCCAGATGAAGTTATAGAGGATGTGTCCAGCTACACCAAACTCAAACTTGTCAAAGTTAGCAGTCGCTTTGCCGATAGTTTCGTTGAGGTTGTGGAGAATCCAGCGGTCTGTGACATTTCCAGCTTCCTTGTTGGCAACTTTTTCGACATTGGCAGTTGCTTGCTCGAGGGTCAAACCTTCATTGTTCATGAGGATATAGCGAGAAATGTTCCAGATCTTGTTAATGAAGTTCCATGAAGCATCCATTTTCTCGTAAGAGAAGCGCACGTCTTGGCCTGGTGCAGAACCGTTTGAAAGGAACCAACGAAGGGCATCGGCACCGTATTTCTCGATGACATCCATCGGGTCAATCCCGTTTCCGAGAGACTTAGACATCTTGCGTCCTTGCTCGTCACGAATGAGACCGTGGATAAGAACGTTTTGGAATGGCTGACGGCCAGTGAATTCCAAGGATTGGAAGATCATACGAGACACCCAGAAAAAGATGATGTCGTAGCCTGTTACCAAGGTTGAAGTTGGGAAGTAACGTTTAAAGTCTGCTGAGTCAACATCTGGCCAACCCATGGTTGAGAATGGCCAGAGGGCAGAGCTGAACCACGTATCCAAGACATCTTCATCTTGAGTCCAGCCGTCGCCTTCTGGAGCTTCTTCACCGACGTACATTTCACCCTCGGCATTGTACCAAGCAGGGATTTGGTGACCCCACCAGAGCTGACGTGAGATTACCCAGTCATGGACATTTTCCATCCATTGAAGGAAGGTATCGTTGAAACGAGGTGGGTAGAATTCTACCTTGTCCTCTGTGTCTTGGTTGGCAATCGCATTTTTCGCCAATTGGTCCATCTTGACGAACCATTGCGTAGACAAGCGTGGCTCAACCACTACACCCGTACGCTCTGAGTGACCAACACTGTGGACACGTTTTTCGATTTTAACAAGGGTACCGATTTCTTCCAACTTAGTAACGACTGCCTTACGAGCTTCAAAACGGTCCATACCTGCAAATTCAAAGGCCAAGTCATTCATAGTTCCGTCGTCATTCATGACGTTAACTTGTGGCAAGTTATGGCGTTGACCAACCAAGAAATCGTTTGGATCGTGGGCAGGTGTGATTTTCACGACACCTGTACCAAACTCAGGATCTGCGTGCTCGTCCCCAACGATTGGGATCAATTTATTAGCGATTGGCAGGATAACGTTTTTACCGATCAAGTCCTTGTAGCGTGGGTCTTCTGAATTGACCGCAACGGCAACGTCCCCAAACATAGTCTCAGGACGAGTTGTCGCCACTTCAAGGGCGCGTGAACCATCTTCCAGCATGTAGTTCATATGGTAGAAGGCACCTTCGACATCCTTGTGGATCACCTCGATATCAGAAAGAGCTGTGCGAGCTGCTGGATCCCAGTTGATGATAAATTCACCACGGTAAATCCAGCCTTTCTTGTAAAGGTCCACAAAGACCTTGCGCACGGCTTTTGACAAGCCTTCGTCAAGAGTGAAACGCTCACGAGAGTAGTCTACAGAGAGCCCCATCTTGCCCCATTGTTCCTTGATGGTCGTCGCATATTCGTCTTTCCATTCCCAGACTTTCTCTAGGAATTTTTCACGCCCCAGGTCGTAACGGCTAATACCCTCACCACGCAAGCGCTCCTCAACCTTAGCCTGAGTCGCAATCCCCGCGTGGTCCATCCCTGGCAACCAAAGGGTATCAAAGCCCTGCATGCGCTTCTGACGGATGATAATATCCTGCAAGGTTGTGTCCCAAGCGTGACCAAGGTGGAGTTTCCCAGTTACGTTTGGTGGTGGAATCACAATCGAATAAGGCTTGGCCTTTTGATCTCCTGAAGGCTTGAAAACATCGGCATCAAGCCATTTTTGATAACGCCCAGCCTCAACCTCGGCTGGATTGTATTTAGGTGAAAGTTGTTTAGACATGTGTTTGCTCCTTAATTTCTTTTTTTAAATTTTTTATATACTAATCTTCTAGTTTGCTTGTTTTGATGTTTAGTTAAAGTCTCATTATATAAATCAACAAAATTGTCAAGTTTATATAGACAGAGGAAATCTCCAATTTTGATAAATAACTTTCCTATAAAATTGTGACTTAAAGAATTATTTCTTGAAAAGTAAAATCTAGAAAAGGCATAAATTAAAATAATTACAACAGTTGTACCAAAAAATGTATAAAACCTCATCGTTCCTCTTTCAAAAAAAGTTGAGTTAGATTTTTCAATTAAAACACTAGAAAAAAGAAGCGACAAATATAGGATAAAAGTTGCGATATAAGAAATTATTTTATTTACTTGCCATCTATATTCTAACTTAGCAGGAATCTCTATCTTTGTATCCCCCTTATTCAAGAATATAAGAAATTCCCTAGAATTTATGTAGTTCCATAATACTAAAAGACTTGTAGCTAACGCCCACCATTTAATGTCAAAAATCCCAACAATAAATAAACTCACATAAATTGTAACAGATAATAACGTTAGTGATATAAAACTTAGCTCAGTAAGAATCATCATTGTAGAAATCATTAAGCGTAATAACCCTAACGTTGTAATTATACTACTTATTTCTCTATTTGGTTTATTATTAGAAAATAAGCTTAGTAAAAACAAACAAAACATGATTAAACTAATTGAGAAAAATATTTCTCTGAAAAAAGAAACATATTGTTTATATATACTACTTTTATGCAAATAATTTATTCTTTTGTCTCTTGGTCTATAACAAACAAGGTAAAATAATAATATTATTGCAAAAATCCAAGCATAAATATTTAAACCTAGTAATTTTATNCTCTTTACTAATGTAGTCTTATCCATCATAACTATTATCACAAGCATTATGAGAGACAATAACGGTTTGATTCCAATATCGTTCAAAAAATCAAATATATTCTTTTTGCTAGACTTGATTATTTTATAACCTCCTTTCAAAAAGTACATCTTCTAATCCAATTGGTAAACATTAACCATTCGGAAATTGCGAACAGTTGGAAGTGTATGATTTATTTACAAGTCAATGAACCTCAACTCGTGTAAATTTTGTACTTGTTCAATTTCATAGTGTCTGCATCCCCCACTCACTCCTCAGCAAGCCATAAGCCAATTCTGCACAGCGATTGCCTCGGGCATCTTTGCGGTCTCGGATGCGAGCTTCAAGGGTGAAGCCAAGTTTCTCAGCGACTCGCTGACTTTGTTTATTGTAATCAAAGCATCGAATTTCAACCTTGTGAAGTTTAAGAATGGTAAAAGCAACTTCTATCAAAGCACTGACGGCTTCTGGTACATAACCCTTCCCCCAATAATCTGGATGCAGGAGGTAGCCAATTTCAAAGACATCATCTTCATGGCGATGATTGAAGTCACAAGAGCCAATGACTCGGTCATCCCCCTTAACTGTAATACCATAGCCAGACGGAAGTTCCTTCTTTTCTAGATTTTCAAAATAGCGATTTTCAAAATAATCACGTTCTGCTGCCAAGCTATCTACAGGAGGAAAGCCAGCTGGATAACAGACTTCAGGCAGACCAGCATAAGCAAACATATCCTCCACATCATCTGCCGTTCGCTGACGCAATATCAATCGCTCAGTTTCCAACCTTGGCAACTCTTTGCCATTATAAGATTCAAGAAGTTTCATTCAGACCTCCTTTCCGTAACATAAAAATAATCCCTTCCTAGTCAGACTAGAAAGGGACGAATGTGTTATCCGCGGTACCACCCAATTTCGGGCAGAAGCCCGCAACTTTTCTCTTCTTCTTTCTCTTTTATGACGGCGTTAAGTCGCTTTGGCATACGTTAGTATAGCCTGCAGCTCGCTGCCTAGTCCTAAAAGGAAACAAAAAGACACTTTTATTTCAATTTATCATCTCATCAGCAACCAGCTTTGACACATTTGTGGACTTCTCAGCACCGCCACTTTCTGTAAAATGCTTGACTCAAAACACCTCTGATGAACTTATTCTATCACCTTTCCAGCGAAAAATCAATAATTTCTCTCACCCAAAAGCCCGTCTGGCAGGTCGTGAAATGCTTTGCCCGACTGATAGTTGGCGAATTTCCCTAAAAGGAACTGGTAGGCATCTAGACGACTCTCATAGCGAATGGCCGCTTCCTTGGCCCGCTCATCCTGGTCCGCCTCGTAGACTGCCTGACTCTCCTTGAGGGCCATCTCGTTAATCATGACCTGGGTCTTGACCCAAGCTTCAAACTCCTGTAAAAATTCCTGTTCGTAACTCATGTTTCTCACTTTCTAACTGCAAATACCTAGTCCAAATCTCGGTAAAAATCACTGTCAATGTCACGGAAGGGCTGAATATCCTGCACATACTCCAGCACCCCCTGAAATTCACCAGCCTCATCTCGCACTGCCGCATAGGTCACATGGACAAACTTGCCCCGCGATTCCGACTTAAACCACATCTCAAACTTGTCCCGCTCTCCCTCACGCAGAGCCTTGAAAATCCGACGCACCTTGTCCAAAAGCTTGGGCGGGTGACAGAGCTCAACATTGCGCCCTATCTGGGACGGCGTTCGCTTGAAAATCATCTCATCCGCCGGCACACTGTCATTATAATACTGGAAAATATCGTCCTTATTGACAAAGGTAATCTCCATGGGCAAATGGTCCAAAATCAGATTGGCCTCCGCCACCGACAGATAGCCATGACCAAAAGGCTGCTGAGAGTCCCGATTAAAGGCTGGCTCCTTCTTTTCCTTGGGCTTAAAGGAAATAGTGACCTGACCATCTGGTGTATCAATGACCTGCTCAAACCTGCCATCACTAGTCTGCTCCGTACTGGCTGGCGCTTCGCTTCCTTCATCAGCAGCATCCCCAGCTTCCTCCTCCGAGAATGAGTGACGCGCAGGGATCCATTTCTCCGTCGGCTTGATGATAGCATAGCCATAAGCATCGCTCTCCTCAGCAATCTTAAGCCAGTCATCCTGAGTAAAGGATTCAAGAAGAATCATCAGTAAAATAGACTCTTCCTTAAAAATCATAGCTTCAAACTCAGCAGCAAAAGTCTCAAACTTGTCCTTGACTTCTTGAATCGAAGTATCAGGCAGCTGCTCTGCAGCAATCTTAGCCTCTTGGAAAAGGTCACGAATCTGGTCATCTACCCCCCACATGACCTTGGGCGGCGAATCGTGGCCGTAGCTCTCCATGATAGGAAACATGAGCTCTTCCTTACGCTGATAGTGGACATCAAACTGTCCCACCAAACTCAGCTGGCGCTGGAGTCCCTTGCGGATTTCTGGAAGAAGGTCCTCATCTTCTGTACTTTCATAGGTGGATAGGAGCCTGCGAACCCGCATAAGGGCAGCCCGAAGCGCTAGATTTTCCTGCTTGAAGATCTGAACCGGATGGCCTGGATGGTCGGTATCAACCACCTCCACATCCTGAATGGCACCTTTAAAGAGGTTGGCATGGACATTGCAGAGGGACATGACATCTTCAAATGTCACTCCCGTATCTGAGTTCATCAGCTCATGCTCCATCAGGCTGATCTCGATAGCGGACACACCAGCAAAATGCTCATTAAAGAGCTCCTGAACGGACTCCGCCGAAGCTCCCTTATGTAGGTCCAGCAAGATAGACTTGAGGACTTCAATGCGTTCAGTAGCCATTTCTAAATCCCCACCACTTCATAGCCGTTCAATTCCAGCGTTTGCTTGATTTTATTCAGGTCAATGCCATTCATGCTGGCTCCTTTTTTGATAGAAACCACGCGCCCGACTGTATTGCGCATGACGGGATTGGCCAGAGGCTTAAAGCCCAACTCGACCAAAACATCCAAAACCTCTGGCTGCTTCTCAATCACTTCTGCCACTGGGATAGACAAATCAATTACATTATCCATATGCTCTACCTCCGTGTATTTTTTATTATTATATCACAAAAGATGCATCCTATAAAAATCCTTCCCACACTTGCTCAAATTCGATCTTAGAGAATATAACAAATTCTAATAGGCTATAAGTTATTGTTATAAGGACACTGATCAATTTAGTTTCACAAGGAAAAGCTAGTCCTATCAATCGCTTCTGAGATTTTTTTCACAAACCACTATCTTTTGACAGTCTACAGCTTCATTGAAAAAGCTTTACTATAGTGATATAATGATTTTAAATACAGAATAAAGGAGATGCCTTATGTCTATTACAGAGTTGTTGAACATCAAGTACCCTATCTTCCAAGGAGCTATGGCTCAGATTTCCCACTACCAACTGGCGGCAGCTGTTTCTGAAGCTGGTGGGCTGGGAATCATCGCTTCAGGAGGAATGACGGGTGAGCAGTTGCGCGAAGAAATCCGTGAACTGCGTAAATTGACTGACAAGCCATTTGCCGTCAATGTTATGCTCATGATGAAAAATATCAAGGAGATTGTAACAGTCATCATTGAAGAAAAAGTTCCTGTCGTAACGACTGGGGCTGGTACACCGAAATTCATCATGCCTTATCTGAAAGATGCAGGTATCAAGGTAATCCCTGTTATTGCCAGTGTCAAACACGCGCAAAAAATGCAAGAACTCGGAGTTGATGCTGTGATTGCCGAAGGTTCTGAAGCTGGTGGTCACATCGGTGAAACCAATACTATGGCTCTCATTCCTCAGATTGTCGACTCAGTTGATATTCCAGTCATCGCTGCAGGTGGGGTTGCTGATGGTCGTGGTCTCGCTGCTGCCTTTGTCCTCGGTGCGCAAGGGGTTCAGATGGGAACTATCTTCCTAGCTTCAGAAGAATGCCCAATTGCCGCAGCTTACAAGGATGCCATTGTCGCAGCCAATGACACTGCTACTGCCGTTACTGGTCGTATTGCTGGTGCGCCAGTTCGTTGTATCCGCAATGAAATGACTGACCACTATATCGAACTAGAAAACAAAGGCACCAATCGTAATGAACTCGAAGAAATCACCATCGGTTCTCTTTCTAAAGCTGTTTATGAAGGAGATACCGTACATGGCTCTATGATGAGTGGCCAAATCGCAGGCTTAGTCAAGAAAATTCGTCCATGTAAAGAAATCCTCGATACAATCGTTGCCGATGCCCAAAAGGTTCTCCAAAACACTGAAATCAAGCTATAATCCTCTAACTCAAAAGAGAGTGGGACAGAAATCGGTAATTCGTTAGAATTCGATTTCGTCGTCCCACCTCCGTACAGTTGAGTAGGGCTGTAAAAGCTGATGAAATCGGCGTAATAGAGCCCACTCAACCACTGCGTCTTACTCGACATTCCAAAGACAATTGAGAGGCTAGGACTTTTGTCCCAGCCTCTTTTGCTGTTCATTTAGGCTTGTTTTTATCGTTGCCTCAAATATGCTTCAACAAATCGCTCTTCTACTTGTCTTTTTTGACCAATTTCACCACTGCTTCGGTTCGTGTTGTCTTTCCCTTGAGAATAACATCTTTTAATCCTACCATTGATAGATATTCATTAAGTTTTTCAATATCTAAACTAAGCCCTTATATTTGCTATTAACTTCAAATTTTTATAAGCATCAAGATGACCATAAAATAAAGGTTCCAAAACTAATCCTATTCTAGATAATATATTTTCGGAATTCTGTTCTACGGTTTGATTAAAAATAGTTATTTCCCCAGAATATGGTTTTAAAATCCCTAGAATCATTTTGATAATTGTAGTTTTTCCAGCTCCATTTGGTCCAACAAAACCATATACTTTTCCCTTCCTTAAATAAAATGAAGTGTTATGAATAACGTCAGTATCTTTAAAGCTTTTTGTTACATTAATAATTTCAACTATAGCCATCCCTACTCCTTAGCTTACAGCAAGAAATTATGCTTAATTCTTATCGTTTTTTGTAAGAAATCAGCGAACCCAATAATATTCCATTCAACAATCCTAAAGAAATACCATATTCAACTGGAGAATCTAAAAAAATTGCAAACACTATTCCAATCATCATCCCTAGTGAGGCTGCTATTGAAATCACATCTTCATTTTCTTTCTTCATTTTCTTTACACCTCATTTCCTTTTTGTATATAAGCTGTAGTACTCTCCACCAATAGCCATTAAGAACTTATGATTTCCTGACTCAACATTCTTACCATCTTTTATTACAAAAATAATATCCGTATCCTTAATCGTTGACAATCTATGGGCTATAATTATTTGAGTACAGCCCTGGCTCTGTATATACTTTGTTATTCTCTCCTCATTAATAGTGTCTAATGCACTAGTTGCTTCATCTAAAATTACAATACTAGGATTATTTATTAATGCACGTGCCAGTGCTATCCGTTGTCTTTGACTACCTGAAATATTTGACCCCATCTCTGAGATGATAGTATTAAATTTCATCGGCATAGCCACGATTTCATCATACAACAATATTATCCATTACCAACAATAAAATTAGGGAATTTTAAAAAATTTTCTTCATATTTAGACTTCCTTTCAGTTTTTATTTAATGTTCTCGTTAAGTTAATTTATTACTGACGTATCTATTTTTTCTCTACGCAGTCGACATCCAAACAGACGTTCACATCAATATACTTTTTTGACCAATTTCACCACTGCTTCGGTCCGAGCGGTATGCGGAAACATATCAACCGACTGGATATAGTGGACATCGTAGACCTGACAGAGCTTGACCAAATCCCGAGCCAGAGTTGAGACATTGCAGGAAACATAAACCATCTTTTCAGGTGCATAGCGGACAATCGTCTCCAGCAGCTTATCATCCAGACCTGTTCGCGGCGGATCGACAATCAAGGCATCCGCCCGATAACCCTCAGCATACCAGCGAGGAATAATCTCCTCTGCCGTTCCAGCCTCGTAAAGTGTATTATCAAAGCCCATCTGTTTCGCATTGCGCTTAGCGTCTTCAATGGCCTCAGGGATAATATCCATACCACGCAGAGACTTGACCCTTTTCGCAAAGGCAAAGCCGATGGTCCCCACTCCGCAATAGGCATCGATCAAATGGTCCTCAGCCGTCACATCCAAAGCCTTGACTGCTTCCGCATAAAGCACCTCTGTCTGCTCAGGATTGAGCTGATAAAAAGCCCGAGGCGACAAGGAAAACTCATAGTCCAGCACACCTTCTTGGATGGCTTCCTCGCCCCAGATAATCTCTGTCTTATCCCCATAAATCTCACTGGACTTGCTCGTATGATAATTAACTGCAACTGTCTCCAGCTCTGGAAATTCAGCCACTAGGTCTCGAACGACTGGAGAAAAGTCTAACTTGCGCCCTGTCACAAAAATCATCTGCACCTGACCCGTTTTTCTGGCTCTGCGAATCATGACGGTACGTACTCCAGCAGTCTTTCTCTCATCATAGATGGGCAGCCTGTACTTGCCTAAAAGCCGAGCTACCTTATTGACAATAGCCTGCGTCACCTTGTCCTGAACCAAACAATTTTTCAGCGAGACCAGATAGTGGGAGTTCTGGGCATAGAGCCCCGCCTTGACTTCATCCTTGAACTTCCGAGTCTGAAACTGCAGCTTGGCCCGATAATAGAGCGGCTCCTGCATACCAATGGTCGGACGGATTTCATAATTTTCGTAGCCAGCTGGCGCAAACTTTTTCAGAGCCTGACGCAGCAAGTCTTCCTTAAATTCCAACTGCTTGTCATAGTGGAGGTGCATGATTTGACAGCCTCCGCAGCTTTCATAAATCTCACACGGCGCTTCCACCCGAAATTTCGACCGCTTATTGATGGTCAAGAGCTTGGCCTCGATAAAATTCCGCTGTACCTTGGTCACCTGACAGTAAACTTCTTCACCTTTCAAAGCCCCCGGCACAAAGACCAGCGTTTTCTTATAAAATCCAATTCCTTCCCCATTGATTCCCATTTTCTTGATTTTGAGAGGGATTCTTTGCTTCACTTTTACATTCATGCCTCTATTATACCACGCTAGAGTCAATTCGTTGAGAATATGTTACAATAAAAGTATGAAAGCAGAAAAAATATCCCTTCCACTAGCCCATTTCCCTGAGCAAATCCGAACTTATCTAGAGGGAGCCAACTTTTACGACAGCTCCTCACATTCAAGTGCCCGTGTTCTCTATGCCGATACGGGCTATTATTTGAAAATTGACCCAAAAGGCCAGTTAGCCCAAGAAGCCACACTTGCCAAATGGTTTGAGAAGCAAGAACTCGGTGTGCCTGTCACTCACTACCTATCAGCAGATCATGACTACCTGCTGACTAGAGAAGCCGAGGGCAAGGACGCCCTAGCCTTTCTTCAACAGCCAGAAGAGCTTTGCCAAACAATGGCTGCCGCACTCAAAAAACTTCACAGCATCCAACCCCAGCATTTCCCAATCCAGCATCGCCTCCAACACTATAAAGAGCAGGCAGAGGAAAATTATCAGAAAGGTTGCTTTTATCAAAAAGCCTTGCTGCCTCAATTTCACATCCAAAGCCGTAAGGAAGCATATCAACTTATCCAAGAACAGGGACATCTACTAACGGCGGACGCCTTGATTCACGGAGACGCCTGTTTGCCCAATTTCATTCTGAAAGACGCAGCAAACTTTTCCTGCTTCATTGACGTTGGACTCGCAGGCTTTAGCGATCACCACATTGACCTTTACTGGGCGATCTGGTCCCTTACTTATAATTTATCTGACCCTCAATATGCAGAGCTCTTTCTCGACTACTATGGCAGGAAGGATGTTGATACAGACAAACTGCGCTTGATAGCTGCCTTTGAAGCATTTGGTTAAAAGAAAGGACTTTACCAAATCCCCTATGAAAATCACAAAAATCGAAAAGAAAAAACGGCTCTACCTCTTGGAGTTGGACGACAGTGAAAAGCTCTATATCACAGAGGACACCATCGTTCGCTTCATGCTGTCTAAAGGGATGGAAATCTCGGAGCAGGAACTAAAAGAAATTCAAACTTACGCCCAATTTTCCTACGGAAAAAATCTAGCCCTCTATCATCTCTCCTTCAAGCAAAGAACTACCAAGGAAGTTAAGGACTACCTGACCCAGCACGACATCCACCCCGAAGTCATCAGCCAAGTCTTGGACGCTTTGAAAAAAGATAATTGGATCAACGACAGAAAATATGCCAATTCTTATATCCAATCCAACCTTCTCACTGGTGACAAAGGCGCTTTTGTTCTAAAACAAAAACTCAGTCAAAAAGGGATTTCTGCCACTATCATTGAAGAAGAATTGAGCCAGTTTGATTTCACTGAAGTAGCCGAGCGAGTTGCTGAGAAACTTTTAAAGAAATACCAGGGAAAGCTTCCCAGCAAGGCGCTACAGGATAAAATCCTCCAAGCCCTGATAAACAAAGGATTTTCATATAGCCAAGCCAAAGAGGCCTTCCATCATCTAGACATCGAAGAAGACCAGGAAAATCAACAAGAGCTGCTCTATAAAGAGCTAGATAAGCAATACCGCAAGTACTCAAAAAAGTATGATGGCTACGACTTAAAACAGCGTCTGACCCAAGCTTTGGCCCGCAAAGGGTATGATTTTTCGGACATTGCCAGCGCTCTAAGAGAATATCTTTAAGATTTTCTATGAAAACTTAGGCATTTTTATGAAAATATGTTACAATAAAGAGGATAAACTTAAAAATTGTAGAAAGTTGGTAGGTTATGAAACTTCCCAAAGAAGGCGACTTTATTACAATTCAAAGTTATAAGCATGATGGGAATCTTCACCGCACTTGGCGAGATACCATGGTACTAAAGACAACAGAAAATGCCATTATTGGCGTTAATGACCACACACTGGTAACAGAAAGTGATGGCCGGCGCTGGGTAACACGAGAGCCTGCCATTGTCTATTTTCATAAGAAATATTGGTTTAATATCATTGCCATGATTCGTGATAATGGCACTTCATACTACTGCAACCTTGCTAGCCCCTACTATCTGGACAATGAAGCCCTCAAGTACATCGACTATGATTTAGATGTTAAGGTCTTCACAGACGGAGAAAAACGGCTGCTTGATGTAGAAGAGTATGAGCGTCATAAAAGGCAAATGAACTATTCGGATGATTTGGATTTCATTCTCAAGGAAAACGTCAAGATTCTGGTTGACTGGATCAACAACGAACGCGGTCCCTTCTCCGATGCTTATGTGAAAATTTGGTACAAACGTTATGTTGAACTAAAGAATCGATAAAGTTGTCAAAGAGCGCAAGCTCTTTTTTCTTGTTTTCTTTCTCAAAAGACCTTCGTCCAGCAAGGAAGCAATTTCTTGCAATTCCTACTTATTTCTTGTATGATAGAACCATCAATGCTGCTAGTAAAGCACTAGAGGACCAATTTCTGGTCCTCCACAGCAAATTTCTAGAAAGGAGTGAGTCTCATGGCTTTTACCAATACACGTGGTCGCTATGCCAGCTTTGGCGCCATCACTAGCCTTCCAGATGATGTGATTGACACTTTCTGGTACATCATCGACAACTTCCTCAAAGATGTTTTCCCTTTGAATAATCTGATTCGCTTCGAATTGATCAATAACGAAGGGAAGCTGACTTTTCGCTTTTCTGAGGACCATCTTGATACACTCATCTCCTTTGATTTCACCTATAAATTTGACCCATTCTACCCTCGCATGATCTACGTTGTGGATAATAACGGCAGAGAGACGGTCATGTTAGCTGATGAATACTCTATGTTTTAAGAAAGAAAAATCCAGTTGATACACCGTCACTATGAGCGGTTCTTCAACTGGATTTTTTCATTTTTTGTAAATCATCTTGATATGAGGCGTTGATTCAAAGATAAAAGGCTCTCCTTGAGTCACAAAACCGAATTTTTCATAAAGGCCCACGACTTGCTCCTGAGCTTCAATCTCAATCATTTTTCTCGGCCACTTTTTCTTACAAAGAATCAAGATTTCCTCTACCAATCTATTCCCTAGGCCCTTTCCCCTGGCTGACGGGGCCGTCACAAGTCGACCAAAAACGACTTTTTCAGCTTCCTCAAACACGCGAACATAGGCATCTACTTCCTCTTGTTTATTAACATGAAAAATGTGAACAGCTTTTAAGTCTTTTTCATCCAATTCATGGTAGATTCGCTCTTGCTCGACGACAAAGGTATCGATTCGCAGTTTTAAAAGCTTGTAAAACTCCAGCGTGTCCAACTCTTGCAAATATTTTTTATGCCACATGCTTGTTTCCGTCCTTGCTTTATTATATAATCATTGTAAATGCAACTATCAAAGGAGTTCTTATGGATTACCGTCAGTTATTTCGTCAAATGGGATTCATCTCCCGTCAAGCCATGATGAAAATGAATCAAGAAGCTAGCCAATACGGGCTTGATAATAATCTCTTTCTCATTCTTACTCGTATTGTCGAACATCCCGCCATCCATCAATCTCAGCTGGCAGAGCTGGTTCAGATTGACAAGACTACTCTAAGCCGGTCTCTAAGAAAGCTGGAAGAAAGGGGCTTGATTGTCAAGAAAACCAAGCAAGAAAATAAGAAGTTCAAGGAGCTCTATCCACTGACTCCTGCACTAAAAGTATATGATAAGCTGATTGGCTACGAAGACAGATATATTCAAGCTGGTCTGCATCAACTAACATCGTCTGAACTCTTTCAGTTGGATCATATCTTACAGAAAATCCAAAACTCCCGACAAGAAGAATTATAACACATAGTTGTATTTGCAACTATTGGATATTAAAAACTAAAGCTATTAAAAGCGGCTGCTTGCAAGTGACTGAGAAGATACCCTCGTCTCTGCAAGCAAAACCGGCTTAATAGCTTTTTAAGTTAGTTGATTGAAATCCCAGATCTGATCCATCCAGCCTTCATAGAAGTCCGGCTCATGGCAAACCATAAGGATGCTCCCTTTGTACTCTTTAAGCGCACGCTTGAGTTCATCCTTGGCATCTACATCCAAGTGATTAGTCGGCTCGTCCAGAACCAGAACATTATTTTCTCGGTTCATGAGGAGGCAAAGTCGAACCTTGGCCTGCTCTCCACCTGAAAGGACCTGGATCTGGCTCTCGATGTGCTTGGAAGTCAGACCACATCTGGCCAGAGCTGCTCGGACTTCTGCCTGATTAAGGGCCGGAAAGGCGTTCCAGACTGCTTCCAGCGGTGTCTGACGATTGCCGCCTTCTACTTCCTGCTCGAAATAGCCCAGCTCCAGATAGTCCCCACGCTCGACTTGGCCTGCGATAGGCGGGATAATCCCTAGCAAACTCTTGAGCAAGGTCGTTTTTCCAATCCCATTTGCCCCGATGATGGCCACTTTCTGATTGCGCTCAAAAGTCAGATTAAGAGGCTGGGTCAGCGCTCGGTCGTACCCAATCTGCAAATCCTTGGCTTGGAAGATAAAGCGGCCAGGTGTACGGGCAGGCTTGAAGTCGAAGGATGGTTTTGGTTTCTCACTTTGCAGCTCAATAATGTCCATCTTATCGAGTTTCTTTTGGCGAGACATAGCCATATTACGGGTCGCTACACGAGCTTTGTTGCGGGCCACAAAATCCTTGAGGTCTGCAATTTCCTTCTGCTGGCGCTCGTAGGCTGCTTCCAGCTGAGATTTTTTCATCTCGTAGACTTCTAAGAATTGATAATAATCCCCAGAATAGCGGGTCAACTGCTGATTTTCCACATGGTAGACGATATTGATCACATCATTCAAGAAAGGAATATCATGGGAGATCAGGACAAAGGCATTTTCATAGTTCTGAAGGTAACGCTTGAGCCAGTCAATATGCTCCGCATCCAGATAGTTGGTTGGCTCGTCCAAGAGCAGAATATCCGGTTTTTCCAGAAGCAATTTGGCCAAGAGAACCTTAGTCCGCTGTCCGCCAGATAGCTCTGTCACATCGCTTTCCATACCGTAGTCCATGACGCCCAGAGCCCGTGCGACCTCGTCAATCTTGGCATCTAGAGTATAGAAATCCCGGCTCTCCAAGCGGTCCTGCAGTTCGCCCACTTCTTCCATGAGGGCATCCACATCCGCTCCATCCTCAGCCATGCTCATGTAGATTTCATTGATGCGGGCCTCGGTCTTGAACAGCTCGTCAAAGGCCGTACGCAAGACATCTCGTACAGATTGGCCCTGCTCCAACACGGCATGCTGATCCAGATAGCCAGCCGTCACATACTTGGACCACTCGACCTTACCTTCGTCCGGCAGCATTTTACCCGTCACAATGCTCATAAAGGTTGACTTCCCCTCACCATTGGCACCGACTAGGCCGATATGCTCTCCCTTGAGCAGACGGAAGGATACATCCTCAAAAATAGCCCGGTCACCAAAACCGTGGCTGAGATTTTTTACTTCTAAAATACTCATCTTTTCTCCTCTACATTGATTGCAGTTCCTTGATTATACCATCTTAGGAAGCCAATTGGCAAGAAAATAAAAGAGGCTGGGACAAAAGTCCTAGCCTCTCAATTTTCTTTGGATTGTCGAGCAAGACGCAGTGGTTGAGTGGGCTCTACTACGCTGATTTCATCAGCTTTTACAGCCCTACTCAACTGTGCGGAGGTGGGACGACGAAATCGAATTCTAACCAATTACCGATTTCTGTCCCACTCTCACTTTATAAAACTTTTGCACTGGTGCGGGTAATATCTTCTACTTTTATATTGTGTGCTTCAAACTTGGCCTTCAAGGAAACCAAGTCAATATCTCCGTCAATTTGTACCTCAATGACAACTTTACCGTCCTTACGAGGAATATTGACTGTATTTGAAATATTGAGGTTTTCTTCGACAAGTAATGCGATAATATGCGATAGGACACCAACCTCGTCTTCCGTGACAAAGCGCATCCGAACGCCCTTTTCGCCATAACCAGACACTTCTAGAAAAGCCTTGAAAATGTCACGATCTGTAATGACTCCATAGACCTGCTCATTGTCCACAACCGGTAAAATTCCAATTTTATTTTTCAGCATCAAATAAGTCGCATCTTCCAGACTAGCATACTGGGAAATCGTAACGACATCGTGAATCATCACATCTTTTACTTTGGTTTTATTCAGAAGATAGTTCATTTCATAAATAGATAGACTCGTTGCCTTTGATGGACTTGCTTCTGCGATTGTTCCTTCTGTCACAAGACCCACCAGCTTATCATTTTCAATCACGGGCAAACGGTGCAATTTTTGGTCGCGCATAATATCCGCCGCATGCGCAATCGTTGTGTCTGGGCTAATGTATACAACCTTGCGTGTCATAAAATCTTTTACTGCCATGAGAAGCCTCCTCTAATTTCTTTTTCTAATCTTATTATACTGTATTTTCCAACTAATTTCAAACGCTTTCACAATTTTCTCTTATGTTTTCAAAATTTAGAAAAATCAGGCAGGCTACCTATAAAAAAGCTAGATTCTCCTATGAAAAAACGAGGGGGAACGTTTGACCCAGCCTCGCTTTAGACTATCTCTATAGTTTCTTGTCTAATACCTCTAGCGACAAGATTACCAAAAACAATTGAAAGAAAAAATCGATCACCCAAATACTACTTTTCTATTACTTCTCTAAACTTCTGACAAAGGCCTGGTAAGTCTGTTCCATTAGCATGGTAATCGTCATCGGCCCGACTCCCTTTGGAACTGGAGTAATGAGACTAGCCACTTCTGCCACTTCGTCAAATTTAACATCGCCAATCAGCTTGCCATTTTCATCCCGGTTCATGCCGACATCAATAACGACGGCTCCCTCCTTGACAAAGTCCTTGGTTACAAAGTGTCCTCGTCCGATAGCCACCACTAAAATATCAGCTTTCTTTGCAATTTTTGCTAAATGATGGGTCCTTGAGTGCGTCAGAGTAACGGTCGCATTTTTAGACAACAGAAGCTGAGCCATGGGTTTGCCGACAATATTACTACGGCCAATCACCACCGCATTCTTTCCTTCCAAGTCCACCTTATATTCGCGGAACATTTCCATGATCCCTGCTGGTGTAGAAGGGATCATCAAGGGATGCCCTGACCAAAGTCGCCCCATATTGGTCGGATGAAAGCCATCTACATCCTTATCTGGATCAATGGCTAATAAAACCGCTTCATCATCAATGTGGGCTGGCAAAGGAAGCTGGACTAGGATTCCGTGCCAAGCTGGATCCTGATTATATTTAGCAATCAAGGTCAGCAATTCTTCCTGACTCGTTGACTCGGGCAGACGCACGACTTCACTGCGGAAGCCTGCAGCTAGAGCAGACCGCTCTTTATTTCTCACGTAAACCTGACTGGCTGGATTGTCACCCACCAAAATCACCACTAAACCAGGTTCCTGACCTGTCTCCGCTTTTAACTTTGCTGTTTTTTCTGCAAGTTTCGCTTGAAGCTTTTCTGCTAAAGCTTTCCCATCAATAATGTTTACCATTCTTTTCTCATTTCTTTTTCACTATATTTATTCATTATATCAGAAATCCTTCTGTCCCACTTATACATTTTTCTTATATAAAGTTATAGGATGAAAGACTGAGCTTGACGAGCAAAATAAAAAAGCAGAACCCTGCTTTTTAGTATAATAATTCATAAATTTCCATGGCAATCAAGTCAATACTATCGAAAGTATAAGTCTCACGCGCTGCCACATCACGCAGCGTAAAAATTGGTCCATTTTCTTCGTCGTAGCTGTACGCCACTTCGGCAACAACCACTCCTTCACGTTCAAAATTACGTTTTAAATTTCCACCATCTTTGGCCATAGCTTCCAAACGATTGATGATTCTAACTAAATGTGATTCCATTTTATTTCTCCTATTTACTTGCTTCTCTCCTATTTTACCATAAAAAGAAACTGAAATACCAGTAAAAGACCATTTTTTTCTCTTTTTCGCGCTATAATTTCTCAAAAAATCAGTCTCAGGGAGGATTTTGTAGTAAATTCTTGCATTGTGCAAGAATACTGATATAATGAAACTATAATACTTTGACTATTTTTGACCATTTAAAAATAGGTGGATCTACGGCCAAAGAAAGAGGTAGAATATGCTTTGTCAAAATTGTAAAATCAATGAATCAACCATCCATCTCTATACAAATGTAAATGGGAATAAGCAGCAGATTGACCTTTGTCAAAACTGCTACCAAATCATGAAGACAGACCCTAACAATAGCCTTTTTCGAGGACTGACTCAGGCTAATAACCAAGGAATTGATCCAATTGACGATTTCTTTAACAGTCTTGGTAATTTCCAACAACCCCAAGAACCAAATCCAAATATCCCGCCAACTCAATCTGGAGGAGGCTACGGTGGCGGTGGCTATGGTGGCAATTCCAACCGTGGATCTGGCCCGCGCCAACAGGCTCCACAAAAGCCCAAGGGTCTCCTAGAAGAGTTTGGTATCAATGTGACTGAGATTGCTCGCAAAGGAGAGATTGATCCTGTCATCGGTCGGGACGAAGAGATAACCCGTGTCATCGAAATCCTCAACCGCCGCACTAAGAACAATCCTGTCCTTATCGGAGAGCCCGGAGTCGGAAAAACAGCCGTAGTCGAAGGCCTAGCCCAGAAGATTGTGGATGGGGATGTGCCTCATAAACTCCAAGGTAAGGAAGTTATCCGCCTGGACGTTGTCAGCTTGGTACAGGGGACTGGTATCCGCGGCCAATTTGAAGAGCGGATGCAGAAGCTCATGGACGAGATTCGCTCTCGTCAAGATGTCATTCTCTTTATCGATGAAATCCATGAAATTGTCGGAGCGGGTTCTGCTGGCGATGGCAATATGGACGCCGGAAATATTCTCAAACCAGCTCTGGCTCGTGGCGAACTCCAATTGGTTGGAGCGACCACTCTCAATGAATACCGTATCATTGAGAAGGATGCTGCCCTCGAGCGCCGCATGCAGCCCGTTAAGGTCGACGAGCCAACAGTAGAAGAAACGATTACCATCCTCAAAGGAATTCAGAAAAAATACGAAGACTACCATCACGTCAAGTACACAGATGCGGCTATTGAAGCAGCTGCCCTTCTCTCCAACCGCTACATCCAAGACCGCTTCCTGCCAGACAAGGCTATTGACCTCTTGGACGAAGCAGGCTCTAAGATGAACCTAACCCTCAACTTTGTTGATCCTAAAGTCATTGACCAACGCCTGATTGAGGCCGAAAATCTCAAGGCTCAGGCAACCCGTGACGAAGACTTTGAAAAAGCCGCTTACTTCCGCGACCAGATCGCCAAATACAAGGAACTTCAGAAGACGAGCGTACTGGATAACGATATCCCAATTATCAGCGAGAAAACAATCGAGCACATCGTGGAGCAAAAGACCAATATCCCAGTTGGAGACCTCAAAGAAAAAGAACAGTCTCAACTGGTCAATCTCGCCAGCGACTTAAAAGCCCACGTCATCGGTCAAGATGATGCCGTGGATAAGATTGCCAAGGCCATCCGTCGCAATCGGGTCGGACTGGGAAGTCCTAATCGCCCAATCGGTAGCTTTCTCTTTGTCGGACCAACTGGTGTCGGTAAGACTGAGCTGTCTAAGCAACTAGCCATTGAGCTCTTTGGCTCGGCTGACAGCATGATTCGCTTTGATATGAGTGAATATATGGAAAAACACAGCGTGGCCAAGCTGGTCGGTGCGCCTCCAGGCTATGTCGGCTATGAGGAGGCTGGTCAATTGACTGAGCGCGTCCGCCGCAATCCATACTCGCTCATTCTGCTGGATGAGGTGGAAAAAGCCCATCCTGATGTCATGCACATGTTCCTGCAGGTTCTGGATGATGGCCGCCTGACCGATGGTCAAGGCCGGACTGTCAGCTTCAAAGACACCATTATCATTATGACATCCAATGCCGGAACGGGCAAAGCTGAAGCCAGCGTTGGCTTTGGAGCAGCTCGTGAAGGCCGCACCAACTCCGTCTTGGGTGAATTGGGCAACTTCTTCAGTCCTGAGTTCATGAACCGCTTCGACGGCATCATCGAATTTAAGCCACTCAGAAAGGACAATCTACTGCAAATCGTCAACCTTATGCTGGACGATGTCAACCAGCGCTTGGCAATCAACGACATTCATCTGGATGTCACGGAAAAGGTCAAAGAAAAGCTAGTTGATCTGGGCTACGATCCGAAAATGGGTGCTCGCCCACTGCGCCGCACCATTCAAGACCATATCGAAGACGCCATTACTGACTTCTATCTGGAAAATCCAAGCGAAAAAGAACTCAAAGCTATCATGACCAGCAATGGAAAAATTCTCATCAAATCAGCCAAAAAGGCTGAAGCAGAAAAAACTAAGCTCGATGAAAGCCAAAGCTAACTGATTTTAACTCTGCGTCTTGATAAACTTTTAAAAACAAAACAAGAAGAGAACGGCTAAAGCATGCCGTTCTCTTTTTGAATTCTAATTAATTTTTAGTGGAGCTCACTGGATAGCCTTATCTTCTAGCGCTCTCTAGCGTAATTAACCATGTCATAAGGTAGGGTGTTGGCTCTCTCTTTCAGTGAGTAATTTTCTAAATTATTGACATTTTGGCGCAGGCGTTTTGCATAGCTACTTGAGATCAATTTCTTTTTCTCGTATTCAAAGATAATTTTTCTCTCCAAATAATAGCCCCAGATCATTTCTGAGATGTTATTGGGCTTGAATCGCGCAATAACACGCTCGACGAAGGCACCACTACCGATGATCTCCGTTTCTCTTAGTCGAGATTCCTGCAAAAAAGTAATTAGAGAAGGCTTATAGATACCCTTTAGATGTTCCAAACTTTCGATAATGACTTCGGTATTGGACAGATAAAGCTCTGCTATATCCTCCATATCCTCAGCAGTTAGATGCTTAGCTCCACCTTGCCTCCAAGAACGCCATCTAGCACCAAGGGTGACGATTTCATGGAGCAACATGCGCAATACGCGTAGGGTAACGAGAAACATATAGGTAAAGCGAGAAACTAAGTTTCGATTGATGCCCTGCTCAATATTATGTAGGTAACGCTGATAAAGATGATAGCTACGATCGCTGATTTTTCCTTCCTCAAAAGCTTGCTCCAAACCATCATTTTCGATACTCAAAATCAATAATTTCAGAGCTGCCAAGTCTCGCTGAGTAGCCTTGTCTTCCTGTTCAAGGATTAGGTTTTCGATACGACCATGGTAATTGTCAATAGCCGCATAGAGAGGTGCCTTAGCCTTGGTTTGCTTGAGGCCTGCTTCCAGCTCACTCACCACTTCATTTAAAATAGCAATGTGCATCAGGTGCTCGTTTTCTTCTTCTCTTTCCTCAGACAGATGAGGAAGTGTGAGCAAACCCGTCAGAAAGCTAAGAAAGGTCACACCTGCTACCAAGAAAAGCAACAAAGGATGATCTTGCTCCAACTGACTCGGAATCAAAAGAATAGTCGCAATGGAGACAGTTCCTTTGACACCTGAAAAGGTCAGCAGCAGCATTTCCTTCAGGTAGTTTCCAACATTCTTGTGCAATCTTCTGATTCGAATGAAGTAAAAAGTGAACAGCATAAGAAACCGAAGGGCAAAGAGTAGAAGAGTCAGAAGGACAATGCTCACGAGTAGCAAGAGATTATCGTAAATCGGGCTCTTTAAGATTGGCTCTGCAATCATCTCCAGCTCTATTCCTAAAATGATAAAAACAGAGCCATTGAGCATGAAGTTCACTGTATTCCAGATGGTTTCCGTGACCGAATCCACCTGAGCTTCCAGAAGCGTTATCCGCTTGAAACGGCTAGCCTTAAAGATACCTGCAACGACTACTGCGATAATCCCTGAGACATGAATCTCCTCTGCTAAAAAGAAGGTAACCAAGGGTAGGCTCAGCTCCAGCAAGAGCTCACTAGCAATATCTGATACCTGAGCACTCATCAGCAGTTTATGCAACCAGCGATTAAGAGCTGCGCTGGCCATCCCGACGGCAAAACCACCGATAATGGAAAGAACTAAGGATATACTAGCTTTTCCTAGAGAAAAACTTCCTGTAGTCCAGGCCAAAAGAGCCACACGAAAAGCAACTAGACCAGACGCATCGTTAAGTAATCCCTCTCCTTTTAGGATATTTTCCACCCGCTTGGGGAAGGAAAAACGTTCTGATAGGGAAGCAAAGGCAACCAAGTCTGTCGGACCCAAAGCGGCTCCTACGGCAATGCAGGCCGCCAAGGGCAAAGCAGCCCAGAGAAGATGGGCCAGATAGCCCAAACCAAGCGTTGAAATAAAGATAACTGGAAAAATCAAATACAAAATGATTCGCCAGTGCTTGAGAATACTGGTAATATTGCTTTCCTCAGCCTCCCGAAAGAGCAATGGTCCGATTACCAGGGCTAAAAATAGCTCTGTATCTAAATGAAATTTCCCCTGAGGAAGGAGAAAACCAAGCGAAATTCCCAGCACAATTTGCACTAGAGGTAAAGGAAGCTGGGGCAGCAAGCGGTTGGTTACATTCGATACAACCAATAAGAGCAAAAAAACAATCGTGTAGAGAAGGATTTCCACTTTGAACCTCCTTTATCTTTGCTGGCAGCACTCTTTAAACAATTCTTTTTGCGCTGAAATCTTTTGATCAATTTTGGATAGATCGCGGTGCTCAATCATCTTTTGGCAGCGCTCCATCTCTAGATTCACCAATTTTTTCTTGATTCGCAGCATTTTTTTGTTCATTTTGGCCTCGTCCAAAAAGCCAGCATTCGTTTCTTCATTAGCAGACTCGACGTATTTGTTTCGTAAGCCAGCTAATTTTTCATGCAAATATTGTTTATCCATTTTTCTCCAAATGATTCCTCAGAAAGTTTTTAGCAACTTTGGAAACCTTATTTTTCTTTTAATTTCTCAATCATAACCAAAAAAGGCGGATTGTTAATCTGATTGATAGTCTTGTAGAGGGCGACGGTGAAGTCCTGCTGGGACAGTTGACTGACGAAGTCTAGCACCGCATCTTTTTCAAATTCGCCCCCTTCATGTCCATAGTAAATCATGATAGCAGCGCGACCGCCTTTTTCTAAGCCTCGGCAGACCTTTTCCAAAGCTTCCAGCGTCGTATCAGGTCGAGTAATGACAGACTTGTCCGCCGAAGGCAGGTAGCCAAGATTAAAAATAGCAGCCTTGAAATGGTCCGTGTATTGGTCCAAAGTCTCATGCCCAGCCAAGATTAGCTGAACATTATTCAAGCCAGCTTCTGCCAAGCGCTGGCGTGTCTTTTCCACAGCCTGCTCCTGAATGTCAAAAGCATAGACTTGCTTGGCCAACTGAGCTAGGAAGAGGGTGTCATGTCCATTGCCCATCGTAGCATCCACTACGACATCTTCCTTGGTCACGACTTCTGCCAAAAAGGCATGGGCCATCTGTAAGGGTCTCAACATACGAATCTCTGCTCCTTTGCTTTACAACCTTGCTTGCTGCCACGACGACGCATTTCTGCCTCAATGGCATTAAGAACTTCCCATTTATTGAGGCTCCACATGGGGCCAATCAACATATCTCGCGGGGCGTCGCCAGTGATGCGGTGGATGACGATATGCTCGGGGATAATCTCCAGCTGGTCACAGACGATAGAGACATACTCCTCCTGACTGAGCAGCTGCAGCCGCCCTTCATGATAATCCCGCTGCATACGGGTATTGGTCATCAAGTGAAGCAAGTGAAGCTTAATCCCTTGAATGTCATTGTCCGTCACACAGCGGCGGACATTCTCCAGCATCATCTCATGGGTCTCACCCGGCAGACCGTTAATCAAGTGAGAAACAATCTCCGCCTTGGGAGCCAGCTTACGAACGCGCTGGACCGTCTCCACATAGAGCTCATAAGAATGGGCACGATTGATGAGGTCCGAAGTCTCCTCATAGGTAGTCTGAAGGCCCAGCTCTACAGTCACATGCATACGTTCAGACAGGTCAGCCAAGTAGGCAATGGTCTCATCAGGCAAACAGTCCGGCCGAGTCCCGATATTGAGACCAACGACACCTGGCTCGTTAATGGCTTGTTCATAACGCTCACGGATCACCTCAAGCTTCTCATGGGTATTGGTGAAGTTCTGGAAATAGACCAGATACTTGCGAACATCTGGCCACTTGCGGTGCATAAAGTCAATTTCCTTATAGAACTGCTCGCGAATGGGCGCATCTGGTGCCACAATGGCATCACCAGAACCCGAAACGGTACAGAAGGTGCAGCCTCCATGCGCCACCGTACCATCCCTATTGGGACAGTCAAAGCCCGCATCAATAGGCACCTTAAAAGTTTTTTCACCAAAAAGTTTTCGATAATAATCATTCAAAGCATTGTAAGATTTCATACCTTCCATTCTACCACAAAAAGGAGCCTAGAAACAAAAATTTCCCCCTTCACTAAGAAAGAAGAAAATCATGCCTCCCACTGATAACGCTTGAGGTCCACACAGCCATTGGACTTCAAGTCTACTCCCTCCGCCCAGAGCAAGTGTGCTTGGTCTTCCCAGCCTGGTGCGAGGCGCCCTGCCGCATTGACCACCCGATGGCAAGGATGCTTGCCATCATAAAGCTCCGACTGGCTGAGAATCTTCCCGACTAAACGGGCGTTTTTAGGCCGCTCAATCAAACGAGCAATCTGACCATAGGTCGCCACGCGCCCAGAGGGAATCTCATCCACAATAGCTAAAACCGACTTGATGATTTCTGGATTCAAAACAGACAACCTCCTCCTAACCTCACTTGCTCCTATCTTAAAAGAAGAGGTCTTCTTTGTCAAGGTAAAAAGGCTGGCAAAACCAACCTTTCTCATCTCTATTTATTTCTGCTTTCCCTTGAAGCGCCATTGAAAGCGCAGCTTGTCATAAAAGGGAAATTCGATATTGAGAATGGCAAAACCCAGCAAGGCTCCTCCAATCACATCTGTCGGATAGTGCACGCCCAGATAGACTCTGGATGCCATAATCGTGAAGATAAAGAGCAAGAGCAAGCCCTGTACCAGACGTTTGATTTGTTGATTCTGCATCCGTTGCTGGACGATAATGATCAAGGTCCCCACCACAATAGCTGTCGCCATAGAATGACCACTTGGGAAAGAATAACCACCCTCTTCAACCAAGTGCAAAATACTAGGTCGGCTTCTTTGGTAAACGAGTTTAATCAGCTTAATCAAAATCCCATGTAAAGCCAGATTTCCCGCTAGCAAGGCAGCTTCTAATTTCCATTTTTTATAAAGGAAAAATAGGACAAGGACAGACACCCAGATAATAATTCCTAGCGGGTCAATGAAACTGGTGACCAGTTTGAAAAATATCGTCAAAGCTGTGGGCAAGTTCCCTCGCAGCCAAGTTTGAATCGGAGTGTCAAAGCTGGTCAGCTGCTCTGGATAAAACTTGACCATGTAGCCTAGTATGACGAAAAGTAAAAGGGCAAAAGAGCCCTTTGTTAGATAAGATTGTTTATTTTTCATAGCGTTTTAGAACGGGCGTCAAAAGCGTGTAAATCAGCCAGAAAGCCACCGCCCAGATTACTCCTTCTAATAGGTTAAAGGGAACAATCATGGTCAGTAGATACTTACTTACACCAATAATCTGACCGATATCAAAGTTTGCAAAACGAGCATAAAGCGGAATGGCATAAAAAGCATTCAGCGCCAACATACTTGCAGTCAAGGAAAGAATTCCTAGGAAAGATGCAAGCAAATAGCTCATCAAATCTCTCTTCTTTTCCCAGAAAAGAGCAAAGAAGAGGACAAAGACCAGAATCGCCACAATATTGATTGGCAAGCCGATCAAGGTTTCCACTCCATGACCATTTAAGGCCAATTTTAAAACAGAGCGAATGAGCAGAACTGCTACAGAACTCTTAAAATCCAAGAGAACCAAAGCTAATAAAATTGGAATAATCGAAAAATCCAATTTTAGAAACTCGGCTACCAAAGGGATTTGATAGAACATGAGCAGGAATGATAGTGCAGATAGAGCCGCAACTATCGCCATTTTGCGCGTATTTGTCATAACAGGTTCCTCCAATTTATAAAAATTAGAGAAGCTGGAAGGCTGCTAACACAAGGCCCGAAAAATCCTTTCACAATTTATAAGAGTATATAAAATGCCCCTTAAAATAAGGTTAAAACGACCAACCGGCCAGGCAATAACGCCTTTCGTCTTCTCCCATCCAGACTGTACTGTCGGTTGTGGAATCGCACCACATCAGCTTTCGCTCGCGGACTTATTTGGCTAAAATAGCTAGTCAAATTTACCGCCGGTCGGGAATTTCACCCTGCCCTGAAGACACTCTTATCATAACAAAAAAAGCCTGCCAGAGCAAGCTTTTTGATTGATGTAATAAATATTATTTCAATTCAGCTATTTTTCTTTTACTTCAACTTATCCGCTTCGTACTCATGTACCAAGTCCAGTCCTGCAAAGTTCTGCTGCCGTAAGGCTTCGTAGACAATCATGCAGACCGTATTAGAGACATTTAAGCTGCGGACATGCTGGTCATTCATGGGAATGCGCAAGGCCTTTTCTGGATGCTGACGCATAAAGTCCTCTGGCAAGCCTTTATCTTCACGACCAAACATAAAATAATGCGGCCCTTCTGCAGCAAAATTCTCCTCCGAGTAGACCTTCTCAGCAAACTTAGAAATCAGATAGAGCCGTCCGTCCATCTGCTTCATAAAGTCATCCAGACTCTCATAGAAGCTAATATCCAGCTTATCCCAATAATCCAGTCCAGCCCGCTTCATCTTACGGTCATCAATAGGAAAACCCATGGGCTTGATGATATGGAGGGGAGAATTGGTCGCTGCGCAAGTACGAGCAATATTGCCTGTATTCTGTGGAATTTGTGGTTCAAAAAGGACGATATGATTTTGCTGAGACATGATTTTTTCCTGATTTTCATTAGAATAAAAAAATAGCCACACTGCCCGGAGTCAAGCTCAGCAAACAGCGTGGTTAAGGCATCATTAACTTACATCACAACAGGTTTGATGTAAATCAATGAGGGTACCTTCCTAGTATATCATTTTCTTCCGACAAGTCAATAAAAATGACCTCAAAAAGTGAGATTTTTGTAGGATTTCTTTTGAAACAGCTTACTATTCTGTAAAAAATGACTTTATTGAGATTTATAGATGAAATTTTATATAAAAAAAGGTATGATAGATACATATTCGGGAGGAATAATATGAAAATTATCGTCGTCGGAAGCGGGAAGGTCGGAGCCGCCCTTTGTCGCTCGCTCGTTGCTGAAAAGCATGATGTCGTTTTAATTGAACAAAATGAAGCTGTTCTAAATCATATTACAAAACGTTACGATATTATGGGCATCGTTGGAAATGGTGCGAATTTTAAAATCTTGGAGCAGGCAGATGTTGCCCACTGCGATATCTTTATTGCCATGACTGAGCAGGATGAGGTTAACATGGTTTCAGCCGTTCTCGCAAAGAAAATGGGGGCCAAAGAAACCATTGTCCGTGTGAGAAATCCTGAATACTCAAATGCTTATTTTAAAGAAAAAAATATTCTAGGCTTCTCTCTGATGGTCAACCCTGAACTCCTCGCTGCTCGTTATATTGCCAATATTATTGATTTTCCTAACGCTCTGTCATTGGAGCATTTCGCCAATGGTCGAGTGACCTTGATGGAGTTTAAAATCAAGCCAGAAAGTCATCTCTGCCAAATGAGTCTCTCGCAATTTAGGAAGCATTTCCCTCACGTTATCATCTGTGCTATTGAGAGAGAAGGAAAACTCAGCATTCCAGATGGTGAGTTCACCTTGCAGCCATCTGATAAAATCTTCCTGACTGGAAATCGTTCAGAAATTGTCCACTTCCACAATAAAATCCGACCAAGGGTCATCAAGAGCCTCATGATTATTGGGGCAGGTAAGATTGCCTATTATCTCTTAAACATTCTCAAAAATAGCAAGATTGAGCTCAAGGTCGTCGAGATCAATCGCCAGCGTGCAGAGTTCTTCAGCCAAGAATTCCCTGAACTCTACGTGGTCAATGGAGACGGTACAGCCAAAGATATTCTACTAGAAGAAAGAGCTGCGCATTACGATGCAATAGCTACTTTGACAGGCGTCGATGAAGAAAATATCATCACCTCAATGTTCCTCAACAATCTTGGCGTTCAAAAAAACATTACCAAGATCAACCGGACAAGTCTCCTCGAGATTATTGACAATCAAGATTTCGCAAGTATTGTCACGCCAAAAGGGATTGCCGTTGATACCATTATGCACTTTATCCGCGGACGGAATAACGCACAGTTCTCCAGCCTAGAAGCCTTGCACCATGTAGCAAATGGCCAAATTGAAACACTCCAATTTCAGATCAACGAAGGAAATAAAATGATTGAACAGCCTCTTTCTCAGCTCAAGTTGAGGAGCGGGGTGCTGATTGCAGCTATCATTCGTCAAGGCGTAGCCATCTTCCCAAGTGGAGATGATTATTTGGAAGTCGGAGATAAGATCATCGTGACAACCTTGATTCAAAACATCGATAAGATTTACGATTTGTTAGAGAGGTAGCCCCATGAATAGACCTATGATTCGCTTTCTCCTCTCCAAACTCCTGCTCATCGAAGCAGCCCTCTTGTTGGTTCCAACAATCGTTGCACTGATCTACCGTGAAGATCTTGAAGTCTTCCTTTCGATCGGCGCGACAATGATTATTTTAGTGATTTTGGGTGGATTAGGTTCAGCCTTTAAGCCTAAAGATGCCCACATTTACACTAAGGAAGGGGTACTGATTGTTGCCCTTTGCTGGATTCTCTGGTCCTTCTTTGGCGCTCTGCCTTTTGTCTTTTCTGGCCAGATTCCTAATCTAATTGATGCTTTCTTTGAAGTCAGCTCTGGCTTTACCACTACTGGTGCTACGATTTTAAATGATGTATCTGTCCTTTCCCACTCCCTCCTCTTTTGGCGTAGTTTTACCCACTTGATTGGAGGAATGGGGGTGCTGGTCTTTGCCTTAGCTATCATGGACAATGCTAAAAACGGCCACTTAGAGGTCATGAAAGCGGAAGTTCCTGGACCAGTCTTTGGTAAGGTTGTGTCGAAATTAAGAAACACCGCCCAGATTCTTTATATTATCTATCTAGCGCTCTTTGCCCTTTTTGCCTTTCTTTATTTCCTCGCCGGCATGCCACTCTTTGATAGTATCGTCATCGCAATGGGAACAGCTGGTACAGGAGGCTTCACTGTCTTTAACGACGGAATTGCCCACTACAACAGTTCTCTAATCACCTACCTTGTCAGCTTCGGCGTTCTGACCTTTGGGGTAAACTTCAATCTCTACTATTATCTCTTGATTCGAAGATTTAAAGCCTGTTTTCATGACGAGGAGTTGAAAGGCTATCTCTGGATTGTCCTCACTGCCACTATTTTGATTAGCTTCAATGTTCTCCATGTTTACGGGGAATTTGCTAAAAGCTTAGAAATTTCATTTTTCCAAGTTTCCAACACCATTACTACGACAGGATTCGGCTATGGAGATACCGTACAGTGGCCCCTCTTCTCACAAGTCATTCTGCTGCTGCTCATGTGTCTAGGAGGTTCTGCTGGCTCCACCGCTGGCGGTTTCAAAGTAATCCGTGCCATTATCATCGGCCGCATCGCTAAAAACCAAATCCTTTCCACGCTTTCGCCAAATCGCGTTCTAACCATGCATATCAACGGTGCTGTTTTGGATAAAGATACCCAACACAAGGTTCTCAAATATTTAGCTGTTTATATTTTGATTATCGCAGCTTTGATTTTCATCATCAGTCTGGACAATAACAATCTAATGACTGTTACCAGTGCTGTCATCAGTTGTTTCAATAATATCGGACCAATGATTGGGACAACCGAGACTTTCTCTATCTATAGCCCATTTTCTAAATTCCTCCTCTCTCTTGCCATGATTGCAGGACGTTTAGAAATCTATCCAATCCTACTTCTATTCCTACCAAGAACCTGGTCTAATAGATAGCAGGAAATAGCTATCGTTACTTAACTAATGCCCGTAAAAACGGGCTTTTATCTTGTTCTAAAACTACCATCTAAGAACGCTTTAGCACTTAACCTTTCAAGGGCAATGCCATTTTTCTCTTGCTTGCGAATCTATTTGGCAACTGTCTTTCCGTTTAGGCCAACGGTACTTACATATTTATAAAATATCCCGTGAAATCAAAAATCGAAAGTTTTGGAGGGATCAAGATAAGTATGTGAACATGATCTGGCATCATCTGTCCCTCAGTAATTTCCACACCTTTGTATTGACATAGATGACAAAAAATCTCAATGGGATCTCGTCTTATTTTGTAGTAAATGGTTTTTCTGCGATACTTGGGGAGTAAAGATGATATGATATTTGCACATCCATTCGGTATGTAATAAACTGCAACTAGTTTTAGCCATTTCCTTTTCCTCCTTTGTCTTACCTGAACAAATAGATTCTACCAGGAAAAAGAAATGAAAGGTCAAATCCTTAGCAGCTACCAGCTTAGCTGGTGGTTTTCTTGTTTTTCTCTACGAGAAAAACTGACTTGAAGCCATAATGAAAATAAGACGGAAGGTCCTTCTTCCGTCTTATTTCTGGTCTCGAGACTCTGGAATCAATCGATTCCAAGCTCTTCGTTCTTCTTCTGCTGCTGGGTTTCCTTGTGATTATCATAGCGATTAACCAAGAACTTGGCGATTTCTTTGAGGATAGAATAAGTCGGGATTGCCTCGATCATCTCTAGTACACCATAGATATTGCTGGATAAGAGCAAGAGTACCATGATGATAATAGGAAGATCCTCATCTGACACCAGATAAAGAAGATAATCATTAGCAAAAGGACCTACATCAACTTACTTTTATAAAACATCTGACTCCTCCTATCGGTTATTTTATCCTAAATTTTGTTATAATAAAGAAGATTTAACGAAAGAAAGAGTAAAAATGGAAAAAATTATCAAACTGGAAAATGTAAGCTTGGCTAAACAAGGCCGAACCATCTTAAAAGATCTCAACTGGCAGGTGAAAAAGGGGGAGCATTGGGCCATCCTCGGTCTCAACGGCTCAGGAAAATCTACTCTCCTGCGCTTGCTTATGGCTGAGCATTGGAAGACTCAGGGCAAGGTGACAGTTCTGGGTACGGAATTTGGTGCTGGCGACATTCCTCATCTGAGAACTAAGATTGGAGTAGTCGGCTCCTTCATTGCTGAACGCCTTCCTAGCCATCTCACTGCCGAAGAAGTCGTCCTGACAGGCAAGTATAAAAGCAATATTCTCTATGCTCCTTACGGACAAGAAGAACTGGATCAAGCTAGGGAAATGCTGGCTTCCATTGGCGGACAAGATTTGATTGGTCGGAGCTACGCCAGTCTGTCTCAAGGGGAAAAGCAGCTCTTGCTGATTGCGCGCAGTCTCATGGAAAAACCAGAACTGCTTATCTTAGACGAAGCGACCAGCGGTCTGGATCTCTTTGCCCGCGAGCGCCTGCTGGATCAGATTGGTAAGATTACACAGATGGACCAGGCTCCAACTATCCTCTATGTCACCCACCATGTAGAGGAAATCACTGCTGCTATGGATCATGTCCTGCTCCTAAAAGAAGGTGAAATTATAGCCCAAGGTCCTAAAGAAGAAATTTTTCAAAAAGAGGTCATGAATCGCTTCTATCCTCAGCCAGTCGAGTTGATTGAGCTGGGAGAAGACCGCTATTTCATCAAGGTGGAGAACAGGTTCTTATGAAGTAATTTGCCAACATCATCTTCAGTCTGGGATACTTTCTGATTCTAACCATGACTGCGATTGCCTTGCTTTTCCTGTCTGGACAGATTCTACTGTCCCGCACTTACATCCCTTTGAGGATTGCTGAGGACCCAATTCATCAGTAATCCTTGGTATTTCTACCCTATCCTCCTGTTCTCTCTCCTCAGCCTCTTTTTAATATGGCTTCTGCTGGAAAAAGTTCAGACCAAGCATCTTTTTTAGATTTTGTCCTTCACTTGACTGATGCCCGTAACGAGATTTTACCTTGTTCTAAAACTACCATCCAAGAACGCTTTGACATTTAACTTATCAAAGGCAAGGTCATTTTTTCCCAATCACGTATATTAGAAACTCTCTTTTCATTTAGGCCAACGATACTCACATAGTTCCTTCTCACCCAATCAATTGTCATAAAATAACCCCTCTTGTTCTTCAATCTGAACAGGAGGGGTTGTTTTGAATTTAAATGAATAAGACTTAGCTTTGTGTTATTAGTATTTTCATCACTTCATTTTAATCGTAATCAGCGTACCTCCACCAAGCTATTGTTGCGATAAGACCTAGAATATTGACCCCAAATAAACTGACAATGCTCCCAAAATTCAATGTTGCTTTTCCTGCAATACCACTGGCGAGTGCAGGAATCGCCCATGGAATGTATCTTCCAAAGTTAAGAGCAGAACCAAGTTGAGAAAAAATAATTGTAAAAATAATAAATGCCAATGGAGACAAATAGCCCCGGCCTAAACAAGCAAAAAAAGCCACCGGAGTAGAGAGTATGATCGTAAGAGTAGTACAAAGAACAAAAGTAAGTATACCTTTGAAAATCACCGTTAAGTTCCCACCATCAAGTCCAATCAAATTGCCAGCCAACAATCCCAATAAAAGTGCAAAAATTGATAAAATATAGCTCCATAGAGCGATAACGATAAACTTGGATAATACGATTGTATCTCTTTTTATCGGAAGCGCTAATAGGTCTATCATCGTTTTATCAGAATATTCTCTACCAAAAACCCAAGATGCTGTAAATCCAAAAATGAGCAATCCCCCAACAGAAATGACTTGTGATATGGTCATTAAGTATGATGACCAGTCTGTTATCCTCATCATTTCCATTTTTGCAGAAATCAAACCAAGATTTTTGAAATTCTCTGGATATTTCATCATAGTTGCAAACAACCCAACAATAAAAGGAACTAAACAGATAGAACAAGCAGTTACGATGGAAAGTTTTGATTTTATTAACTTTCTCCATTCAATTAAAATACAGGAACTAAGCTTTTTCATTCGAAACACCTCTATTATAGTCATTCAGTATTCTTAAGAAATAATGCTCTAAATCTTCTTTTTCAACAGCCAGCGATTTGGGCGGATAACCTGCATTAACCAGCAATGTAGCAATTTCTTCCGGATATTCCACAGATTTTTTATCAATTAGTTCTAAGAAATCGATATTATTTTCTGTGTCTGATTGAATGTTTACCTGATAGCCCTGGTTAGATAATACTTCTTTCATGGCCTTATTATTAGATCCAGTTACTAGTAACCTCTTTTCTAAGTACTGCTCTAATTCATTGCTTTCAACTTCTCTTATAAGTCTGCCTTCATGTATAATGACTATTCTAGTAGCAATTTTAGATATTTCTTCCAGATTATGACTTGAAATAAGAACAGTTGTACCTAGATTATTTGCCAATTCCTTTAACAGCTCTCTCACTTCAATAACTCCAAAAGGATCTAATCCATTTGTTGGCTCATCAAGAATTAGGATTTTAGGTTTATGAATAATCGCTTTTGCAATTCCTAAACGCGCAACATTTCCTAAAGAAAGATGCTTCTCCTGTTTATGTTCATATTGCTTTAGTTTTAATTTTTCAATGACCCAGTCAATATTATCTTTATTAACCCCTCTTAATTTACTAACGATTTCTAAATTTTCTCTCACAGTTAAGTCTGGATAAGAATAAGGTGTCTCAATAATATAACCTATTTCATTTCGAAGTTCTAAATTACTCAGATCTAACTTTTTTCCTTGGATATAACATTCTCCTGATGTAGATTTTATCAATCCTAACATCATTCTCATCGTTGTTGTTTTCCCTGCACCATTTAGTCCTAAAAAACCTACTATTTCACCAGGTTTTATCGATAGATTCAAGTTGTTGACAACATTTTTTGTTCCATATCTTTTAGAAAGGTTTGCGGTTCTAATTGCTTCTTGCACCATTACCTATCCTCCTTAGTAATTTGCTCAACAATTCCTTGTATGACTAACTTCAATGTGATATCAAATTGTTCTTCACCGATTTCCTCGATGTGTAATATAGTCATAGCAATCGTTCTAAATAAAGCAGAGACGATTTCTACCGATACATTTTCTCTAATGTTGATTCGGGATACAATTTTTTTAACCATCCTATCATCTATCAGATGATGATTTGTTATCGCCTCTTTTGGCAATTTTCTTACGAGTAATTCCATTTCATGATTTTTAAATATGGTATACATAAATGAATAGCGAAAATCTTGATAAAAATCATAAAGTAACTGTACCAGACGATTTGTATCTATCTTGGCTTCCATATCTAATTGTTCTGTCAGGCGATCCATAACATCTATTTGATATTCTTCTAAGACCGCAAAAAATAACATTTCTTTTGAAGAATAAAAATTATAAAAAGAACCTTTAGAAATATCTACCATTGCTGCCATCTGGTCAACTGTGGTTTTCTTAACCCCATATCTTTGAAGGCATTCCTTTGCAACTTTATGTAATTTCTTTCTAATTATTTCTTTTTCTTCAGTAGTAAAAGCAGTAGCCATAATTTCCTCATAAAAACGCTGTGACGTTTTTTGAATTTACAGTCATAGATTATCATATAAACTGAAAAATGTCAAAAGTCTTATATCTTCTTTGTAAGGAAATATAAGACCTTACATTCACAAGAACCTTAATTCTCTTCTGTTAGAGCTACTTATTTGATTTTCATGATTAAAAATACAGTGCTGAAAGCTCCTATTATCTGGCTTTTCTCTCTGTATCCTTATTGTGTCTCAAGTTCCTTCTCGCAATTTCTCAATCATGATCAAGAAAGGCGGATTGTTAATCTGATTGATGGTCTTGTAGAGGGCAACGGTGAAGTCCTGCTGAGACAGGTAGCTAAGATTAGTCGAGCATTGTTCAAGCCAGCTTCTGCCAAACGCTGACAGTTTACTACTTCATTTAAAACAAACAAAAAGGTCGAGACAAATGTCTCAACCTTTTTATTTTGCATAATCAACTGCTCGCATTTCGCGAATGACTGTGACCTTAATATTTCCTGGATATTCCAAGTTGTTTTCAATCTTTTCACGCACATCATGTGCCAAGATTGTAATCTTATCATCCTTGATTTTCTCTGGACTGACCATGATTCGGATTTCACGACCTGCCTGAAGGGCAAAGCTTGTCTTAACCCCTTCAAAGCTGTTTGCAATTTCTTCCAAATCTTGCAATCGCTTGATGTAGCTTTCCAGCGACTCACTGCGAGCTCCTGGACGAGCTGCACTTAGGGCATCAGCTGCTGCAACGATGACTGCAATAACGCTCTCAGGTTCCACATCTCCGTGGTGGCTAGCAATCGTATTGATAACAACTGGATGCTCCTTATACTTGCGAGCCAACTCAGTTCCAATTTCCACGTGGCTGCCTTCTACTTCTCGATCGATGGCCTTACCAATATCATGGAGGAAACCAGCACGACGAGCCAAGTTCGCATTTTCACCCAACTCTCCAGCGATAACTCCAGCCAATTTGGCAACCTCAATCGAGTGGCGGAGAACATTTTGCCCGTAGGAAGTACGGAACTGCAAGCGACCCATGATTTTCATCAAATCAGGATGCAAGTTTGGTGCTCCGATTTCATAGGCTGCGGCTTCACCATACTCTCGAATACGGTTATCAATCTCTAAGCGATTCTTTTCGACCAATTCCTCGATACGAGCGGGATGAATCCGACCATCCTTGAGAAGTGCTTCCATAGTCATCCGAGCAATCTCACGGCGAACTGGATCGAAACCTGAAAGAGTAACCACTTCAGGCGTATCATCAATGATAACATCAATCCCTGTCAAGCTTTCAAAGGTTCGAATATTACGACCTTCACGTCCGATAATCCGTCCCTTCATGCTGTCATCAGGAAGATGAACCGTTGAATTGGTCTGCTCAGCCACATAGTCACCAGCAATCCGCTGCATAGCTTGAACCAAGATATCCTTGGCCACCTTGTCCGAGCGCTCTTTGATATCCTGCTCCGCTTCCCGAATACGAGTTGCAATCTCCTTAGACAGCTTGTCCTCGGTCTTGGTCAAGATAATCTCACGCGCTTCCGTCTGAGTCAGGGATGCTACCCGCTCAAGCTCAGCTTCTTTTTGCTGCTCTAGCTCAGCTACTTGTGCTTCACGCGCATCAATGTGTTTAGCTTTATCAGTAAGACTCTGTTCTTTGTGCTCCAAAGTCTTTTCCTTGTTGGTTAAATTGTCATCTTTGCGGTCAAGACTACTTGCGCGCTCTGTCAAGCGGCTTTCAATTTGTTTTAACTCTTGACGCTCAGACTTAAATTCTGCATCAACCTCTTCACGATATTTTCTGGCTTCTTCTTTTGCCTCCAAAAGTGCTTCTTTTTTAAGCGAACTGGTTTCGCGCATCGCTTCTTTGACAATCAAATCCGCTTCGCGTTCTGCCTGACCGCGTAAATTGGTTGCTTCTTGTTCAGCATTTAAAAGAGTAAGTTCCGCGGCTTCTTTAGATGCTTTCATCTTAACCGCGATTCCTACATACCCAATCACTAAACCAATGATGGCAGCAAAAACAAAAGCAGCTATCGTATATAAGCCCATGTTTTTACTCCAAATCTATTTAATTATTGAATTCAAAATTCCTTTTTATTCTATCATAAATAGCAGAAATTCACAAATCAATTTTTTGAAAAAGAAGGCCGTTTTTTGCCTATTATTGAGCCAAAAGGCGCTAAATCAAAGAATTTAATATATAAAATTTTTTTATTTCCTAACTCTTATTTTTTTATGCTATAATCAAAAGGAAGTGTTTGAAATGTCGCTTTTAAAACCTGATCTCATTTTCAGGTTCCAATTTTAAAATTTTAAAGGAGAAATCATGTCTAAAGAAGTTATCGTTGAAAGTTTTGAGCTTGACCATACAATCGTAAAAGCACCCTATGTTCGCCTTATTGGAGAGGAAACTGGTCCCAAAGGAGATATTATCTCTAACTTTGATATTCGCTTGGTGCAGCCAAATGAAGACTCTATTCCGACTGCTGGCCTGCATACCATCGAGCATTTGCTGGCTATGCTTGTTCGCAAGCGGATTGACGGTATGATTGACTGCTCGCCTTTCGGTTGCCGCACAGGTTTCCATATGATTATGTGGGGACAGCACTCAGCGACTGAAATTGCTAAAGTCATCAAATCTTGCTTAGAAGAAATCGCTGAGACAACTACTTGGGAGGATGTCCCTGGCACCACTATCGAATCTTGCGGTAATTACAAGGATCACAGCCTTTTTTCTGCCAAAGAATGGGCGAAACTCATTCTCAGCCAAGGAATCTCTGACAATGCTTTCGAGCGCCATGTCCTCTAAGCAGAGGGATTTTAATCTTCTAGGATTTTATTATTTGCGCTAAAAATGAAAAAAATCAACCCGCCCTTCTGGAAACAGAGGGCGGGTTTGTTCTTATTATTCCTGCATAGCATAGCCGATACCACGGACAGTTTTGATATAGCTGGTCTGTCCAGCAACATCAATCTTACTACGTAGATAGCGAATATAGACATCGACTACGTTGGTTTCAGTCGCGCCCTCATACTTCCAGACACGTTCCAGAAGCTGCTCGCGGCTCATGACCTTTTGGTTGCTCATCAGCGTCACTAGCAGATCATATTCTCGTCGTGTCAAGGCAATCACTTCCTCTCCACGATAGACGATATGATTTTTCAAATCAACTCGTAGATTGCGGTAAGCAGTCGGTGTTTTCAGCTTGCTACAATGCTGGTCAATAAAGTCCCGACCTCGAAAAATATCGGAGACTTTCTCAACCAAATCACTGATAATAAAAGGCTTTATGGTATAGGAGACAGCAAAGCGCTGAATCTCATCTGCATGTTCTTTGATTTCTTCACGGCTGGTTAAGACGATAATGACCGAAGCCGGTTTGAGCAAGCTCAGTTGCTTGGCAAAGTCACTAGCAGTCATATCCTGCAAGTCATAATTAAGCAAGAGCAGATCATAGTCATTTTCTCTGGCCAACGCCAAACCTTGACTTCCTGTCTCAACTACATCCAGAAGATAAGCTTCCTTTTGCAGTTCCAAAGTCACAAATCGTGCAAGATTCTTTTCATTTTCTACTAATAAAATTCGCTTTGCCATAGGCCTATCCTATTTTTCGTCATACCAAGAGTAGTGGAAGGTTCCTTCTTTGTCTTTACGTTGATAAGTGTGAGCACCGAAGTAGTCACGTTGCGCTTGGATCAAGTTAGCTGGAAGGTCCGCTGAACGGTAGCTGTCAAAGTAAGTAATAGCAGCTGAGAAGGTTGGTACTGGTACACCTGCTTGAACAGCAAGAGCTACGATATCACGCACTGCTTGTTGGTACTTAGCAGTAACATCCAAGAAGTACTCATCCAAAAGAAGGTTAGCAAGATCTGCATCGCGGTTGTAGGCATCTGTAATTTTTTGCAAGAAACGTGAACGGATGATACAGCCATCACGCCAAATAGATGCGATGTCCGCAAATGGCAAGTTCCAGTTATTTTCTTTAGAAGCCACACGCAATTGAGCGAAACCTTGTGCGTATGAAATGATTTTTGAGAAGTAAAGGGCTTGACGGATCTTTTCGATCAACTCAGCCTTGTCTCCTTCAAACTTGAAGGCAGCTGGTTTTGGAAGCACCTTGCTAGCATGTACACGCTCTTCTTTGTAAGTAGAGATATAACGGGCAAATACGGATTCAGTGATCAGTGATAATGGCACACCAAGGTCAAGCGCTGATTGGCTGGTCCATTTACCAGTTCCCTTGTTGCCTGCAGCATCAAGGATGTAGTCTACGATTGGGCCGTCTTGACCTTCATCATCTTTACGGCTCAAGATATCAGCTGTAATTTCGATCAAATAGCTGTCTAATTCGCCCTTGTTCCACTCAGTAAAGATTTCAGCCATATCTTCTGCAGAAAGACCAAGCAAGTGTTGCATGAGGTCATAGCTTTCTGCGATCAATTGCATGTCACCGTACTCGATACCGTTGTGGACCATTTTCACATAGTGACCAGCTCCATCAGGACCGATGTAAGTCACACATGGTTTGCCATCTTCTGGCGCTTTAGCTGAGATTTCTTCAAGAACATCAGCTACCAATTCATAGGCTTCTTTTTGTCCACCAGGCATGATAGAAGGACCTTCAAGGGCACCTTTTTCACCACCAGAAACCCCTGTACCGATAAAGTTGATACCTGAGTTTGCCAATTCTTCATTACGACGGATGGTATCTTTGTAGAAAGTGTTTCCTCCGTCAATCAAGATATCTCCCTTGTCAAGGTGTGGAAGAAGGGCTTGGATAGTTGCATCTGTACCAGGTCCAGCTTGAACCATAAGCATGATACGGCGAGGTTTTTCGATAGATTGAACGAAAGACTCTACATCGTAGCTTGGAACAAATTTCTTTTCAGGGTGGCAAGCGATTACGTCTTCTGTTTTTTCTTTGCTACGGTTGTAAATGGCAACTGTATAGCCACGAGATTCGATATTTAGGGCAAGGTTACGACCCATTACGGCCATACCTACGACACCAAAGTTAGCTTTTGTCATTTTCTACTCCTATAATCTTAGTTGTTTAATCTGTTATATTTTAACATTTTTACATGGTAATGAAAAGTATTTAGCTGATAGAAATGCTTTTCTGATGGATGATAAACAAACAGCCAGAAGTTCCGACTCCCAGCTGTTTGTATAGCTTAGACACATTTGGATTTATTTCTCATCAACTTCGATGACAGCTTGCTCATCTTGTTTTAGCTTGTTAACAGTCATATTAACACCAAGAGCTCCTGCTAGGAGTTGACGAATATCGAAGCCTGCACCTTGCGACACTTGGTCAATACTCTGCATGATATCACCAACCATCTTAGAAGCATTGCCTTCACCATACATAGTGATTTTGTCCACTTTAGTAAGCGGCTCTGCTACAGCACGGGCAATTTCTGGCAGTTTGTCTACAATCATCTCAGTAATCGCAGCTTCCTGCATCTTCTTCATGGCTTCTGCTTTTTTATCCAAACCTTCTGCTTCGGCTTCTAATTTAAGACGAATAGCCTCCGCTTCAGCACGTCCCTTAGCTTCAATAGCTTCAGCTTCTTGCAGTTGCGCAAATTTCTCAGCCTCGGCTTGAGCCTTGCGTGCTTCGGCTTCTTTTTGTGTTTCAAAGAGCTCCGCCTCGGCTTGACGTTGACGCTCAATCAATTGTGCTTCCGCTGCTTGTTGACGAGAGTATTTCTCCGCTTCAGCCTGTTTGCGGATGTTAGCATCCAGTTCTTGCTCCCGAACCTTAACTTCGCGTTCCTTGACTTCAGCTTCTTTCTCTTGCTTCATGATATTAGCTTCGGCAGCCACACGTTCTTGCTCGCGACGCTGCACTTCCGCCTCAATCCCTTTAGCTGCATCAGCCTTAGCTTGAGCTATATCCGCTTCCTGCTTGAGGGCTGCTTGCTTCAATTTCAACTCATTTTGCTTTTGAGCGATTTCTAAGTCAGCAGCTACGCGCTTATCGTTAGCCAATTTGTCTTGCTCAGCTTCTACTTCCTTGCGCTCACGTTCAGCTTTAGCCTTCGCAATTAAGGCATCTTTTTTGATGGTTTCGACATTTTCGATACCGAGATTATCAATCACACCACCTTCATCAGAGAAAGACTGAACGGTAAAGGCAATGACTTCTAATCCCATCTTAGCCAGATCCGGAGCTACGTTGTCCTGAACTTTTGAGGCAAATTCCTGACGGTCATTGACCATCTTACGTAATTCCATCTGACCAATTACTTCCCGAAGATTTCCTTCTAGTACATCTTGGACAGAGTTAGAAATATCAGTGGTATTCCAATTAAGGAAGTTCTCTGCCGCACGGTCAATCATTTCATCAGTAGTACCAATCTTCAACTTAACAGCCGCATCAGCACGAACGTTGATAAAATCAAGTGTTGGCACAGACTCAGAAGTACGGACGTCTGTAGAAAACTGCTCAATATCCAGATAAGAGCGCTGCTCTACAAAAGGAATCATGAAGCCAGCCTTACCTCTCAAATGGCGCTGCTTACGCAGACCAGTAATAACGACTACTTCATTTGGCTTAGCATTGACATACCCCTTAGCCAAAAGAATAATAAGCACAATGGCTGCAACGATTGCAAAAATCAACCAGCCTGGGATAAATAACATATCCATAGAAACTTCCTTTCTTTTTCCAGAGCAATAGACGAAGGCATTGCCCAAATATATTTTTAGTTAGTATATCAAAAAATTAACAGTTTGCAAAACTTTTACTGCTAATCCTATTCAACTTCCAAAATGCCCCTTCAAACAAAAAGATAGCTTCCCATTTATTGAGGAAGCTATCCATCTTTTATTAGTCATTTCTTCCAAAGATACGAAGGATGCTGAGGAAAAGATTGATAAAGTCGAGATAAAGGCTCAAAGCCAGAGAAAGGGCCCAACCAAGTCCAGCCTGTCCGCCTGTCTGCTCATAGACATAGCGAATTTTTTGATTGTCCCAAGCAATCAAACCAGCGAAAATGACGACGCTGACATAGCTGACAATATAGTCTATCATGTCGCTACCCAGGAAAATATTGACAAAACTCGCGATCACAATCCCAATCAGACCTGCAATCATAGCACGGCCCATACCAGACAAATCTTTTTTGATGATGACACCCATGGCTGCCATGACAAGGAAAACGGCCGCACTAACTGCAAATGCTTTAAAGACCACACCTCCTGTGTACATGGCCACAATGAAACTCATGGTAAAGCCGTTTAGGGCTGAGTAACTCAAAAAGAGGGGGAGAGCAGCTGGACTATTGCGAAGTCCCATACTGGAAGCTGACCAAACCAAGGCCACCTCAAGGAAAATCGCACCGTAGTATATCCAGCGGTAATGGAGCAGAATATCTACTAGAGCTGTCTGGAAGGTCGTCAGCATTAAGCCTGAAACCAGAGCAGAGATGGCAATTCCCATCCCGACAAATCCGTAGACCTTAGAATAAAAACTAGAAAGTCCACTGTTTTCTTGAATAATTGTATTGTTCATAATGTCTCCTTTTTACATTTTAACTTTTCATCATCTTTCGATGATACTTTTTACGCCCACTCAGCTTTTGTCGCCAAGGCGCCGTCGCTTCTTTGATCGCCCAATACTTGTCCACCATAGTTACAACGAAGGACTCCTTGTAGCGGGGTGGTGCTAAGGTCGCTCCCCACATATGCTTGATGATAATATCTTCCTCAACTCGATTGAGCTTGGTAATCTTGCGGGCATTTCGGACTGCTAGGCGGGGATGTACCCAGGCATGACTCTTTTTAAACTTGGTTTCACGCCAGTCATAATAAAATAGGTCATGCAATAGAGCGCCCCGTGCTGTACTGCGGGCATTCCAGCCAAATTTTTTTGCAATTTTATAACTAGTATAACTGACATTGATTGAATGTTCAAGCCGATTGGAATGAATATGATGGGTAATCCCTTTTAAGCGTTGGACGCTGGGCTTCTCAATCAAATGCCCCACATAAGCCATAAATTCATCATCTTCTCTGTAAGGCATGTCATCACCTCCATTTAGTTTTATTATAGAGAAATTTCTAAAAGTTAGCTTAAAGCAAACATCAGGATGCCGGCTGCCACAGCTACGTTCAGACTTTCAGCCTGCCCCTTCATGGAAATATGAACCAAAACATCAGCCGCATCCGTCATTTCTTGGCTGATTCCCTGACCTTCATTGCCCATGACTAGGAGGAAATTCTCATTTTTTTCGACCTTTTGATAATCAAGGGAATCCTCTGATAAAGTCGAAGCCAGAATTTGTAAATCATTCTGACGAGCCAGAGTCAGCATATCCTCTCTGCTCACGCGATAAATGGGCAGATGAAAATGGCTACCCTGCATAGAACGCAAGGTTTTGAGATTGTAAATATCAGCGGAGTAGCTAGAGATGAAAACTCCTTGATAACCCGCCGCATCCGCTGTTCGGATGATGGTTCCGACATTGCCAGGATCCTGCACATCTTCTAAAAAGAGGTAGGCACCTTCCAGCTTTTCTGGAATATTCTGCTCCTCAAAGGCTAATTCTGCAACGATTCCCTGAGGGGTCTTACTATCTGCCAAATCACTCAGAATCTCAGGACTAACAAAAATTATCTGAGAAAATGCTGCCAAGCGCTCTTCGTACTCTGCCAAGGCAAAAATTCGCAGAATCCGTGCCTGACTGGCCAGAGCCTCCTCAAAAAGATGCCAGCCCTCAATCAAATACGACTCGCTACGATATTTTTTTTGATGCAGCTTTTTAGCTTTTTTTACCACATTATTGGCTTTTGAGGTTATAATATTCATAAATACATTATAACACAATCTAGCAGTTTTGAACTCATCCTCTAGACTTAGCTTCAGAGAAAATCTTGTCTCCAGCAAGCAACCGCTCGCTGCGCTATGGACTGAGAAGCGAGTTTCAAACCGCTACAAAAGGAGGTAACGATGCAAAAAGTAAGAATGATTGCGCAAGGACGAGTCCAAGGCGTCGGCTTTCGTTGGGGCGTTTACTCCCTCGCTCTGCAAATCGGCGGGATTACCGGTCGTGTCTGGAATAATGACGACGGTACAGTCGAAATTTTGGCTCAAGCTGAAAGCTCTGCCCTCATGGCCAAGTTCATTCAAGGAATCCGCAAGGGACCAACTCCTTTTTCAAAAGTCAGCTATTTAGATGTCACCATGGCCAATTTTGATTCCTATACTGACTTTAAAATTGCAAATTAGGTCTGTAGAACTATTGTATATTTCCTTAAAAAACAGTAGAATAGATAGGTATTATTTTTTAGAAACAAAGGAAATGAACTCGTGAAAACATTTAAACGTATTTTATTCTCTGGAATGAGCTTGTCCCTCCTTCTATTATTGACAGGGTGTGTCGGACGAGACAAGGCTGGCAATCCTTCTGGTATCATTTGGGATGTGCTTGGTCAGCCTATGGCAGATAGCATCCAGTTCTTTGCCAAGAATTCAGGTCTCGGTTACGGTCTAGCGATTATTATCGTTACCCTTATCGTGCGGCTGATTATTTTCCCACTGGGAATCTATCAGTCTTGGAAGGCGACTCTTCAGTCAGAAAAGATGAACTACTTCAAGCCCATCTTTGCCCCTATTCAAGAACGAATCAATAATGCCAAAACCCAAGAAGAAAAACTGGAAGCCCAGCAAGAACTTATGGCTGCTCAAAGAGAAAATGGTCTCAGTATGTTTGGCGGTATCGGCTGCCTCCCTCTACTCATTCAAATGCCTTTCTTCTCAGCCCTCTTCTTCGCTGCCCAATATACAAACGGTGTAGCCAGCAGTACTTTCCTTGGCATCAATCTTGGAAAACCTAGTCTGGCCTTGACTCTCATTGTCGGTGTACTCTACTACATCCAGTCACTTCTCTCCCTACATGGTATCGAAGATGAGACCCAAAAAGCGCAGATGAAGAGTGCAACTTATATGAGTCCGATTATGATTGTTGTCTTCTCCTTCATGTCACCAGCGGCTGTGACCCTCTACTGGGTAGTCGGTGGTTTCATCCAAATCATCCAACAATTCATCATTAACTACTTAATGCGTCCTCGGATCAGAAAGCAAGTAGCAGAAGAATACAAAAAGAATCCTCCGAAAGCCATGAGCAATGCAGGCCGCATCAAAGATGTGACACCAAAAGCGAGCCAAGCAATCACTCAAAACAATAAAAAGAAAAAGAATCGCAACGCTGGTAAACAACGTTCTAGATAAATAAACTATCCATTTCCCTCTGAGATTTCCTATCTAATCTTGGAGGGATTTTTTTCTGCTCTCCCTTAAAATACTAAAAGAGAGGCTGGGACAAAAGTCCTAGCCTCTCAATTGTCTTTGGATTGTCGAGCAAGACGCAGTGGTTGAGTGGGCTCTACTACGCTGATTTCATCAGCTTTTACAGCCCTACTCAACTGTGCGGAGGTGGGACGACGAAATCGAATTCTAACGAATTACCGATTTCTGTCCCACTCTCTCTTTCTTAAACTTTTAATCAATATACTTCAATTTTCCACGGAAATCAGCCAGACTTTCATAGCCTTTTTCTTCCATAATCGCCTTGAGTTCGGCAGTGATGCGCTTGAAGGCTGCCACACCTTCTTTATGAAGGGTTGTTCCTACCTGCACCATACTGGCTCCACAGAGGATATGCTCAAAGGCATCGCGCCCTGTCAAGACACCCCCAGTTCCGATGATTTGGATTTCTGGTTTCAGGCGCTGGTAAAAGGCATGGACATTGGCCAGAGCCGTAGGCTTGATGTACTGGCCGCCAATACCGCCAAAACCATTTTTAGGACGAATGACCACTGACTCATCTTCTATATAAAGACCGTTTCCGATCGAATTGACACAATTGACAAACTTGAGCGGATAGTTGTTAAAAATCGCAGCAGCCTGATCAAAATGTACAATATCAAAGTAAGGCGGCAGCTTGATTCCCAACGGCTTAGTAAAATAAGCAAAGACCTCTGATAAGATACGATCAGTCGTTTCGAAATCATAAGCAATCTGTGGCTTACCTGGAACGTTTGGACAGGAGAGATTGAGCTCAGTAATCCCTTTAAAGTCGCTTGCCTGCACTTTCTTGAGAATGGTGTGGGTTTCTTCTGGCGACATACCAACCAAGGAAAGGAAGAAAGTGCGATTTGGTTCGCTTTCTTGCAGCTCCAGCAAGTAGTCAAGATAATAATCTAAACCATTATTGGGCAGGCCCATGGAGTTGATAGAGCCCAATAGCACATCCTGATAGCGAGGCTCTGGGTTTCCTTGACGAAATTCCAGCGTTGCCGTCTTAGTCACAAAGGTTCCTGCAGCAGAGTTTTTGACTTCTTCTAACTCTTCCACTGTCATACAAGCAACTCCTGCAGCATTCATCAGGCAGTTATCAAAATCAAAACCCGCAATTTTTGTCTTGGTTGTTGTCATTATTTTGACCTCTTATTCCTTAATTTTCTCTATTATATCATTAAAATTCTTCCTATAAAGGATTTCTCCTAATTTTCTAGCAAAAGGTTCGGCATTTCCACCTAGAATCTTCAAATAAATATTATGGAAATTTTCAGAAAATTCAACTTTTTTCTTTACACCCTAAAAAAATTCTGCTATAATGGCTCGTGTAATAAAATATAACAACAAAAGGAGAACGATATGACATCTGCTAAAGAATATATCCAAAGCGTGTTTGCAACTGTAAAAGCTCGTAATGGGCATGAGGCCGAATTTCTCCAGGCGGTTGAAGAATTCTTCAGCACTTTGGAACCTGTATTTGAAAAACACCCTGAGTATATCGAAGAAAATATCTTAGCACGTATCACTGAGCCTGAGCGCGTGATTTCTTTCCGTGTTCCTTGGGTTGACCGTGATGGAAAAGTGCAAGTCAACCGTGGTTACCGTGTTCAATTCAACTCAGCTGTTGGACCATATAAAGGCGGACTTCGTTTCCACCCAACTGTAAACCAAGGAATCTTGAAATTCCTCGGATTTGAGCAAATCTTTAAAAACGTCTTGACTGGACTTCCAATCGGTGGAGGTAAAGGGGGATCAGACTTCGATCCTAAAGGAAAAACGGACGCCGAAGTCATGCGCTTCTGCCAAAGCTTCATGACTGAGTTGCAAAAATACATCGGACCATCACTTGACGTCCCAGCTGGCGATATCGGTGTTGGTGGACGTGAAATCGGTTATCTCTACGGTCAATACAAACGCCTGAACCAATTTGATGCTGGTGTCTTGACTGGTAAACCTCTTGGATTTGGTGGTAGCTTGATCCGTCCAGAAGCAACTGGTTACGGTTTGGTTTACTATACTGAAGAAATGCTCAAAGCTAACGGTAACAGCTTTGCTGGTAAAAAAGTGGTAATTTCCGGTTCTGGTAACGTAGCCCAATACGCTCTTCAAAAAGCGACTGAACTTGGCGCTACTGTTATCTCAGTATCTGACTCCAACGGTTATGTCATCGACGAAAATGGTATTGACTTTGATCTTTTGGTTGATGTTAAAGAAAAACGCCGTGCTCGTTTGACTGAGTACGCAGCTGAAAAAGCCACTGCTACTTACCATGAAGGTTCTGTATGGACTTACGCTGGGAACTACGACATCGCTTTGCCATGTGCGACTCAAAACGAAATCAATGGTGACGCAGCTAAACGCTTGGTTGCCCAAGGTGTTATCTGCGTATCTGAAGGAGCTAACATGCCTAGTGACCTTGATGCGATTAAAGTCTACAAGGAAAATGGAATCCTTTACGGACCTGCTAAAGCTGCCAATGCTGGTGGTGTAGCTGTATCTGCTCTGGAAATGAGCCAAAACAGCCTTCGCCTGTCATGGACTCGTGAAGAAGTTGACGGCCGTCTCAAAGACATTATGACCAACATCTTCAACACAGCTAAAACAACTGCTGAAACATACGGTCTTGGTACTGACTACCTTGCAGGAGCAAACATTGCTGCCTTTGAAAATGTAGCAAACGCTATGATTGCCCAAGGTATTGTTTAATTAGTCGATACATCCTATCGGAGGACAAATGATGAACTTACGGCCGATGGAAGTAAGAGACAATACAGCTGTAGCGCAACTCATTCGAGCTAGCCTAGAAGAATTCGGGCTTGACAAACCAGGAACTGTCTACTTTGATTCTCATCTAGATCATTTGGCCGACTTCTATCAACTGCAAGAGAGAGCAGCTTACTTTGTTCTGGAAGATGAAGGACAGCTGGTTGGCTGTGGTGGCTTTGCACCTGTGTCCGATAAAATTGCTGAATTACAAAAACTGTATGTCACTAAAAATAGCCGTGGCAAAGGTTATTCCAGCAGGTTGATAAAGCGGATATTCCAGGAAGCCCGCCTAGCAGGTTATGAACAGCTTTATCTAGAAACCTCTACTGAACTGGCTACGGCCGTGGCCATCTATCAACACTATAGTTTCACAGCATTGCAACAACCGCTTACTAACGCCGTTGGCCACCCAGCTATGAATATCTGGATGATAAAATCCCTCTCATCAGATGAATAGATGGCAATATACTATGGTCGAATCGAGGGCATCAGTACCAAGCTCCTCAACACAGCTAAAACAACTTTTAAAAATGTAGCCAAGGCTATGATAGTTAAGGTATTGTTTAAAATTCATTTGCTCAATCCTCAATCATTATGATTGGGGATTTTTATATTGGTTTTAAAAAAGCTCACTATTTTTAATAGTAAGCTTAAAAATCAAAATTCACTTTACTTCTACTAAGGCAAAAGACAGGCATTCAACTATTTCGTTTACTGCTTCATCTATGTCTAGGTCCTCATTATTATTCAACATCATTGGAAGAGCATAAGAAAGACTCAAGGCTAGAATATAACGAACGATTCTTTCGTTTGACCAATCTCGGATAACACCATTTTCTTTAAACTGATTCAGAACTGGACTAATTGGCTTAATGATAGAGTGAATAATAACATTCCCTAACTGGTCAGAAATATTTTTATCAATAAAAGAACGACTCAAGAGAATTTTAACTTGCATTTGATTCTCCTGAATGAAAACTAGTCTATCTCGAACAATGCTTCTCAAAAACACTGGAAAACTCTCTTGGTTTGCTGTAAATTTCTTCTCAGAAAAATCAGCAATCACATCTGGAATAACTTGCTCAAGAAAAGTCGATAAAATTGCTTCTAAGATGCCTTCCTTAGTTTTAAAGTAACTAAAAACTGTCCCTTCTGAAACTCCAGCCTCTTTAGCAATAAGGCTGGCTGTTGTATTTTCAAAGCCAATTTCTGAAAATAACTTTAGACTTGATAATAATACTTGACGTTGTTTTAAACTCAAATTGCTATTTTCTAATGCCTGGGCATACTTTTGTTCTAAACTTTTCATCACTAGCATCTCCCTGCTACCCTCTTACTTTTACGACTTTCTTACCTCGAGTGTGTCCCGACTTCAGACTACGATATGCCTCTCTAACTGACTTTAGAGAAAAATCATAAACCTGATCAATATTCAGCAGAACTTTCCCATCTGAGACCATTTCCGCTAGAACTTTAAAATCATCATATGTGGAATGTCTAGGACCCGTGAACTGAGCTCCTCTTATCATAACATATGGTAAAGGTACTAGCGTTCCAATAGCCGTACCCTTCAATCCCAAACTAAAAGCCAATTTAACATAATCACTTCCATAGCAATCCAAGAATTTTGTAATCGGCTTTGGACTTGCTGATAGAAGAGCATTCTGGATGTTCTCTTCGTAAGCAACTGGTATTGCACCTAAGGACTTCAAATATTCTGAATTTTTCTTACTTGCAATTCCGATAACCGTTGCCCCCTTAGCAACTGCATACTGTACTGCAATACTTCCAATACCACCTGCCGCTGCTGAAATAACTATAACATCTTTAGAACTTAACTCAATTTTTCTAAAAGCACCTCCCACTGTTAGAGATGCCACACCCATAGTAGCTGCGTGGTTCATATCAATCATCTCTGGTTTCGACACAATTTCCGATTCATTGACACAAACTTCTGTTGCCAAAGCTCCCCTCTTGGTCCCCAATCCAGGGTCACTGATCATTGTTCCAAAAACCTTATCTCCTACTGAAAACCGACTTACTCCTTCACCAATTTCTGTGATGACTCCAGCAAAATCCCGCCCGACACCTCTTGGAAATAGAGATGATTTTGGCTCAAGCCAACGACTTGGCTTCTTTAGTTTCGTCATAAAAGATAGAAATCGGAGTGGCTTTGCCCCCTCAAAAGTCTTATAATCAATAGGATTTAAACCAACAGCATGAACTTCTACCCTAACTTGATTCACTTCCAAAACATCAGATTTAATGTTCACCAAATCTAGCACTTCTTCATCACCGAAACGACTATATTGTATTGCTTGAACAACCATTTTATGAACTCCTTTTTTCGTCTACAAATTGAGTGAGCGCTCAATCACATTGTGATTATACGCTCATTTCCCAAATATGTCAATCTACGAACTTGTATTTCTATAGATTGCTTAAATAATCAGGTTCTTAATAAAGAGATATTACTTTCTATCTCTTAACATGTATTAAAAGCAGCAGCCGCAACTCCAGAACTATTGTTTATTTAAAAATCAGCTTGCTCACTTGAGCAGCTGATTTTTTGTCTATACATCAACTGTAAATGCTTACCGAGCTGACTCTTTCAAAAGGGCCAGATATTCCTCTAAAACTAGGTGATGTTTTTGCATATATTGGGCCGACTCTACACCAACATAACGATAGTGCCAATTTTCAAAATTCACACCAGTAATATCGCTTTTCCCTTCAGGATAGCGCAGAATAAAGCCATATTTAGGGGCAATTTCCGCAATCTTATTTGCTACCTCATCATTCTGACCTTCTGGCTCGCTCATATCAATCGCCAAGCCTGTCTGATGCTCACTGGCACCTGGCAGCTGGATCCGCTTTTGCACTTCTTGCTCCGCTTCTTGCCGAGACAAGCCTTCTTCTTCAGCCAAGGCTAGGGCTTCTTCATAGAGCTCTGTCTGCTCCGCTCGGCTACGATAGCCCGAAATCAAGGTTTCTCCCGGTGCAATAGCCCGAGCTGCAGCTAAAAATTGTCTGGTATTTTCAGCAATACGACTATCTACCTGAATATCATCAATTTGGGTCAACTTAGGATGTGACTCTTCCTGTAAATGGCTACGATTGACCAAAATCAATTCCCAATCATCAACTGACACCTTGGGCAAGTCAGAGGTCCAGACTCCCAAACCACGACTAATAAAAGTTAAGAAGTCTTCATCCATGTCCTGAAATCGCAGTAGAGCAAACAGCAAACTGATCCCAATTCCTAGAAATAAGAGCCTATTTATTAGTCGAAACAGAGAGAGTTTTCTCTTTCTTTCGTGGCGACCTCTTCTCAAGCCTTGTCCTCCAGCTCTTTCGCTCCAACTTCACGATAGGACATATCACCGATGGAAACAACCGAAAATTGTCCATCTTCATAGTCTACGATGGTCACACTACCATTGCCTAGGCCATGAGGTTGCATGCGATTAATAAGGTAGACAAAAGTTCCGATGGTCATGCCATGACTAACTACCAAAGCATTGCCACCGCCCGCAGCCTCCAGCTCCTCAGCAATCTCTGAGAAGCCTTGCCAAATTCGGCCACTGAGTTTTTCCCAATTCTCAGTCCAGCCAGCCGTGTCGACTTCTACTAAACCTTCTGCCAGCTCGGCATAGCTGAGTTGATGGACATGATCGATATTAAAGACCCTAGGCATGACCCCCATAAAGAGCTCGCCATCATAGCCACCATCAAAACTGCCAAAACACCACTCTCGAATGCGCTTGTCAAACCTATAAGGAATCTTTCCAGTCAAGCCCAGCTCTTCCAGAATAATTCCCATGGTCTGAATGGTTCGACCCGAATCACTGGATCTAGCTAGTTTAAAATCAATACCCGCTTTTCGCAAACCTATTCCTAATTCATGAATGCCACGTTCACCTTCTGCTGTCAATGGACTATCACTCCAGCCCTGAGCTCGTCCGATTGTATTAAACATCGTTTTGCCATGTCGGATGAGGTATAATCTTGTTTTTGCCATACACTTCCCCCTTATTCTCCTCTCATTATATCACGTTTCTGAAAAAAAGCAGTTTCTAAGATTGAAAGAAGACAGCTCAATAAAACTTAACTATTTCCATGATTTCTTTTAACTGTTTATTTCAGCGTCCAAAATTTTGGCACCAACTTCACGGTAGGATACATCTCCCAAGATCTGAATCGTAAATTGCCCTTTTTCATATTCAACAACTGTCACACTGCCGTTGTCAACCTCAGGATTTTTGCTAATGGCTTTATCAATCAGATAAGCAAAAGTCCCGATGGTCATACTATGGCTGACAACCAAAGCATTGCCTCCACCAGCAGCTTCCACTTCTTGGGCAATAGCTGTAAATCCAGCTAAAATCCGTCCGCTGAGTTGCTCCCAGGGCTCAGCCCAGCCAGCCGTATCCACTTCAACCAAGCCGTCGGCCAATTCTGGGAAAGTCAGATCTTTATAATTGTCAGTATCACGCACCCTTGGAATCACTCCACGGAAAAGATCGCCACCATAAGCCCCGTCAAAGCTCCCGAAGCACCACTCTCGAATACGCTTGTCAAACTTATAAGGAATCTTTCCTACCAAATCCAGCTCTTCTAGGATAATCCCCATGGTCTGAATGGTTCGACCAGAGTCGCTCGAGAAAGCCTTGGTAAATTCCAAGCCAGACTCTCTTAGCCCAATCCCTAGCTCACGGATACCACGTTCGCCTTCTTCAGTTAAGGGAGTGTCCGACCAGCCTTGAGCCCGACCAATTGTGTTAAACATAGTCTTACCATGACGGATGATGTATAATTTTGTTTTTGCCATGAATGTCTCCTTTTTTCATCAAGGCCACTCGTCTAAGGGTGGCTTATTTGTCTCGCACTTGACTGAGCAAGACAGAGGGAAAGGGTCTGTTTAGACAGACCCCTATTACTTAGTTTTTGAAACTGTGAATTGGCGCAGGAATCTGACCGCCCCGCGCGATAAAGTCGGCTGACGAAGCCTGATTGACCTTCATGACTGGAGCTGTTCCCAAGAGCCCGCCAAATTCAATCATATCGCCTTCCTTGCCCTTCGGAATAATCCGCACAGCTGTTGTCTTCTGATTGATGACACCAATAGCTGCCTCATCCGCAATCATGGCTGCGATAGTTTCAGCCGGTGTCGCCTCTGGGATGGCAATCATATCCAAACCGACCGAGCAGATAGCTGTCATAGCTTCTAGCTTTTCTAGATTGAGCGAGCCATTTTGCACAGCCGCAATCATGCCCTCGTCTTCTGACACAGGAATGAAAGCACCAGACAGTCCGCCCACCTGATTGCAGGCCATGACACCGCCTTTTTTGACTTGGTCATTGAGCAGGGCAAGTGCCGCTGTCGTACCATGGGTACCGACTGTTTCCAAACCCATTTCTTCCAAGACACGGGCCACTGAGTCCCCGACTGCTGGCGTCGGCGCCAAACTCAAGTCAACAATCCCGAACTTGACGCCCAGACGCTCGCTGGCCATCTGACCGACCAACTGGCCGATACGAGTGATTTTGAAGGCCGTTTTTTTGACCGTTTCAGCCACCACGTCAAAGCTCTCACCACGGACCTTTTCCAAAGCCCGTTTGACAACACCAGGCCCAGAAACACCGACATTGATGACCACATCTGCTTCACCGACACCATGAAAAGCGCCCGCCATGAAAGGATTGTCCTCTACCGCATTGGCAAAGACAACTAGCTTGGCCGCCCCCATGTCAGAAAGTTGGGCCGTTTCCTTGATAATGCGCCCCATATCTGCAACTGCCGTCATATTGATGCCGGTCTTGGTTGAGCCGATATTGACAGAGGAGCAGACCTTGTCCGTCTCAGCCAAAGCGCGCGGAATGGAATTAATGAGGATTTCGTCTCCTTTTTGATAACCCTTTTGGACCAAAGCAGAGAAGCCACCGATAAAGTCCACACCGATTTCTTTTGCTGCCCGATCCAGAGCATGAGCCAGAGGCAGATAATCCGTAGCATCGGTAGCTGCCCCAATCAGAGAAATCGGAGTCACGGAGACGCGCTTGTTGACGATAGGAATTCCCAGCTCAGCTGCAATCTCATTTCCGACTGAAACTAAATCTTTCGCTTTTGTCGTAATTTTTTGGTATACCTTGTCCGCCGCCCGCTCAATATCCGAGTCAATGCAGTCCAAGAGAGAAATGCCCATGGTAATGGTTCGAATATCAAAATTCTGCTCCTCAATCATGGCAATGGTTTCTGTAACTTGCCTAATATCCATGTGCCCTCTCCTTAGATATTGTACATAGCGTCAAAAATCGCTGCGCTTTGAATATTGATTTTGACATTAAGCGTCTGACCAAAGGCCTCAAATTCACTACGAAGTGCTGCAAAATCCTGCTTTTTGTCGCTAGAAACGACAGCCATCATGGTAAAAAACTCGTCCAAAACCGTTTGAGAAATATCGTCAATATTGAGCCCCAGCTCGGCAATTTTAGTAGCCACACCAGCCACAATCCCTGCCTTATCTTTTCCAACAACCGTAATAATCGCTTTCATCGTTTGCTCCAATCATCTTTATTGCTAATATTGTAGCATAAATGCCTAGTTTTTGCATGAATTTTCAGAAATCCACACTGCGAATATCGCAGGCTGTTTAAATATCAGACTCAAATACTCTTCAGAAATTACACATATCTCTTCCTTTTGTTAGAAGTTTATTTTTTATCTATGTTTTTATTTGTAAACGGTTTCAAAACCTGTTATACTAAATTTAAGAACACATTAAAAAGGAGGTTTCTTATGAAAAATTCTTATAAGAAACGCTTATACACACAAGCCCTCAGCCTATCCGCTGCGGTTCTCTTAGCCGTTTTAGCTCAAGGAAATGCGGCAGCTGATACGCTTAACCCTGCTGAACCTCCGCAAGACAGCAGCAAAATCAGTTCTCTAGTGGAGCAGCCTACACCTTCAAGTACAGAGAAGGCTGAAGAACCTTCGACTACTCCACAAGCTGAACCACTAGAGAAAAGCAGCCCATCTGAAGCTGCTTCTGACAAAGCCGACAGCAAGTCCCCAAGTCTTCCTACCACAAGCCCAGAGGAAAAAGCAGCTGATGCTAGCCAAAAACTGGATACTACAACTAAAACAGAAGTCCGCGCAGCTAGCTCCCAAGAAAACAAGGTTCAGCTTGCTGACAGTAAAGTTTACATGTCCGAAAAAGCCAGCATTGAAGAAACTATTCAAGAACAGGGAACTCAAGCTGGTAAAATCACTTGGACACTGGACAACAAGCCTATTAGTGAGTGGAAAACTTGGAAGATGGATGATGGCACCTTCACAGGCGATCCATTTGTCGCTGTAGAGGAAAAAGCTGATGGAAATGACCTCAAGGTTTCCCTTAAATTTAATGAGCTATTTGGTCAAGACTTAAGCCTGCGGACACCAAATAATATCCGCAGAACCTACCGCAACTTTATGGGTACTCATGAATTAGTCGGAACCAGTGAAGATCTAGGCCTGACCATTCGCAAGAATATTGTCCTTCGTCCCTACGAAGATTTCCATACCCACGATGAAATGCTGGCAGCTATCGAAAAGAGCCGACAAGATGCTAACAAAGACCGACTGGTTCAAATCGAAACAATTGGTAGCAGTGCCCAAGGTCGCGATATCAAGTTGGGTATCATCAGCTCCGACCAAAAGAGCATTGACGACTATCTCAGCACAACTAATCCGCAGGCCTTGATCAAACCAGCTGAAATGTTAGCTGCTCTGAAAAATGGTAGGCTGGACTATAAACTTCCAGTCCTTATCAATAACACCCATGCTGACGAACAGCCAGCCATCGACATCATCACTGGGCTCTTCAATACTTTTGCGACCAAGGAGCAAATTTCTTTCCAAACAACTGACGCCAACGGTGCTGCTAAAACTATCACCCTCAATGTCAAAGAACTCCTCAAGAAATTCATTTTCCTCTTTGACTTTACTGAAAATCCTGACGGAGATGTTGCCAATACGCGTGCTCTTGCCAACGGAATTGATCCAAACCGCGACACTAGCTATCAGGCCAATCCAGAAACCCGTACTGTAGCTGGACTCATTAACAAATGGAATCCAATTGCACTTTATGACATTCATGGATTCGTTAAAGAATTCTTGATTGAGCCAGCGACACCGCCGCACGATCCAAACTTTGAATACGACCTTTTGTCTGAAAATATGCTGAAAAACGCCCACCACATGGGACGTGCCGGCGTCGCTAACTCTAAGTATGACAGCTATATCATCCCTAAACTAGACTGGGGCGATGGCTGGGATGACTCCTTCTCTGGCTACACTGGTGTCTATGCTATGTACCACGGCATATTAGGACATACTATTGAAATCCCTGAGGGCAATCAGGAATCCTACAAGGCTGGCTATCACGCCGTCCTTGGAGGTATCTCTTACCTGTCCCAAAATCCTGACAAGCTCATGGAAATGCGCCTTAACTTCTATCTCCGTGGCATCAACAAGGTTGAAGATCCAAAAGCTGAAAATGAGTTGGTCGGACCTGACGGCAAGGTTGTTGGACGGGTGAAAAATGGTCAGAAAAAATTCTTCCCTGACTATTATGTTATCCCAATGGGACTCGACAAAGACAATGATTCCCAACAAGCCTTTAACATGATTGAATACTTCAAGAGAAACGGTGTTGTCATTCAAGAATTGAAGGAAGATGTTGGCAACTATAAGAAGGGCGACCTAGTTGTCGATATGGCTCAAGCCAAGCGTGGCTATGCCAACCATATCCTCTACAAAGGATCAAACGAATCTGCTTGGGCTGCCATGTATGCTGAACTTTTGGTAAACTTCCCAGATATGAGAGGCTTTAAAGCTGAACCTATCTTTAAAGATAAACTCTTTGATGGCAAGCTCGGTGAAGTCACTGCTCTCCGTGCTACTCGGACGCGCGATATCAACTACTCAGCACCTTACTATGTCATCGCCAATACATCTGACAGCGCAGTCAAAGCTGTCAACCAAGCCATTCGCCAAGGTAAGAAAGTCTATCTGACAGAAGATGGCTATATCGTTGATACATCAACCTTTGCAAATCTCTTAGGTGATTATGCTATTTATGGAGATGCCTTGTATAAGGTTCCAGAAGGGCCAAGTTTGAAAGCAATGAAGATCTATGCACCTCCTCATCAATTCTACTGGGCAGGAGTGGGCTCACCTACTCATACCGCTCTGGCATTGAAAAATCTAGGTTTTGATATTGTCGATACGCCTGAGGAAGCTGATGTCATCGTCCTTGAAAGCAACAAGTTTGACAAGTCTATTCTTGGTCGCAAACCAACCATTGTAGTGGGGGGCTCTGCTATGCAACGCCTTGAAAAACTCGGTGTTCTAGATGGATTTGATGCGGAAAGATTCTCTGGCGGCAGCGATTTTGAAGGGCTGATGAAGGCTATTATAGACGATAAAGATCCATTGACTAGCGGCTATAAGAAGAATGATCTCTTCTATTCTAATTCTGGAAACTGGATCGCAAAAGCTCCTGCCAACTTCAAGACTTTGGCGACTATTGCAGACAGTGACTACTACATTGCAGGCTGGTGGCCAGGCAATGAAAAATTAGCTAATAAAATCGTTGCTATTTCTGGTAATTACAAGGAACATCCGCTCTTCGTTTATGCTGGAAATCCAACCAATCGTCTGCATACCATTCACTTCTACCGTTGGGTATCGAACGCTGTCTTTGGCAATCAATTGGCTGAGCTGAAAGATATGCCTATCACTCACAAACCAAGTGTCGAAATTGTAGAAATTTTGAACCAAAAACCTCAGCCAAAACAAGCAGGCAAAACAGCCGACAAACCGACAGCTCCGAAAGCAAAAGAAGAGCAATTAGAAAGCCTAGCTCAGAAAACAAGCGAAGCACAGCCTAGCGCTACAGCTCAAAAAGCAACAAATACTCAGCAGCCTCAGCTCCCACAAACAGGAAGCAAAGAAAACTCTGCTCTCTTTACAGTTGCAACGATTCTTCTGGCTACAAGCGGTGGTCTCTTCTTACTCAAAAAGAAAGAAGTCTAAGCATTTCTCGTCTGCTAGATAAACCTTTGCTTACGATAGCCTCTTAAATATAAAAATCGTATGGACAAATCATTTCAGATTCATCCATGCGATTTTTTTCGTGACTTATGATCTTGCAATTTGATCCGATATTGAGGAAAGCTCAATCGGATATAGACTTTCATTATTAAGCTAAATCAGTTCGAACAGCGCTAACAAGAAATGATTTCTGCTCTTTATCAGGGATTTTAGGGCCTTGAATCATTGCTCTCTTCCACCATCTCAATCCAAGAATCAAAATACTGCTCCATAAAATGAGTTTGCTCCGCTATCAAAGTTTTATTAATCTCCTCATTAACAGGAACCAAGATCCACTTGTCTTCTATATCATCACGCCGATGAATGATAGCAACCAACTTTCCTGTAAAATTTTCCAGAGGCTGCTGCGGGTCATGGGAAATAATATACACATCCTGCTCTTCGCCATCTCCACCCATCATCTCAGGGATATAACCATAATTAATCGGATAAACATTCCCAAAAGAATCTTCAAAACCGACCGGCCGATCAATAATAGCACTAAACATTTTTTCCTTGTATTTCACCCTTTCTTTACCTCCATCAGCTACTTTCTAGATTCATTATACAAGAAAAATCCCGCCGGAGCGAGATTTTCTATCTATAGCCTGATTATTCGTTTATGTTTCCTATATTATGTAAGCCTTGCACCACATGAAATTAGAATAGACTTCGCTGTTTTTCCTGTCGCTACTTGTCAAGGACTTTTTCATCAAAATCATCTTTTTTTTCGTCCGATTCTCTCCTAAGCTCCCTCAGCATTATTCTTGTAAGTTTATCTTGCATTGTTTCAGTTGTATTTTCATTAAAATGGATAAGAACCTCAGAGCTGCTCTTTCCAATCTTTCTCTTTGTGCTAATGCCTTTTTTATCTGTATTTTGAGTTCTTCCATAAATTCTCCTTTCCATTTTTGATTTTTTGACACCAAAAAAGGAAGTATCGGTAATTTGCTTTTACTTCCTCTCTTTAATTTTATTTAATTGTTTTACTTCTACAAACTGGGATTTAGATTTTAACCCTTACGGAAAATAAAACAGCCTATTCTCCTGAAGTGTATTCTATAATATTATAGTTTAATGCAGAGTGTAGCTATATAGTCATTTCCATAACGTGATAATCGATTTCTTTTGTCACACGATTCATAAAAATCTATCATAGCGAGACCATTTTTAAGTTGTCCTCTAATCTGAGTTTCTAAGGTATGGCTAAATTCATATCCATATTCTGGATTGATGGTTATCTTGCCTTCCTCTTCAAGCTCTTTTGAATTAAAAGGTAGTGAAAACTTTAAAAGTAATTCCTCATCGGGTTTATCCCATACAGTGTCAGCATCATACATGTATATCCAAGGGTTCATAAATCCGATCATTAACAAACCGCCCTTTTTCAATACTCGAGAGGCTTCTTTATACATGTTTTCTAAATCTTCTATATATACATTTGAAACCGGATTAAAAATAATATCAAACGTTTCATTTTCAAATGGAAATTGTTTTGTCATATCGCCTTGAACTGTGTTGATTTTTAAGCCTTCTCTTTTAGCAACCATCTCATCTCTTTGTAATTGTGATGTAGAAAAATCCATTATGGTTACATCATAACCTTTTGCAGCAAAAACGGGACCCTGCTGACCACCACCACAAGCTAACCCTAATATCTTTTTTCCGTTGGCTTTTTCAAACCATTCTTTCGGAACTTTTTTCCCAACAGTTAAGGCAACAGAAATTGGATTATTTCTGGCTTCTTCTAATTCTTCATGTGTCAATGGCTCAGTATAGTTATTTTTTACATTATTCCATCTATCTTCATTTAATTTTATATAATTGTCCATCTTATAATCTCCTCGTAATTCTATACTATTTCGATTTAAGTTAGATGTGTTGCCATCACTTGACTTCATTTTATTATACCATATGTTCAATTACTATTTTTTATGCCATCTTTAACATATTTGAAGCTTTTGTACTAGCTATTCCTATCATTCTAATGCAAATGTTGAACGTCGTCGCTCAAACTCTCGTACTAATGATGATTCTATTTCAACTCACATTTTTCGTCACACACATATCAGCTTTTTAGCTGAGCAAGGAATTCCACTCGAAGCAATTCAAGATCGTGTTGGGCACACACGAGGAAGTCGTGTTAGAGATATCTATTTGCACCTTACACAAAAAACAAAAGATCTCATTATTCCTGTATTAGATTCGTTAACTAAATAAGTGTGGCAAATTTGTGGCAAAACAAAGAAAAAGGTTTATCCAAAGTGGATAAACCCTGTTATATCAAGCTTTTACAAACTTCTCAAGCTTTACCTTCTGAACCGAAGACGTCAATACGTTCTTCAACAGATGCTTGGATAGCTTTGACACCGTCAGCCAAGAATTTACGTGGGTCGAAGAGTTTCTTCTTGTCGTATTCTGCTTCGTTTGCTTCATAGTCGCGAGCAAATTTACGAGTTGCGTTAGCAAATGCGATTTGACATTCAGTGTTAACGTTAACTTTGGCAACACCAAGTTTGATCGCTGCTTGGATTTGGTCATCAGGAATACCTGAACCACCGTGCAATACGATTGGGAAACCTGGAAGAGCTTCTGTCAATTTCTTCAAGTGGTCAAGATCAAGACCTTCCCAGTTTGCTGGGTAAGGACCGTGGATGTTACCGATACCAGCTGCCAAGAAGTCAATACCAGTTGCAACCATTGCTTTAGCGTCTTCGATTGGAGCCAATTCACCTTTACCGATGATACCGTCTTCTTCACCACCGATAGTACCAACTTCAGCTTCTACTGAGATACCTTTAGCGTGTGCTTTTTCAACAACGTCTTTAGCCAATTTAAGGTTTTCTTCAACTGGAAGGTGTGAACCGTCAAACATGATTGAAGTGTAACCAACTTCGATACACTCAAGTGCATCTTCGTAGTGACCGTGGTCAAGGTGGATCGCTACTGGTACAGTGATACCCATTGATTCAACAAGGTTAGCGATCAAGTTGCGAGCAACTTTATAACCACCCATATATTTAGCAGCACCCATTGAAGTTTGGATCAAAACTGGTGCTTTTTTAGCTTCTGCTGCGCGCAAGATAGCTTGAGTCCACTCAAGGTTATTTGTGTTAAATCCACCAACTGCATAACCATTGTCACGAGCTGCTTGGACAAATTTTTCTGCTGAAACGATTGCCATTTGTAATAGGCCTCCTCTAATTTTTTGTGGAATGAACCACTTACATTGTTTATTTTATCACTTTTTCACTAAAATTGCTAGTTTTTCCTGAAATTTTAGGTAATTCCCAAGTAATTTTTAAATTCGGGTTCTTTGAGAAAACAAAAAAACTGACCGAAGTCAGCTAATCCTATGCGGAGAGAGGGACTTGAACCCTCACGACCTAAAGCGGTCACAGGATCCTTAGTCCTGCGCGTCTGCCAATTCCGCCATCCCCGCGATCGAGTACTTTACTAGTATAACAGGATAATCTCCACTTGTCAACACCTTTTTTCAAAACTTTTAAAAAGTATTTTCAAAAATAAAAATGAGACAGGACTCGTAAACACTGCCCTATCTCACTCTTTTCATTAATGTTTTTCTAAATTGCGTAACATTTGATCAATCTTATTACCGTACTCAATAGACTCGTCTTTGACGAAGGTCAAGTCTGGAATCTTATACATCTTGAGGTTTCGGCCCAGTTCACGCTTTATAGTACCGGTTGCCTTTTCCAAGCCCAGCTGTGCCTTTTGATTATCCGAAGCCAGGTCACTCATGATGCTATAGTAGACCTTGGCCATAGACAGATCGCCCAGCATTTGAACGTCAGTAATGGTCACACCTTGGACACGTGGATCACGGACTTTCTTTTGCAAAATCTCATTGACTTCACGCTTGATTTCCATCCCTACACGGTCGGTACGAAAATGATTTGCCATAGGATTTCCTTTCTAATTTTTTCTTCTGCAATATAAGGCTGGGACAAAAGTCCTAGCCTCTCAATTGTCTTTGGATTATCGAGCAAGACGCAGTGGTTGAGTGGGCTCTATTACGCTGATTTCATCAGCTTTTACAGCCCTACTCAACTGTGCGGAGGTGGGACGACGAAATCGAATTCTAACGAATTACCGATTTCTGTCCCACTCTCATATTTTTAGTTTTAGTTGAATGAAATTTGCTCTAAACTCTTTGCGAAAAAAGTGCTTGGGATAGAAGTATCGACTTCCACCCAATATGCTTTTCACTGGAAGTTCTCGACGGATTTCTCTTATTTCTTAATTTCTTCCATGATATAGGCTTCAATCGTATCATCCACTTGGATATCATTGTAACCATCAATCATGAGACCACCTTCGCGGCCGTTAGTGACTTCTTTCACATCATCCTTGAAATGCTTCAAGCTAGCCAACTGACCATCGTAAATTACGACGCCATCACGGATGACACGAACCTTAGAATCACGGGTAACTTTACCATTGATAACCATGAATCCACCGATAGTACCAACCTTGGAAACTTTGAAAGTTTCGCGGATAAGGGCTTCCCCGATGATTTTTTCTTGGTATTCTGGGTCCAGCATTCCTTTCATGGCATCTTCCATTTCTTCGATAACCTTATAGATAATACTGTGAAGACGGATTTCTACATCATCAGCTTCTGCTTGCTGGCGAGCTTGCGGTGTAGGGCGAACGTTAAATCCAATGATAAAGGCATTTGAAGCTTCTGCCAAAGTTACATCGGATTCATTGATAGCACCAACCGCTGAGTGGACAATGGTAATCTTAACGCCTTCCACTTCAATCTTCTGCAAGGAAGCAGCCAAGGCTTCTACAGAACCTTGTACGTCGGCTTTGATAATGACGTTAACAGACTTCACTTCACCAGCTTTGAGGGTATCAAAGAGATTTTCTAGACTGACACGATGAGTAGCTTGACGTTGTTTAAGAAGGGCACGTTTAGCACGTTCTTCACCAGCTGCACGCGCAGCTTTTTCATCTTCATAGACGGCAAAGTGGTCACCTGCCATCGGAGTTTCATTAAGACCTGTGATAGAAACCGGCGTAGATGGACCTGCCACTTTGACACGACGACCTAAGTCATTGGTCATAGCACGGACACGTCCGAAGGTATTTCCGACAACGATTGGATCTTGAACATTCAGCGTACCTTGTTGGACAAGAAGTGTTGCAACTGCACCTTTTCCTTTATCCAAACGGGCTTCAATCACGGTACCAATGGCGCGAACAGTCGGATCTGCCTTGAGTTCTTGAATTTCTGCTACAAGCAGAACTGTTTCCAAAAGCTCATCGATGTTTTGGTTGAATTTCGCAGAGATTTCAACAAACTCAGAATCTCCACCCCAAGCAGTTGACATAACACCATGCTCAGCCAATTCACCAATCACGCGCTCAGGATTGGCACCTGGCTTATCGATCTTGTTGATGGCCACAATAATTGGCACATTAGCGGCTTTAGAGTGGTTGATCGCTTCAATAGTCTGAGGCATAACACCGTCATCAGCTGCTACGACCAAGATGGTAATATCGGTAACAGAAGCACCACGCGCACGCATCGAAGTAAAGGCCGCGTGTCCAGGTGTATCCAAGAAAGTAATCTTCTTGCCATTTTCCTCAATCTGGTAGGCACCGATATGCTGAGTGATACCACCTGCTTCACCTGTCGCAACGCGAGAGTTACGTAGAGTATCCAAGAGGGTTGTTTTACCATGATCAACGTGTCCCATGATAGTGACAACTGGCGGACGTTCTACTAATTCATCTGGATTGATGTAGCCTTCTTCAACAAAGAAGCGCTCAATATCAGCTGTGTCAACTTCTACCTTCTTCTTAGCTTCGATACCGTAATCCACCATGAGGAGCTCAATAGTATCACCGTCAAGAGATTGGTTTTGCGTTGCCATTACGCCCATCATAAAGAGCTTCTTAACGATTTCAGCTGGCTCGCGCTTGATCCGTTTTGCGATTTCCGCAACGGTCATGCCATCTGTGTATTCGAATTCGCTTGGCAACTCATGGAACTTGCGTTCTGTAACAGGTTTTGGAACCTGATTCTGGTTACCTTTTCCTTTTTTATTTTTCTTATTGTTATTCCAGTTACTGTTTCTTTGATTTCTCACTTGATTTTGACTATTTCGATTCTTTTGTTGTTTTCTTGGACCTTCTTCTTCGCGATCAAAATCATCGCGCTTCTTATCTGGTCGAGCTTGCTTTTTACGACGAGTATCTACCGCAGCTTGTGCTGGTGCAGGAGCAGCCGGTTGGACTGTTTCAGCCGGAGTAGCTTTAAATACTTCAGCAGTTGTTGTCTCTGCTTGGACTGGCTCTTTTCGTCTATTCTGGCGTTCCTGCGCTTCTTTAACTGCTTGAGCCTGTTTGAAACGCTCCTCACTAGAACGTGCGTACTCCGCATTTTGCTCTGCTTTCAGAGCTGCTGCCCGAGCCTTAAAGTCAATTTTCGGCCCTTGAGGCTGTTGACGGTTCTGACCGTTAAATCCTTGATGATTCTGACCATTCCGACGGCCATCTTGACCACGATTATCACGACGGTCATTGCGGCGCTCTTGGCGATCATTGTTGGCCTTGCGGTCATGACGATCACGCTCATTACTTTCCTTCTGGTCAGAATTTTGTGGTTTCCGATTTTGTTGCTGCTTACGACGCTCTGCTTGTTCCTTGGCACGTGCTTCACGCTCTGCCTTAAAATTTCGACTTTGTGGTCGCGCTGGAGCCGGTTTGGCTGGAACTTCAGCCGCCGCTGCTTCAACAACTTTTGGCTCTTCTTTTTTAACAGGGGCCACTTCTTTTTGGACTGGAGCAGCTGGTTTTTCAGCTACTTTATTTGGTGCTGGCTGGGAATTCACCTCTTTTTCTGGAAGAGGCTTAGCAACTTCTTTAGTCTTAGTCGCGAAGCTAGCCTTGATGCGCTGGCTTGCTTCTTCTTCTACGCTGGAAGAATGGCTTTTGACTTCTAGCCCTAATTCCTTAGCCCGAGCTACTACCTCTTTACTTTCCTTCCCCAATTCTTTTGCGATTTCGTACAATCTAATTCTAGACAATTCTTGTCCTCCTCTTCTATTGCATAAGAGACCTCATTTTCTTTGTAAAACCAGCATCTGTGATGGCGGCTACTTTACGAGCTTTGCCAATCGCAGTGCTTAATTCCAGTGTTGAAAACACGGTTGACACTTCTATCTTGTAATAATGGCTTTTATCAGTCATTTTTTTCGTCAGATTTGGTCCGGCATCCTCAGCTAGAAAGATCAGATGAACCTTTCCTTCTTGGATGGCTTTAACGACCAATTCTTCTCCTGAAATGATGCGGCCAGCCCGCTGGGCCAAACCCAGCAAGTTTGCTAGTTTTTCTTTATTCAAGACCCAACTCTCTTCTCTTGACCTTGTGATCGACATAGGCAATCAGCTCGTCGTAGAAGCTTTCTTCTACTTCCATACTGAAACTACGGTTAAATACCCGTTTTTTCTTGGCTTGCTGAGCTTCTTCATTATCTAGCTTGATATAAGCGCCCCGCCCATTGGCCTTGCCTGTCGGATCAATGAAGACCTGACCTTCTTTATTCTTGACGATGCGCAACAGATCACGCTTGTCAATCACTTCATTTGATACAACTGATTTTCTTAAAGGGATTTTTCTTGTTTTTGCCATATCTGCCTCCCTTATTCTGTGGCTACTGCTTCACTTTCTTCGAGTTCGATTTCAGTTGCCACTTCTGTATCATTCAGCTCTTCCGCTTCAAATTCTGCTGAAGGAGCATCTACTTCGGCTGGTACGTAATCTTGGCCAAATCCACCAAGCTCGTTGGCTGCTTCCATTGCTTCAAATTCGCTGGCTGACTTGATATCAATTCTAAAGCCAGTCAAATGAGCTGCCAAGCGAACGTTTTGACCACGACGACCGATAGCCAGAGAAAGTTTATTATCTGGCACAACAACCAAAGCTCGCTTATTGTCTTCAGCATGGAAAATAACTTGATCGACCTCAGCTGGAGCAATGGCATTGTAGATGTACTCTGCTGGATCGGCAACCCATTCGATGACATCGATATTTTCCTCAGTCGGAATCATACGGCCACTTTTGGTATCGTATTTGGCTGGGTGGAATTTGCTGGTAATCTTCTTGATATTGGCACCACCACGTCCGACGATGGTTCCGATCGCATCCACGTTTGGATTGTGACTGCGAACCGCTACCTTGGTCCGATCGCCCGCTTCACGAGACACGCTCATGATTTCAACAGTTCCGTCGTAAACCTCAGGAATTTCCTGCTCCATCAGGCGCTTGATCATTTCTGGATGACTACGGCTAACGAAGACATTGACACCACGCGGATTGTCTTCTACTTTGTAGACAAATACCTCGATGCGGTCATGAGAGGCAAAGACCTCACCAGGAATCTGGTCTTGCTTCGATAGTTGCGCTTCGATGCTACCAAGATTGACATAGATAAAGCGATTATCAAAGCGCTCCACTGTTCCTGACATGATTTCATTTTCATGTTCTTTGTAGGTATTGTATGTGATGGCACGAGTTTGTTTGCGCATCTTTTCCATGATGGTCTGCTTGGCAGATTGAGCTGCTACCCGGCCAAATTCAGCTGGCGCTTCTTCAAACTTGATCTTATCTCCCAACTCATAGGCAGAACTGATAGCCAAGGCGTCCTTGAGACTGATTTCCAAGCGGCTGTCAAAGACCTCGTCCACGACTTCACGGACAGTATAGACATGGAAATCACCTGTTTTTTCATTAAACTCAATGGCTGCGCTGTCTGCCTGACCGTAGCGACGACGATAAGCAGAGCGAAGGGATTCTGTCACTGCTTCGATAATATCTTCTTTTTTAATACCTTTGTCCTCTTCCAAAATACGGAAGGCCTCTAGCATTTCTTTACTCATCTTCATGTAACTTTTGCTGAAGCAAAAGTATTCCTTTCTTCATTAATATTGCGATTTGTTATTAAAATTTAACGGCCAATCTTGCTTTTGACACTAGACTATATGGAATTTCAACTTCTTTTTTGCGTGTTTTGTCCATATATTCCATAAGCAAAACATCATCTTCAAATCCAAGTAGAGTTCCTTCAAAAACCTTGTTTTTATCCAGTGCCTTATAAAGGCTGACATGGATATAACTGCCGACTGCAGCTGCCACAGCTTCCTTGGTCTTGAGCGGGCGCTCCAAGCCTGGACTGGTCACCTCCAGAAAATACTGGTCAGGAAAAGGATCTGGCTTGATAGAGTCCAACAGAGGACTGATAATATCGGTCAAATCTGCTGTATCGTTGACCGTAATCCCCTCGGGCTTGTCTACAAAAACACTGAGAACATGGTCACCGCCCATCTTTCCATACTCAATATCCACCAATTCATAAGGTTCTTGGATGGCTGGCTCAATGACTTCTCTTACTAATTCAACAATCGTTGCGATAAGACTGCACCTCCTCACAGACAAGAGGCGAAGATATTTCCTCGCCTCTCTTTCATATTTACTAAGATGATTATAGCATAGTCTGCCTTGAAAATCAAGGGATACGCTTTTATTTATCTACAAAGCCTAAAATAGACTCGATAAGATCTCTGCAACTAGCTGCCTCACTGATGGCTCGTCGATGCGGTTGTAGAGCTGCTCGAAGAGCTCGAGTGACTTTCCTCCTCACTCGTGCTGCTTGAAGAGGATGATGGTTGTGTTCGCTCACTTGAACTAGAAGAGCTAGTGACTGTGCCATCTGTTACGTAGAAAGTAATCTTGGTATTTGATTTCAATTTGATACTTTGTCCAGCTGCTGGAGACTGGGATGTCACCAAATCAGCTTGACTTGACTCTACAGAACGATCGATAACACGCTCAATTCGAGACGCAGAAATTCCCATCTCCATCAGATAAGCCCGTGCATAGGCATAGGAAACTTGGAGATGACCGAAGTCTGGCATTTCAACCCTAGTCACCGTTTTAGCCACTGTCAGGGTAATCTGTTTGTTTGATGTCACATCGTAAGAAGAACCTGCAGCCGGTGTCTGGCTGATAACAACTCCCTCTTCAACATCAGAATTCTCTTCTTCTACAATCTTGATTAGCTTTTCAGGGATATTGTAGGTGCTCTTCAGATGTTCGACCGCTTCAGAAGATTTTTGACCAACATAGTTTTCTACCGTAAAGGTTTTTGAGCCTTTAGAGACAATCAAATCCACTTTACTATTTTCCCGACGCTGGCTATTTACTGGCGGATCTGTCTTGATGACCTTGCCTTCTGCCACATTGTCACTGTAGTCTTCTTTGATTTCCCCTACTTCGAGGCCTTTAGCAGTAATGGTCGAACGGGCTTCCGCCACTGTTTGACCTGCTACATCTGGTACCGTAGTATTGGCAGGACTTTTATAGAGCAAGAAGAAGAAGGCTGCAAAAACCAAGAGAATGGCTAAGAACATAACCTTGTATCTAGCTCTCAAATGGCGTTTTTTCGGCTTCTTGACTGGAGCTTTTAAAACAGGGGCCTCTCTCTTCACATCAGCCGTAGCTTTAGGAGCCACTGCTTCTGCGACAGGACTTGGAGCTGACTGAGGAATTGGAGGAACTTTTGGCAAAATTTTAGTATCTGCCTTTGCCCCATCATCAAAGACCAGTTTCTTTTCATTTCGACGGTCATAAGATAAGCTACTGGACAAATCAACATACATCTCTGCAACGGATTGATAGCGATCGCTCAGCTTTTTAGCCGTCGCCTTAATGACCACATTTTCCAAGGCCTGAGGGACATTCGGATTTTCTGCGATGATTGAAGGCAGAGGCTTTTGGAAATGCTGCAAAGCAATCGTTACAGCACTATCTCCGTCATAAGGGATATGCCCTGTCAGCATCTCATAGAAAACAATCCCCATGGCATAAATGTCGCTCTGAACAGTAGCTTTAGAACCACGCGCCTGCTCTGGCGAAAGATAATGCACCGACCCCAGCATCGAATTGGTCTGAGTCAGGCTGGTCTCTGCGAAAGCCACGGCAATCCCAAAGTCTGTTACCTTAGCATCGCCATCTGGTGTCAAGAGGACATTTTGTGGTTTTAGATCACGGTGGACAATCCCGCGTGTATGCGCCAGGCGCATAGCCAGTAGGATTTGCCCCATGATTCTGACTGCTTCTTCGTTTGAAAGTGGAGAATTTTCTTTGATGTAGCGTTTGAGGTCAAGCCCAGACACATATTCCATGGCCAGATATTGCTGACCATCTTCTTCTCCAATATCGGAAATCCGGACAATGTAAGGATGATCCAAGTCCGCCATTGCTTTGGCTTCTCTTTGGAAGCGGGCAACTGCAATAGGATCTGTCTGATAATTGGTTCTAAGAACCTTTACAGCAACTTCCTCACCATCAAGTATCAGATCTCGCGCCAGATAGACATCTGCCATGCCTCCACGGCCAATCTGTTTGATGATTTTATATCGCCCGGCAAAGATCTTGCCGATTTGAATCATTCCTGTTCCTCCTTGTCAAAACGAACCAGAGCAACTGTGATATTATCCAGCCCTCCAGCATTGTTGGCAAAGCGAATTAAGGTTTCAGTTTTTTCAGATAGGCTGATATCGCTGGTGACAATATCATAAATTTCGCTGTCTGAAATCATATTAGTCAGACCGTCACTATTGAGCAGAAGGTAATCACCAGCTTCTAATGTGATCATGCCGTAATCAGGCTGCACTTCGTCTTTTTGACCGATAGATTGAGTGATAATATTCTTCTGCGGATGGCGTTCTGCCTCTTCTTGTGTAATCTGTCCAGCCTTGAGCAAAGCATTAACAAGTGAATGGTCACTGGTTAATTGGCTATATTCCTCACCGCGAATCAAGCCAATTCGAGAATCACCAATATGAGCATAGATAGCTTGATTATCAATAATGGCTAAGGCTTCTAGCGTCGTGCCCATACCCTTGTATTCCTCGTCCTGACCAAATTGGTGGATGCGCTGATTTTCTTGTTCCAAATGCTCTGCAAACCATTCACGGACTTGGTTCACTGAGTCAATCTGAGTATCAACCCATGCAGCACCCAGGTCTGTTACAGCCATTTCGCTGGCAATGTTACCAGCTCTGTGGCCACCCATACCATCGGCCAAGATAATCATGGTCTTGCCAGCCCGATTTACAAAAAGATTGGCATAATCTTGATTATTTGTCCGCTTTTGACCAACATCTGTTAATATTGAAATTTCCATACTGTCAGTTTCCTCCTCTTAGTCCGATATCTTCCTAAATTGACTGATAAAAAATCCATCGCTTCCGTATAATTCCGGCGTAATCAAGATACAGCCGTCTTTCACGATATCTTCTCTTTCATGTTCTAGTCTAACTTGCTCAAAATTTGGGTGTCTTTCTAGAAATTTCTTGACTACATCAAAATTCTCTGCAGACACAATCGTGCAAGTACTATAAGTTATTATACCACCTTTACGTAGACTTTGACAAACGCTGTCTAATATATCCAGCTGAATTTTTTGTAAATTTTCAAAATCAGCGTTTTCCTTATTGTACTTAATATCTGGTTTGCGGCGAATCAAGCCGATACCAGAGCAGGGAGCGTCCACTAGGATTTTATCAAATGCATTTGAACCAAAAGTCTCAAATACCTTGGTCGCATCCAGTTTTTTAGTGGTGATTTTATCTGCCAAGCCTAGACGTTCTGCATTTTGGCGAATCAAGTCCAGCTTATGGTCGTAAAGATCCAAGGCTGTAATCTGACCACTCGTCAGATAGGAAGCCATGTGCACAGCCTTCCCACCTGGCGCACTGCAGGCATCCAGAATCTGCTCATTCCCTTCAATATGCAAGGTTGGAGCAACCAGCTGACTAGACTCGTCTTGAATAGTAATCAAGCCTTTTTCAAAGAATTCATGACCAGCAAAATGGCCTTGTTTCTTGACCAAAGCTGAAGGAGCCAAGAGCGAATCGTCCGCACCCAAAACTGCTTTAATTTCTTCCTTTCGAGCCACATCCGTCACTCGAATGCTGGCCTTGTTGCGCTCAAAGAGACTAGCAAAGATGGCTTCCGCGCGTTCTTCCCCGTATTCGTCAATCAACACCTTGACCATCCAGACCGGCAGAGAATACTGGACTGAGTAGCGCTTGTTCTTGCGGTTGATAGTAGTCGGATCAGCTGCGCCTTCCCGCTCGATTTTCCGCAGGATGGCATTGACATATTTTTCACTACCACGCTTGCGGCCTTTGGCAATCTCAACAGCTTCATTGACGACAGCGTGCTGGGGGATTTTATCCAGATAGAGCATCTGGTAGAGGCTGAGCTCAAGCAGAATATAAAGCCAGTTATCTAGTTTATCCCTGTCTTCCACCCAATGAGCCAGTTGCCATTCCAGAGTAATTTTGCGAGCGACTGTTCCATAGATCAGCTCCGTAACCAAGCTTTTATCAGCTGAACTGAGAGCACTCTGTTTCAGAGCCTTGTTGAGGGCAATATTGGAATAAGCTCCTTCTTCAAAGACTTCTTTCAGGATTTCCAGAGCAAGCTCGCGGGCTCTTTTTTGCTTACTTTCCAAATTCATCACCTACCGCTAAGTTCCGGCCCAGACCGTTAAGAAAGTCCTTGATGTCCATCTTAGGCTTGCCGAATGGCTGCACCATCTTTAGAGAAAGGGCTCCCTGACCCGCCGCGACCACCAATTCTTTCTTATTGATTGTCAAGATTTCACCTGGACGACCGCTGCCTTTTACTTGGCTAACCTCGTAAATTTTGAAGCGCTGACCAGCTAAAAGGGTATGGGCCACCGGCCAAGGATTCATGCCCCGAACCTGATTGAAAATCTGACGACTGGTCTTTGTCCAATCAATCCGCTCTTGCTCTGGGCTGATATTCGGTGAAAAAGTCACCAACTCTGGATCCTGAGGCTGGGCTTGAATCTCTCCCGCTACATAGGCTGGCAAGACTTCTAAAAGAAGATCGCGGCCAATCACAGCTAATTTTTCAAAGAGAGTTCCGACATTATCAGACTCTTCAATGGCTGTTGCTCGACTGGCAATCATATCACCAGCATCCATCTCCTTGACCATCTCCATAATGGTCACACCCGCTTCTTGGTCGCCATTTATCAAGGCATAATGAATAGGCGCTCCGCCACGGTATTTTGGCAAGAGAGAGGCATGGACATTCACTGCGAAGTTAACACTGTCCAGCAAACGGCTAGGCAGAAATTGTCCAAAGGCTGCTGTCACGATGCCGTCAGCTCCTAAGTTCATAAGCTCTTCCAAGTCCGCGCTTTTAGCCAACTTTTCTGGTTGGTAAACTGGCAAGCTGTTGGCTAAAGCCACTTCCTTGACCGGTGTCATGCGGATTTCCTTTTTGCGCCCCACCGCTCGGTCTGGTTGAGTAACCACCGCTAAAATTTCATATTGTTCGCTTTCCAGTAGGCCTTTTAAGACCGTTGCTGAAAAGTCAGGCGTTCCCATAAAAATTAATTTCACTGTCATTTCCTCAAATCTGTCGCAGAAACCTGTCACCTGCGACTGTTTTTCTTTCTATTATATCAAAAAAGCGAGCAAAGCTGACAGCTCTCGCTCACTTTTGCCATCAGATAAAATTCTGGGGTTCATTATCAATACTGAGTCGCAGGTCCTTGTTTTCCGCTTGCTGCGTTAGTTCCAAGACCCGATTGAGCGTAGCTTGCAGGTCATCCTCAAAGCGATACTTAAGTAAAATCTGATAGTGGTAGAGATTGTGGGTTCGGGCAATTGGTTTGGGTGTGGGACCCAAAATTTGCACCTTGTCCGATAGGCCACTCCGTAAAATATCCATGACCTGATAAGATTTCTTGACTACCGTTTCCTCATCCTTGTGTGATAGGGTCAGCCCGACTGTATAGTAATAAGGAGGATAGCCCAACTGCCGACGGATTCCCATTTCATAAGCGTAGAAGCCTTCGTAGTCCTGCTTTCTGGCAAAGTCAATGGCATAGTGATGCGGGTTGTAAGACTGGATAAAGACTTGTCCAGCTTTTTCAGCCCGACCTGCCCGACCTGCTACCTGAGTTAGCAGCTGAAAAGTTCGTTCTGAAGAGCGAAAATCTGGCAGATTTAGAGCTGTATCCGCATTGAGGACACCGACCAAGGTCACATTAGGAAAATCCAAGCCCTTGGCAATCATCTGAGTTCCCAGCAGAATATCTGCCTGCCCCTGACCAAAGGCCTCTAGGATTTCTTCGTGACTGCCTTTCTTACGGGTCGTATCCACATCCATGCGCAGAATGCGAGCCTCTGGAAAGAGAGTCGTCAGCTCATCATAGGCCTTCTGCGTTCCCGTACCATAGTAGCGAATGCTGCGACTAGCACAATTAGGACAGGTTTGCGGAATGTCCTTGGTGAAGCCGCAGTAGTGGCAGTTCATGGTCTTGGTATCCATATGCAGGGTCAGAGAAATATCACAGTTGGGACAGGTGTCCACCGTGCCGCATTCCCGACACATGACAAAGCTGGAATAACCTCGCCTATTGAGCATGAGAACCGTCTGCTCACCCTTATTCAGACGATCCTGAATAGCTTCTAGCAAGACTGGAGTGAAATTACTAGCTTCATTTTGCCCGATGTAATCTCGGAAGTCTACCACTTGAACCTGAGGAATCTGCGCCAGCGGATTGGCCCGCTTGGTCAGCTGCAAAAAGTCATAGACTCCTCGGCTGGCTCTGGCCCTGCTTTCCAAACTCGGAGTCGCCGAACCCAGCACTAAAACAGCTTGATTGTAACGAGCTCGCAGGAGAGCAACCTCTCTGGCATGGTAGCGAGGATTGGAATCCTGCTTGTAGGAAGACTCATGCTCCTCGTCAATGATGATGGCTCCGATATTTGTCAAGGGGGCAAAGATGGCCGAACGAGCACCAACAACGACCTGAGCTTCTCCTCGCTCCACCTTGCGCCACTCATCGTACTTCTCACCATCAGATAGACCAGAATGCAAAATAGCTACCTTGTTACCAAAGCGCGAGATAAAATGATCGGTCACTTGAGGAGTCAGGGAAATTTCCGGCACCAGCATAATCGCGGTCTTTCCTTGGATTAGAGCCTCCTCAATCACCTTGAGATAAACCTCGGTCTTGCCACTCCCCGTCACTCCTTCTAGCAAAACGGGCTGAGCGTCAGCTTGGCCGATTTTTTGACAAATCGCAGTGACCGCGGCTGCCTGCTCCTCATTGAGAAGCAGTTTTTTATCCTGTCGCTCCTTTTGGAAATGCGCTGCAGACCGGCTGACCTCTCTCTCCTCTGTATGGAGAAGCTCCTTTTCTAAGAAAATGTTGACCACTGCAGGCGAAAAGAGCTTGCGTAAATCTTTGAGAAGACCTGATTGCGGATTTTCCAGCAGATAAGTCTGAAGTTCCTGCTGCTTTTTCGCTCGAGTAGAAGGCAGAAACTGAGTCAATTTCTCTCTATCCACCTGATACCAAATTTCTGTCTTGATATGCTTACGGTCCGTCGCTTGGTATTCCAAGCGAATCTTACCAGCCTGAGTCAAGCGCATGAGCTTAGACTGACTTTTCTTATCCAAATCAGAAAAACGAAGACTAGCTTCCTGATCGAAAATGGCCTGCCGCTCCTCAACCGAGAGCTGCTCCGTTGGATAAAGCAACTTGTCATAGCTGGAATTAAGAAGACTTGGCAACATGGCCTTCAGGATGGAAATTTTATAGGAAAAGACAGACTGGCGCAACTGGTCAGCTAACCAGAGCTGCTCCGCATTGAGAACTGGTCTAAAATCAAGAACTTCTGCAATATCTTTCAATTCTCCGATATGGCCAGCCAAATCTTCAGCTTCCTCATCGGCTAAGCCAACAATCAGCCCCTGAATCAACCGACCGCCCTTACCAAAAGGCACATGCACCCGCATCCCAGCTTCCAGCATTCCTGAAAACTCCTCTGGAACCGCATAGCTATACGGTTTGTCCGTCTGCATCAGAGGAACATCGACAATAACCTTGGCAACTTTCACACTCTCACCCCGCTTTCCCTAAACGAAAAATAAGATTGAGTAACCCCAACCTTAAATTTTCTCACCCTCTTCTTTTTCTTTGGCAATTTGTTCTTTGATCTTGCGCTCTTCTTCTTCTTTACGCAAACGTTCTTCTTCCGCACGACGGCGAACTGCTTCGCGTTTTCCTTCTGGATCTGGATGAATCACAACATTACCAGATTCAATTTCTTCCAAAGCACGTAGCGTTGATTTCACTGACTTGAAGTCCTGAGTTGGCTTAGCACCAGCTTCTAGCTCATGGGCACGCTTAGCTTCTAAGATAACCAAAGAATATTTTGACGGTACCTTGTCCAACAAGGTATCAATAGACGGTTTTAACATCATAACTATTTACCTAATTTCTAACTTTATTAACGGACGACTGCTTCATCCTTAGGAAGCATGTCTTGATAGTGACCGATAACACGGTCCACACGAAAATGCTCGGCTTCAATCACACGTTTCACACGTTCGGCTGCCAAAGGCACTTGGTCGTTGACAATAGCGTAGTCATACTCTCGCATCAAGGCAATTTCTTCTTTTGCTTTCTCAATCCGCTGAGCAATAACGTCTGCACTGTCTGTACCACGGCCAACCAAACGGTCTTTCAGCTCTTCCAAGTCTGGCGGAGTCAGAAAGATAAACACAGCATCGGGCACTTTTTTCTTGACTTGGAGTGCTCCTTGAACTTCGATTTCCAAGAAAACATCTATCCCCTTATCCAAGGTCTCATTGACATAAGTGAGTGGAGTCCCGTAATAATTGCCAACATACTCTGCATACTCGAGCATCTGCCCTTGACGGATCAACTCCTCAAACTCTTCACGAGTGCGAAAGAAATAATCAACACCATCAACTTCTCCAGGACGCTGCGGACGAGTCGTCATAGATACAGAATACTGAAACTGATTGTCCGTACTCTCAAAAATTTCCCGTCTTACTGTTCCTTTCCCAACACCTGAGGGCCCAGAAAAGACAATTAACAAGCCTCGTTCTGTCATCATATCTCCTTCACAGTCTTTCTATCTAGTGTAACAAAATTGCGCTCATATTTCAAGAAGATTCAAAGAGATTTCCTTGATAATCCTCCAGAATTCTGCTAGATTTTAGACGCTTTTATTCATCAAATAAGCCTTGAAGACTAGCGAAAGGACTATTGGCTTCTTTCTTCTCCATTTGCTGCTTTTGGTAGTCTTCCTCCGTCAGCACCTGCCAGTCATTTCCCGTAGGCATACTCGCACCAGCTTCCTCTTCAGGAGTCAAAACTTTTAGCGGAATATGAAGTAAAATATTGTCCGCCACACTGGCTGCCAGATCGATCACATCTCCCTCAAATGGTAGAACCAAATCATCTTCCAGCAAATCTTTTTGTACAGAGCCATCTTCGACAGAAGCAAAGACTTCATGAACCGTGTAGGCTTCCTCCCTATCAACTGGAGCCATACTGCGACTAGAAGCAAGGGTAATCTTGTAGGTCAAGGTGTAATCCAAAAAATAAAGCCCATTTTCATACTGAGCCTGACCTCTGGCCACGATCTTCTGGATATCTAACACTTCACGATTACGCTCTTGTAGCTCTTGCGCCAAATCAAACTCTTGATCAAACTGCAAGCCGCCAGCATTCTTCTTAATTTCTTGAATATTTAACATTTCAGCCTCGTTTTATATTATTTCTTTCTTCATTATATCATTTTCTCGACCAAATACCTATACCCCAAACAGCCAATGAAACAACTAAAAAGAAAATCTCTCAGCCAGCTAGACTGAGAGAAAACATGTTTTTCCTACAAAGGGGTTATTTTCGGAATTTGAACTGGCTGTAAAGACCAAAGACGATGATCCAAACAGCTGATCCGATTGCTCCCACTACCGTTGACTTTTGTAAGAAAAGAGTAACAAAGACAAAGGCAAAGAAGAGCATAGTCAAAGGATTGAGAAACTTGTAAGCTGGCATAAGATAACCATCTGCCATAAAATCTGGTGACTTACGATATTTGAGGTGGGCCAGCATGGTCAAACCATAGATGGCGATGTAGACACCAGATGAGGAAGCTGTAATCAGTGCAAAGGAATCTGACACTCCCGGCAGAATCTTGATGAAGGCTGCAAAGGCAATGACAGCCGCCGAAGCCAAAATCGCATTCTGCGGAACATTTTGCCGAGATAACTTCCCAGCTCCTATTTTCTCAAGAAAAGGATTGGGCGTATCATGGGCAATCTGATACAAATGGCGACCTGTTGAGTAAAGGGTCGAGTTCAGCGCGGAGGCCGCTGAGGTCAGAACCACGAAGTTAATCAAGGCTGCCGCCCATTTGAGCCCAGCTAACTTAAAAACGATAACAAAGGGAGAGTCAGCCGTTGCTAGTTTTTCCCAAGGAATGATGGCCATAATGGCAAGGAGAGAACCCCCGTAAAACAAGACAATCCGCAAAGGAATTTCTTTGATGGCCTTTGGCAAGACCGCCCGTGGATTAGCCGTTTCAGAAGTGGTAATCCCGATAAATTCAATGGCCTGATAGGCAAAGAAGACCATCTGGAAAGCCATGACAAAACTTACAAAGCCATTAGGGAAAAGCTGAAAACCTCGGCCAATATTCCCAAGACTAGCTACTCCGTGAGGCGTTTCAAAGCCTGTCAATACCATAAAGACAGCCGTTGCAATCAAAGCAATAATAGCTACAATCTTTATCATAGCAAACCAAAATTCGACCTCACCGAAAACTCGAACCGCTATCAGATTGACCAAGCTAAGAAGGGCTAGAAAGACAAGCTGAATCATCCAAGCTGGCCAGTCAGGAAACCAGTACTGCACATACTGGGCAACAGCCGTAATCTCAGCCATTCCGATAAAAATCAGAGAAATCCAGTAGGACCAACCAGAAAAATACCCCCAGCCAGTTCCCAAATATTTGGTAATAAAGTTGATAAAGGTATGCTGGTCAGGGTCATAATAGAGCATTTCCCCAATCGCCCGCATCATCAGATACATGAAAAGACCCGTCAGCATGTAAATCAAGATGATAGACGGACCAGTCAGACTAATCGAGCGCCCCGCCCCCAAGAAAAGACCCGTGCCGATGGTTCCAGCAATGGCTATAATCTGAACATGCCGATTTTGTAAGCCGCGTTCCATCCCGTTCTTTTCTGTTTTTTCGTTGTTTTTCAACTCATTTTCACTCATTCGATCATTTCCTTTCACAAATCGCTTTATTGTATCACAATTCAGACAATTCTGCTAGATTTTTTTATTTTATCTAAACATTTACTCTAGAAAGTTTATGTAAAAAAGCCAGATTCATAGTCTAGTAGAATCATTTATAACAGATAGGATAAAAACATTGTGTGTTGTTCTTATAAAGAGACTCCTAGCTCTAACTCCCTTACTTGTCTAGGATAAACATCCCTGTCATCCACACTTGTCGATAATCAGCAAACAAATTGCTGGCTTGGAAATTCCGTTCTCCCGTATCCTTATCATACAAACAAAAATCATCATCTAGATCTTCCGATTTTACAGCCTCAACGATGTCTTTTAAGAAATAGGTTTGGTTTTTCTTCATTGGTCAAAAGTCCCTTTCCATTCATAAGCCGGATAATCTCCTAGGCACTGATAGCCCAAGCTTTCTGCGACCTTTTTGGAGGCTTCATTGTGCGCATCCAATAGAGGAAAGAGTGAGCGTTTTTGAGCTTCTAAAATCATCTGGGCACCCAAGATTTTGGCCAAGCCCTGCCTTTGGTAGGCTGGCCTGGTAGCAATTTCAATCTCAAAAGCTCCATGATAGACCAATCCTGTCGATACGCCAGCGATGATGTCCTCTCCTGAATAAAGTAAAAAGCCAAAGCCACCCGCCGCTTGAAAATGGTCAAAACCGGAAAAATCACCCTGCAAATCTTGAGACCAGGCTTCCTCAGCCAAACGCTCATAACTCTCCTCATCAATCGGACAAAGATGGTAGTTTGCTGGTAGCCTGCGCTGCCATTTCTCCAAAGCATCTGTGTCAAAGGCAACCTTGTCCGCAAAAGCATAGCGAGTAAACTGGCCCAGCTCACTCTGACCATCCAGAAACTCTTGCCAGCTGGACTCCTCGGAGATAATGACCTTGTCAGCTAAACTATATTTTTTGCTAAATTCCTGCCACAAATTCGGATCCACCTGACCAGACGGAAAGATGAAATTTCCTAGTTGGTAAAGGCAGGATGTCTCAGGCGCATTCATAAAGAACTGCCCTAGACTAGCATCCAAACCGTAAAGTACCATATTTTTAGTCCAGGATTGGAAAAGGTTCTTAGCTTTTTTCATTGTTCGCATCCTTCATTCACTTACTTCAAGCTCCAACCACCGTCGATTTTGATAATCTCGCCCTGCATAGCAGCTGCCTTACCACTGGCTAGAAATAGGCTGACATCAGCCACTTCCTGAGGATCCAGCCAGCGCTTGATCGGCGTTTCCTCAGCAACCCAGTCTGCCAGTCCACCTGGCTCAAAATCCGCAGCAGTCATGGCTGTCTTAACAGCGCCTGGCGCCAAGCCAAAAACTTGGATATTTTGATCCGCATAGTCCAAGGCTATCTGCTTGGTCAGGCCAGCCAGAGCATGCTTAGAGGCTGTATAAGCAGCACCGCCGCCGCCAGCCAGAAAGCTAGCAATCGAGCACATATTAATGATGATACCAGACTTTTTCTCCAGCATTTTCTGCAGGTAAAAGCGGGTGATTTTCATGGTAGCGGTCAGATTGAGAGCAAAAATCTGCTCCCAGTCCTCGTCGCTGGTCTCGTGCAAGGGACGATAATCGTCCAAAATACCGGCCGTATTACAGAGAATGTCCACCTCAGGCAAGCTAGTGAAAAGTGGTGTCAAATCCTCTGTCAAATCCATTTTAAAAAAACGTAGTTCATTTAGAAACCCCGGATTTTCACTCTTGTCCACCCCATAAACGCGGTAGCCATTTTCCAAAAAGGTCAGAGCCTGAGCTCGACCGATACCAGAGCTAGCTCCCGTCACTAGTACCGCCTTAGTCATCCACTTCCACCCAATCTGTCGCGAGGACATCACAAGGAGTTGGACTCCACATGGAGAAGCCCTCCCCTTCGCCTGAAACATTGATGAGGAAATAAGGTGTCACCTCGAGAGCCACACCATTCTGCTCAATCGTATCAAAGAGCTGGACGTAGTTCTCTGCCCCACCCCAGCCTGTCCGCACATATTTTTTCTTGACCTTAAGGCCTGGTAAAATTTCTTCAAATGTCATGGTTTTCTCCTTTATTGTGTATAAACCTTGATTTGATAAGGTTTATGAACCTCTGAAATGAGGTAGTTTTTAAATTTGTTCACCTTTTTGTGGACTTACAAGTCATTTATGGCTTTTTCGTAGTATGAAACAGCCTCTTTTTCTTTGTCCTTGGATAGGTGACTATAGATGTCCATGGTCATAGCCAAGGTAGCATGGCCTAACCGGTATTGTAATTCTTTATAACTGATACCAGCGTTGAGCAATAAACTAGCGTGAGTGTGGCGAAAGGCGTGGAAGGTAAAGCGGGGTATTCCAATTTCTTTGCAGCGTCTATCCAGAGAATCTTGCCTTGTGGCCATATTCTGATATTCTTTGGTCGGGATAGCAAATACTACAGACGGAGCACGCGCCCCATCTTCTACGAATAGTTGTCGCTGCCTATTTTTGTAGAGCTTCAGCATATTGACTGTTTTCCGGTCAATGCTAATCACTCTGACCCCTGCTTTACTTTTAGGCGGGCCTACTAGATCCACCAGCCTATTATAATTCTTTGATATGCTGATGGTCGCATTCTCTAAGTCAATATCAGACCATTCCAGAGCCACAGCTTCCCCAAAGCGACAACCAGTCGCAAGCAGTAAGCTATACAGCACATAATCAAAATAATGACTGTATTTTTTAAATGCCAGCTTCTCCATATAGCCTAAAAGAGACTTCAAGTCCTCCGGAGCGATAAACTTGATTGCTTTACTCTCACGCTTTGGCTTCCTGGGCAGGATAATATCCCTCGCTGGGTTGAATGGCAAAAGCTGCAGTGAAACGCCATATTTTAAGATACGACTGTTTATCGAGTGAACCACACCAAAGTGAACCAAGCGACTTGATAAGTCATTGATGAAACTCTGGATATAACTAGCGGCCAGCTTATCCAATTTCATCTTTCCAAAAACCGGGATTAAGTAGCTATTCACCATTCTTTCTGTCGCTATGAAGGTTTGGGGTTTGACAGTCAGCCGGTAACTTTCTAGCCATAACTCAGCCAATTCTTGATAATTCTTCACCCGTACAGTTTTATGAACTGTTGACCCGTTCACTTTAAAGTCAAGCTGCGCGTGCTGGGCTTTGCTCTTGACCTCTTTTCTTGTTCGTCCCGTGATACTGGTCTTTACTTTCTTCCCTGTTACCTGATCCACTCCCAGATAGACACTTGCGCGGTACACGTTGCTACCGTCTTTCTTTTTGACTTCTGTTATTTTCATGATATACCTTTCCATCAGCAGGCAAGCTGTTATTAAAAAGATTTTAGATTGAATTAGGTTTATATCATGCTAGGAGTCACAAGAACCCCTCTATTTTCGATTTTAATGAGTTGGATGGTCAAATATACCAGAAAAGAAAACACGCGCTTAAACGGGTTTATATTGCGTTTTAAAACGTGGCATGTTTTGGGTGAATAATCTAGGTCAAAAAATGAGATCGTGAGGATATCAGATTATTTATCTGATAGGTGCTTGATTTGTCTTTCAAAGTCCGAGTTTATCTTTTGGGTTTTGTTAAACAGTTGATACTCTGCTTTTGCTTTATCTTTCGCAGCCTTGGAAGTGATCTTCCCATGACCTTCTAAAATATCGTATTCTTGGAAAGTCAAAAATCTGTCAATGCTTTGGGCTAGTTGCTGCATTGTCTGAGCTTTTCTTTGTTCAATTTGCCTTTCCAGGTAATCAAAGTAACTAGATATACCTCGTTCAAGGGAACGAATCTGTTTTTCTGTTAGATAATTCTTTGCTATTTGGGTATCTGATTGCAATATACGACCGTTAGGGGAGTTTTTCCATGTTGTAAGACCCATGTTGTCTTTTGTATGATCTGCTTTCGTGTAGATGATTTCCGCAGCAGTTTGGCCCGTAATTGCATAATGAAACTTATTCTGTACATCCGCATAGAATTGCTTAGTCAATGTACTTTGTGGATCATAGTCGATAGAGATTTCAGCGAAAATATCTGTAATCTGTAACCATATACGGCGCTCACTAGCCCGGATAGAGCGCACGCGCTCCAAGAGCTCACGGAAATAGTCTTTTTCCAGCAAGTTCTCGCCTTGCTTCAGGCGCTCATCGTCCATGGCGAAACCTTTTATCATGTACTCACGAAGTACCGAAGTAGCCCACTGTCTAAACCTCGTAGCTTTTTGAGAATTGACACGGTAACCAACTGAAATGATAGCGTCAAGATTGTAGTAAGTGACTAGGTAATTCTTACCATCGGTCGCAGTTGTTTCCATTTTGGAAATAACTGAATTTTCTTCTAATTCACCTTCTTCAAAGATATTTTTTAGGTGCTTACTGATTGCAGGAACACCGACATCAAAAAGTCTAGCCATTTCTTTCTGACTAGCCCAGATCGTTTCTCCTTTGATGATGACACTAGCTGTCTCGTTGTCGTTATCAGCGGTATAGATTAAAAACTGCAGTTCGTTCATGAGATCCTTTCTAAAAAATTATGAGCAGTTGAGTTACAAGCCTAATATGACGTTGAACTCCGAGCGAACGCCGAGAAATCACGCGCATTATGAGCGTTAAAGCTGATTTAAAAATTCTACTCTTTGCTATCGTTTTGGCATAAATAAGACTTGAATTAAAAATAGGCGAGAATTTTTTGTAAAGATTAGTAATAGATAGTGTACAGTTTTTTCTAACCTTCTAAATCATTAAAAATTACAGAATTACTAAAATCTTCATCCCCTTTTTTATAACCACTATTTTTGTATCCATATAAGTCAAATCTTATTTCTTTCCCTATTTTTTCTATATCTATAAAAACTGGATAAGAGACAGGTTGATCATCTAATAAAGTAAGGTTGGTAATAATTATATCTGAAAAATCGCTTTTTTTAATAATTTTATACCTTTTATACCAGTTGCTAAGAAATTTTTCTACTAGACTTCCTAAAGCGCTACTATCCAACTTCTTTATAAAAGCTTTGACATCTTGAATTGGCAATGAATTTCCTTCCATATCAGAGCGGAAGAAAATTAGTCTCATAGCCACTATTTTCTCATTATCCATAACAGGGGTTAATGCCCCATCAAATGACTTCCCAGGTATTCCATCGGTTTCTATACAACACTTATAAGTCATTAGTTCTGAAGGATTAAATTCTACATAATTATCATTTCTTTCAATAGAAAATGGCCTTTCTTCCATAATTTTCGCCTTGGATAATGAAACTTCAGATAAAAAATTGAAGATAATTTCTTCATTATAGACACTAAAAAAATCAGAAATAGAAATATCAAAATAATCTAGTAATTTTTCCAAAGTATCAAACTGTATACCTTTACTTTCATTATTCATTAATGAAGTTAATGTTGGACGTGACAACCCAGTCTCAATTGATAGTTTGTTTATACTGATATTATTTCTGTTTAATAACTCTTTTAAATTGGTTTGTATCATTTGATTACTCCTTATTCAGTTTATATTTTACAATACACCTTCAATTTTATCAAATGATTGTAAAAAATGCTTGACAATATTTTTTGATTTTTGTAAACTGTAGGTACATATTACAATTTTTTAATAAAAATGTAATGTATAGATTACAACAAAAAGGAGGGATGTGGATGAAAAATAACTTTCGAGTTCTTTTAGCAAAGCAACGTAAAAAAGTTTTAGACGTGCATAAAGCTACAGGGATTTCAAAGACTACACTTACTAGTTTGTACTATGAGCGTACAAAAAATCCTGAAGCAGAAACCTTGCTAAAGATTGCTGACTATCTAGGAGTCACACTTGACGAACTACTAACACCAGAAGAGTAAGAAAGGAGCCCCAATGAACCTAGTCTACATGGACGGCAAGAAAGAGCCGTATACAACCCACGAAATAGTGGCAGAGCATGCTGAAATAGAAATTATTTCAGTCAGAAAACTAATTGATAAACACAAAGAAGATTTAGAAGTCTTCGGGGTTTTGTCATTTGAAATCCATAAACCTGAAAAAGGATCATTAGGCGGACGGCCTAGAAAAATCTATCGCTTAAACGAACAGCAAGCGACTTTATTAGTGACTTATCTAGGGAATACCCGACCCGTTAGAAGCTTCAAGACAAATCTAGTAAAAGCATTCTTTGAAATGCGGGATGAGCTATCTCAGTTTAAGCTGCAGCGTGCTTTAGAGAAGCCAAAGCGCAAGACTTTACACGACAGCATAGAAAGCTGGAAGGAAGCTCCAAAACACGCGCATAGCACCATTACAAACCTTCTGCTAAAAGGCACTAGCGGCATGAATAAAAAGCAACTGATGGCAGCGCGTGGCGGTCTGACAGGGATCGATAGCCTGACTAGTGCCGAGCTTGTCAGATACCAAGCCTTAGAAGATATGGCTATTGCTATGATTAACCTGGGCATGACCTATCAGGATATTAAGTCTATGGTCTTCAGACCAAAAGAAAACGCACCACAAGGCGCGTGAGAGCAACAAAAAAGGCTTAGCAATAACCACACCGCAGAGCCTTTCACACTATCACTAAAACATAATAAACAAGCAGGCAAGCTGTTATTAAAAGGGTTTTAGTAAAGATTTATACCTAGATTATAGCATATCTAGGACACTTTGACCATACGGAGAGCGCCAACTCTTAAAACTGGAGAGAAAAAAGTATTAGGTGCCGGTATCGCCATTAGGTGTCTATGGATATGGGACAACCTAAACCACCCTAAGAAAATTTCACACAGCTAGACTATTATTTTGGCACAAGCTTACACGACCAGAGGGAAAACGATAAGTTTGGGGCGGTTATCCGCTGGGAATAGTCTAGGCTTGCAGAAAGAAGTATTGTACAAGGAAGCAGATAAGAAATAAGTCTTTTTATCACGGAAAAGCATGCTCATTGGCATAGCAATTACACAGAAAAAATCAAAAATAACGAGGTAGAACAGTATGTCAACAAAAACAACTTATGGAAATCTAACAAAAAACTTGGATAGAATCGCCGATAATTTGCACCAAATCGGAGAGCAAAACAACTTAGTCGATTTATCTTTGCTATCTGTTCAGTTAGGGGCTATCAAGGAGGATTTAGCCAGGTTGCTTTGGGTTGAATTGCCCGAACTGAATGACGGCAGCAAATTAGAGAAACTTTTTAATAAGTCAACGGGTATGTTTTTCAGCCCTGGCATTTTTGAAATTGACGCAATGAGACAGGCCTTTTTCAAGCGACAAGCTCAAGCATTCTTTACGTCAGAGGAGGAGCAACAGGCATATCTTACTTACACAGAAAAGCTATACTTAGGAGCTACTAAAACTTTTAAAGAAATCATGAAAGATACTAATCAAAATTTACCCAATTCTAGTTATCAAGAAAAACAGGCACGAAATATCGAGCAATTCACAGCAGATATCAGCAACAATGTACAACACAAGGAGTTATCAAAATGAGCGAGCTACTAGGTGCAATTTTAACACTACTACTGTTCTTTCTGGCCGGCGTATGTGCTGAGCTGTTTCACTCCTGGGCTATTGCTTACAGACGCCGAGGATATATCACCAAACGGCAACTCAGAAAGATGGAAAAATGGCTTGAAACAATGGAGGCCTGCCATGACAGAACTTGAAGAAAGAATTCTAAGACTGATACCCGTAGGGGCAGACGAGCCACGCGCAGGGCGGGATATAGCCAATGTGCTAGGGCTGGAGATGAGAGCCTTACGAGATCATATTCTCCGGCTTATCATTCGCTATGGTATTCCCATTGTGGCCAAACGTGGGGCAGGTAACGGCTACTATATCCCTGCTAATGATACCGAACGCCTAGCAGGTATCAGGGAACTAAAGGCTCAGTATGACACAGAAGGAAGGCGTCTAGATGTGCTTATCAAAGCTGATTTAGAAAGCTATAAAGAGCTGCTGAAGGGAGCTGATCAGAATGTTTAGTCTCAGCAAAGAAAGTGAATATGAACTAACCCATGGCGTTCTGGAGCTTGTGGAGAACTATCTAGAAGCGCGTGAGAAGGTCAAACCACGCTTAACGGGTCTAATCTCAGCCCAGCAAGCCATGGACGAACTGGACATAAAATATAAGACACTGCAACGGTGGGAAAATGCAGGGCTAAGACGATACAAACCACCGCTAGAGGATGCTAGAAAAGTGTATTACAGGGTTAGCGAACTTTTAAAATTTTTGGGGGTGGAAAATGGCAAAGACTAAAATCTATTTTTGGCTGAAAATTGACAAGAAATTTTTTGAGAATCTTTTTATCAAGCGGCTTAAAAATATGCCAGGCGGTTACACTATGACGGTGATATATATCCGCTTAATGCTAGAAAGCTTGGAAAGCGACTGTATTTTATATTACGAGGGATACCTTGAAACTCTTAAAGAGGAGTTGGCTCTAAAATTAGATGTGTCCGAAGATGATATCCAAATGACTATGACCTATTTTACAAAATGCGGACTCATTCAGATTGATGAAGATAAAAATGCAGAGCTAACACAAGCAAAAGCCTTGGTACAACAAGAAACTAATCATGCAGCTTATATGCGGAGTTATCGTAAAGAACAGCAAGAAAAAAGCAAAAATCTTACAATGTTACCCGAAGACCTCACAACGTTATCTATGTGTAAGACAGAGATAGAGATAGAGAAAGAGATAGAGATAGAGTTAGAAGAAGAGATAGATAAAAAAACTTCTGCTGCTTCTGCTGCTGAAATTTCTAGTTACTACCAAACCCGCATAGGAATTATAGACGGACAACAATATCAAATACTGACTGACTATCTCACTCTTGACGGTATGGAGCTAGAGGTTATCAAGACTGCCATAGACAAGGCTGCAGATAACGGCAAGCGATCTTTTAGCTATATCAATTCAATACTCAAGAACTGGAGACAGAACGGTATTAGAACCATGGTACAAGTCGAAGATGAACAGAGACAGTTTCAGCAAAAGAAACTAGGTCAGTCTGATGACGATATTCAAGACCCGTTTATCTACTGACGGAGAGGAGAATCAATGGAATTACTGAATACAGACCAGCTCAATGAAAAAATAAAGGTCACTGATGAGCTTTGCCCAATTCATCAGATTAACCTGGTACAATTCAAAAAGCCAGATGGTTATACATCACCCTACTGCATGGAATGTACTAGGGAGAACATTAAACAGACAGAGCTAGAGGGCGTAGAAAAAGCCCTAGGGCATGATCTGGACTCTTCAACCTATGACATGCTAGCGCGTGAAAGTACGGTGTCAAATGAGCTAAGAGAGGCTTCTTTTAGCACTTTCAAAGCTGAGACAAAAGAGGAACACGAGGCCAAGGAGTTTGCTATCAAGCAAGCTAGGCAGTACCTAAACGGTATGACAGGAAACACGCTGATTATGGGCAATCCAGGCACTGGTAAAAGCCATTTATGCTATTCCATGGCCAAAGCTATCAACGAGGGCTATAAGGCTAAGAATGAGCCTAAGAGCGTCCTCTTTGTCAGCATTGCTGAAATCGTCACGCGCATTCAGTCAGGCTGGCAGTATAGGCAGAGTGATTTTACAGAGTATGACGCCTTGAAGCTACTGACCGAGGTTGACTATCTCTTTATTGACGATCTAGGCTCAGAAAGCGTTATGAATAGCCGAAAAGATGAGGCCAATAACTGGGTACAGACCTTTCTTTTCAAGGTTTTTGATAAGCGGGAAACAACTATCATCAACACCAACCACAACGGCAAGGAGCTGGCCAGAATCTATAACGACAAGCTAGTTAGTCGAATCGGAAAACGATCAGAGGGAAATGTATATAACATGACAGACATCAAAGACAAGAGGATGAAGCGTAATTTTTAGCCAAAGAAAGGAGGAAGCTCGTGACAGAATCAACATACTTTGAACAAGCAGATCAGGAACTGGAGGAACTCAATCGCAAACGTGACGATTTTATGGCGGATGCAACACCAGTGTGTCTTGAAGATACGCCTAAACTGATTGAACTAGGTGAGAAGCTCCGGATGGAAGACGCCAGCATAAACGCCTATGAATTATACAGACACCCTGAAGCGCGTGCAAAGTTATTCGCCCAAATCGCGGAAGCCTGCTTCTTGCTGATTGCAGATAGTTCACCAGTAACAGTGCAGCCAACACAAGCACAGCGGATCCATTTTTGCGAGTACCTAGAAGGGCAGTTCCAGAATATCATTAAAAAGTTGATTGCAAGCACAGATAAGCAAGCTCTGGAGTCTTTACTTGAAGCCCTGCAACTGCCCAAAGAAAAACAAGCTCAGTTTATCCGTAATGTGGTAGCAAGCGGCTTACTCAGTGAAGAATAGCAGCAAAGGGGCATTGCCTCTTTCTGTGGCTTAATTGCTACTTATCCCAATAGATTTGGTTTTTTTACATGATAATTTGTAGTAGTGTGCAATTTACAAAACAAACAAATACTACATATTTGACGGTTTGACCTTTGAAATAAGTCAGCTATATCAAGGATTTTGACTGGTTCGAGCGTTCCAAAAAAAGGGTGCGGTAAGCGTTCCAAAAAAGGGTGTGGTAAGGGTTAGGTTGAATATTAAAAAAATGCTAAGATTAGGCTAAGGTTGCATATATAAAAAGTATAAGGTTAGTATAAGGTAGCATAGATCAAAGAGGCTAAGATTAGGCTAAGGTTACATTTTTAAAAGCCCTAAGATTGACCTAAGGTATTTATATTTTTTAGAGTCGTAGAATGTAAAGGTTTTGGTTAGGTACAGCTACTTTTTAGAACCATAGAACGGTAAGGTTTTGGTAAGGTATCTAACTTCTCCAATGGTGAGGTTTTGGCTAGGTAGTGGCAAAAATATGCCTAGAAAATGGTGGGGTTACATGTACCTGAACCTCGAGCGAACCCCGAGAAAGTGGCCACATCTCCCTATCATTTATCAAGCAGATAAGAGCAATAATAACCCTCCTTAACTCCCTGAGAAATGACAAGCAGATAAGCGGAGTTTTTAGCCATCTTATTTCGGATTTTCTCCTTGCAGAATGGTAGGCAGATAAGGACGACAATAAGCCTTCTTAATTGCTTACAAAACGATAGGGGGTTAAGACGAATTTAAAAGCTCTTTATTTTCGTTTTTCTCCTTGTCAAACGGTAAGGAAATAAGACAGGAAATAACATCGCTTATTTTGATTTTGCTCCCTGAAAAACTGTAAGGAGACTTATTAGCCTCCTTAATTTGGATTTTCTCCTTACAAAATGATAGGGAAATAAGAACTAAAATAACTCTCCTTATTTTCCTACAAAATGACAGGGAGATAAGAGCAATTTAAAAGTCTGTTATTTTGGATTTGTTGCTTACCAAATGATAAGCAGATAAGCAAAGAGATAACTTGCCTTAATTGCTTGCAGAATGATAAGTAAATAAGGGAGCTAAAAACGTCCCTTAATTGCCTATCAAACCATAAAGAGATACGTGGGCTAATCCCTTACCTACGAACTTGAAGCTAGAGCGAACATAGAGAAATAGCAAAATATCCCCTATCATTTATCAAGCAGAGAAGGAACAAATAACTTGCCTTATCTGTTTACAACATGCTCTCTGGTTCTGAAAAGTTCCTACATATTCCACCAATCGTTGAAAATACAAAAAGCCAAGGCGCTCCGCCTCAGCTTAATCGATTCATGCTTCAAAGATGAAATTATAGAGTTGAACAACCTTCTGAAAGCTTGGTGTGTCCATGGTGGTGATTTTTTTCGCCTGGCGTTCTCGAAAGTCGAAGGTGTAAAGCTGGAGCGGATTCACTGATCCGTCTACCTCAGAGGATAGGACAGGAACCAGCAAGCCTAGCTTTTCTAGTTTCTTCTGGCCATGCGTGACAGGGCAGACGGCAACGAAGCCAGTGCGTTCTGAGTATTCCTTACGAGATACCACCACAGCAGGGCGGCGCTTCTGTATCTCACGCCCGACAGATGGATCAAAGTCTATCCAGATGATATCCTGCTTTTCTGGGACATAGTTAGATTTCGCTGTCAAGTAGTTTCACCCCTTCAAAATCATTTTCCATACGGAGGTCAGCCGCTTCAGCGAATGGATCTGCAATCTTTGGAGCTAGGACGATCACATTATCAGCGCCTTTGTAAACGACCATTTCTTGACCTTCCGGGACATCAAGCGCCTTGGGAATGGTCACAGTCAGAGAGTTCCCAACTTTACGGGTTTTTACTGTATTCATTTCTTTTCTCCTTTATTTGTATATATCGAGTATATACAAAAACAGAGAGAAAAGCAAGCAAAAAGCCAGCCTTGCGACTGACTCCTTGGTATAGATTTGATAGATTTATTATACCATAAGAGGAGGCTAAGGCATGACACCAGAGCAAGTAAAAGTAAAGTTAGAAGGTATTAGATGGTTAGATAAAGAGATTCAGAGTTTGCAGTTAGAACTTCAGTATTTAGATCAAGGTTTATTTAAAAAATCAACTCTGACACAAACCAAAGTCCAGACTAGTAGAGTGAACAATACGGAGAATGAACTTGTCTATGTTTTGAAGTTGAAAGAAGATATACAAGAGAGACTTTCCAATCTAATCAATGAACGTTTAGAAACTTCTAAACTCATTGACAAGCTGAGCGATCCTCTTGAAAGGTCAGTATTGCGGATGTTCTATGTCAATCACTTGGAAATATGGAATATCGAAGACAAGATAGAAAAGTCAAAAACTACAATTTACAGGATAAAGAGTTCAGGAATAAAGAATCTTGCTAAGCTTACGAGTGATGGAGCTTCTAAACTTACTTAGCAAAGCAGCTTCTTCCGCTGCTTGCCTTTTGGCCAAATGCTTCAGGCTATCACTTATACTGTTCAACATTCGGAAACTACCCCCTGTTTTTTTGAACGGGGCTATATTGTTTCAGTTTTAAAGGAAGCGGCCTTTTCCGTGTGAAAAATTCCCTTTTTGAAAATTTTAAAGCAGAAAGAAATACGGTATTATTAGGCTTTTAAGTTGATTTTTTAGCTATAAGGCTACCCATTGACTAAGGATATTTATAAAAACAACCTAGTACTAACAAGTTCTTACACATTCCACCAGTTATCGTGAGGACGAAGCTACGCATGATCGAGCCGAGAGTGAACCAAGAAAGATTTTCATTTTTTAATTGAACAAGGAGCGAACAAAGAGGACTGCAAATATCGAGAGTAATAAAAGATTAATAATATCAAAGGCAGGGGCTATGGGCCTACCCTCTACTCTTTACGGCCTTCACACCAGCACTATACATTTTTTCACGGGACAATTAAGAAAAGGAGTGTACTTTTTACGGCCGATATGGACATAAGGATAAGAATAATTCTTCACAGATTTAGATTAAGAGGAAATATGATATAATCAAGATATAAAGGATAGAGGTTGAAAAGTATCCGCCTCCAACGCGCCACTTAGCTAGTGGGTCGAGAAATGCGGGCGACATTCGGCGGTCCCGCCTATCCTTCCTTATAGCTAGCCCTTAGAAACGATTCTAGGGGCTTTTGTGAGATAAAAAAATAAAGGTGACCCACCGCCTCCACAGCAAGCTGCTTCATGGGCGTTAGACCACCTTTATCTTAACTTAATTATAAGTTAAAAAACTAATTGACGCAAGAATATTAAGGGTATACCCTTTTGGGTAGTCGAAACAGTAAAAGGAACTGACTTAGGCGCCGACCTAAAATAGGTCATTGGGTGCCAAACCAGTTCCTTTATTTATTTAATTATACAACATTTTGATTAAAAATCCAAAGTAATATTGTAGTCTAGCAAAGTACTTGTTGTACTTTAGGAAGTGAGGCATGGTATAATAGCTTCAGGTAATAAAAAAGCACGTTTGACCGTGCTAGTTTCTTGCCTGCTGAACTCATCAAATTTCACGCCCTTTTTAGGGCTTTTTTTGTTCACCTTTTTGTGGACTCCTGAAGAATATCAAAGATGAACTAATATTGGTATTCTTGCTATAAACCGCTATAAATCACTGTAAAGAGACACTAAAGAATATATAAAATCATGGTTTTTCTAAATTTCTTCAAATGTCATGGTTTTCTCCTTTTGTTTATTGGTATTCATTTACGAATTTGCTGTTAGCAGTCATAGGTAAGTTAAAGCTTCTTCTCCATTTCCACAAAGAGGTGAATATCGCCATTGCTTTCCTGCGGAATGCGCCTCACCACTTCAAAGCCCATGTTGAGATAAAGCTGCTGGGCTCGGTGATTGAAGTCAGCCACGTATAACCTGATGACTTGGGGTGCAAAATTTTCTATGATAAAGTCCAGAATTTCCTGCAAGAATGTAGCACCCTGACCTTTTCCGCAGTGCTCCGGCTTCATCCCCAAACCAAGCTCCAAAATTCGCTCTCCTTTCTGCTCTAAGCAGAAAAATCCATAGAGTTCTCCTTCTCTCAGAACTTGATAATAACGGTCTCCACGCGCTTCTAGGGAGACCATTTCTTCATAATCCTCCAGGTCATTTTTCATGTCATAAAAATCATAAGGTGCCTCGTAATGCCAGTCCTTAGCAATTTCTAAAGCATGCTGCTGGGTTAATTGTTCAATCATCTCTAGTCCTCTTTTCTCTAAAATTTCCAATAAAATCGTTTTTGGTCTGCTTTTTCACTGCAGCCGAGGCTGCGATAAAATTCATGGGCTGCGGAGCGGGAAATGCCTGAATTAATCCGAATTCCTGTGTAGCCTGCAGCTTTTGCCTCTTCACGCAAAGCTTGCATCAGTGCTCTGCCATGTCCCTGCCCTTGAAAATCCTGAGCGACGGCCAAGGCCAAGAGATTGAGCAAGGACGGGAAATAGAGACAGTCGTAGCTAGCCGCATGAGCGTAACCTATGACCTGTCCATCTGCTTCAGCGACCAAAATCAAATGCTGGTCATTATCTAGCAGCCTTTTCAGTTGCCCCTCCGTCGCTTCCCTATCGAAATCATAGCCCAAGCACTCAGCATTGAGTCGCTGAATGGCTACGGCGTCTTCTAGCTTTATCTTACGAATCATCTGTCACCTCGTTCTACTCCTTATTATAGCAGAAAAGCAGTCTCTTTGACTGCTTTCAATAAACTATTCTCCTAACTGTTTCTTCAACCAAGACTCCGCCTCTTCTAAAGGCTGGTCTGTTAGGAGATCTGGCTGAATTGCCTCATTCGCATAAAGCTTGCCCGTGCGATCTAGGATACTCGAAGTAGTCAAGAGCAAAACCGCTCCATCATATAGTTGATAATAGTTATTTCCCGTAGTATAGCTTGCCGTTTGCTGACCAAATATTTTAACATTTTCCAGTCCCTTAAAAGCTAAAACAGTCATCTCTCCTGAGCTACCTGTCTTCCCATTGGTAAGGACAGCTATTGGCACTTTCTTTGCTTTCTCATCAGTCTGCTCCAGACCAAGCTGCTTCAGAACATCTGATCGAGAAACCGCACTCTTGCTTCCATTTTTATAAACGAATTGGAAGAGATCTTCATCAGGTAAAATAGAGGACAATCCAGCAATCATCGGATACATATTCCCGCCAGTATTGTCTCTCAAATCCACAAGAACCGCCTGATAGTCATCCTTTTTAAGAGCTGCTGACAGTTTCTTGGCATAAGCCTCCGCTGCCTGCGCATCACCTGTGAAAGCAGGAACTTTTAAATAGAGAATTCCCTCCCGATTTTGCACTTCAGGCTGATTTTTGCTTGCTGGACTATTTTCAGGACTATCCTGTGGACTTAAAAAATAAGAATGCTTTCCGCCAGCCTCTTTGGTTAATTTTTCCAAGACAGGATAGGTGTCTTGATAAGTCTTGGCTGATTCAAGCTTCTCTAAGGCTTTCTTTTTCTCATTTTCCCAATCTTTGTCAGTATAAAGACCAAAATCAAGCTTTCTTACGACCGATCGAGCGTAGTCCTGCGGACTAGGTGGAAAAAGAAAAATACCATAATCTGGACCAAAATAGGCTAGAAAACCTATTAACAAGACAATCAAAGCCAGTACTGTTCCCAAGCAACCTAAAAGGATTTTTTTCATCATCGCACACCTTCCTAGTTAGGATTCCTGAGCAAATTATAGCAAAATAGAGACCTGTTTTCCACGTCTCTACCTTACATTTATAATAGGCAATCTTACATTTTTGTAAGATTAGCTTATTTCCATCTTTCACTCTTGGAAAATGCAATCATGAGACCAGAACCAGCTAGAACTGCCAGAATAAGAAGACAAATATTTTTCAGAGGATAGAGCCAGTCTTTATTTTCCTCATGCCATCTTGACTTCCAAAGGCCAACATAGTCAGCGCTCATATGTTCGGGTTGATTCAGCTGGATATTGATTACAATCGCCAGTAAAAGTAGGGCAAACAGCCAAACCAATAATAGGAAATTTAATCTGATATTTCATATCTATCAACTAATCTGTAATTGAAGACCAATTATTCGTATCAGGAAAATCCATATTCTTGGAAAGACTAATTAGTTTAATATCATTTAAATTTAGGTTTAAGCCAAAATTCTTGAATATTGCCACACCTATCAATACCAGCAATAGTATTTCTGAAAAATTCAACATAGCTAAGATCTTCACTCAAAATTTCAGAACCAATTTTAAGCCAACCTGATTGCTCATCATAATATGTTTCCCAATTTTGAGCATAGTCAATTCGAAAACTATCCCCCCCATTAATATCATTATCTGTAACAACAATTACACCTTTATCAGATTTAGGAGGAACCAAACTTCTTTTTATCCAAGAAAAGTCGTTATGATAACCCCAAAATTGAGTGGACTCCATATTTTCTGAATTAAAACCTAAAAATAAATATATAAAATTAAAAGTAATATCGCTATTTATTGTTGGAGCAGCTATTAATTCCTTTGTATCTATTTTATATATTAACTCCTCTTGCTGAGTATACTCTTTTTTTATTATTTTAAACATATTTTCCTACCTATTAGTAAAGTTAAAGTGTACAACTTGGTTTGTATCTAAATCAACAACTAATTCCCATATACCACTGCTTCTTCCATTAAATGTACCCTCCACTTCCCAACGCAAACCATTTGGTAAGTACTTATCTTTTACAGGGATTCCACCATCGATAATTTCTTGAATAATTAAATCTGTCCCAGCATTATCAACGAATGGCCTAGCTTTATCACCTATGTATTTGCCACGTTTAATAACATCATTTGCATGATTTTTGACTGTTTCCGTCATAGTTAATTCAGAAGCTTGTATATTTTTAGAAATAACATCATCACTTCTAGCTACATCTTTTGCCGTATCCGTGGTCTTATCCACCGCCTTGACCGCATCTGCCACATCATCGCCATGCTTAGATAGTTGTTCACTAGCTTCCTTGCTGAACTCCTTGCCAACTTTCTTGCCAGCTTGTTCTGCAGCTTCTTTCGCACCCTTAGCTACTTCATCACTATGCTTAGCCAACTGCTCACTAGCTTCTTTGCTGAACTCTTGTTGGGATCACAGACATGTTCCAATGTATTCTGTAAATGTGATTTTTTGATAATTATAAAGAGTAGAGTAATACTTCAAAATTTCATAAAAACACCCTGAAAGCTAGATTTTTTATTCTAACTTTTAGGGTGCAGGTCTCCTTTCTGTCAATGGACTTCTTCATTTTTGGAGTAGGAACCTAACTGACTATTATTCATATATACCATGTTTTTCTATATATTCTTGTTCCTCATTATCTTCAGCAACTCTATAGAATGCAAAACCAGTCCACTTATGTTTCATAACCATTTGACGAAATTTCTCTGATACATATATCACAGTAAAGTTTTTCGAAGCGCGAAAAACATCTACTCCTTGACACTTTAAGGAGTCTATTCTTTCTCCTTTGGGTTCGAAAAAATAAACATCGTATTTCTCATTATAACGGTATTTACTATTTTTCATATCAAATGCATCAATTACACAGAGAACATGTAAAACAAAATAATTTGTATTGATGCTTCCAGTAGCTACATCAATTAATTTTACAGGATAAAATTCTAAATTGGGGTATTCTTTTTTTAGTATTTTTACTACATTCTTTCTAAATATAGGCCATGAATCAATATTACCTAAGTAATCACTTTCCTCTGTCATCTCCAATGAATTATAATAGAATTCTACATTTGGCCACGACTCTACTTTCTTTTCAGAATATATTATTGTATGAAATCTACCTTTAGGATAATTTTCATATTCGATGTCATTGATATTATTACCATCCCCATAAATATAGCATTTCTTTTTTTCAATAACCTTATCTACAAGATCCATATCATATTTTAATTGATAAAACATTAGTCTAAACCTTTCCAATAATTCGAGTAAAGCATTTTTCCATCTTACATACCTAACATATATCAATAATCCTCTTCGTTAGCTCTAACAGTTATTAAGGGACTAAAATCACCTTTTTAATTTTAGAACCCATCCTAACAAACTTGCTCAATAAAAATTACTTGTCCAGAAAGGAACTTCTTTATATTTTTTTGAGTCAGATACAAGTCGCTTATGTCCGAATTCAACCTCAAAATAATCATACAAATCCAATCCATAATAGATAATATCTAAATCTACAACAGATAAAATGGGCATTTCCTTGTTTTCAAATATCGGGAGAAAANGATGCCCGTATAAAGGAATTAGAGGTGGAGCTGATTCTAGCATTTTTCTTATTTTCTTATTTTTATCTTCTACTCTATCAGGCTCTAGTCCCCAGGAAATCTCCCAAACTATTTCATCGATATTTTCCAAAATTCCATTATAAGGACTCGCTAATCTTTCTTTTATAGCTGCTATGTTTTCAACTGAAAAATCTCTCCAGTTATAAAAACGTTCTGAAACAGGCAGTATATTTTGATAAAATTCCAACCACTGCTGGGGAAATTTTACATTATATATTTTCTCAATTTTTCTTACTTCGTCATCGCTTAAGCCTTGCTCTATCTGGATATTATTCTCAAGCAATAGCTTTTTAATCTTAGCTATTTTCATTTTCAAATCATTTTGCTTCATATCTATTTTCAATACTCTATTTAGAAAATCTTAGGTAGACGTTATTATGCTTTCTACACCTTCAATATTCCTCATAAAAAACCTCGATATCTTTATCTGAAATACTCATATCAGACTCTAGTATAAAATTCTTTATATTTTTTATTTCCTTATTCGTTAGAGACTCAGCTTGAAACTCAATAATGAAGTCAACCTTATCTTCATTTCCTGAAATGATAATGATAGCATCTTCAATATATTCTCCCAAAAATATTCGTTTCAAATGCAGATATCCCGTTGCGGGAGTGGAGAAATATTCCTTCCAATTTATAGTCTCTGAATAGTCCATGTCTACATTCCTATAGAAAAAGTGAGAATGGTCTATTTGATGACTAGTATCCAATAATTTCAATAATCTATCTATCACAACTAACTCATTTATAGCTATTCTCAGTTCAATACCTAACATAATCTCATTCCTATATAAATAATTTAAAGATTGGGCTATTAGTCCGTGTCTTACTATGACTTCATCTCAGACTCTTTATATACTTGCACTTGTTCAAACTTCGATGAAGTGGCATTATTCAATGACATAAACATTAAATTTTTTTCTTCTACCACCAACTATGTATCTCTCAACACCTTCATCCCACCACAAAACAATGTCAGATAAAATCTCTAAAAAAACATTTTTAGAAACTTCATCATTGATAAAAAGATATTTTGCATTATTTATAAAAATATTAATGCTATCTGGGACTATACAGTCAGGACGCTCAAGACGATCAGCTAGTGCATCCCAATTACCATCTTGAAGATCATCAATATTAAAACCTTCCGCTAATATCTGTACAGCATCTNTTTCACTCTGTACTGTTTTTCCATCAATATGTAGATAAAAATAACCAGAGAATTTGAACATTAAATATATTTTCTCTAATTTTGTTATTCGTTTATATACATTCACCTTATTTCACCCTTATAAATTGTTCTCAATGCTTAGTTGTGTAGTACAAACTAGCTTCTCTTTCTTTGACTCTTAGAACAGTTTATCTATAAAACATCATTATCCTGCCAGAAGAAATGTGCATCCTTTAAATCAAGATGTTCTATCTGAATATCACGACAAACAATTGTCATTTGCAACAAACCAATATCAAATATACACTTCACAAAATCAGGATTCTCCTCATAAATTTGTAAAGAAATTTCTTGACCATGATGATGCAATTCTCCTCTAGTCATATTTTTAACGTATTGATCTTTTCTCCACTGAATATCTAAAGCATCATTGCTATACTCTACTTTTGCGCATACTAAAAACTTAACTTCCCAGTATTTTTCTTTGTTATGATAATCTTCTATGCACAAAGAAACCTCATCTCCAAAATAGGATATCTTTAAATCTAGTATTCCCATTTCCCAATAATCTATTGCTGCAATCTCTTTTTGTTTAGTTATTAAATTAAATAGTAACATAACTCTCTCCTTACCATTTATCCCAAGGAATATGTCCCGCAGGGCTTTTTACATCAACATTATTCCCATGAATATCTAACGGTTTCCCATTTTTATCATAAATGTGCATATGAGTATAATCTGTACCAACATTATCAGGTGGGTCAATACGCACTCTCATTTTCCCATTTTCCTTAATCTGTGTAGTAAACACTTCTATAACTTCCTTATTATTCTGAAACGGCTATTGCAAAATAAAAATTTTCTCCATTACTATTTGTATACTGTTTAATATAATTTTTGGCCATAGAAATCGACTTTAGTGAATCATTATCTTTATTTTTAGGAGAATAATACCAGCTATCATAAGTTAAATCAAATATATCACCTTGTCTTGAATACACATCTCCACCAAGAATAACAAACTTCTTTGATTCTATCCAGTCTATATATGCCAAAACATCTTTAAATGTATATGCATAATTTGTAACACCAAACTCTTCTAACGAACTACCTCTATTTTCAAAATTATATTTACTTAATTCCATATTGTTTAGCTCCTACTTTTTAGGTCTAAAGAACCTATGATTTACAGTATTATCAGGTTCAATTATATATTCGAATACTCCATCCTTACCTTTATAGGATCCCGGAATTTCAAGTTTTTTCCGTACAATACCGTCTCCACCTGTTATTGTTGATAATTTCCCTTCTGATCCAAATGATTCTACCGCTTCTGGAAATGAGTGTAGATCTCCTTGTTTCATTTGTTTTTTTTACCTTATCCGTAAATGTGATATCTTCTAAAGGATTTATCTTTATCCCGTCTTTAACATCATCTACTTTATCCACCACACGAGTAGCATCTTTAGCTTTATCAGCTGCCTTCGCAACTTTTGATGCATCATTGACCTTATCCAGTGCTTTTAAGCCTTTACCAGCTAATTTCCCACCCTTTAAAACTTTACTAATTCCAAAAGAGGCTAAACCAGCTGTTAACCATCCTGCTGCTTCTAAGCGACTAGCAGCTTCACCTGTTTCTGGATCTTTCCCTGTAGTTAAACGGTATATATCACTCACAAAGAAAAACTCTCCGAGTAAATAAGGTATTTTTTTAAAGCTATTTACTGTATTCTGCCAAACGAGTCTATTCCCTGCTTCGATTTCCTCTTTCGTGCGTGTGTCTGTTCCTACAACTGATTTGAAATCATAGCTTCTTGACAAAGTGGCAATCGCAGACATATCCCCAGAGTTTGCTTTTTGGATGAGTTGCTGTAATTCACTGGCTGTCAGTTTTTTCTTTCTAGCATCATCTTGAGCCTTAGTCGTTTTGGGATCACAGACATGTTTCAATGTGTTCTGTAAAGCTGGAGTCCAGTTACGGTCAAGATTGAGTCCTTCTCGGATCGTCGGTGAGGTATTGAGTCCAGTCGCTAAACCATATTCATAGCGAATCTGTTGGCGACGGCGTTGTTCAGCTTGGGCTCTTGCGTATGCTGCTTGTTGTTGTACATAAGCATATGAACTCTGTCCACCATAACTTCCACCTTGGTAAGTTGCCACATTTGGTCCAAAAGCTTGATAATAACTTGCTGGTGCTCGGAAGTTGCGGTCTGTTTGAATGCGACGATCCGTGTATTCACGTAGTGATACTGCACGGCCTAAAGCATCTTGCCCGACAATACTTTGTTGGTAGAAACGTTGTAGACGAGTATTGATCTTACGGCGTTTCGAGCCTCCGCCTCCACCTAACCAAACCATATTATGCCCACTCGGGTCGGTATAGTTAACGGGATTGTTCTGCACATAGCTATAGCGGTTCTGACTAAGAGGATCTGTGTCCTCACCTGGGTAGCTATCCCCGGTTAAGAAAGTACCTCCCTGACTATCATAATACCTTGCTCGTAAGTAGTCAAGTCCACTATCGTCACGAGCTTCGCCGTTATAGGCAAATGGCTGACCTGTCGTGTCTGTGCTTATCTTTCTTGCCCCATAGAGATGATAGCGACTGGATGCGACGGCTTGTCCATCCTTGGTCAAGCCTGTCACAGAGCCTGATTGGTTTGTCAAGTAGTTGTAGCTATCGCCTGTTTGGTTGTTGAGGTAGCTAGCTCGACCCTTGCCATAGCTATAGGTCTCACGAGCCTTGCCATCATGGTCATAGGTTTCGAGGACTTCTGTATGTTCACGATTGACATCATTGACATAGTTGCGTTCCTCGTAGTAGTTGTAGGTATCCTCTCGTGTGGTATAAGGGATGAGGACATCCTGAACTTGACTGGCATAGGTCACTTCTCCCTGACCCGGTAAGTTACCGAGTTCCGGTGGGTTGACGACGATTCCCTCCTTGGTCGCTCGGTCCTTAGCCACTTTCTGGTGGTAGGCTGTCGATACATCGTCAAAGATGCTGTGCCAGATGCTTCCTACTGTTTGCGGTAGGGTGGATAGGGCTTGTAGGACATTCTGAGTAAAGCCATACCAGAAGAGGGAGTTTTCTTCCCCACTCGGGGCTGTGTATGGTGATTTACGGCCTGACTTGGTATCCTTTGACTTACGTTGGAAGAGCTGATAGGTGTTCTTGCCTTCCTTGCGACTGGCAGTGAAGACACGGTTATCATCCCCGTCATAGAGCGCAGCCATGAGAAGCCCCTTCTTGTCCTTGATCGCAAGCAAGCGGTTTTCTGTATCGTAGATGTAGTCTAGCTTTTCTGAGTTCTTTTCAGAAGCGATGCGATTGCCATTCTTGTCGTAGGTATAGGTGATGGTACCATCTGGCCCTTCCAGTTTGGTCAAGCGGTTATGGTCATCATAGGTAAAGCGTGTCTGGCTCTCCTTACCATCGACTGTCTCGTTGCTAGTCAGTTTATTGCCCGCTAGGTCATAGGTGTAGGAGAGCTTAGAGAGTTCCTTACCAGATGCATCCGATACGGTCATGTTTTCCACTTGACCGAGAGTATCGTATGTGTAGGTATGGACTAGGGTTTCACCATCCTGCTTAATGGTTTCCTTGGCGATATAGCCACCATCGTCATACTCATAGCCGTAGCTGGAGATGAGCTTGTTCTGCTCGTCTACTGTGAAACTAGTATAAAATAAACTAGGGGAAAATTTCCCCTAGTTAGAAATTGAACTAAGTCACAAATTGTATTTGTGAAAGTGATTTATACTTTCTCAATTTTTACATCATTTTCAGATAGAATATCCACTAAATATTCTGTCGACATTATGAAATAGTGATGAAGCTTTTTATTAGCTACTTTTGCAGAAGCGACCAAATCATCAAACTCTGTATTCTCGACCTCATAGATATAGTTGGTCAGATAAAGTGGTCTGTTCTCTGCCAATCCTTGCTCCCAGTATTTATCTCTTAATTCTAAACTTTCCTGGACTGTTCGGAAAGCCCAGATCTTTGTAAAGGTAAATTTAAATTTTTCTGAATCTTCCAAGTAGGCAATTAAAGTATCCCCATCTATATTTATCTCAATACCATAGTCACCAAAAGGGATGAAGCCCGGTTGAATTTCCGTCCATTTTTCCATATCATTTCTCCAAGTTCTATTTTCTGATAATTGTACTAAAGTCATGTACTTGTTTGATTAGCAAATTTTCTAGTATTGGCTGATATCTAATTTCAAATTTGCAGAAACAAGAATCTCCACTACACTATCTTGAGTTATGATTATATAATGTCGTGAATGCAAAGTTCCTAAATCATAATATGATGTGTATTCCAGTTTTCTCACTAATTGACTATTCTTGACTTCGTAAATGACATTTTGGAAATTATTTTCTTCAAATTTTTTAAACATCTCTTTATCCAGAATTGCAGATAAATACAATTTCCTGCTAAAGAATCGTGCTTCATCATAATAAATACATGATAATTTAAAACGGTTTCGCTCTCCAATCAGCCTAATTTCTTGACCATCTGACAAATTTGTCAACAAGACCTTTAACCTATAGTTATCTACAGGAATCAAACCTTTAAAGACTTCTACCCATTCTTCATTTTTAGTCTCCATATCTAATTTCATATGAAACCCCTCCTTTTGATTGCCTTATTTGAAATTCCAGTGTTGGTCCTAAATCACTTGTACTTCCAGGTCTAACAACAACCTTTGTTCCATCATCTAAAGTACCCCTATACCCTTTACCAAATGAAGTATTAATTTCCGTTACATTTTCTAAGGGTAATGAATTGAAATCTTCAAGTGCTTTATTATAACCTCCATGTGATTTAAAGTTTTTTGTTCCACTTTTTCCTGAAATATCTTCCATTCCCGAAACAAATTTATCAGCAATTTCTTGACTAGTTAGAGCCCTTGTCCCGTCTTTGACATCATCTACTTTATCCACCACACGAGCAGCATCTGACGCCTTGTCCACCGCCTTTGCAGTATCCGTAGTCTTATCCACCGCCTTGACTGCATCTGCTACATCATAGCTATGCTTAGATAGTTGTTCACTAGCTTCCTTGCTGAACTCTCGGCCGACCTTCCGGCCGCTCTGCTCGCTTGCATCGCCATAAAGATCCCGAAGTATACTCTGATACTCCGCACTCTCACCCGTACTCTGGTAGAGTCGAGCTGTATGCTTGCCAATGTCCTCTCCATAGCGGAAATTATCCAACCCCGCAAAGGCGAACTTCTTGTAACTAAAGTCATCCCAAAGATTCCCCAAACGGCTTCTAAAGAAGTCCTTGGTCGCACCATAGCTCTCCCGTGCTAGTGTGCTCAGATAGTTGTCAGACAACATCGTACGAGCTTGTTTTAAATAAGATAGGCCCTTTTCAATCTTGGGCACCTGTGACAATCGGCTTACCAACTTGCTCTTGCCGGCTATCTTGGCTAACTTAGCCGGACCAATAAATGAAACGATCTCACTGATGATTTCTCCCGCAGCCTGTCCACTTTCATAACCCGAAAACTGTCCAGCTAGTTCGATTTTATCACGAATCGGTTGCTGTTTCAAATCTTTGGCATGACGGGCATCATGTAGAATCGACCCCATGAGACTACCATTACGAGTACTGTCGTCTAAGGCATTAATCAAATCATTCACTTCTGGAATCATTGTGACTAATCCATAAGCAGTCCCAAGCGTATTTAGTAAGACTTCACCAAGAGCATTCTTCCCACCTTCTAGATCATCCTTCATCCACTGCGGAGTTTCTTTCCCCATGAGAGAATTATAACCAAACGCCAGACCCTCGTGGGTGTATTGGGCAAGATCAACACCAAATTCTACAGCTCCAAATGTTGCATCACCTAAAATGCCAAAGGCTGCATCCCCAAAACCTTTGATGTAGGCCCAGTTCGGATCATCCTTCATCCATTCAGTCATTCCGTCTAAACTATCAGAGAGGCCCTTACGCCAATCTCGCAACGTGGCCTGAATTGGATGGTGAAGACGCCAATCCTTTTCTATCCTCTCCTTTTCCTTGTCTTCCAATTCCTTGGCTTTTTGTGCCTCTAGCTCGGCTTTCTGGACACTCTCATCTATCTGATCATCTATCTCCTTGACCTTATCCGCCATGGGGGAAAGATTGTTCACTACTTGGCTGATAATAGGATCGCTATAGTCTAGCCCATTTGTCTGCTGCAGTTGACCCAGCAATTCTTGCAGATATTGGAGACTAGTCTCCGTTGCCAATGCGGTGCTTTAGTTATTTGATCTAATAAAAGAGCTAACATTTCTATTATTGATGCATTTATATATATTGAACAGTCATTTCTTAGGTGCCTCTATTCTGAATGAAAGATTAGGCCATTTGAATCTTTATCATGTTAGATAAAGATGATGATAACTCCCTATCTAAAAAGGCCAGCAAAGCTGACCATTTGAATTATTTTATAGTATTATCTATGTAGCATTGTTAAAAAAACATGAAATGTCTGCAATCACCTTCAGACAAAAAAACAAAAGTTAGACAGAAAAATCTAACTTTTGGGGTGAGGTTCAATAGGGTGGTGATATCATTATCAATCATCCATTACTCCGCCTGTCAGCTGGTACATGAGGTAAATGTGCTCCAAGACTTTTACCTTATCCATATGATCCACATCTTTTACGCCTCCCAAGGCCAGTAAAGGAACAAAACCGAAACATTGGTTGTAAGACAGGGCACCATGTTTTGACACAGCTTGTCTATATAAATCAAGTTCAAAGTTATCAGTCACATATGAATTATCTAAATACTTAAGAAAATATTTTAAGCTTTTTATAATAATGTCGCAGTCTTGAAGATTATATTTCACAATGCCCACAAAATCATTTTTCTCCCAAGTAATAACATCTCCAAAAGCTGTTACAAACATGGGAAAAGCGATGTCTCCTCTGAAATAACTATCTTGGAGAAGCTCAAGATAGTCATCTGGATTAATGACTTTTAGATAACCATCAAAAAAGGTTCCCAGACCATCCTCCTGCCAAATTTGAACTAACTCAGCTGGGACTTGTTCCTTATACTTTTCAATCACTTCTTGGGGCATATCTGCCACTTTTACAAAATTTTCTAACATTTTTCTAAAAAATTAACCCTCTGCGGCAATTTTCAGAAAAGCCTGCTTGAAGTCTTCGTACATCTCAAAAGCAATTCTCATGACATTTTCAAAGTCATCATAATTGGCAATCACTGGATCCATGATTCTATAGTCCGGAGAGATGAGCCTCCTAGAAAACTCCATCAGTGGGGTCCCAAGTATAACTTTGTTTTGAGAGTCCCTAACAACCCATATCAATTCTACTAATCCTTTAAAGATACTAATATGGAAGCCAAAAGTATACCCATCTTCTTTAACAGGCTCAATATAAAAGAATTTTTCACGTCCATCAAATTTAGCTATATACCCTAAATCTTCAAAAACGTCAAATACCAACTCGCCTGTAATGATATTTAAGCGTTTTTCTTCAGGCGTTCTATCTAAGCTAAATTTATCCGAAAGCTCCTTATACCGCTCCACAAAATTTATAGCTTGCAAAGCCCCTTCAACTCTGCTGTCTAATTTCATCTGTCTACTCCTTTGTAAATCTTAGTTCAACACCGTATTCTTTGGCAATTTCCTTAAACTTTTCAATATCTGGTAAATGTTTATTACTGTCTGGTATTTCCAATATATGTTTACCCTCTAGTTTTAAACCATCAATTTCTGGATATTTATTTGAACGAATTATTTCACCAACCGAGTATTTATTCTGAAGTTCCTGTAAATACCCTCTAAAGGTTTCTTCTTGAATCTTATCCAAATCGGTCGCCTTGCGAGATATAATTTCTCCCGCAGTTGGGTCATATGAATCTAAGCGTTTTCCGTTTTCCAAATTCACTTCGTGATGTGGATATATCTTTCGCTCCTGGACAGTTTCATTAAAACGATTACCTCGTGCTATTGGAGAGTTTTGAGTAAAGAAATCACTATCTTGTTTCCAAGTGAGACGATCGCTTACTCGCCTACCTCGGTTGGTGTTCCGAACAACATATTCCTGATACCGTTCTTCCAGTTCCGCATTCTTAAAGACACCGTCTCCATCAAGCAATTCTTCCACAGCTTCTTTGCTGAATTCCTTGCCAACTTTCTTACCAGCTTGTTCTGCAGCCTCTTTAGCACCCTTAGCTACATCATCTACCTTGTCAGCTGTCTTTGCGATTTTCCCTAACTTACCCGCTTTGCCAGCTTTGAGGAAGGGTAATATATCTAAGGCGAGCCATAAACCTGCTTCTAAGCGACTGGTCTCCTCACCCGTAACTGGATCAATCCCTGTAATCAAGCGGTAAACGTCATAGATTCCAAAAATTTCGCCTAAAATATGCTGGCCAGTTGTGAGGGTCCTATCCCAAACTTCTTGATTTAACCGAGCCAATTCAGCTTGAGAACGATAAGGCACGGTCCTCTCCATCGTCTTATCATAGCGATAACTCTTAGAAAGCTCACTAATAGCCTGAAGATCGCCTTTGTTAGCTTTCTCAATCAAGTCTTTGGTCTTTGCATCCAGCTTATATGGTTGCATGGAAGCCTGAACAGGACGCTTACTGTAATAGGAATCTACCAAGGAACGAGCTAGTTTCTGCTGAAGCATGACCCTATAATTGGACTGGTGACTAAGTAGCTGGTATTGCGTTACAGATAAAGCAAAGTTTTGATTCGTATAAAGTGCCTTGGCCTTTTCAGTCGCATACTGCGGCCCCTGAACAGATCTCAGTACTCCAAGTTGGGCATTCTGTTGCGAGATAATACTGGAAAAAGTCTCTGGTCTAGGCAAATCATTGAAAGCTGACATCTTATCCGTTGTATCCGTCAAAATTTGCTTAGCCGCACTCAGATTACTGGATATATCCGAGGTTGAAGACGCATCCAGTGTGATTAAGTCTGATATCCTTGAATAAGTTCCAGATAGACTCTGCCGAATAGTGGCCAAGCCCTGACTAATCCCTGGAAAGATAGTGCCCAACTCTGCCAGATAGTCCGTATCAATCACTGCATCCTGAGCACTCTCTCCCACCTCCGACTGAAAGGTGCTAATCAATGCCTCGTAGTCAGCTGACATAATCTCCAAAGCTGTCAGATAATGCGTCATCATAGGCATCTGGTGGTTCTTAACTTTAGCATCAATAGCTGTCTTGACATCTCCCTGCAGTGCCTGACTCTCTACAATCTGATTCAATTTTGAGCGGGCTAATTCAACCTGCCCCCGCATCAGCTTGATTGAAGTAGCCAATTTGGTCTTGTTGCTCTGCACTTCATTCATATCAATCTTCATTGGCAACCTCCACATCATAAATGGTAGAGTAGACAGATCCCTTGAAATAGAACTCTCTCAACTCCTTATCGCAATGCTGGCTGTCTTTTGCATCACTGTAACCTTCGGAAATCACCCGCTTGATAAAGAGATTACTGATGTAGAGAGGCAATGTATCAAAACGCATACCGTAAGGATAGACATGTCCTGCGTAATCAATGTATGACTGAGAATCCAATTGCAGTCGACGACCAGATAGAACTGCATAAAAATCCATCTCCTCCGAAGCAAACTGCTCAACCAACTCGGTCGGAAGCAGCTCCTTATCCAGCTCCACAATCGTTCCCAATGGGTAGATCTTACTGAAGGCCAAATCAACTAAAGCAAAAAAGCGAATAAACACAGAAAAGGATACACGATAGGCGGTCTCAATCCGCTCAATCTCAACTTCTTCCTGATGATAATGAAAACTGAATAGAAGCGGAGCCCCAATAAATGGCTTGTACCTGCATTTGGACTCTCCTTTCAGAAAAGCAATATAGCAGGAGCGCAACACTTTGGGATGACCCGCTAAGGTCATGCCAATCGTGCGTAAATGTTGGTGTTCTGCTTCACACAGACTCATCTCCTCTAATCCCTGCTCGAATATATACAACTGCAATTCGTTCATTTCTTCCCCCTCGAACTTTGAATATTGGATGCTTCCGTATGATCATCAGCAACTTTATTCTGTGCTGCACGGTTCATATTTACCACATCCGTACTGGTAAAAGTCCGCAAACTACTTAATGAACTGTTTAATAGCGTAATATAGTCATTAAAATTCACAAAAGGGGTTAAGTCTGAGTTGTTAAATTCCAGCGGAGTCATATCAAAAATAGAGGATACATAAGTTTCAGCAGATTTAGTAGTACTTTCCCATACTGACAAATCAACTTTTGTTTCTGACATTTAATTTCCTCCTACGAATAGCTGAGAGCTATGGAGTAGTAACTATCTGCTTCTGTAAATGCCATCGAACTCTTTCTTAGTAAACTATCTGCTTCATCTTGAAGTTCCTTAATTTTACTACTAATCTCACCTTTATTTGAAGTTTGTTTAGACTGGTAGGTCATTAGATTTTGTTTAGCATGGGTGCATTTCTCTAAAAATCTACCCTTTACACTTCCTCTAAAACGAGACCCATCTACCTTCTCCAGTCGAGAAAAATCATTGCTCAGTAGTGAATTGATATTTTCAATTTGTTGGTCTAACTCACGATTTGCCTGCTCTAAGCGCTCAATCTTAGCAAGTAGCTCTTGACGTTGAGCTTGCAGATTGTTGCCTTTCTTTATACTTGTCTGATATTTTTCCATATAAAAATTGGCTAGTTGAGGATTTGACTTCATAAAATCTGACAATTCCTTCCGTTTTTATATCATTGTCACTATCCACATTCTACCATATTTTATTACTGATTTCTAGAAAATATAGATGAATATTGACAGAGAAGAAATTGCAAAATTATCATATTACTGCTCTTATATCCTCATAGCAGATTCGGATCATATTCAAAAAAGAAACTCTTCACAGAGTTTCTCAGATTGAAGACAAAGTCCTTAGAACATAAGTTTCTAAGGGATTTTATTTGTGTGAAGTCGTATAATAGAGGTAAGAAGGGTTGTGAGGTGCTCGCTATGTTTCACAAAGAAAAAACAGATTATAATCGTTGCCAATACGGCTTCCATACGATAGACGAATTGGTCCCAGAAGATCACTTTCTTCGCCAATTGGAAGCAGAGGTTGATTTCGACTTTATCTATGACTTGGTTGAAGAAACGTATAGCCCCGATCAGGGTCGTCCTAGTCTAGATCCCGTCATGTTGGTCAAAATCCCTTTGCTTCAATGTTTTTATGGTATTCGTTCCATGCGCCAGACCATTAAAGACATTGAAGTAAACGTAGCTTATCGTTGGTTTCTTGGACTAAGCTTGGATGACAAGGTGCCTCATTTTACTACATATGGAAAGAATTACAGTCGTCGTTTTCAAGATAAAGCACTGATTACTGAGATATTTTCACAAGTACTCCATCAAGCTTTATGTGCTGGTTTGATTAATCCTTCTGAAATATTTGTGGATGGTACCCATATCAAAGCGGCAGCTAACAGTCAGAAGTATCATAAGTAAATGGTTGCCCAACAAGCTAAATTTATGAGTGAGCAGTTGGAAGTTGAGATTGATTTAGATAGGAGAAAACACGAAAAAAAGTCCTTAAAGCCCGCAAAAGAAAGCGAGGCTAAAGAAAAGAAAATATCAAGGACAGATCCTGAGAGTGGTTGGTTCCACAAGGGTGAACACAAGGAGGTATTTGCCTATTCTGCCCAAGTAGCTTGTGATAAGCATGGTTGGGCCTTGGCTTATACGGTTGAGGCAGGAAATGTTCATGATAGTCAGGCTTTTCCTACCCTTTTTTCAAAGTTAGAAGCTTTCTCCCCACGCTACATTATTGCGGACTCTGGCTATAAGACCCCAGCTATTGCCCATTATTTATTAAAGCGAAACATTATCCCTGTCTTCCCTTATACCCGCCCCAAGGGAGTAAGGGGGAACTTAAGACCCAGTGATTTTGTTTACGATTCCTATTATGACTGTTACCTTTGTCCAGAGAACCAAGTGTTTACCTATTGCACGACGACCCGAGCAGGCTATCGTGAGTATAAGAGTGATCCAACAGTATGTGTCGCCTGTCCCCTATTATCCGTTTGTACTCGAAGCCAGAATCAACAGAAAGTCATCACAAGACATGTATGAAAGGACGCGCTTGAATTTTGTGAAGAGATTCGCCACCAAAAAGGGATGAAGGAGCTCTATAAGAAACGCAAAGAAACTATTGAGCGGCTCTTTGGGACAGCCAAAGAATACCACAATCTCCGTTATACAAGAGAGAAAGGCAAGTCCAAGATAGAAGATAAGATTGGGCTTACTTTGGCGTGTTTGAATCTCAAAAAACTAGTAAAAATGAGGGTGGGCAAGCCTTTTTATTTTGTTCTAAATCCGATTTTGGGATGGAATAGCAGATGATGAGACAAAATATTTTTGAAAATACAAAAAGACAAACGCCAAAAATGACGTTTGTCTACGTTCTGAGAAACTCTTCACAGAGTTTCTTGCATTATCTTTCTTTCACTTCTATTTCCGAATGGCGGTAACCATAGCCAAAGTAAATCAAAATTCCTAAAAGTAGAGCGATGCCAAAGGCCAACCAAGTGTCCAAAGTGTACTGAGTCATAAAGGAAAGGCAGATGATAATAGATAAAATCGGAGTTAGAGGCACTAGCGGAGTTTTAAACTCTCCTGCCTTGGGCTGCCCCTTTTCCTTCCGCAACTTCAAAATGGCAAAGGCCAGCATAATCAGATAGGTCAATGTACAGATATTGAGGAAAGAGGCGATGCTAGCAAGAGGAAAGATACCCGCACAAATAGCTGAGGCAATCCCCACTAAGATAGTAGCATTTTGAGGCACGCGACTAGTAGCAGTTAATTCCTTGAAAGACCGCGGTAAAAGTCCGTCACGCGCTATACTGTAAATCATCCGAGACAAGGCATAGGTCATGGAGATGCAGACGGTAATCAGGGTCAAAATCGCTACGATAGAAACATAATTGGCAGCCCAATCTAGTCCAATACTGCGAAGGGAGAAGGCTACTGCATCTGGAACATTTAGCTTGGTATAGTGTACCAAGCCTGTCAAGACCAAGGTTACTAAGATATAGAGGATGGTCACAATCCCAAGGGAAAGGACAATGCCGCGTGGCACATTTTTTTGAGGCTCTTTGATCTCATCCACGGACATAGAAATCGACTCAAAGCCCAGAAAAGCAAAGAACATCAGAGAAGCTCCAGCCATAATCCCCGTCTGACCGCCATAGATCTGACCAAAACCGAAAGGAGCAAAATTGGACCAATTCTCAGGTCGAAGATGGAAAAGCCCAACGAGAATAAAGAGAGCCAAGGCTGAGAATTTGAGGACGACCAAGGCTGAATTAAAGCGCAGGGCTGCTTTTGAATTCAGAAGTACCACGCCTGTCACAAAGACCAAAACCAGAATAGGCAACAAATCCACATAAGTCCCTGCTTTTGGATTGAATGTGCCATTCAAGGCTGTCGGTAGCTGGATATGAAAGCCGCTCAAAAGCCCTTTCAAATAAGAACCCCAGCCAGAAGCTACACCTGATATAGCTGTCATAAATTCCATGATGGTCAGCCAACCAGCCAGCCAAGCCGGAAATTCCCCTAAAACAGCATAAATATAGCTGTAAGCTCCGCCATTAGCCGGAACTCGAGATGCAAACTCCGCATAAAAAAGGGCAGAGATGCTGACACATAGGGCAGAAATCACGATCGACACAATCAGAGCTGGGCCTGCATAAGTCGCCGCCCCAATTCCTGTAACCGTGAAAATCCCTGTACCGACCATGGCACCGATTCCCAAAAGAATCAAATCCACCAGCTTCAGATGCCGACGCATTCCCGTCCGGTTTTTACTAGCATCTTTTTTTCGAAAAATATTCATAGCAATCTCCCTCCAAAGCATAGATGGTTTATTATATCATAGATTGTTGGATTTACCAAAGTCTCTTTTTATCTGCCCCTTTTTCATCGGGTAAAGAAAAGCAAAATAAGAAGCTGGGAAAACCCAACTTCTTACATAGAAACAATCGTACGATAACTGCGGGAAGTAATCATGAAGACGATGACATAGCTGATAAAGAAGACCGCACAGACACCCAGTGTCACAGCCAGCATGAGAGCTGAGTTAAGAACACCAAGAGCAGACAAGATCAAGCTCAGCATATGATAGGCAAAGGTCAGATGGATAAAGGCAAAGGCCAGCGGCAGGAAGAAAACAATCAAGATCTGTTTCCGAATGGTTTGTCTGATTTGTTTCTCATCCAGACCGACCTTTTGTAGAATCACAAAGCGATCCCGATCCTCGTACCCTTCTGAAATCTGCTTGTAGTAGATGATGAGGATGGTTCCCAGCATAAAGACGATTGACAGGAAGATGCCGATGAAGAACATGCCACCCAGCATGCCTTTGATTTCTTGCTTATCAAAAGCTGTTACCGAACCATAGACCGCCTGATTTTCAGGCAAGGTCTGATTAAACTGCTGCAATTTTTCTTGGTAAGCATCCCTCAGATTGCGCTGTTCTTCCGTTGACAACTTTGTATCAAGCCAGCCATAATAATTAAGGTTTACAGCATATTTATCCGTCATTGCAGAGAAGATTTGGTCAGGGTTTTTAAGAACCATGTAGATTTTCTCTGGGACGATCATGTTCATCTGGTCTGGCAAATTGCCAAAGATAAAGTCTTCTTTGAGTTCTTCCTTGATTTTAAAGGTCTGACCAGCCAACTGCAAGTCTTGCTTGGGATCCAGTTTCACTCCTTGCTGGTAGAGTGCCACCTCGTCATCCCCAAGATTCAGAGTTTTCCCTGTCATATTCTGATAATCTGCTTCTGAAATAGCCAAAATATACGTTTTTGGTGTGACAAATTTTTGAGCGGCAACGTTGATATCGAGCTGGTTGCCAGCACGGCTTGTCACTCCCATCGTATAGTATGGATAGACACCTTTCTTTGTAACTGGTAACTGCTGCTCATTCACAAACTCTGTCAGCACTTGGTCCATCTGCTCACCTGTGGTTCCTTTTCCTTGAATGCTAAAATCATGAGGAAACATAGCTTTCTGCATGTAGTCACCACCGGCATAGATATTAGCTCCGCCAGATAAGGTCACCAAGACCATGGTTGATAGGATAGCAATTGTTGCCAGACCCACCGCATTTTTCTTCATGCGGAAAATTAGGTTGGAAACGGAAATCATATTATTGGGTTGGTAATAATAAGACTTCCTCTTTTTCAAAAATTGCAGAAAGACTGTAATTCCAGCATTAAAGAGCAGGTAGGTTCCCAGAATCACAAAAAGTACCGCGACAAAGAATGTAAAAATTGCTGATAGAGGATTGGTCACTCCTAGTGCAAGAAAGTAACCATAAGCCAAGGCTGCAAGCCCAAGTAGTGTCTGCAGGAATAAAAAGCGACTTTTCTTTTCTCCGCTATTCTTTTCTTTGACCAATTGCAATGCATCAAGCTTTCTCAGGCGCAAACCATTGCTAATCATCAAGCAGAAAAAGACAAAGGCATAGAAAATAGCAACCACGATAACGACAGCAGGCTGAAAAGTTGATGCCAAGACGACCTTCATCGCCATGATTTTCAGCAAAAGAGCATAGATCAGCTGGTCAAACAAGAGTCCAATCCCTAGTCCAAGGATAAGGGTGACCAGACCAAATACCAGTAATTCGATCACCACCATGACAAAGAGGTGGGATTTATTGAGCCCTAGCACACTGTAAAGCCCCAGCTCTTTGGAGCGATTCTTGAAAACAAAGCTATTAGCATAAAAGACGATAATGCTAGTCGTGATGCTGACAATCACCATCCCAAAAGATAGCACCATAGAAACAGCACTTGCACCGGTCATTTTTACTAAATTGGGATTAAAAGTCAGGGAGAAAAAGATATAGGAGATGGCGATAGCCAGACAGGTCGCCAGTGCGAAAGGATAATAAAGCTTACGATTCTTGATTAAGTTAGAAAGCGCAAGCTTACTAGTTAATCTAAGCATGAGCTGCCACCTCACTTGCCATGACCGTCAGCGTATCGGAAATCTCTTGGAACATCTGCCGCTCGGTCTTGTTGCCGCGAAAGATTTGGTTATAAAGAATCCCGTCCTTGATAAAGAGCACCCGCTTGGCCCGACTAGCCGCTGAAGTCGAGTGGGTTACCATGAGAATGGTTTGGCCGCGGTCGTTGATATCGTCAAAGACATCTAAAAGAGCAGCCGAAGACTTGGAATCCAAGGCTCCTGTTGGCTCATCTGCCAGCAAAATCTCAGGCTCGGTGATAATGGCGCGGGCAACTGCCACCCGCTGCTTCTGACCACCAGAAATTTCATAAGGGAACTTCTCTTGCAGCTTGTTAATCCCTAACTCATTGCAGGTTGTGACCAACTTTTGCATCATCTCGGTAATAGGACGACGAGAGAGGACTAGCGGCAGCAGGATATTATCCTTGACCGATAATGTATCCAGCAAATTAAAATCTTGAAAGACAAAGCCCAATTTCTCCCGGCGGAAGCTGGAAGCCTGACTGTTTTTGATGGTAGCCGTGTCAGTTCCATTGAGGAAGACGCGACCCTCAGTCGGCTTGTCCAGCATAGCTAGGATGTTGAGAAGGGTGGATTTCCCAGAACCTGATTCCCCCATGATGGCCACGTATTCACCTTTTTCTACCGTAAAGTGAATGTCTTTCAACGCCTCTACTTGGCTGCCCTGAAAGCGAGTTTTATAAATCTTTTTCACATGTTGTACGTCTAATAATGTCATACTTAAACCTCTTTTTTTATTTATGTGTAAAATGGTTATTTAGCTCATCTTTCAATACTTTGTTAGCTAGCTCTACTCTACTATTGCCTGAGCCACTGCCCCTACTGAAAGCAAACTAAAAACGATACTATTATCATACCGAAAAGCCCGATATGTTTCCATAAGCTAATCTTTCATTTTGGACGCTAATCTTACATTTTTGTCACTTAGCGATCTTCCCATTATGGAAATACCTGATTTTCATTAAAGGGAAAGGGCTGTATGATTTGGGTTGCTTTCCCAGTTTGCCTCCCTAAACTTTCAGTTCTATTTGAGCAAAAAGGCGGTGGGACGAGGCTGGGACAAAAGTCCTAGCCTCTCAATCGTCTTTGGATTGTCGAGCAAGACGCAGTGGTTGAGTGGGCTCTACTAGGCTGATTTCATCAGCTTTTACAGCCCTACTCAACTGTGCGGAGGTGGGACGACGAAATCGAATTCTAACGAATTACCGATTTCTGTCCCACTCTCATCCCAGCCTCTTCACTGCATCTGCTTCTTAATGACTATATTGTAACCAGAAATAATACTGGCTTGATGCACAGCCCAGTCTGGTTTTTTCGATTTCTTCCTTAGAAATCTTTTGCGCCATTTGTGTTTTTTGTTTATGATTGAAGAGATTTGTTTTCATAGTGGGCCTCCTTTTATTTGGATATTATTTGTGATTTGTTTTTCCTTACACCTATATGATATAAAATTCCCCGTCCCACTACCATCGAATAACCTTTCATTTTGAGATTTAAACTTACATTTTTGTCATTTTAAAAAAGATGAGTGATTATCACCCATCCTTTTCCCATATATTTATCATATAAATAATCTGTTCTTAGAGTTTAGCCAAGTATTCCTGCACAAGTTTGATGTCTTCTTCCTTGCCACCTCGGTCAATATCGCAGATGTGCGGCAGCCCATATTTTTCGATAATCAAAGCTGTCGCCCCGCAGAAGGTCCGTCCATGCTTCACCGAATCTCCATTATTGACAAAACCCTTAATCAAGCTTGAATGTTTCTTAATAAAGCGCTTAGTGGACCAGGGAATTTTCCCAGCCCCAGCATTTCGCGTAATGAGAATGCAGGGTTCCTCCAACTTTTCCTTGATGCTTTGTGTCGGATAACCCAGCGATTCTGCAAATTGCTTCCCAACACCCGTTACCGAATCATAAACTATAATCATTTCCTCTCCCTACTTTCTCAATAAAAGCACTGCCCAAAAAGCAGCAAAGCCTATAACCGCCACATCCGATATTAGTTGTAAGAGAAATGCTAAATCAGGCATACTGTGAATATAGAGCAAGATACTGATCGTCGTCAAGGCCAAGACCACCAGCTTGACAGCTACCGCCACGCTCGGCATTACAAGCAATCCAACCAAGATACAAAGGAGACCACCAATCAGAAATGACTGAAAGCCTAAACTTAGGCCAAAGCCAAATTCCACCCCACCATAACCAAGAGTCAAAAGACCAATCACAACTAGGCAAAGCCCCAAAATAGTCCTTCCACTCAATAGATTTCCATCTTGTTTCATCACATTTTCCTCACTTTCTATTTGAATGAATATCCTTAAATGTTCATTCATGTCTTCTAAAAAAATATTTTCCTCTAATTTGCTTTCTCCATCGCTCTATATCACACAAATCCACCTCCTTACCTGAATGAATATTATTTTAAATTCATTCACCTCATCTTCCAAGAAAAGGAAATTTCTATTTAGCAAAAATTCCCTTTAAAAAATACTTCACCAAGGTCTCGATACTCTCAAAATAACCTGGAAAATCCTGCTCTGTCACATGCATGTCAATGTAGTAGATCAAATCATAAGCCTTCATGATTTGAGCGACTTCCTCTTGTGAAAAGCCCTTCTCCTGCAAACGCTGGCTGAAAGTCCGAATCAGAAACTGGTGAAAGGCATTGGCCGCGCGGCCAGCATCCTGATTATAGTAGTCGTGCAAGATCTGAGAAATGCCCGGCTTGGTCCACTCAGCTAAAATTTTATTAGGCGAAATCAATTCAAAAGTAACTGCAAAAAGCTGCTCAACGACTGCCTCTGGCTCACCCTGCCAATCCACGCGCTGCATGGTTTCCTCACGTATGCGGTTATTTTCCACTACATAAACCTCTAAAAAAATAGCTTCCTTGGACTCATAATACTTATAAAAGGAGCCGACAGCCATACCAGCACGCTTAGTAATATCTGAAATATTCGTCTTTTTATAGCCCTTCTCAGCAAACACCTGCCTAGCCTCAGCCAATAATTCCGCTTTTTTGTCCATGACCTTCTCCTTTTGTGAATGAATTGGATTTTCTATTCATTCAAATTATAACACTTTTAAAATCTTTGTCAAGAAAAGCGGAAATCGTACTTTGGAAAGAAGACGGCAGTTTGAGATAATAGCTCCTTTGTTAAACAAAAAAACAAACAAGTTCTCGATAAAACTTGCTTGCATCTTGGATACATTAATGTTTTCTACGATTTCTCAAGGCCTCGTTGATTTTCTTAGTTTTGATCATCGAATCGACGGAAATAAGAAACCAAACCAAGAGGTAGATCAAAACAAAACTTAGCCAGAAGGACCAACCAAAGAGCATGGTCCCCCAGCCATTGCAGATCATAGCTAGACTAACGATGGTTGCTGTCACTACAAAGTGGCAGAAAAGTAGGAAAGGAAATGGAAAGCGGTCTGTCGCGTCAAAGATATAGCTTGCTACTCCAATTAAGGCACTGACAAGGAGGACATTGAGAATTGAACGCGGAGTTAAGAGACTTGTTTTTCCTGAAATAAGGCTTACCAGCAGAAAGACCAAGCTACCTGTTCTCAAACCATCTTGCATACCGATCAGAATTTTTTTAAAGGTCATGATTTTCCTCCTAAATTCCCAAATAGTCCATGAGCAACTTGACATAACGGCGACTGACATCGGTTTTGAGCTGATTGGTCAGCTTAGCAGTCATGTTGCCCGAAAAGCTATCCGACAAGGATTCCAGATGATCGATGTTAATGACTGCGTGGCGAGATACCTGGATAAAATTGCGACTATTGAGACGATTTTGAAAGCGAGTCAGCGTTTCTGTCGTTGTGTAAATGCCCTCGGTACTGTAAATCATCAGGGTTGTTTGATTGATATCAGCCAGGATAATATCTTCCGTCTTGAGCATGACCAGCTTATCATCCGATTTAATAGGCAGGACACCACTTGGTCCAGCCTTGAAGTTTTCCAAATAATCTAGGACAGCCTTGGCCTCACCAGTCAGCTGATCCGCTTTCACGACCACCAGCGGGTCTTGGGAGGAAATCTGAGCATCTTCTTCAAATCTTGTCTGCAAACCTAGGCCTCCTACTTTCTTTACTTGAAGCTCATCCGTCGATTCAGCAGCCAATTTTGACCTAGCCAGAACAGGACTGCTACCGTGAGCACTACTCCAACTATATAGTATGTTTCTTGGCTTGTCAAGAGCTGTTGCCATTCGATACGGATACCTAGGAGCTTCTCAAATTCTTGCTGAAGCTGACTCTGGTCCGCAAAAACTTCTGTCAGAGAATCCTTCATCAGGACTTGTCTGAAGAGGGAAGCCATGTAGGTTGAGGGAGTCACTTTCATGAGATTTTGGGCAAGGCTGGGCAGAGTCCCAATCGGAATATAGGTTCCCACTAGAAAACCAGAGGCTGCACCGATGACCGTTGCGTATTGCCCCAAGGAATTCACCGATTTGAAATAAGGAACAACTAGCGCATTGAGGAGACTTGCTAGCAAACTATTGAGCAGCATGAGTCCGACCAGCTGGGGAAGAAGCGCACTATCAAAGGAAATCTTGTCTGCTAGGATAAAGTAGGTCAGCATGACAGTAAACATGAAGACTTGCATGACAAAGCCAATCACAAAGGCACTGATTAAGTAGCTAAACCGCAAGCCCCATTGCCCCAAATCTGTGATAAAGAGGTCAGCGGTCACCTTTCTTTCTCGGTCTTCAGTTTGTTGTGAAAAAGCTGATAGGGTAGTTGTCAAGGCGGTGACAGCCAGTGTTCCGCTAATCAACCAAAAGTCGAGCAGCTCCGTCGCATGGCTACTGTCTGACCAAGAGCCTTTCATGTTGTTCTTTAGAAAAACCAAATATAAAACAAAGGGAATAATGGCTCCAAAGAGAGATAGGATCACCCCACTATGATTGCGAAAATAAAGTAAAAAGTTTCGTTTGATCAACATTAACATTTAACGTACCTCTCTTCCTGTCAGGGCCATAAAGGCATCATCCATCGTCCCTGCTTGAAATTCAAATTGTTCAATATAGGAACCAATCTTGCTCAGCAAAGCCAAGGCTTCCTTAGTCGTCTCAGGATAAAAGAAAAATTCATTCTCCTTGCCTTGCTCCCATTCGCAGCTAGTCGGCAAAGCGGCCTTCAAGCCCTCTGAATCTTGGGTTAAAATCCGCAAAACATTGCGGGCATATCGCTCCTTGATCTGGTCGGCAGAGCCTTGCGCAATGACTTGACCATGGTCTACGATATAAATCTTATCCGCGTCATCAGCTTCATTGAGATAGTGGGTAGTCAAAACTACGGTCATATTTTCCTTCTGCTGCAAGTCTTTGAGCAGCTTCCAAATGCTTTCTCTAGTCTGGATATCCAGGCCTGTCGTCGGCTCATCTAGAAAAAGTAGGTCAGGGCTATTGAGCAGGGCTCGCGCAATGTCCACCCGTCGCTTTTGTCCACCAGAAAGGGTCCCATAGCGTTGTTTAGCAAAGCTAGCCAGCCCCAGTTGCTCGATCAATTGCTCAATCTTACCAGTTTCGACCTGCTTGTACTGCTTGGCACGGATTCGCAGATTTTCAACTACTGTCAAATTGGCATCTAGCACACTATTTTGAAAGACCACGCCCAGCTTGGTTTGTTCTGCATAAGTGATTTGCCCAGATGTCGGCTGCAAAAGTCCAATCAGCATCTGAATCGTTGTCGACTTTCCTGCGCCATTTGGCCCTAAAATGGCTGTAAAACTACCTGCCTCAATTTCTAAATTCAGGCCATTAACCGCTACCTTATCGCCATAAACCTTGCTTAGATTTTTCGTTTCTACTAACATGTTCTTTCCTCCTGTCTTAACTTCTGAGACCATGATAGCAAGTCTTTTTTGAAAAATCTCGGCTTTTTGGACAAGCGGTAAAATGAGAGAGATGAGAGGTAAAAATCCAGACACCAAAAAATCCCCGACCAGAGGTCAGGGAAACTTATTAGCGGGCGACAATCTTGCGGTAACTGCGAGAAGTTAGTAAGAATACTAAAATATAGGTCAGGAGGAAGACGCCGCAAGTCGCAAGTGTTGTCTGAATTAAGAGAGGTAGATTGGTCACTCCCAATAGAGCAACAATCAAGCGCAACATATGAAAGACTGCTGCTATATGTAGAAAAGCAAAGATAAGAGGTAGGAAGAAAACAGTCAAAATCTGCTTGCGAATGGTACTTCTAGTCTGCTTTTCATCTAGACCGACCTTTTGCAAGATGATAAAGCCATCACGGTCCTCATAGCCTTCAGAGATTTGCTTGTAGTAAATCACGAGAACAGCTCCTAGAAGGAAGATAACAGAGAGGAAGACACCGATGAAGAGCAAGGTTCCAGTAAGTTCCTGATAGCTCTTTTCTGCGCTATGACGGTCACTGGCCATTGCGTAGCTACCATCTTGGGCCTGTTCCTGATCCAAAGTGTCCCTCAGTCCCAGCTGGACTTGCTCGACAAATTTCTTACTGCCCTTAGTCTCTGAAGCAACTCCAATGTAGTAATAATGTGCAACATTTAGCCCAACTTCTTTACTATCATTGACCACCATATAGAGGCCCTGCTCCATGGCCACATCGTTTGGATTAGGTATTTCCCCATGCGTAAAATTCGACGGTAAAATCTGCTTAATCTTCCAATCCTTGCCATTTACTCGGAGTGGCTTGTCCTTATTTAAGGAAACATTTTTTCCATAGACAAGAGTTTCATCATCTGCCAAGTCTATCTTTTTCCCTGTCATTTTTTCATAATCCTTATGATTGATGACCGTAATCGTACCAGCAGACTTGGTCAAGATACTTGGATCCGAATCCAGCTCGCTTTGCATTGGAACCGTCACATCATTACCAGCTAATTTCATGATGAAGGCTGATTGATAGAGATAGGTAGTATAGCTTGGCTTCTTCAGCCCTGTTTCCTGAGCGACTTGCTGGACCTTGTCCAACAGTGTTTCCGTCTGATCAGTTGATGTCGGCAGGACAACGCTGACATTGTAATCCTTTGGATGCAAGGTAGTAATATAATCCTGACCTCCAACATAGATATTAATTGTACCAACCAGAGTCACGAGGAGCATAGTGGACAAGATGGAAATAGTTGCCAATCCTGCTGCATTTTTACGCATCCGTGAGATAAGATTGGAAACAGAAATGAAATTCTGGGTCTTATAATAGTAGCTTTTTCTCTTTTTGAGAAATTGCAAGAGTGTAATCGAGCCTGCATTAAAAAGCAGATAGGTCGCTAGAATAACCATGATCACAGCTATAAAGAAATTGCCGATAGCAGCGACAGGTTTGGTAACGGTCAAAGCCATATAATAAGCCACACCCATGAGCAGGAGCCCCAGCAAGGTTTGCACCCAAAGGAAGCGTCCCTTCTTCTCGCCAGCTTTCCTTTCTTTCATTAGATTAAGAGAGCTATAGCGTAGAAGGCGGGTCGAGTTAAGCAACAAAATCACCGCAAATGCGACACCTAGACTGACTAGAGTCATCCAGACATTTTGCCATTGGAAGGTCGAGGCAAGAACTGCCGGCATTCCCATCAATTTCAAAAGAACGGCGTAGAGCATCTTATCTAAAGCTAGTCCAGACAAGACTCCCAGACCGACCGTGCCCAGATAAAAGACACAGAGCTCAAAGAAGGTCATAAGTAGCAGGTGGCGTTTTTCCATCCCCAGCACGCTATAAACACCGAGCTCCCGCGAACGGTTCTTCATAACAAAGCTATTGGCATAGGTGATAAGGATGAGCACCGCAATCTGAATGACCTGGATACCAAACTGCAAGGTCATGCGAGCCGCTGTACCACCATAAGAGCTCTCCATATTAGGGCTATGAGCCAGTGAGACAAAACTATACAAAATCGCTGTTGCCAGTACCGTCGCCAAGGCAAATGGATAATACAAACTGCGATTTTTGATCAGATTTGATAAAGCCAGTTTACTCGTTAGTTTGAACATAGTCGCCCACCTCACTTGCCATAACAGTCAGAGTATCGGAAATCTCTTGGAACATCTGCCGCTCGGTCTTGTTGCCGCGGAAGATTTGATTGTAGAGAATCCCGTCTTTTATAAAGAGCACCCGCTTGGCCCGACTAGCCGCCGAAGTCGAGTGGGTCACCATGAGAATGGTTTGGCCGCGGTCATTAATGTCATCAAAGACATCCAAGAGAGCAGCCGAAGACTTGGAATCCAAGGCTCCTGTCGGCTCATCCGCCAGCAAAATCTCAGGCTCGGTGATAATGGCGCGGGCAACTGCCACCCGTTGCTTCTGACCACCGGAAATTTCATAAGGAAACTTCTCTTGCAGCTTGTTAATCCCCAGCTCATTGCAGGTTGTAACCAACTTTTGCATCATCTCAGTAATAGGACGACGAGAGAGCACCAGAGGCAGGAGAATATTATCCTTGACCGATAAAGTGTCCAGCAAGTTAAAATCTTGAAAGACAAAGCCTAATTTCTCCCGGCGGAAGCTGGAAGCCTGGCTGTTTTTGATGGTTGCCGTGTCAGTTCCATTGAGGAAAACACGGCCTTCGGTCGGCTTGTCCAGCATGGCTAGGATGTTGAGCAGGGTGGACTTCCCGGAGCCCGACTCCCCCATGATGGCTACATATTCGCCTTTTTCTACCGTAAAGTGAATGTCTTTCAAGGCCTCTACTTGGCTGCCCTGAAAGCGGGTTTTATAAATCTTTTTCACGTGTTGTACATCTAATAAGGTCATTATGATCTCCTTTTCTATAATTCCATTTTAATACAGAAACAGCTTTATTTCCATATTTTACTAATTTTTAAATGCCAATATTTTTATCTCTGTACCAGATAAGCAATTAGTGCGATAATCCAGAGATGGGCTGGGTAAAAGATATAGAAGAAATACTTGCCCCACTTGCCATTATAGCCTCGCTCGCCATTGTAGAGATGTAGGAAGGGCAAGACGGTAATAAAGGCCCAGTCTGAATTGTAGAGCATCATCGAAAGGGTCGCTCCCATGGTTGGGTAGATTTCAATGCTTAGGCAAAAGAGCAGAAAAGCCAAGACCATGTAAGAAAGAGTTCTAAGAGCAGGCTGATTGCGGAAGATATAGCTAAGCAGCATCAAAGGAATAATGGTCATGCCGCCTTCTGTCAAAAAAACTCCTGCCAAACCAATTAAGACTGCCGCTCCAATCCGCAAATAGCGTTTCTCATCCATAATCTCTTCACTATTTTTGGAGAGACCAAATACAAGATTGAGCACCAGAACGCCACAGGCTAAGCTGAGAAAGATATTATTCTCAAGATGAATCCCTTTGCTATGAAAGAGCATGGTCAAGATGGTATTGCCCAGCTGCATAATAGCCGCCCAGATAAACAAGCGCGCATTGTAGGCCAAGCGGTTGCGCGTATGCAGAAAGCCTTCTACTGCGCTAAAAGCAAACCAAGCGGCTACACAGCGGGTCAGCAGGTGAAAAATCCCGTCCCAGCCCGTCGGCAAAAGCCCTGGAATCTTACCAATATGATCAAAAACCATTAAAAAGGCCATGAAAAGCTTGAGTTGGAAAGCATTTAATCCTCTTGTTTTCATTTCATATCTCCTTGTCTTCTTTATACATCTATCTTACAAAAAAAGAAAGGTCGGTACCATAACCTAACCTTTCAATTTCACTGGCCAACCTTACAAATTTGTAAGAATGCCTTATTCAAATATCATCTTCTTCTCTGAAAAGCTAATCATGACAGTTGTTCCCTGTCCGACCTGCGAAGCGATGCTAATCTGATGCCCCAGCTCATCTGCGATTTTCTTGGACAGATAAAGTCCCAAGCCAGACGATTGCTGGGTCAAACGACCATTATAGCCCGAAAAACCTCGCTCGAAAACCCGCAGCAAATCCGCATCCTGAATGCCCAAACCGCTATCTTTGATATAAAGCGTATCCTCCTGAAAATAAATTTCAATCCCGCCTTGACTGGTGTATTTCAGACTGTTTGACAGCACTTGCTCCAAAATAACGACAAACCACTTTTTATCTGTGATGATGGTTCGGTCCAGATCATGCAGATTGAGGCTCAAGCCCTTTTGGATAAAGAAAATCGCATACTTCTTGACAATCTCCTTGACCAAATCTTCAACATTTTCCTTTTTCAAGACCAAATCCTCGTGGAAACTCTCCAGACGAAGATACTGCAAGACGATATTGACATAGGACTCGATCTTAAAGAGCTCTTGCTCCAGCTGGTTCTTGACCTTCTTGTCCTCAATCTCTCCGACCAGCAATGAACTAGCTGCAATAGGCGTCTTAATCTGATGAGCCCAGAGCGTATAATAGTCCATCAGGTCATTTAACTTCTCCCTCTCCTCAATCGCACGGTTCTTCTTGTCCATTTCCAAAAGAGCCAGTTTCTCAAAAAGGAGAGCCTCTAAGGCTGTCTGAGGCCGACCTGAGGCATAAAAGAGCTGGTTACGATATTCCTTATAGGCACTAGCTAGATCCATTCCCAAGAAAAAGCTAGCGAGGAGAAAGGCTAAGAGCAACTGATACTCTAGCAGACTGCGCCCATCCTCGAAAATAAAGGCAAACATCCCCATAATTGAAAATACAATCAGTAAGAGTAACAAGATGAAGCGACGGGAATACAGATGATGCTTCAAAAAGAAAAATTTATCCTGCATGTCCATTGGTTAAACCGTACCCTATCCCTTTTTTCGTCTCAATGAAATGCTTCAGACCGTGCTCCTCCAACTTCTTGCGCAGGCGGGCAACATTGACGGACAAGGTATTATCATCAATAAAGAAATCGCTGTTCCAGAGCTCCTTCATCAAGTCATCACGCGCCACGATGCTACCGGAATGCTCAAAAAGCACCCGCAAGATTTGAAATTCATTCTTGGTCAGCGTCACAAGCTCGCCCTCATAGACCAAATCCATGGATTTAAGATTTAAAATCACGCCCTGATATTCCAAAAGGCTTTGATCCGTTCCAAACTCATATGAACGTCGCAGCAATCCTTGCACCTTGGCCAGAAAGACATTATTGTCAAAGGGCTTGGTCACATAGTCATCTGCGCCCATATTGATGGCCATGACGATATCCATGGACTGGTCGCGCGAAGACAGAAACATAATGGGCACCGTCGAAATCTTCCGAATTTCTTGGCACCAATGGTAGCCGTTAAAGAGGGGCAGGCCAATATCCATCAGCACCAGCTGGGGCTCCTCCTTGACAAAGGTCGTCAAAACCTGCATAAAATCTTCAATCGCCACAACCTGATAGCCCCACTGCTCCAGCATTTTTTTGATCATTTGACGGATGACCGCATCATCCTCGACCAGTAAAATCTTGTGCATTTCATTTCCTCACTCATTTTTCTTACTGCTATTATATCAAATTCTCCCTTAAATCACAGAGACTTTTTTAGTCTGAAATTCTTTTTGTTTTCAGAAAGTTTCAAGAAATCCTTCAATAAGTGTTGACAAAGACAGAGTAAAAAGATAAAATAACACTACATTCAGAATTGTCTGAAAATTCATTTTTTATAATAAGGAGATTATTATGCTAGAACAAACTCAGACATCTACCTGGCAGTCAAAACTGAAAGCCCTCGGTCCTGGGATCCTTATGGCCTCTGCTGCTGTTGGTGGCTCTCACATCGTTTCCTCTGCTCAAGCAGGCGCCAAGTATGGCTGGGCTTTGATGGGACTGGTCATCTTGGCCAACCTCTTCAAATATCCCTTCTTTCGCTTCGGTGCTGAGTACACCTTGGAAACTGGCCACAGCTTGGTTGAAGGCTATGCTCAAAAAGGAAAAGTCTACTTGGGCATCTTCTTCGTTTTAAATGTCTTCTCCGCCTTGGTCAATACAGCAGGGGTTGGGATTCTCTGTGCTGCTATCATCGCCAGCGCCTTTCCAAATGCCCTTGGACTCAGCATTACTCAATGGTCTCTGATTCTCATCATCCTGATCTGGGCAATGCTACTATTTGGTGGCTACAAGTTTCTGGATGGCCTTGCCAAATGGATCATGTCCGCTCTAACCTTTGCAACCGTTATTGCGGTCATCGTTGCCATTATCAAGCATCCTGAGTACGGAGCAGACTTCGTTGAAAAGACACCTTGGCAGATGGCTGCCTTGCCTTTCATCGTTTCTCTAATGGGCTGGATGCCAGCTCCAATCGAGATTTCAGCAATCAACTCCCTCTGGACTGCTGAAAAAGGAAAATCTGTCAATATCTCTGTCACAGACGGTCTCTTTGACTTTAACGTTGGCTATATCGGTACAGCTATTCTGGCCATCTTCTTCGTCGCTATGGGCGCCCTCATCCAGTATCCAACTGGTCAAGCAGTTCAAGATGCTGGCGCTGCCTACATCCAACAATTCGTTGGGATGTACGCATCTGTCCTTGGTGATTGGACACGGATTCTGATTACTTTCATTGCCTTTCTCTGTATCTTCGGTACCGTTATTACCGTTATCGATGGCTATTCCCGTGTAAATGCTGAATCTCTACGCCTTCTTCTCAATGAAGAGAAGACTTCTCAAAAAACTCTGCATATCTGGATGACCGCTACAGCTATTATCGGTGGCGTTATCATCTACTTCTTCCAAGGCAGTGTGGCTCTCATGCTTCGTTTTGCCATGATTGCTTCCTTCCTGACTACTCCATTTTTTGCCCTTCTAAACTATCTCCTCGTTACAAGCGAGAATAAACATCTGAGCAAATGGCTAAAAGGTCTTTCCATCCTTGGTTTGATCTTCCTCTTTGGCTTCGCCTTATTCTTTATCTACGCCATCCTCATCGGTAAGGCTTACTAGATCAAAAGAGCTGGAAATTCTGAAGGATATCTTCAGGTTTCCGCTCTTTTCTTTTTCCTTTCTGACAACCTGCCCCACTTATGCTATACTGGAAGAAGATAGAATATTGGAGATACATATGGGAATAATTTTTGATTACCTAGACCAAGTAGCTTACGACAGTATCTACGATACCCCCTTTAATGAACTGGATATGCTGATGCTGACCGAGATAACTTATCTGCCTTTTGACCAGATTGTGTCTGATCAGATGTCCCCCGATTGTACTTGCCGCTTCTTTGAAGCTGCTGAAAAAATGCCTCAGGATTTATCCATGTTGGTAACTAAAAATCGTCTGAAACTTTTAGAAAAGGTAGCCAGCTCCACCCGCTTCAAAAATATCAAGCTCATGGGCTATGTCAATGATATTGATCCTGATGTTCAAAAGCAGTTTGCGGCTATGATTTTCAAAATCAAGCCTGAGACCTATGTCCTGACCTTCCGCGGAACTGATGATTCCATTATTGGCTGGAAAGAGGACTTCCACATGACTTATATGGATCAGGTACCAGCTCAAAAAACGGCGGTCAATTATCTGCGAAAAGCCATGGATGCTCTGCCTGGTCAGTTCATCCTGACTGGTCACTCAAAGGGCGGAAATCTAGCCTCCTACGCTGCTAGTCAGATCGAGCCAAAATATCAAGAGCGAATTCAGAGTATTTACAGCTATGATGCCCCTGGACTGAATCACTCGGTCATCACCAGTCAAGGCTACCAGACTATTTCAGACAAAATAAAGCGCTACATTCCGCAGGGCTCTATCGTCGGAATGATGCTCGAAACGCCCAAGCAGGCTCAGATTGTCAAAAGTACAGCTATCGGCGGTCTGGCCCAGCACGATACCTTCTCTTGGCAGATTAGTGACCAGACTTTTGTCCTACTGGACAACCTCAATCCAGACAGCCTTCAAGTAGATAAAACTCTGAAAAACTGGGTTGATAGCGTTTCTGATGAGGAATTAAAAGACTTTTTTGACCTCTTTTTCGGTCTCATCCTAGATGCTGGTATCAGCTCCATTAATGACCTCACCAAGCTGGAAAATTTCAACAAAATCTTGGCTGTTTTTGAAAATGCCAATGCTCTCACAGATGAGGAGCGGGAAATGCTGACGCGCCTGGCTAAACTACTGGTAGACATGCGCTACCAGTCTTGGAAAGACGACATGAACCTGCTGAAGCCTAGTAAACTTGTTCAAGAGGTCAAGGAAAATCTATCCGAATTCACTAAGAATCTTCCTTTCACAAGCAATGATCCCGCTCAAACAGATGAACCAAATGAGCAATAAGCTATAAATACAGCACTTGGCAACTCTCTAATATAAAAGAAAAACAGGTATAGTATCACTACTATTCCTGTTTTTCATATGATTTAGAAGAGCTATTAATCAAATCTACAAGCTCTTTTATACTTTTTTTCTCATTCGATAAATCGTATAAAAAGACTTTTACAACTATTTTCTTTATATGCTCATTTTTCTGACCTTCTTGAATGTAAGAAGGAAAATTTTTCAAATGGACTTCTCTATGCTTAGGATAAATTAAAATAACATTTTCAACATCATATTTATAGGCATAAGCATACATTTGATACATATCTGATTGACTGATTCCATAATTTTCACTCAAATCGCTTATCAGCTTTTTCCATTTGGTGTCTAGAACAATAGATTTATTATTGTCTAGTTTAGTTCTATCCTTCCCTTGTTTAGACATAATAATATCTGGTTTCAATCCGAATTTTTTCGGAATATCAAATAAATATTTACTTCGTTTCTGTGTTTCTACCTTCCATTCAGAACACTTATTTTTCAACTGCTTAGCTATGTATGCCTCAAATATTTTTTCCATAGGAAATAGTAAGGCATTGACACTTTGAATTCCTTTAAAAGTTGAAAAGCTCTTATTCTTCAGAAAAACTTCTGACCAATCTATTAAGTTTTGATAGAACTGAATATTACGATCTTTTTTCACTAGAGAAAAATCCTTATCAATATTTGTTGACTGATTAACCATTTCAAACTCAGCCAATAAACGTTTTGCTAACAATTGATTTTTTCCATTTGATGAAATCTTATTCAATTTGAGAAGCGTCGTTTTTATCAAACGATTTTCAGGACGATTGATATGAAACTCATCATAAGCCATATAAAATCTATCTTTGCGGACAATATTTTGCTTGATATGCTGGTTAACTAGCAACTTTCCCTTGAAAAAAGGAAGATTATCCTCAAGTGTAATATAATCAGACTTTAAACCTTTTTTCAACAACTCTTGAACTTCATTCAAATACATCTGAATAAAAACTTCATAAATTGGTAACTTAGAATCATTTAGCTGGGCATTTTTAAAACTCTTTCCCTTAAATTCTTTCAAACTAGATAACATTTTAAGAAAAAGCTTTCGTAATTTACAATCATCACCAATATCGACCTTAGGTAAAATCTCAATCTGAACTTTATTATCGATATTAATAACACCTACATAATTTCGAGGCTTGATAACTTTGACTCCTTTATGAGATGAAATCCTCAAAAAGTCTGATAATCGTTCCTCAACATCATCACCAGAATTTTCTTCGATAAATTCTTCTAATAAGGTGAAATTTCTTTCTCCTAAATCTTCTTTTTTTATCCCTTGAAATTCTCTAACTGTCAGAATCTTCATTTCTACCCACTTCTCCTGGATTTGAAGTACTAGCATAGATGGCAATATAATTCTTTGACTCCTTAAATGCTTCCTCATTAATTTTATAGGTAGGATTTAAGTCAATATCTGGGCTACTTTTAAATAGATTGTCATTACTTTTGACTGAAATAAATTTACTAGGATCTTCATTTTGGGGATCAATTCCTAAAACAAGCATAATTTTTTCGTAATCTTCATAGAAATATTCTTGAAGCAATGGAATAGTCTTGTTTTTAAAGATAGATTCTAACTGATCGATAGTTGGTTTTTCCTTATTCTTAAGTGGCATAAAGAAGGCATGCCCTAATGTATGCTCCCTGTCATAAAGAACTTCAATACGTTGGTTCATTTTTTCTAACATCTTTTGAATGTCAATCTTTTTATTATCTTTATTATCCTTATTATCTTTATTATCTTTAACAACTACATTCTTTAGTAAACTTATATCTGGCATCATTTCAATAAATTCAAAACGACGTCGAAGAGCTGTATCCATGAGAGCGATAGAACGGTCTGCTGTATTCATGGTCCCTAGAATGTATACATTTTTTGGCACAGAAAATTCTTCTTGGGAATACGGAAGAGTCACTGACATTGCTTCTTCCTCTCCGTCACGCTTCGAATCTTCAATCAAAGTAATAAGTTCTCCAAATATTTTAGAAATATTCCCACGATTGATTTCATCAATAATAAAAACGTAGTTATTACTCTTATCACTAGCAGCTCTTTTNCAAAACTCTTTGAAAACCCCATCTGAAATTTTATAGTTTAGATCACTTCTCCCTCTTCTCACACCTCTTTTTCCTAAAAACGGCTTAATCCCCTCAATAAACTCCTCATAACCGTAAGACTGGTGGAAAGTTGTAAATGCAATTTGACCAGCAGCTTTTAATTTATTATAATTTGAAATATATCCGACATAATTATCATTATTCGACCCATCTCTGTTAAAATCTTCATCAATTATGTCAACTGCGTATTTGATAGAATTGTAAGTTTTACCAGTTCCTGGAGGACCATAAAGGATTGTATTGACTGATGGTAATTTATACTCTGAGTTTTCTTTTTTTGAGCTCATTTTCTCTTCCTCATCACTTTCCATAGGTTTATTACTCTTTTCTTCTAACTTTTTTAGAAACTCTTGAATCTCATCTAACAATTCATTCCCATCGTCATCAATCACTTTAAATATATGTGAAGTGAAAAAATCTTGTTCTATTTCAAAAGATGATTTCTTGTCTTTTATATATGTATTAAATTGATTCATATGTCTTAAATTGATTTTCTTTATCCTTTTTCGATTTATCTTCTATGCGACCTTTCGTAAATTCTATATTACCTACAGGCTCACTGGTAAGCTCCGTGATAACTATATAATCTTCTATACCAATAATGCCGTTCATCATATAGTACCTTTTTTGATAATATGATTCTTTTAACTTTTTCTTCTCATTATCAATTAAATATCTTCTCTTATTTTTAGATCGTGGATGAAAGTCTTTCTCAATTGGAATCCAACCAATATCGGAATAATCTTTTTTCACTTCATCAATTATTTTTGCTATTTTCTCTTTAGACATTCTTATTCCTTTTCAATTTGTAATAATTTAACAATTGATTTTTATTAATATCGTATTGACTGGTATATCAATACTTACTTTACATATTAAACAAACCAATTATCTACGTTCCCAAAACCTCCCAAACTTTCCGTCTGGGAGGTTATTCCTATGTTCTATTTTTTACCAAATAGTAAACTAACTCTCAATAAAATTCTCTACCCAATCAAACTTCCATTTGGGACTTTCTCATCCACAGTTAGGAGAGTCAGTTGGTCGCCATGCTCGGCTGAGAGGATCATACCTTGACTAATGCGGCCCATCATTTTGCGCGGTTTGAGGTTGGCTACGATTTGGACTTTTTTACCGACCAGTTCTTGCTCGTTTGGATAGTATTTGGCAATACCAGAGAGGATTTGGCGGTCTTCGCCGTCTCCTGCATCCAAGCGGAATTGGAGCAGCTTATCAGAGCCTTCAACCTTAGAAACTTCTTTGACTTCTGCGACACGGATTTCTACCTTATCAAAGTCGTCAAATTTGATTTCCTTGCGGTTAAGTTTAAGCTCCACTTCTTCGGGCTTCCATTCTTTTTCAACCGCAGGTTTGTTGCCTTCCATTTGTTCCTTGATATAGGCAATTTCTTCTTCCATATCCAGACGAGGGAAGATTGGCGTTCCTTTTTCTACAACTGTCAGACCTGCTGGGAGCTGGTCAATAGCTAGATTTTCCAGTGAAACTGCTTGAGGCAAGCCGAGTTGACTGAGGACAGCCTTGCTGGTTTCCATCATGAAAGGCTCAATCATATGCGCCACAACACGAAGGCTCGCTGCCAAGTGACTCATGACTGCTGCCAGTTCTTTGACCTTGCCTTCATCCTTAGCCAAAACCCAAGGAGCAGTTTCATCGATATATTTATTAGTGCGGGAGATGAGCGTCCAGACTGCTTCCAGCGCGCGTGGGTAGTCCACTGCATCCATGTGTTTATAGTAGTCAGTGATAGATTCAGCTGCCACTTGAGCCAGAGCTCCGTCAAAGTCTGTCACATTTTCTTCATAGGCTGGCACTTGACCGTCAAAGTACTTGTTAATCATAGAAACGGTACGGTTGAGCAAGTTTCCAAGGTCATTGGCCAACTCGTAGTTGATACGACCTACATAATCTTCAGGAGTAAAGGTTCCGTCTGAACCAACTGGAAGGCTACGCATGAGGTAATAGCGTAATGCATCCAAACCATAGCGTTCTACCAGCATTTCAGGATAGACCACATTGCCCTTGGACTTGGACATCTTGCCATCCTTCATAACAAACCAACCGTGAGCAATCAAGCGATCAGGCAACTTAATATCCAGCATCATGAGCAGGATTGGCCAGTAGATAGAGTGGAAACGCAGAATGTCCTTGCCCACCATGTGGAAGACAGTGCCATTCCAGAATTTATCATAGTTAACATGATCATCCTGACCGTAGCCAAGAGCAGTCGCATAGTTGAGCAGGGCATCAATCCAAACATAGACCACGTGTTTAGGATTTGATGGCACAGGCACGCCCCAAGTAAAGGTCGTCCGAGAGACGGCCAAGTCTTCCAAGCCTGGCTCGATGAAGTTTTTCAGCATTTCATTGAGACGACCGTCTGGAGTAATGAAGTTGGGCTGTGATTTGAAAAATTCTACCAAGCGATCTTGGTACTTGCTTAGACGAAGGAAGTAAGACTCTTCTGATACCCATTCCACTTCATGTCCAGATGGCGCAATTCCGCCCGTTACATTTCCAGCTTCATCACGGAAAACTTCGGCCAACTGGCTTTCGGTGAAAAATTCCTCATCAGATACAGAATACCAACCTGAATATTCACCCAAGTAGATATCATCTTGAGCCAAGAGTTTTTCAAAGACATCCGCTACAACCTTTTCATGGTAGTTATCGGTCGTTCGGATAAATTTATCGTAAGAAATATCTAAGAGCTGCCAGAGCTCCTTAACGCCAACCACCATGCCATCGACATAAGCTTGTGGGCTGATCCCAGCTTCCTCAGCTTTTTGCTGGATTTTTTGACCGTGCTCATCAAGACCAGTCAGATAGAAAACGTCATAGCCCATGAGGCGCTTGTAGCGAGCCAAGACATCACAGGCAATGGTCGTATAGGCAGACCCAATGTGGAGCTTGCCAGACGGGTAGTAAATAGGTGTCGTAATATAAAACGGTTGTTTTGTAGTCATTTTTTAATCCTTTCAAGGCTAATGAAACCTTTTTTGATAACACTTCATTATATCATATTTCCTAGCGATTGAAAGAGGGGACCTGACATTGATTTTAGACGTTCTTCTCTTAAAATAAATAAGGACGATAGGTTTTATTCCATAGTTTCTTTCGACGATAGTAATAGTAAAGAACAGCTCTATTCATCAAATCGGTTGAGAAACGATCTTCTTAGTTTGTTCATAATTCTTTTCTAGGGCTATAATAAAACACCTTGATTTAGCCATCTATTTTGTTCTGGCCAAAGATCGCTATTTCCCCAAAACTTGCCAATTCTTGCTAAATTATAGTAGACTATATAAAAAATATTTAAGGAGATTACTACATGATTGATGCATATAAAAAATTTTGGAAGGGCTATGTGGATTTCACCAGTCGCTCAACTCGCCCAGAATATTGGTGGCCAATTCTCTGCCATTTTTTAGTATTGGTACTAATACCTTGTACTTTTCTTCTGATTAAGTCAGTTTTGAACTCTGAGACTGGAGGAGCCTTATCTACCACCTTTGCTGGCCTGATGGTTGTCTATTACATTGCAATTCTGCTTCCCTCTCTCGCCATTCAAGTTCGACGATTGCGAGATGGTGGCTATCATTGGGCTCTTCTCTTTTTGCACTTGGTCCCATTTTTTGGTCGTTTTATTCTATTTATTTTTTATTGTCAGCCTACAAAATATGAACCCGTTAGCAATAATTCCTATAATAATATAGACTACCAAGATCAGCAATTTATCCAAAATCCCTATCAAGAGCAGCAAAATTACCAACAAAATTTTGTGATAACTGAAAACGAGTAAAGTCCATTGAATCAAACAAAAAGTATTCTACTTTAACAGGCCTCCCNAANAGTTAGATTTTTTGTGTCTAACTCTTTGGGAGGCCTGTTAAATTCATCTGATTTTTTATATTTGTTAGACCATGCTATTTTTCCACAGCCTCATTATAGATTCGAATCCAAGGAGCAACTTGATTTATCACATCTAAAAATTGTAATAAGTCAATATATTTTTGATCCGTATAAGGCCCAAAAGCCAGACGAATATCTTTGTTAGAACTCATTGGATTGTAATACAGATACAGGTGATGAATTTTTACATACCTTGTTTCTTCCACTTCCTCAATCTTAATGGTCACATCAGCTAAATCAGAAAGCCTGAGAAATTGGAAATAAGTATCCACCCGTATGATGGCATCCTTGTAAAGATAGAGAGATAGACTTTCACGCGCATAACGAGAGTCACTATAAATCAGTTGAAAATCCTTTTCAAGCTCTGGAAAGTGAGAGTAAAGTTCTTAACAGCGTCGCAAACTCTTTTCTCTATTGACTATAGCAAGGCAAGTAAAGAGACCACTCATCCCTATTAGCAAGATGATTGAAATCAGGGTCATTCTCCCCCCGACTTCATCTGTCTGTGACAAAGCCAAGAGCAAAACGAAAGCTCCTAGACCACAAAAAACAGGAAAAAGTAATTCCTTATAAAATTCAACATTTATTTTTTCTTGCACCAATTGATCCTCTCAATACAAACATGGCTCGTTTTCCACCTTTAGCCTATGCCCAAGGATTATAAAAGCGTCCTTGATTGACAACGAAAAGAAGAAGGCTGAGGGCTAGTAGAAGGACAGACACCAGGATTACAAGTTTGTCTAGTTTTCCGAAGGCTTGCTGGGTATACCAGGTCCGCTTTTTATTTTTCCCAAAGCGGCGCAACTCCATGGCCGTTGCGATCGTATTGATTCGCTCGAGCGAACTGAAGATCAGGGGAATGACGATTTGCAGATTGCCCTTGACCCGTTTGCTGAGGGGAGCCTTTTTGGATAATTCTTGTCCACGTGCCTCTTGAGACATCTTGATGAGGTAAAATTCCTCCTGTAAATCTGGAATATAACGCAGGGTCAGACTGACCGCATAGGCAATCTTATAAGAAAGGCCGATTTGATTCAGACTGGAAGCAAATTGACTGGGATGGGTGGTCATGAGAAAAATCACCGCTAGGGGAATCGTTGAGAAATACTTGAGCAAAAGATTCAAGAGATAAAAGAGCTCCTGAAGCGTGAGATTATAAGCTCCCCATCCTGTCCAGAGCAAATCCTTGGCTCCATAAATCTCCACCCCATACTGAGGAGCAAAGAGATAGACCATGAGAATATTCAACGCTGCAAAGGTTCCCGCAAAAGCTAGAACGAAAGAAATATCTTTCAGCCGAATCTCAGACACTCGAAATAAAATCAGGGAAGCCAGAGCCACAAGAAGGAGGAAACGCGTATCGTAGCTCATCATGGCTGCCACCGAAACCAAGATAAAAAAGATAAGTTTGCTGGCACCAGACAGACCATGGAGAAAAGTCTTTCCGGCATGATAGCCAATCAATTTTTGTTGATTAAACATGACTTTCCTCCTTTTTTCGCATGTAAAATCGAGTCAGAGCTAGCGGATCCACTTCCAGCTTTTCAGCTAAGCTAAAAATCGATGTTTCCTTTAAATTGGCCGCTGCAATCAACTCATGATTGGACAAAACCTGAGCAGGCGACTGGTCTGCTAAAATCTGGCCGTCCACCACCACAATGGCCCGATCAGAATAATCCAGCATGAGCTGCATATCATGGGTAATCATGATAATCGTGTGCCCCTGCTGGTTTAGCTCATCGAGAAAGTCCATCATTTCTGTATAGTGGCGCTGATCCTGACCAGCTGTCGGCTCATCCAAAAGGATAATCTCTGGATTTAGCACCAAAATAGACGCAATGGTCACCCGCTTCTTCTGACCAAAAGATAGAGCTGAAATCGGCCAACTGCGAAATTCATAGAGACCGCAAGTTTTGAGAACAGCATGAACTCTTTCTTCAATCTCTGCTTCTGACAAACCACGCAATCGCAGTCCTAGAGCCACTTCATCAAAAATCATGGTGGTCGAAATCATCTGATTGGGATTTTGCAAGACATAGCCAATCCGCTCCGCCCGCTCCTTGATAGAGTCGCCCTTGATATCCTGTCCCTGCCAATGATACTCCCCTTCTGTATCAACAAAACGACAGAGAGCCTTTGCTAGAGTGGACTTGCCAGCACCATTTTTCCCAACGATCGCTATCCGCTCACCCTTAAAAATTTTCAGACTGATATCCCGCAAAATAGGTCGATCGCTCTGATAGGCAAAGGAAACATGGTCAAGTTCTAAAAGGGCTTCGTGCCTACTGTCAACCTGCTCTGTTTTTTGCTCGGTCAGATTCTGCGAAAGTCCTGTAAGTTCCAGCTTGGTCAAATCAGCCAGATGAGCCACCCTCGTCACATCAAAACCAAGCTGCCGCAAGGCCGTAATATAGAGAGGTTCTCGAATCCCATTTTCTGCTAAGAGGTCCGTCTTGAGCAGATCATCCGGCGCACCGTTAAAGAGGATTTGCCCATCATTGACAAGGACAACTCGGTCAACAGGTCGATAAAGTACATCTTCCAAGCGGTGCTCGATGATGATGGTCGTGGTGGCAGCTGCTCTATGAATCTGATCAATCAAGTCAATCGTGTCCTGACCAGACTTGGGATCGAGATTGGCCAAAGGCTCATCAAACAGCAAAATTGGACTCTCATCAATCAAGACACCCGCCAGACTGACCCGCTGCTTCTGCCCGCCAGACAAGTCTTGAGGACGATGGTCCAAAAGCTGCTCTAGGTCTAGCTGCTTGGCCCAACGCAGAACCTTCTCCCGCATCAAGGGCAAGTCCACCATATCATTTTCCAGAGCAAAGGCCAGATCCTCTGCCACACTGAGTCCGATAAACTGCCCATCTGTGTCCTGCAAGACCGTGCTAACAAGATTGGACTTGTCATAAATACTGCTATCAAAGGCTGGCTGCCCCTTAATCAAGAGTTGGCCACTGGCCTGACCCTTGTAAATATTGGGAATAATGCCGTTTAAACACTGACCCAAGGTTGACTTACCAGAGCCAGACGGTCCAATCAGAAGAACCTTTTCCCCTTCATAAATGGTCAGATTGATATGCTTCAAAGTCGGCTCCGACTGAGCCTGGTATTGAAAACTAAAATCTTCAAATTGAATAATTGGTTTTTTCATGTTTTTCTATAAGGCCAAAGCGATCTGAATCGCCAGATTGGCCACCTTGTCTTTCTCGTCTAAGTCCGCATGATTAGCCAGATTGCGCATGTCCCAAGCCTCCTCAGACAGATGATCCGCCGCATAAAAGAACTGGCAAATTTGAACGCCACGAAAGGCCGCCAGAGCCGCTACAGCCGAGCACTCCATATCCACACAGATAGCTCCTGCCTCTTTTCGCCTGCGCAGCTTGTCCGCAGTCTCTCGGAAAATACCGTCGGTCGTCCAAACCTTGCCCAAACTATGGGAAATCCCTCGCTGTTCAAGGAATTTCAAGAGAAAATCCTGCGAGCCGACATTGACTACGATCTCCGAACTAGCCGGCTGGTAATGATAGCTAGTCCCCTCATCACGCAAAGCTGCTGTCGGAATAATAACGGATGTTTTTTTGATGTCTTCGTCCAGCACACCACAAGTCCCAAAGAGAACCAGCTTTCTCATACCAAAAGCAATCAAATCCTCCAGAATAGCCACACAAGCAGAAGCCCCAACTGGTGCATTAAAAAGAGCTAGTTCCTGTCCATCCGCAAAGACCCGATATATAGGAATTTCAATGTTGGCCATGGATGTCGTCGTAATCAACTCATGGTCAAAATCCGCCAGCATTCGGGCAAAGGTCTCCCGAGCAAAGCAGGACACTGCCGTTTGCGGAAAGCCTTCAATAGGCTCTATCAAATCCTCTGGATTGATGATGGCCTTACGATTTTGGTCAAACTCTTCAAGAATCATCGACTTGTTTTGTCCCTTTCTTTAGCATGAAATAGCCAGCTAATGTCCACTGACTCTATCCTACTATTGTATCATAAAAAGGCTGTCTACTGACTATCACCAGCATATTTTCTAGCTAGCCAAGGATATAGGCAGACTCTATAGCAAGGATGGGTTCAAGAGCGCATTTCAAAACAAAAAAGAGATACTCATCATATTGACTATTAAATCATAATCTCTGATTTCCACCAAGCACCTTAGATATAATGTCTTCATGTTTCAAAAAATTGAATTTCTGAATTCCAATAATTACGGTGCACATCTAGAATTTTTCAGAAAAGTTTGTAGGTGCTTAATTATCTAGTATTTCTATCTAAACCAACGTGTATATACGCTGAGTACTTCTGTTCTAAAGAATTAAAATCCAAACTCAGTGTGGTTATAAACCACCTTTGCTCCCATACTTCTAAAACATGCTCCTTCTACAAAACGAACTCTGGCATTGGCATAAAATCTGTGCAACAAAATACGAAAAAACTGTATCCATGAAGAGTCTTTCCGACTGAAAGCTTCATCAATACAGATTCTGAGAATATATTTGAATTTCTAAGAAAGCAAAACTCATTCTGAGCAATTCTTACTTTTTATCATGCTGCGTCAGCTCCTGATTGTAGGCCAAGGCTAGCTTGATCCAGTAAGACAGTTCCTTTTGTCCCTCGACATCTAAATCAATATAACCACGATAAAGCCTGCCTTTCATCACTGTGACACTGGTACCATTTTTAGGTAGGACCTGCTTTTCCATTTCCTTACCGATGCGGACCATGACAAGCTCTTGACCTCTCGAACTCACAGTAACAGACATCTTGCCTCGGATCATAAAAGCCAATCCACCAAACATCTTCTTCTCTTCTACCTCTTCTTCAAAAACATGAGGGGGAAGTTCAGTAGCTAAAATGGTACGAATCTGTTGAGCTAAAGATTTACTATATGCCATCGCTCTCCCCTATTTCATCATCACATCCCAGCCGATACCAAAACGGTCAATCAAGCGGGCATAAAACTTAGCAAAAGCTTGATTCTCTAGAGTATAGAGAATCCGTCCACCTTCAGTAAGCTTAGTCAAGAATTCATCGGCTTCTTCTCTACTATCTGGACTCAGAACCAACCATTGATTAGGCTGATGATTGCTAGGAATAGATAGGTCATTAAAAACACCTACATCTTCACCATTCAGGGTTAAGTTTTCCGTATCTAAGGCAATCCAGGCAAGCTTATCCCGTTTTTCTGCAGGAAGGTTTGCTGGGTCCATCATCTCACTGGCTCGGACAAGTCCCTTTATCTCTGTCTGAAAAAGATCTGCATAGAAACGAAAAGCTTCTTCGGCCTGACCATTAAAACTTAAAAACACGTCTAATTTCATTATTGTTCCTCCAATTTTTTATATCTGAGAATAAATCTCTAGTATCAGTTTATCAATTAGGATAAAATTTTTCTTATTCTCAATTGCGCTTGTTTGGCTAGGGAACGCATGATTAAAACTGGAAGATTAACTGTAATAGGTGGATCGCTGGGCAAAGGCCTGCGCATGCTGATTTCCTCCTGATAGATGCTATCGCCTGAAAAAGCGAAAGGCTCATCGCTGCCCCAGCGAAAGTTATGCTTCAAGACATAGTTTTTAGTTAGGTGTAAATCCTCCAGCAATTCACAGGCCAAAAGATAGTAGTGACCATCGGGTACATTTTCAAAAGTAAACCGGCTCTCCTGACTTAGTGCTACTCCGATAACCGGCTCTTCTTTGGGAATGCGGGTTTTAAAAAGCCCGACACAGCTAATGCGTGGTTCATACCCCTCAGGATAAGATAGCGCCACGGTCAAGCGATTGCCACTTTTACAGTCGGGATCCTGATGCAATAAAGCTCCCTTCTCATCCAGCTGTTTGACCATAAAATCATAAGCCTTGGTTGATTCTTGATAGTATTTTTTAGGCGAAAGTCCAGTATGCCGCTTAAAAGTATTAGAAAAACTGCCTAGACTATCATAACCAGCTTCCATGGAGGTCTCAGTCACATTTTGCCGACCTTCCACAATCTCCTGAATACCTTTTTCCATCTTAAGAGCTTCCACATATTGCTTGATAGAAAAGCCCATCTTTTTCTTGAAAGTTCTGGATAGATGGGAAGGGCTATAGTGGAAATGCTGAGCCAAATCGGTCAGACTCAGCTCTTGATCTGAATGCTGACGCAGATAGGCTGCCACTTCTTCCATGATAGCTTTAGACATAGACTTGCTCCTTTCCCATTTATTTAAGCCCATTATATCACATCAAAAAGAAGGGACAAAACATCGAAACCTGAATAAAGAAAAGCTAAGCTGCAAATAAATAATGAAAAAACTTTAGACACTATCCGTCTAAAGTTTTTTATCTTCACGATTAAATTACTGAACTACCAATGTTTCCAAGCTTTCTCCAATCGCAGCCAAACGTTCCACCACTTCTGCTTGGCTCAGACCGTTTTCAGTCACATAGCGGTTGCGAGGGTGAACGCGGCATTCATGAGAACAGCCACGGAGGTACTTGTCTTCATTTTCTTCTGAAGTCAGGATGCGGCGGTTACACTCTGGATTGCCACAGTTGACATAGCGCTCACAAGGAGTACCGTCAAACCAGTCTTTCCCAATCACGACTGGATCGACATGGTTGATATCAACGGAGATACGCTCATCAAAGACATACATCTTGCCATCCCAAAGCTCACCTTGAACTTCAGGATCCTTGCCGTAAGTTGCGATTCCTCCATGCAATTGACCGACATCCTTGTAGCCTTCACGCACCATCCAGCCTGAGAATTTCTCACAGCGAACACCACCTGTACAGTAAACAACCACGCGCTTGTCCATGAACTTCTCTTTATTATCACGAACCCATTGCGGCAACTCACGGAAGTTGCGGATGTCTGGACGGATAGCTCCACGGAAATGTCCTAGGTCGTACTCGTAATCGTTACGTGTGTCTAGGACAACAGTGTCTTCATCAAGAAGGGCTTCTTTGAACTCTTTTGGTGACAAGTAAGCTCCTGTCGTCTCCAGCGGGTTAATGTCGTTGTCAAAATCATTGTCTTCCAAGCCCAAGTGCACGATTTCTTTCTTGTAGCGAACAAACATTTTTTTGAAGGCTTGCTCATTTTCTTCGTCAATCTTGAACCAAAGGTCTTCCATGCCCGGAAGGCTGTGCACATAATCCATGTATTTTTGAGTTGTTTCATAATCACCAGAAACCGTTCCATTGATTCCTTCATCTGCCACCAGGATACGGCCTTTCAGACCGATAGATTTACAGAAGGCCAGGTGATCAGCTGCAAATTTCTCAGCATTCTCAATTGGAACATATTTGTAGTAAAGTAGGACGCGAATATCTTTTGCCATAAGATTTCAACTCTCATTTCTCTATAAATTTTCTGAATTTTTTAATTCATCTATTTATTATAACCTGATTGAAAAAACTGGGCAAAAAATTTGTTTGGAAAATAGCAGAGCTGGAATTTCTATGCAGAAAAGCAGCTTAGCCCTCTTTCTCCAATTCTTCCAAATACTTTTCAAAGCGCTTCTTCTGCCACTTGCTGAGGGTCTCTAAGAGAATATTGACCAGCAGCATGAAGGGAAAGTGAATGACAAAAGTAATTAAAATAACAAATAGGAACATAGGGTGAAAAACACTGTTATGATAAATAGCATGATTGAGCTGAAAATTCTGGCAGGCGATCAAAAGGGTCAGAAATCCTGTCGTAGCCAGCACACCCCAGATAGTCAGACTGAAACTATTGTAATAATTAGCTCCCAGATACTGAGTGCGACACATGAAATAAAAACTGCTGATGAGAATCAGAAGCAAGAAGGGCTGATAGTGAACGACTCCCCCATTCATTGCTACAGAACCCATATATAAAGCTAAACTGCCACATAGCATGAGACTGAAACTCTCCATACCAGCCTTGTTGACCAGTTGTTCTTCGCGTTCGTCTAAGATTTGACGTTTAATAAGTTTTATTTTCATTTCAAACTCCTATACTTCTACCCCAAAAATAGGGATTAACAACATAAGAATGGCAGGAAGTCCGTTATTGATCATGTGAACTGCAATACTGACTTCCAAGCGCCGAGTTCGATAAGCCAGCAAGGTCAAAATCACAGAGGCACCACCATAAATCACAAAAGACATGATATTGGTTGGGCCATGAAAAAGCGCAAAGAGCAGTCCGCCTATGATATAGCCCCAGCTTTCATAGCCTTTAAAGATTTTTTGAGGAATGATGCCACGGAAAATAATTTCTTCTGCGATAGGCGCTAAAACTCCAAGCATGATGGATAATAAAATGATATCTCCTCTTCGGAACTCCTCCATCAAAGATGCCTGATTAGCCGTTGTCACCTCGCCATGCAGCCATCGGAGCAATACCGTCCCAAGGACAGATATGAGCAACATGCCTAAGAGACCTAGAGCAATTCGCTTCCCGTCTCCTTTTTGAAAAATTTTTCCAGATGGAGATAGGATGCCAGTCTTCTTTGCTACCGCGACAAATACCAGTAAAATGAGGATTATCAGCAAAATCCCAAGACCAATGGTCCATTGTTTGGGAAATTGATAAGTTATTGCTAGCTGCTTAAACAGCATAGGGAGGATATACAAGGCCAAGGCTAAAAAAGCGCAGCCAACCCAGATCAATCGTTTCCACCAAGTCATTCTTTATCCTCCAATTCCTGATCGAGCTTTGCCTGACCTTTGCCGTTTAGGTAAAGACTGATCTTGTCCATGGTCAAGCTCCCAAGCATAAACAGTATCATTGCAAGAGCCAGCTTGAGCAGATACAAAAGGCTCAACATGCTAGTCAGATTTTCCCGCTGACCAAAGAAATCAATGCCTATAAGGATGAGAACGAAGACAATGCCACCGCCAAAACGCTCTGGCCATTTTTCCTCTCTCACCATATCACCAACATCAATCCCTAGGCTTACGCGACGAAGCAAGGCATATAGACCTACTAGAGTAAGCAGAATACCCTCTGGCAGATAGGCTAGTAAGCTTAGATGGAGGACATAGGCTTTGAAAAATACAGAGATAGCTAAGAAGAGGAACATTCCTAGCACCAGTTCTCCCGCAACTTTGCCGTCCAATTTCTCTGTTCGTTCATCTTTTATAACAGGCTGCTTCTTCATTTTCTTTCTCACTTTCTTATTTATAAGTTAAAGATTCATTGATTCTAATTCTCATCATTTTCTAGTTCTTGGTCCAATAAAACCTGTCTCTTCTGATAAAAATGATCGACCAACTGATCAAATATACTAGAAAAGGCAGTTATCAAAGCTAAAATAAAAATAAATTGCAAAATTGGATGATGGCGAAAGAATGGTCGAAGAGCTGAATTTCCACTCCACATCTGAACAGCCACGATTACAATCGCTAAGATAGCTCCATTGGCCAAACGACTTCTGAAACTCCTATGCCCAATAGATGGCTTGTCGCGTCTGATATCAAGTCCCAACTGCCAGCTCCTAATTCCTGCATATAGCTCCATCCCTAAAATAATCAAGATTTCTGGTAAGTAGCCTTCTACTGGCACATGCCAAATCATGATTTTGATAAAAATAGAGATAAGGAGCAAGATGATCGCAAAAAAAGCTATTTCATTTCCTAATTTTCGCTCAAGTTGTAAAGTCCGCTCGTCTGTATAGACTTTTTGTGGTTTGTCCTTCATTTTCTTTCTCACTTTCTTCCTATTCTTCCCAAAACAACTGATCCAGCGTTTTATTGAGGCATTTGCAAATGGCCAAGCATAGACTAAGACTGGGATTGTACTTGCCTGCCTCAATCAGGCCAATGGTCTGACGGGTCACACCGATAGCATCAGCCAAGTCGCCTTGAGTCATGTCATGCTCAACCCTTGCCATTTTTAACCTAAGATTTTTTGCCATGGCCACCATCCTTTTCGTATTTCTTTTGCCCGCCTATGGCGTAGAAAGTAGAGCCAAGGGCGACATCAGCACAAGCGATTATGATAAAGGTTTGATTTTCCTGAATCATGCCCACAATTAGTAGAATTGTCGCCGATACAAGACAAATAAACTGAGCATTCACTTTTTTATTCATATCTGCGTTCCTTTCATCTTCATAAGTTCATTATACAATATATTTTAAATAATGCAATATATAAATTACATTTTGTTTTTTATTTTGTACAAAAAAAGATTGGGACTTTCCCAATCTTGTAAAATCTAGTTTGATTAATCTTTCTTAAGGCTGCCTGAGCGAGTCTGAGTACGGGCGTAGGCAAGTAAGAGCAAGGTTCCTGCTACGGCAACTGTCACTCCATTGGACAGAGTTGCCACAAAGCCTTGCACAAAGACCTTATTGACCGGCTCGCTATAAATCAAAATGTCTCCAATCGGAGCGACCAAGAGCCAGACAAAAGCATTGGCCAAAAGCTGGAAGATATTGAAGTTGACGATGTCCTTCACTTCAAAAACACCTTCTGCTGCACGGATGCGATTTTTAAACAAACCAAGAATGAAACCAAAGAAGGCACTAGCGATGATCCATGACCACCAGAGACCGTAGCCAGCCATAGCGTCTTTGATAACGTGGCCAATCAAGCCCATCAGGAAGCCGACAAAGGGGCCAAAAACGACACTGAAGAGGGCCTGAACCGCATATTGCAGCTGAATACTGGTATTTGGGACAGGTGTTGGAATGCTAATCATTCCGATAACTACAAAAAGTGCAGCTCCAATCCCCGTTGCAACAACTTCTTTAATAGTAAACTTTGTATCTAACAATTTCTTTTTCATAATGTTCTCCTTTAATTTTCTATACGTTTAATCTCAATATGCCATTGAGCACCAACACCAACATTATAGGCCTTGGCAAAGGAACCTTGGTTGATAGCCAAGCCCACCCGATAGAGGGAATTGATGTATAAAATTGGCTGACCAATGCGGACATCCGCAAAGGACTTGCCATAGGTCACTTGGTTTTGATAAACCAACATATCATTGTTGTAAATAGTAACTTCGAAACGGTCACCAAAGCTTGGCTCCAAGGTGCAGAACTCCTCGCGCGTAATCGAAGTCCAAAGGGAGCCAAAGCGAACATCCAAAATGTCAATAGCTCCGCTGACCAAATTATCTGCTAGTCTCGTCTCCACAACAGGGATTTCGACAATTTCTTCGACACTCAGCTCTGGGCCAACTTCCTCAAAACTAATATGGCCGCTAGCCAGCTTGGCACCTGTGTAGGCATAGACATCTCGCCCGTGGAAGGTATAAGAATGCTCGGTATTCTTGCGACGATTTTCCACCTCTGAAATCTCACGAATAGCTACGATACCGACATGCTTTTTGATAAAGGACAGAGTACCATTATCAGGTGTCACGATATATTGATTTTTACTGGTCTTAGCAACCACGCTTTTCCGCTTGGAACCCACTCCCGGATCTACGACCGAGACAAAGGTCGTTCCCTCTGGCCAGTAATCTACTGTCTGAAAGAGACGGTAACTGCCCTCAAAAATATTGTAAGGGGTGATGTCATGGGTCAAATGATGGATTTTCAGCGTTGGTGATTCCTCCAAAGCCACTCCAATCATAGCCGACACTGCTCCATCTACCAGACCGAAGTCCGACTGCAGCACTAATATGTTGTTCATCTTAATCCTCCCAGGCCCTAAGCCTGATATTCTCCAAGTCTTCTAATCTTACCAAAATTAGGCTCTTTTCGCTAGAGCTGGAGGCATAGATTTTTTTTATAACCGTCTATTTCTCAAAGATATAGCATGCAAGCTAGTTTTTTTCTGGATCAAACTTATGCCAGAACAATTCCTTGAGCAAGCTAAGATAGGAAAGTCCGGCAGCTGTCGTCTTGCTTAACTTTTTATGACTGAAAATCAGCTTTTTCACTGCGTTTCTTTACCAGATATTGGCCCAGCAGGCCACCGATTAAAGCACCTGCCACTACCATCACGATAAAACTAGCAATGGTCGGGAAATCCAACGGCAGCAAAATCCGATTGATGTATTCTGCTGTCTTACCACGAGCCACCAAGCTATCAATATAAGCTCGCCGCGCTAGCCACATGAGGATAATAGGGCCCGAATTGACAAAAGAGAAACAAACAAAAGAAAGCAGATTCCAGAATTTATTTTTGTATTTGCCCAAGCCTGCAATCGTGTCCGCCAAGAGACCGAACACCAAGCCCGGCAAACCAGCAATCATAAAATGACCAGACAGGAGGAAAAAACCTCCCATTATTAGGCCTACTAAGCTGATCGCTCCAAATTTTTTAATCTTGCTTTGCAGCAACATATAAACGCTTCCACCAAAAACTGCAGCAAAGACTGGAGCATAGAGCATATTGCCAGCATTGTCAAAAAAGTGCCCTACTAGTACTCCTAGTCCGACACAGAGAAAGTAGAGCAGAGCAAAAACTCCCGTCCATTTCAACTCTTTCAGTGTTAACGATGTCATTATTGAATCCTTTCTAATTGTGAAGTTAAAACTTCATAAAACTATTGATAGCTACATCCTTGATACGTGCAAATGCGCATTTCATGCTTTGCCATCCTTCCTGCAGGAGGAAGTTTTAGCAAGGTTTGTAGATCTAGCATCCTTGATAAGCTTTCTTCCTAGGAAAACTAGTTGTTTATTAAAGCAACTTTCCTCGTCATGGGCAAAATCCAGCACTGCCAAGAAGTAATGTATTATGCTATTTTTCTATACTTAGCTTTATTTATTATAGCATTATGAAAATAGAATGTAAATTAAATTTTCAGACTTTTCAAAGGATGATAGTTGACAAAAGGAGGCTGGGACAAAAGTCCTAGCCTCTAAATTGTCTTTGGATTGTCGAGCAAGACGCAGTGGTTGAGTGGGTTCTATTACGCTGATTTCATCAGCGTAATAGAGCCCTACTCAACTGTGCGGAGGTGGGACGACGAAATCGAATTCTAACGAATTACCGATTTCTGTCCCACTCTCTGTCTAGCGATGACTGATCTTTCTAGTTAGGAAATCTCCCAGAAACTGGATAAAGAAGATAAGAAGTAAGAGCAAAACAGTCGCTAAAATGGTCACGTCTTGGTTGAAACGTTGATAACCGTAGGCAATCGCTACGTTCCCAAGGCCGCCTGCACCGATCGCTCCCGCCATAGCCGTTTCACCTACTAGCGAGATTAGGGTCACTGTTGTCACCCGAATCAAGTCTGGTAAGCCTTCACGCAGGTAAACACCGATGATATCCCATGAGTTAGCTCCAACTGCCTGCGCTGCTTCAATCACACCGCGATCTAACTCTGATAGAACCACCTGCACCTGACGGGCAAAGAAAGGGAAGACCGCCAAAGATAGTGGCACCAAAGCTGCTGTTGGCCCAATCCCTGTCCCCACAATCATCCGTGTGAAAGGATTGATCAAAGCTAGGAGAATGATAAAGGGAATTGCCCGAAAGATGGATGTGACCTTGTCCAAGATGAAAAAGGCTGTTTTATTTTCTAAAATACCGCCTGGCGCTGTCAATACCAGGAAAAGTCCAGCGATCAAGCCTAGAATCCCACCGATCAGGAAGGAAATAATCGTCATATAAAGGGTCAGATAAATCGCTGTTCCCCAGCCAGCCTGACCAGCCCAGCCCATCTTATAGACATTGGGCAAAAATGTTTTAATCAAGTCTATCAATCTAAATTCCTCCCTTAAGCACCTTTAATTCTACGCCAGCAGCTTGTAAATTGCTTTGAGCAGACGCAAGATTTTCTGCATTTCCTGACAAAATGACTACCATCTCCCCGACAGGCACATTGTCTAAAATCTCAATGTTAGCATGTAAAATATTGGCTGAAACTTGATACTGCTTGTAAATATCGTTGATAATGGCTGTATCTGTCACCGTACCAGCATACTTCAAATGCGCCAAGACAGAATCCGCTGGCAAATCTTGCACAATCTTCTGTTGATTGATTTTAACCATCGCTTCAGTGATACCTGTTGCCGTTGTGATAAAGTCTTGGGTCAATTCATTCTGTGGATTGGTAAAGATATCCAAAACCGAGCCTTCCTCGATCAATTTCCCATTCTGCATAACAGCTACACGATTAGCAATATCTTTGACAATCTGCATTTCGTGCGTGATCAGTACAATCGTCAGTCCCAACTTTTGATTCAAATCCTGAAGCAAGGCCAAAATTTGCTTAGTTGTTTTAGGATCCAATGCCGAAGTCGCTTCATCTGAAATCAAGATTTTCGGATCATTAGCCAAGGCTCTAGCAATCGCCACGCGCTGCTTCTGACCACCAGATAGTTGAGACGGATAATTATCCGCTCGATCTTCCAGACCAACCAATTCTAAAAGTTTACGAACTTTCTCCTCTTTTTCAGCAGCAGACAGGGAAGAGTGCTTCAAGGCAAATGCGACATTTTCCTTGGCCGTCATCTGGGCCATCAGATTGAAATGCTGGAAAATCATGCCAATGTCCTTACGCTTTTCCCGCAGTTGAGCCGCATTCAATTGGACACTTTCCTTGTCATACAGGACTGTTCCATCTACAGTAATTCGACCACCAGATGGCTTCTGCAGAAGGTTAATAACCCGCACCAAAGTTGACTTTCCGGCACCAGAATAACCTACGATACCGTAAATATCCCCCTGATTGATGTGAATGGTCACATCTTCAACCGCCTTGATGACACGATTTTTCTGTGTAAAAGTGACATCAATACGGTCTAATTTGATAATTTCATTGCTCATAACTTCTGATTAACTCCTTGATTAATTCAATATGGGTATAATAATCGGCAATCTTGACATTTTCATCGCCACCATGATCTCGACTATTGGCATTTCCCAAGCCAAAAGCAGCCATCGGAACTTCCAAAGCCTCAAAGACTGTATGCATGGGTCCTGTTCCTGCCGATGTCGGAAGCACCGAGATGCCCTCTGGATAAAAATCCTTGGCCAGTTCAATCACATTCAGGATAGAAGGGGCACTCATATCACTACGATAGCTCATTTCTCCCAGTGTATAGGTTAATTCTACCTTATCATAGCCATTTTTGTCCAGTTGCTTGCGAATCTTGTCCAAGACATCATGGGGCTCTAAGCCTGGTACCAAGCGCACTTCCATCTTGGCAGATGCATATGCTGGGAGGATGGTTTTGACTCCTTGTCCCTGATAGCCTGAACCGAATCCTTCAATGTTAATGGCTGGCTCAAAATAGAAGCGACGCAGAAATTCCTGCCTGTCCTCTTTCAAGACTGGAAGCTGGAGGCCGTAAATTTCTTTCAACTCTTCTGGTGTTTTCAGAGCATACTGGGCAATCAAAGCCAGCTCTCGCTCATTGGGCTCCTGTACTTGCTCATAGATGCCCTCCACCAAAATCCGACCGTCAACACTACGCAGGCTAGAAATAGCATCCATCAAGTACCAAGAAGCTGAATTAATGACACCGCCATAGCTAGAATGGATATCGACTTCTGCACTGCGAACAGACATATCAAAGGTGACAATGCCCTTATTCCCACCAGAAATCTCCAACTGACCTAGATTATTACGCGTGCCCTGCTCCCAGACCAGCAAATCTGCTCCCCGCAAATGTTTCTTATGCTTGGCCAGATATTTATCCAAGTCTGTCGAAGCTGACTCCTCTGCTCCCTCCATCATGAAGATGATATTGACTGGCAGCGAACCATGCTCTCGGATATACTTACGTACCGCTGTCAAACGCGCAGTAATGTGGCCCTTGTCATCATCGACCCCGCGACCATACATAACACCATAGTGGACCGACAAAGTAAAAGGATCGTTAGTCCAAGGCTGGTCATTATCGGCCGGCACCGTATCATAGTGGTGATAGAAAATGATAGTCTTGGCCTCAGGATTGTCCGACTGAAACTCTGCCAATACAAAGGGAGCCGTGTAACTGTCATCAATCATCACTTTAGCACCCGCGGCAGTGAAAATTTCTCCCAGATAGGTAGCTACCTCCTTGAGCCCAATTTGCTGGGCAAAGATAGACTTTTTAGAAATCAAAGTCCGCAACACCTCAAAATAGTGTTGGGCCACCTCATCATTTTCAAACTTTTTAATTTGTTCACTCTCAGTTGAGAAAGGCATGTGTAACTCCTACTAATCGCATCTCTTTAAAGATTATCTGCTATGATTCACGAAAGAGCAAAGACTTGCTGTCAGGTAAGTCTGTAACTCTGCGTTTTAATATTGCTAAGTCATCTCCGCTGATAAAAACTCTAACTAATAGCAGATAAAGGGCTGGAGAAATCCATTCCCCGCCCTTTCTATCTTCAATTATTTTCTATAAAATCTTACCAAACTGGTTGATCCATACCATCTGAAGATTCTTCAATGACTTTTTTAACTTCGTCAGTATGGTAAGCCTTGATGATTTTCTTGATGGCATCTGCCTTGTCAGATTTTTCCCAATCTTTCTTAGCAGCAATCAGATTGTACCACAGTTTAGAATTTTCATCTGTCTTTTCTTTGTAAAGAGCGCTCTTGTAGTCAATACCAGCTTCACGAACGAAGGTATTGTTGACAACCGCTGCATCTACAGAAGTAAGAGAAGCTGCTGTTTGAGAAGCATCCAATTCAGAAATTTTCAAGTTTTTCTTGTTTTCTTTGATGTTAGCAACAGTCGCAAGTTTAGTTGAATCCACATCTAACTTGATCAAACCAGCTGCTTGAAGAAGGTTCAAAGCACGGCTTTCGTTTGTCGCATCATTTGGTACGGCAATGCTTCCGTTTTCTGGAATATCTTTTACATCAGTATATTTGTTTTTACCATCTTTAGTACCAGAGTAAAGGCGGATTGGTGCGATATATGTATCTGCTACAGACACCAAATCAGCATTGTTTTCTTTATTCCAGTTTTTCAGGTAGTAGTAATGCTGGAAGGCATTGATGTCTACATCACCATCGCGAACTGCTTGGTTAGGTTGAGAATAGTCTGTAAATTGGGTAAAGTCCAATTTAACACCTGCTTTATCCTTATCAAGGATTTCCTGAACCTTATCCCAGCGCGCTTCCTCTGTATCGCTGAGGCTCATCACACCAACTTTTACAGTCACTGTTGCACTGTCTGCTGACTTAGCGTTTTTTGATGTTGAAGACGAGCAAGCTGCCAAACCAAATGCTGCTACAGCTAAGAGTGCTGTTGCACCAAACCATTTTTTCAATTTCATGAGATAATCTCCTTATAAAATATATTTTTTTCTAGTGAAAGGGTTGTAAGTTATTTCCAATTGCTTAAGGCAAAGAAAATCAGAACTTACTTGATATCCTTGGCATCTGGCAAATAAGTGCCGCCAAAGAATTCTTTTGATAATTTTTCAAGTGTGCCATCCTCGTAGAGTTCCTTGATCCGCTTGTTCATGAAGCTTTGAAGTTCTTCTTGTCCTGAAGCAAGGATTGGATAGACATAGGGTTGTTGGTCACTTGGAAGTTCAATCACTTCGACATTATCTAAACCTTGGTCTTTGATGATGGTATCTACTGTGATACGCTCAAAGATCTTGTAGTCTGAACGGCCATCATTCAAATTAGCCAAGATTTGCTGGATTGTACCATCTGTGTAGTTGATGGTTGTTGGGTTTGAACTGTGCTCTTCATTGTACTTTTCCAACTGCTTAGCTGTTGAAGTACCTTGAACAACTTCAGTAGACTTGCCTCCGATATCGTCCAGCGACTTGATATTTACTCCTTTACGAACCACCAAGACGGTTGGGTTTTTAGCGTAAGGGTTGGTATAGAGGTATTTACCAGCACGGTCTTCTGAATAACTGATGTTATTGGCACCGATTTGGTAGCGGTCACTGTCCAAGCCAGAGAAAACAGAAGCCCATTTGGTCTTGTTGAAGTTGACTTCGTACTTATCTGAACCTTTGAAGATTTCACGAAGCACTTCAATTTCGTAACCAGTTAGTTTTCCATCCTTATCCTCATAAGAGAAAGGCTTGGTTGTTCCAACCGTTCCGACTTCAATCGTCTTTTTCTTTGTAGTACTATCTTTACTCGCAGAAGACGAGCAGGCTACAAGCAGCCCAACTGCAAGACTTCCTACCACAGCAGTGGCAGTGTATTTCAATATCTTTTTAATATTCATATCTCTATCTCCTCCTAAAGAGCATGTTTCTATCATACCAAAAGTCGAAAATCCTGACCATTATATATTTTTTATCAAGGTGATAGATTTTCTTTATCACTGATTCGATTATTCAAACTATTTGAAAATATCGAAATCTTGTTTTTCTATGATAACAAAAGAAAAGGTCCTTGCCTAGTTCTTATTTTCTATGAAAGACTATAGTTATTTCTTATAGTGCTTGAGGAGGAAGAGGGCGTTTTCGACATAGTAAGGCACAGAGACCTGAAAGGCTGTATCGTCAATCGTCATGCTATCATGGTGCAGATCAGGCGCATCTGCTGCACCATTTGATCCGATAAAAGCAAAGACACCAGGGATTTTTTCTTGGTAAAAGGCAAAGTCTTCGCCGGCTGAAGATGGCTGGGCAGGTACTAGCTCCCCGATATTCTGAGAATTTTTAAAAATAAGCTCGGCTAATTCTGGATCATTATAGGTCACTGGCGGAGTCTGATCCCAGACAATAGTGACCTTAGCACCGAAATTCTCCGCCGTATGCTCCACAATGCGGAGAAAATCTGCCTTCAAACGTTTTTGCAAATCAGGGTTAAAACAGCGAATCGTGCCTTCAAAAAAGCCATTTTGTGGCAGGACATTCCAAGTCGCCCCAGCCTCAATGTGGGTCACCGATAAAACAACTGGCTCAAAGGGCGAGACAGTCCGAGAAACCAATGCCTGAAGATTTTGAATCATGCTGGTCAGAGTCAGCACCGTATCTACTCCCAAATCTGGCCGAGCCGCATGGCTGCTGACTCCCTCAATAGTCACCTTAAACTTCTCTACGCCTGCCATCATGGCTCCCGGCTTCAAGGCTATTTGCCCAGCTTTTAACTGGGGCATATTATGAAAACCGATAATCGCAACTACATCATCCAACAAGCCCGTAGCCAGAACTTGACTGGCTCCTTGAGAGGTTTCCTCGGCTGGCTGAAAAATCAGGCGAATAGTCCCCTGTAAATCTTCTTCCATAGCCTTGAGCAACTCTGATGCTCCCAGAAGACTAGTCTGATGAAAATCATGACCACAGGCATGCATGACACCAGGATTTTGGCTAGCGTAAGGCAGACCTGTCTTCTCTAAAATGGGCAGGGCATCAATATCTGCCCTCAAGGCGATCACCGGCTCTCCCTGACCAATTTCGGCAATCAAGCCCGTCTCTGAGCCGGAGTCCAAGATTTTAATCCCTAAGTCTTGCAAATAACGGCTTAGAAAGGCCGTCGTTTCATACTCTTGGCCAGACAGCTCTGGATGCTGATGAAGATAATGACGCGTTTTTACTAATTTATCATAGAATTGTTTCATGGCAGGCTCCTTTACTCTACATATCTATTCTCCAGTATAGCACAAAGCTAGACTAGGAAACAAAAATAGAGAGCAGAATGAAGCATCCGCCCTCTCATCTTGCTATTAAGATATATCGCCTTCAAAAGCTCTGACGATGGATTCATAAGAATAATCACGCTCTAGGACCCATTTGCCATCTGTTTTGACAAATTTCAACTGATAATCTCGTTCTGGCGTAAGAAGAGGACGTGAATCCATTCCAGCCATCATGTCATTGGCATAGCTCTTATCGGTAGCTTTGTAGACGTCACTCAGACTTCCATATTCAGAACGATGCTTATCATAAAAATCTTGACGGTAGGTATACATGGTTTTATTTAGACTGACCGTTCTCGGTTTGATCTTGATAACGATTGAATTTGGCATGTACTGGGCTACTGTGTAGTCAATTTCTGAGCGTTTGGCATTACTTTTCACATAAGCATCAATGAAAGCATTGATTTCATCCTCACTAAAGGGATAATCATGCAATTTACGTGTGAAATCTGCTGCAAAAGCTGCTCTATAATCTTTTTTATCTTGCTCCAAATCGCCGCCTAAAACCAAATCGCCTTTGTCTTTGGAGGATTTTGTCTTTGCTTCTCCTCCCAAGAAAACAGCATTGAGGTAATCAGAAGCTAATTTCTTTGATTCGTCAACGTGATTAGGATATTTCGCAGGATCAACCTTTAGTTTGATGGCTTCTGCTTTTTCATCGGAGCCATAGGTTTTCTTCTCATAGTGAAGTTCATATTTCTTGCCATCTTCAACTTTAAAGACCAGATTACCAGAAAGAGTTTTTCCTTCCGCTAAATCTTCATAGCTCAGTGTTTTGAAGTTTTCTTTATCATCATAGACTCCGACTGGCTGGATTTTTTCGCCTTCTGAATCATAAAAACCAATGTCTGAGGAGGAAATCATGATCTTATCATTTGTTTTATTTTTAATTTCCAAAGACAAGGCCAAGTATTTGGCATCAGCTGATCCGTTGCTTGGCATAATGAACTGACCATCCTTAATCTGGATATCAACCTGCCCATTGCTGGCTGACTTTTTGACAGTTGTCTCCTGACTTGGCTTACCAGAATGTTTTTTATTTGGACTTGGAAGCAAGGCACAGGCGGTTAAGCTCATCCCTGCCATAAGCAAGGCCGTGTATTTAAATACTTTTTTCATCATTGTCTCCTAATTTCTTAATACTGTGACTTTTCTATTTTATCATACTTGGCTAAACTGGTAAATAGCGTTTAAAATTTGAGTCATATAAAGATGTATTCTTGCGATTATGAATATAACTAAGCACCTCAAAAAGCTTGAAAAGTGCGGTCTTAAGTAAAACAGGCAAAATTTCTAACTCTCATATAAGAAATTGGTTACAAAAAAGAGAGTGGGACAGAAATCGGTAATTCGTTAGAATTCGATTTCGTCGTCCCACCTCCGCACAGTTGAGTAGGGCTGTAAAAGCTGATGAAATCAGCGTAGTAGAGCCCACTCAACCACTGCATCTTGCTCGATAATCCAAAGACAATTGAGAGGCTAGGACTTTTGTCCCAGCCTCATTTATCTTTTATCCAACTAATCTTACATCGATAAAATAAGCAGATCAAATCCCTACTCTATAATAATATTTCTACAGAAAAAGCCACTTGATATGCGGAGCAAGAACGGAAATTTCCTGATGAAGTTCATTGAAGCTAGTATTTTTCACATCAGCCAAGTCTAAAGAGACAGCACTCTCCTCTTGATTTTTGGGATAGAAATATAAAATTCGACTGGTCGGTTCTGAAGATGTCATCCTAGGTCGAGATATATCGTATTCAATTTGTTCAATCTCCTGCCACAAGAAGTACTTCTCTCTTTTAGCAGATAAGCCTCTCAGCCTTATTCCCATCTCATCCATCTCTAAAATCGGTGGTTTATGGTGCGAAATATAGCCTAGAACGATCATAAAAATAGCGGCTATGCCCATTCCCCAATAGATTGGATTGAGCATATTGTTACTTTCTTCAGTCGTCTGCCTGCTTCCTTGGTCTTCTTTGTTGGTAGAAGCCCTATGAACCAGTTGATTGCTACTATTTTGACTTGTTGACTCAAGGGAGGCCTTATTCATAGATTCAAAAGCCATGATAAAAAAGATAGCAAAGAGTAAGAAAAAGCCTATGGCATAAAATGTTGCTCCATTGCGCTGATATACTTTCATTTTAGTCCCATCCTTTCCAGGTATATTTCCTATATGAGAATGCCTTCCAAATGGTCTAATTCATGCTGGCAGATTTGTGCTGGAAAATCCTCTAAAGTAATGGTCTTCTTCAGCCAATTCTGATCCAGATATTCGACCGTGATTTTCTGGTAACGAATGGTTGACCGACTGCCTGTCAAAGACAGACAGCCTTCTTCCGTTTCATAAGCTCCTGATTTCTGAATGAGAACTGGATTAAACATGACCATGGGCAACATACCATACATAAAAATAATCACCCGCTTTTGGAAACCAATCATATTCGCTGCAAGACCGACACAAGACTCTCTATGCGCCAACAAGGTATCCTGCAAATCTTGAGCCAAGAATAGATCAGCTTTCGTGGCAGGAACTGATTTTTGCTGTAAAAAGAAAGTATCTTTCACAATTGCTTTTTGCATCTTTCACCTCAAATGGAAGAGGCTGGATTCCCTATCTCAGCCTCCTTAGTTTATTTGAACACTCTCAACGCCTTGTTTACTTATTTTGCATAGCGTTCGCTAATATCTTTTGCGAGGACAAAATTTCCTAGTGTTGCTGAGCCATTTCCTGCGACAGCCGGTGTGACAATGTAGTCACGCACATCTGGCACTGGCAGGTAGCCATTGAGCAGGACAGTGAATTTCTCACGAACACGATCCAACATGTGCTGCTGCGCCATCACACCACCACCAAAGACAATGACATCTGGACGGAAAGTCACTGTCGCTTGAATAGCTGCCTGCGCAATATAGTAAGCCTGAATATCCCAGACAGAGTTATTGAGCTCAATGTTTTCACCACGCACACCTGTCCGCGCTTCTAAGCTAGGACCAGCTGCTAAGCCTTCCAAACAGCCCTTGTGGAAAGGACAGACACCGTTAAAGCCTTTTTCCACATCCATTGGGTGCTGAGCTACATAGTAGTGTCCCATTTCTGGGTGGCCTGTCCCCCCGACAAATTCACCACGTTGGATTGCACCAGCGCCAATTCCCGTTCCAATCGTATAATAAACTAGATTTTCAATGCGACCGCCAGCATTATTGCGGGCTACAACTTCACCATAGGCAGAGCTGTTGACATCTGTCGTAAAGTAAATAGGCACATTCAAAGCACGACGAAGCGCTCCTACGATGTCTACATTTGCCCAATGTGGTTTTGGAGTTGTCGTAATGTAGCCATATGTTTTTGAATTAGGGTCAATATCAATTGGACCGAAAGAGCCGACTGCCAGACCAGCTAGATTGTCAAAACGAGAGAAGAACTCAATCGTTTTATCCAGTGTCTCAATCGGTGTGGTTGTAGGAAACTGTGTTTTTTCTACAACATTAAAATTTTCATCGCCCACAGCACAGATAAACTTCGTTCCACCAGCTTCTAAACTTCCGTACAATTTTGTCATTTCAAACACCTCTTGTATTCTTTATACTCCATTATAGCATATTTCCATATTGGAAATGGCTCTATATTTTAGATTTTCCTCTGTAAATCTTAGTACTCAAGTAAAAAGAGAGTGGGACAGAAATCGCTAATTCGTTAGAATTCGATTTCGTCGTCCCACCTCCGCACAGTTGAGTAGGGCTGTAAAAGCTGATGAAATCAGCGTAGTAGAGCCCACTCAACCACTGCGTCTTGCTCGACAATCCAAAGACAATTGAGAGGCCAGGACTTTTGTCCCAGCCTCTTTCCTTTGTTGACTTTCTATAGCTAAGATTAAGCTTTCACTTCAATAATCGCATCGCCTTTAGCAACAGTTCCTTCTGCTACTGGAGTCACAGAAGCGTAGTCAGCTGTGTTAGTCACGATAACCATAGTCGTGTCATCCAGACCAGCTGCTGCAATTTTAGCTGAATCAAAAGTTCCAATAATATCGCCAGCTTTGACTTTAGAACCTTGAGAAACTTTTTGATCAAATCCTTCGCCATTCATAGACACTGTGTCAATACCAACGTGGATCAGGATTTCAGCACCATTAGCTGTCTTCAAACCATAAGCATGGCCTGTCGCAAAAGCAATTGTCACTTCTGCATCGGCTGGGGCATAAACAACACCTTCAGTTGGTTTAATCGCAATCCCTTGACCCATAGCTCCGCTTGAGAAAACAGGATCATTTACATCGCTCAAAGCTACTGCACTACCAACGATTGGAGAAATGATTGTTTCATCTTGGAGAGCCGCTGGAACATTACCAGTTGTTTCTTCTTCGACCAGACGCTCTGTAGTAGCATTCGTAGCAACTTCAGCTTCATCTTCGTAACCAAACATGTAAGTAAGTGCAAAACCAAGAGCAAATGATACAGCTACCATGAAGAGATATTGGAAGAGTTGTCCATTACCAATGTAAAGCATGGTACCTGGGATGATAGTGATACCATTACCAGTACCAGCAAGGCCAAGGATAGAAGCCAAGCCACCACCGACAGCACCAGCGATCAATGAAAGGAAGAATGGTTTGCGGTAACGCAAGTTAACCCCGAAGATAGCAGGCTCTGTAATACCAAGGAAGGCAGAAAGAGCAGCTGGGAATGCAAGAGTTTTAAGTTTAGGATTTTTAGTTTTGACACCAACAGCAACGGTTGCAGCACCTTGAGCTGTCATAGCAGCTGTGATGATTGCGTTGAATGGGTTAGCATGGTCAGCTGCGAGCAATTGCACTTCAAGCAAGTTGAAGATATGGTGTACACCTGATACGACAATCAATTGGTGAACTCCACCGATCAACAAACCACCTAGACCAAATGGCAAGCCAAGAATAGCTTTTGTACCAATAAGAATGTAGTTTTCAACAACGTGGAAGACTGGTCCAATAACGAAAAGTCCAAGAATTGACATCACCAAAAGGGTTACAAATGGTGTGACCAAAAGATCCAGAACATCTGGAACAACCTTACGGACAGCTTTTTCAAACTTAGCTCCGACAACCCCAATAATGAAGGCTGGAAGAACAGAACCTTGCAAACCAACAACTGGGATGAATCCAAAGAATTTCATAGCAGTCACTTCACCACCTGATGCTACTGCCCAAGCATTTGGAAGCGAGCCAGATACAAGCATCATACCAAGAACGATACCAACGGCTGGATTTCCACCGAATACACGGAAGGTTGACCAAACTACCAGACCTGGTAGGATAATGAAGGCTGTATCTGTTAAGATTTGAGTATAGGTCGTTACATCATCTGGAAGCGTCATTCCAAGAGCGTTCAAGAGCCCGCGAACACCCATGAAGAGACCAGTTGCTACGATAACTGGGATGATTGGCACAAAGACATCACCGAAAGTACGGATGGCGCGTTGGAACCAATTCCCTTGCTTAGCAGCTTCTGCTTTCATGTCATCTTTTGATGAAGTCGGCAAACCTAAGGCTACAACTTCGTCATAGATTTTATTAACCGTACCTGTACCAAAAATGATTTGATATTGGCCTGAGTTAAAGAAAGCTCCCTGAACTTTTTCTAGGTTCTCGACAGTATTTTTGTCGATTTTACCTTCATCTTTAACCATGACGCGCAGACGAGTCGCACAGTGGGCTACACTGTTAACGTTCTCACGTCCACCCAAGGCTTCGATGACCTTTTTTGCAATTTCAGTATTATTCATTTGCAAAAATCTCCTTATAAATATTTTTAACTTTTGAAAGCGATTTTATCACCTTTACGAATATTATTTTACCATGATTCAGAGATATGTCAAGCGTTTTGCAGAAAAAATATTTTTTTACTGTTAAATGTTGATTTTTCAGCAGAAAACGTTTACTATAGTAATAAGAAATAATATGATTCGGAGGACAAAAGATTGGCTTGGACGACTGAAAAACGCTACAAACGCTATGAAGACTGGACTCAGGAAGAGCTACAGCAGATCAAAGAAAACATCGCTAAATCTCCTTGGCGGGCTAACTACCATGTGGAGCCTCAGACAGGTCTGCTCAATGACCCCAACGGCTTCTCTTATTTTGACGGCAAGTGGGTGGTTTTCTACCAAAACTTTCCTTTCGGGGCTGCCCACGGTCTCAAGTGCTGGGTTCAATTAGAAAGCGATGACCTAGTTCACTTCACTGAAACTGGCCTTCGAGTGCTGCCAGATACTGCTCTGGACAGCCACGGTGCCTACTCAGGCTCTGCCATGCAGTTTGACGACAAGCTCTTTCTCTTCTACACCGGCAATGTTCGTGATGAAAATTGGGTGCGTCACCCCTATCAAATCGGTGCCTTGTTAGACAAATCAGGCAAGCTCGAAAAAATCGACAAGGTTTTGATTGAGCAGCCTGCTGAAGCGACCGACCACTTCCGCGATCCACAGATTTTCAATTACAAAGGGCAATTCTATGCTATTGTTGGTGGGCAAAATCTGGACAAGCAAGGCTATGTCAAGCTTTACAAGGCTGTTGACAATGACTATACCAACTGGGAAGTCGTCGGTGATTTGAACTTTGCCAATGACAAGACGGCCTATATGATGGAGTGTCCTAATCTAGTCTTTATCAACGACCAGCCAATCCTGCTCTACTGCCCTCAAGGTTTGTCTAAGGACGTACTGGACTATGGCAACATTTATCCAAATATGTATAAAATAGGTCAATCGTTTGACATAAATAAAGCCGCGATGATTGATCCTAGCCCTATCCAAAATCTGGACTACGGTTTCGACTGCTACGCCACCCAAGCTTTTAACGCACCTGACGGTCGTGCACTCGCTGTCAGTTGGCTAGGCTTGCCTGATGTGGAATACCCATCTGACCGCTTCGACCATCAAGGAGTGTTCTCCCTCGTCAAGGAATTGACCCTGAAAGACGGCAAGCTCTACCAATACCCAGTCCCAACAATCAAGGACTTGCGAGCAGAGGCTCAGCCTTTCGCTCCTCTGGCAGAAAGCAAGAACAGCTACGAACTAGAGCTAAATCTCGCTGCGGACACCGAACACGAAATCGTCCTCTTTTCAGACAAGGATGGCAAGGGCCTACGCATCAATTTTGACCTCAAAGCAGGTCAAGTGACCGTTGACCGCAGTCAGGCAGGTGAGCCACTCGCTCTGGACTTTGGAACCAGCCGAAGCTGTGATATTGACAAAGAAGCCACAAGTGCTACTATCTTCATCGATAAATCGATTTTTGAAATTTTCATCAATAAAGGAGAGAAAGTATTTTCCGGCCGTGTCTTCCCGAGAGAAGACCAGACAGGCATTGCCATTACCAAAGGTAATCCAACCGGTACTTACTATGAATTAGATTATGGTCGCAAAGCTAACTGATGTAGCAAAACTAGCAGGAGTCAGCCCTACAACTGTTTCCCGCGTCATCAACAGGAAAGGCTACTTATCCGACAAAACGATTTCCAAGGTTGAGGCAGCCATGCGAGAATTGGCTTACAAGCCTAACAATCTGGCGCGTAGCCTCCAAGGAAAATCAGCCAAGCTAATTGGGCTCATCTTTCCTAATATCAGCAATGTTTTTTACGCAGAATTAATTGGTAAATTGGAACACGAGCTCTTTAAACAGGGATATAAAACTATCATTTGCAATAGCGAGCATGACTCAGATAAGGAGCGTGAGTACCTTGAGATGCTCGAGGCTAATCAGGTGGATGGTATCATCTCCGGCAGTCACAATCTAGGCATCGAAGACTACAATCGCGTGACTGCTCCCATCATTTCCTTTGACCGTAACCTTTCACCAGATATTCCAGTTGTCTCCTCAGACAACTATGGCGGTGGAGTGCTGGCTGCTCAGACCTTGGTCAAGGCTGGCGCTCAAAATATCATCATGATCACCGGCAATGACAATTCCAACTCGCCGACCGGCCTGCGCCATGCTGGTTTCGCCTCTGTCCTGCCGGACGCTCCTATCATCAATGTGTCTAGCGACTTTTCTCCAGTCCGAAAGGAAATGGAAATCAAACACATTTTGACCCACAAGAAGCCAGATGCTATCTTCGCTTCAGATGATTTGACAGCCATTTTAGTGATGAAAGTCGCTCAGGAGCTAGACATCCAGATTCCTGAAGATCTAAAAATCATCGGCTACGACGGCACCTACTTTGTGGAGAACTACTACCCTCAGCTGGCAACCATTAAGCAACCGCTGAAAGAGATTGCCAAACTTCTGGTCGATTTACTGCTACAAAAAATTGACAAGCAAGAAGTCACAACAACGGGCTACTTCCTGCCGGTGAACCTCTTGCCAGGCAAGAGTGTGTAATTTTCATTCAATCCCTACTAAATAAGAAAATACGACTTCCATTTTGGAAGTCGTATTTTATCTATCACGGCTGAGAAATATGGATTTCTACAACTGCTGAGTTTGGGACAAAAGTCCTAGCCTCTCAATTGTCTTTGGAATGTCGAGCAAGACGCAGTGATTGAGTGGGCTCTACTACGCTGATCTCATCAGCTTTTACAGTCCTACTCAACTGTGCGGAGGTGGGACGACGAAATCGAATTCTAACGAATTACCGATTTCTGTCCCACTCTCACTTTATTGTTTCTTTCTAAAAGTGAGCAAGCCAGTAAAGAAGGCAAGAGAAGCACCTAAAAGTGCAAGCAGAGAAGTTTCTGTGCCAGTTTTTGGCAAGACTTTTTCTGTCGAAGCAGTCTCACTAGGACTTACTTTGTCCTGCTGTGGCTCTGCAGCAAGTGGTTTTTGACTCTCTGACGATGGAGATGTAGATGGAACTTGAACAAGCTTATTCGACAAGCTAGGACTAGGGCTTTGTTCTTTTTGAAGCTCCTTAACGCTGCCTTGAGACGGATTTTGCTGGATATCTTTACTTGTATCTTGAGGTTTTTCTTCTTGAGCTGGACTCGCCTTTTTAATCCGCAAAATTGTCGCTGTCAGCGGAGCTAGAGTCAATCCATTACTGTTTCTAGTGACACCTGCTAGATTTGAAATAGCAGAAACGCCTGCGCTATTGCCATCAGCCACAACCTCTGCACCTGCTAGATGCTTGTAGGTTTCACCAAAGTTGAAGTTTCGCTCCTTTTTATCCGCATTGACAAAGACTGCATAAATATCGCCATTCGAAGCAACCACTTGGTAGCCAAGGACAAGGTCTTCTTTCTCAACGCCATCCTTGCCAGGCTGGGTGATGAGGGTCACATTTTGATCTACTTCTGCTTTGGAGCTGCGGGTAAAGGCGTCCGTTGATTTCCGTAGACTAATCAAGCCCTTCATATAAGCACGGCTCTTGGCATTTTCAGGGAATTTCTCCGAATCAGTCGCCTTGGTCCAATCAAAATGATTGACCGCGTCGCTCGAATCATAAGAATCATGAATGAAATACGGGTATTCAAACGGCGTGCCATCTTCATTGGTCAATAAATGCGCTTTGTTTGGAACCTTGTCTTCTGAGACAGGATATTTATAGGCAGGATCGCGGAATTGCTTGGTCCGGCCGTACTCTTGACCAGAGTGGATAAATGGTGTCCCTTGCGAAGTCAGAATCATCAGATTTCCTAGACGCAGGCGGCGATGAATCTCTTGATTATTGGCAGCCACTGCCGGATCTTTCTTGATCGACTGCGCAATGATATCAAAGAGCGTCAGATTATCATGGGCTGCGATGTATTGAATCACATCCCCTGGACTATCCGCCTCAAAATTGGTTGGCTGCGCCTTGATGTTTTTGAAGACATTTTCCACACTGCGCTTGCCACCAGTGATAAAGGCTGGTGTTCCCTCATTTGGATAACCCGATTTCAAGGTGTTGCGAATATCATCTGAGAAGACCGCTACCGTGTCTGTTGACTTCATCCAAGATTGGTCAGCCGGCTGGACAGCTTTATTTTCATCACCTGCATAAGTCTTCCAGCCCTCACCTAGCATAATGAGATTTGGGTTGAGCTTCTTGGCTTCTTCGTAGGCTGTTTGGATGGACTCAGCATCGTGGTCTCCCATCATATCAAAGCGGAAACCATCTACCTTGTACTGCTCTGTCAGATACTTGATCGAATCCACCAAGATCCGTCTGCTCATATAGTGGGTAGTCCCCAAGCGGCCGCCACCAAAGCTAGTTCTCGGTGTGCCATCCGCATCCATAAAGTGGTAGTAATTGGGCTCCAAGTCCTCGAAAATAGAGGTCTTAGCCGTATGATTATAGACCACATCCATGATAACGCCCATGCCACGCTTATGAATTTCGTTGACAAGGTTTTTGAATTCCTCAATGCGCTTGGCTGGATCTGTCGGTGCGCTGGAGTACATACCTGTCAACGAAAAGTAGTTTTGCGGGTCATAGCCCCAGTTGTAGTTGCTGTTGCTGGAAGCGTACTTGTCCATACGCTCAGCATTTTTCAGCTCATTTACAAAGTAATAACTCAGAACTGGCAAGAGCTGAACGTGGGTCACTCCCAAGTCTCTCAAATAATCCAATTTCTCAATGAAAGCTGAGAAGGTTCCAAATTGAGATTTCAAATCCTTTGAAATAGCTGGATCTGAAGTGAAATCACGAACATGTGCCTCATAAATCAAGGCATCTTCCCGCTTCTTAAAGTTCGGAATATTGGCATAGGTTAGGTCTTTTGGTCCATATTCACTTGGATCTACAAAGGCCGCCTTAGCAATCTTGTAGGCATCCCCCTTGTCCGCATCTTCACTGTTCCAAGCGGCTAAAGACTTAGCATAAGGATCCAGCACCAGAACTTTTTTGCCTCCACGGGTAATTTCATAATGATAGAAATGTCCACGATAGTCAGAAATCCCTAGACCGCTCTCAGGCGTCAAGCTGCCAGTCCATGTGCCAGACTCACCCTTCTGCATAGCTATGCGCCCAAGGACCTTGTTCTGATCTTCCTTGTCATAGACCACCAAATCAACTTGATCCGCACTCGGTGACCAGAAGGTCAGGTCTACTTGTTTGCCCGCCTGAGAAACACGTGCGCCCAAATCACCGTCATACTTGTAAAGGCTGTCCTTCAACTGCCAGTTCATGCTGGTTTTAAATTGGTCGTTGCCATATTTGATAAGGTAAGGTGACTGAGCTTGATTAAAATCACCGATTAACTTTGCGCTTTTATTCTTAGAGTCCAGAACCACATCTTTAACAGTGACTTCTCCGCCATCTTTGTTGGTAATTTTTAGGTTTTTCAGAATGTCTTCTTTTTTAGCGTTTTCTAAGGTAGAGAAGGTCGCCTCAATCTCTGTCAAGCTAACATGCTGGGCTCCTGTCATGCGGATATCATTGACAAAGTAAGGGTTGGTATAAACCGTTGGATCCGCATCACGCAAGAAAATCTGGCTAGTCTTACCCAAATTTGCAAAATTATAATCCTGTTTTTGAATCTTCACATCATCTCCTGACTTGCTTTCATCTAAAAGCAGGAAGCCAATCATCTTTGCAGCCTCTTTCAGAGGAACATCTACGTAGCGACCGTATTTCCCAGTCTTTTCAAAGTCCACGCCATCAGGCCAATTTTGACCTGGATTTTGCACATCTCCCCAGAGCCAAAGGGATTTCTTATCATACTGACCATCTGTGCGATAATAATTGATCCGAAGCATTCCTTCTTTCAAAGGCTCGGAGGTATGAGGATTATAGTCTTTGTCAAACCAAACTTCATTCATCTGAGGGCTGAGCAGCTCAACCGTCTTATCACCCGTAATATTTTGACCTGCTGTATTGTTGATTAAGAGACTAACCTTGCTTCTTTTCTCTGCCATCTTGACATCAAGGTAATAGCCATAATCATCTTTTTTGGCTGTTGCAAAGCTGGTCGCTCCGGTCGGCCAACCTCCCTTTTGACTAGAAGGCGTTTCAACATCATCCCAAGTCCACAGACCTAAGCTATCCAGATTTTCGGATGGTAGATTTTTGAAATGGAAACGCATATGGCCATCTGCGATAGCATCCTTGGTCGATGTCTCTGACTGATCAGTTGACGCTGGCTTTTCTGTCTCGTCAGATGCAGCTGTTTCCTTGGCTTCTTTCCCAGCTGCTTCTGGAGTCGCACTAGAGTCTGCCCCCTCTGTCGGCTGAGCAGCTTGATTTACTACTGCCTCAGGCTGGGCGCTTTTCTCGATATTGCCTTTTTGTTCGCTTTCTTTTTGCGCTGAACTATCCACTTCCTCGGCTTTTGCTTCATCTGCTGGCTTAGGCAAAGCTTCTGAATTAGCAGCTGATACTGTTTCCGTTGCTGGGCTAGTCGTAGCCTTTGTCTCATCCGCTTTGACTAACTGGGCACCTCCAAAGAGAAAGCCAGACGCAATCACGACAGATGCTACTCCGACTTTCAAGCGACGAATTCCAAAATAATGACGCTTTTCACTGGTCCGAGACTGTAGATGATAGTTTCTTTTCATAAATAAAAAAACTCCTTTATTTTTTCCTATAGAAAATACGTGTGCAAACGTTTTCTGTATTTATTATACAGATTCTCTATCGAAATGTAAAGGTTTTCATAGATCATTTTTTTATTCCAAAGCTTTATGTATGATTTCAGATTCCTTTCATACGAAATCTACCAGCTCTCGCTTTGTTGTTTAAGATAATGAAACTAAAAATTTCTTTAGACTCATCAAAAAAAGCATTTCTTCCGTAAATCTTTTCTTTAAACGTCTTTTTTAATGCAGTTCAATCCCTGATTACTTTTGGGTGTGATAATCACTACCGCTTTCTTTAGGCTATCACCTGCATTTCAATAGCACCGTCCGTTTTTTAGAAAGATAAGATTTTCCCAAACTTTAAAGAAGATCGAACTAATCTTTATAGAAAAATCTTCTATAAATTCGAGCAATTGTTAAAACAATGATTAAAAGTATAGCTATTATAGACAATACTATTTTCCCAAAACTTATTTCCGAACGGATTATAAAAATGTGAAAGAGAGGTGCCAATCCTACACCTATAGCAATTAGATAACTAGCAAAGTTTATTGCACCAAGACCTGCAAAAAAATGTTTCATTTTAAATACCCAACTTTCCACCTTTCATTTTCTAGTGACTCTCTCTAAATCAGTTTCATTGCTTACTTCTTACCTTTTCAAAGAAATTTGATAGTAAATGTGCTCCACTGAGGGCTATTACTATGTCAATTGGTAAGAAATAGTAATCCCATATAAAATGAGACAAAATCAATAATAGAAATAGAATGCAATTAATATAGCTATTCTTAAAATGTTCTGCGATTTTATGATATAGAAATGCAATAATAACTGAAATCAAAACAATCGTCATGCTTATCCTCCTGTAATCTGCAAATAATCCATGTATTCACCTGCTCTAAGTTCTTCCTCTTCTTGGAATTTTTCAAGTACCTTAAAGCTTTTAATAATACAAACTATTAGATACTTCCTATCTCCTATTATAGCAATTATTATTTAATCCATAAAGTTTATATGTAGAAATACCATACAAAAACTGACGGCAACTTTTTCAACATTATCAAGTTTACCAGCAATTTAAATTTTCCCGTATAGGCCTATTCAAATAGGTATTAAATCCAAAGATTCCCCTCAAAAACTCTCTTCTAAAGAATTGCTCTTTAGGCGATTTTCTATTATCTCTTTCTTTTCTTACTTAGACTGACTAGACGATTCCTCATCTCTAAAAAACCTAGTAAAAATCCTAAGAAACGAAAGCGATTTATCCTATAAACAGAGATGAAAAGAGCGTCCTAGATCTATATTGCCATGAATCTATAGGAAAAGTAAACAGCCAAGACCTAGATTCCTATGAATTTATAGTAAAAGTAGCTAGCCGAGGCCTAGGTTACCACGAATCTATAGGAAAAAGGACCAGCCGAGACCTAGGTTGCTATAATGGAAACCTTTTAATCATTATTAGCAACTGCGACTATCAAAAAACAAAAAAGCTGAGACAGTCGTCTCAGTCTTTTTCTTCTGTTATAAATTGGCTTAAAATACCATTGATAAACTTACTTGATTTTTCATCAGAAAATTGCTTGGAAAGTTCAATGGCTTCATTGACCGCTACTCGCTCGGGAGTATCAAACTCTGTCATTTCAAAGATGCCTAATCGCAGGATATTCTTTTCCACCAAGGTCAGACGCTCAACTGTCCAGCCTGCTTTCAAGTGCTGGGCGATTTTCTTATCTAACTCTTCCTTGGATTGAGATACTCCTGTGACCAAGTTGAGTAGAAATGCTGGGATATTGACTTCAGCATCTGTCTGCTCTTCGTCCTTATCATAGGTATAGGCAAAGCGACAAGACTCAATGGCATCCCCTTCATACTCTAGGCTCATCAAAGCCTGAAACGCCCGCTGGCGTAGCTCTCTTCTAGATTCTAACAAAACATCAGTCATTGAGGAAATCCTCATCAAACAGATCTTTCAAATCTGGTTTTGGTGATTTTTCTGGAACAATACCTGCCACATGGATATTGACAGCAGACAGCTCTACTTCAGCCATATCGTTCACAGCACTTTTGACCGCCTTTTGGATCGCAACTGCAACTGTTGGCACACTAATGCCGTACTCCAGATAGAGGTAGATATCAACTGATATGTCGCCACTTTCATCCGTATGCAGCGCAACACCGCGTCCAAGCGTACGCATAGAAAGGCTATCTGACATGCTTTTATTTGCAAAAGAATGAACGCCCTCTACCTTAGCCGTAGCAATGGCAATAATTTTTTCCAAGACTCGTGGCGCAATAACGATTTCGCCTAATTGTTCGTTTGCCATAAGAATTCCTTTCTATATGAAAGATTGAAATTACGCACGAGAAACGTAAGTTCCTTCTGCTGTATTGATGACCAATTTTTGTCCAACTTCGATGAAGTCTGGTACGTTGACAACAAGACCTGTTTCAAGAGTTGCTGGTTTACCAGAACCTGTTACAGTAGCACCTTTGATAGATGGTTGTGTTTCTGTTACTACCAATTCAACAGTTGTAGGTACTGTCACACCGATCACTTCTGATCCGTAGAATTGGATTTTCACGTCTGAGTTTTCAAGGATGTATTTCAATTCTTCTTCTACGTTGACTACTGGGATTTCGTATTGGTCATAAGTCTCAGTATTCATGAAATAAGCAGTGCCATCCATTTGGTACAAGTATTGTGCTGGTACTGTTTCGATGATTGCTTGCTCAAATTTTTCTTCTGGACGGTAGCTAGTATCAAAGGTAGAACCAGTACGGACATCACGCAATTTCATACGCATGATGGTATTTCCCTTACCTGGTTTGTGGTGGCTTGCTTCCAAGACACGGATCAATTTACCATCAGCAGTTTCAAAAGTCATTCCAGCTTTCAGCTTGCTTGCTTCAATCATTTGTTTTTTACCTCTTTAATAAATAATTTACTCTTTATTCTACCATAAAGCTTGATAATTCTCAAATCACAATCAATTCTTTTGGAGCGAGGGTCAAGACCTCACAACCAGTCTCTTTAATCAGAAGGTCATCTTCGATGCGAACGCCGTATTTGCCATCCAGATAGATACCCGGTTCATCCGTCAGGACCATGCCAGCCTTGATCGGCTCTTCTGACTTACCAAAGTAAGGAATCTCATGGATATCCAGTCCAATACCGTGACCAATCCCGTGGCTGAAGTAAGGTCCGTAGCCTGCATCATTGATAATTTGACGAGGAATCCGGTCAAAATCAATACAGCTGAGTCCAGCTTTAGCCGCTTCTATCAGAGCCTGATTACTACGCAAGACAATGTCATAAATCTCCCGCTCTTCATCTGTCACCTGCCCCACATGAACAGTCCGCGTCATATCGCTGACATAGTGGTTATAATAGCAGCCAAAGTCCATGGTCAGGGTTTCACCATTTTGGATGACCTTGTCACTAGCCACACCGTGCGGCATAGCAGACCGATAGCCCGAAGCGATGATGAAGTCAAAGGAGGCACCTGAAGCACCTAACTGGCGCATACGGGCATCTAAAAAGTTCATAACAGCCAGCTCTGTCGTCTGACCGGGTTTGATAAAGTCCAGTACATCTAGGAAGGCTTGGTCCGAAATCTGACAGGCCTTGCGAATAGTCACGATTTCTTGCTCATCCTTGATCATGCGCAGATTTTCGATAAAGCCTGTCATCGGCACCAGCTCATGACCAGCAAACACACTTTCCAGCATCTTGAAGTAAGCATAGGAAATTTCATCGTCAAAACCGATTTTCGCCAACTTGTCGTCTGCAATGATATTAGCAATTTCACCAACCGCATCCCGCGTTTCAACAATATCAAAGCCTTCAACCACGCCCTTGGCAATCAAGGTATAGCGAGAATCTGTCAGGAAAATCCGTCGTGACTTGCTGATGAAAACCGTCGCTTCTGTGCCACTAAAACCAGTCAGATAGTAAATATTTTTCAGATTGGTTACTAAGACAGCATCGCATTCTGTCTGAGCCAAGGCTGCTTCAAATTTTTCAACTCTTGATAACATGAGAAAACCTCCGTAAAATAATTCAATTGAGTATCGTAAAATAAAAATTCTGTTGATGAAGAGTCGCTACTCTTCGTCTTTTGTTTCTTTTTGCGCCTTTTCCACATTGCGCTGATAAGCCTGAATCTGTCGCTCCAACTCCCGTTCGATTGCTGGTTCTGGCGCATATTTCTCTTCCCAGTCATCTGGTTTGAGGATTTTATGAGTCACGGGATCAAAATGCGCTTTTCCATCTGGGAAAATTTTCCCCATATTGGCCTGATGAACAATATCGAAAATCCGCTCAGGATCAACTCCCATCAAGACAAAGCTACCGTAAGTAAAGTAGAGCGTATCGATCAGAGCATCCACTTGACCAACTAAAGAAATTTCTGCCTTGCTCTTGCTACGAACCTTGGCAGCGGCCTTATCTAAAGCCTCATGCATTCTGGCCATCGACTGATCAAATTCTTCCTCTGAAGAGCTGGCAGCTCTGAGAAATTCAACCAACTCTTCCAACTTGAAGTCAGCACGGTGCCGAGCTTCCTCTGGTGTCCAAGCAATGGGTTCTTCCTGCGTAGACTCATCCATGACACCATGGAAAGTCTTGACCTTATTGAAATGGTGATCACGGGACACAAAGACTTTCTCACTCGCTAAAATACCAAAATGTTCTAGTGCCCGATGAATCCCATCCTGACTATTGCTGCTAGTCGTATGCTTGGCTACTTCCTTGACAGAGCTGGTACCATTTCCCATAGCAATAGACAAGCCAACTCCCGATAGCATTTCCAAGTCATTGTCAGAGTCTCCGAAAGCCATGACCTGATGGATATCAAAGCCATACTCTTGACCGACTAGACGAATCCCCTCCAGCTTTGACATCCCTTGATTGATGATGTCCGCTGCATAGGGGCTCGAACGAGTAAATTTCAAATGTGGAAAATCCGCTTCAATCTTTGCACTCTCAGCCGGATCCGCCAAAATCAGGACTTGATAGATAGGCACTTGAATCAATTTCAGCAGATCTTCTTCATGCTGAGGCAAGGCCTTGCTCACAATCTTGTTAAAACCGTGGCTCACCGTCCGAGTCATGCTCCTAGGGATAAACTGGGTAGCCCACTGGGAAAAGGAACTCATACCAAAGGTCATAATTTTTGAACCTTGCATGGCCTGTTCTGTCCCCAAGGAAATTTCTTTCCGGTGCTTCTTGGCATAGGCAATCAAATCACGCAGGCTCTGCTTATCAATCGGTGTGGCAGAAATAACCCTGTCCTTTGAAAAAATATACTGACCATTGTAGGTGACAGCAAAGTCTAAATCCAGCTTGTCCATAAAAGGCTTGACAAAGAAGGGGCCGCGGCCTGTTGCTAAACCGACCAAAATCCCTTGTTCTTGCAAACTCTTAATGGCGGCCTCTGTCGATTTCAAGACGGTTCGACTGTCATTAATCAAGGTTCCATCTATATCAAAAAAGACGGCTTTTATTTCCATTGATTTTCTCATTCTTTCCTTTTATGATACAATAAATTATAACACAATTCGCGGAGAAGCACATCTATGAATAAGCAGATTTTAGTTTTACATACTGGTGGAACCATTTCCATGCAGGCTGACGGAAGCGGTGCCGTCAATAGCAGCCAAGACAATCCCATGAACCATGTAGCTGTTCCCTTAGAGGGTATTGAGGTGACGGTCGTTGATTTCTTCAACGTTCCCAGTCCTCACATCACTCCCCAGCACATGCTGGAACTCTACCAAAAAATCAAGGCTGACGCTGAGCACTACGATGGTGTGGTCATTACCCACGGAACTGATACTCTAGAGGAAACGGCCTACTTCCTTGATACCATGGACCTGCCTGACATCCCTGTCGTTTTGACCGGAGCTATGAGAAGTTCAAATGAACTCGGCAGTGACGGAGTTTATAATTACCTGACTGCTTTGCGGGTGGCCAGTGACGAGAAGAGTCGAGGCAAGGGCGTTCTCGTCGTCATGAATGATGAAGTGCATGCTGCCAAATATGTCACTAAAACCCACACCACCAACGTCAGCACCTTTCAAACTCCGACGCACGGTCCTCTAGGCCTCGTTATGAAGCAGGAAATCCTCTATTTTAAAACAGCAGAGCCCCGTGTCCGCTTTAACCTGACTAGCATTTCAGGTCTGGTGCCCATCATTCCAGCCTATGCTGGCATGACGACAGAACTGCTGGATTTGCTGGATTTGCAAAAGCTGGATGGTCTCATCATCGAAGCCTTTGGTGCTGGCAATCTGCCAAAAGAAACTGCGGAAAAATTAACAGAGATGGCAAAAGCTGGGCTCCCCATCGCTCTGGTTTCTCGCTGTTTCAACGGCATTGCTGAGCCTGTCTACGCCTATGAAGGGGGCGGTGTCAAGCTGCACCAAGCCGGAATCATGTTTGTCAAAGAGCTCAATGCACCGAAAGCCCGCATAAAGTTGCTGATTGCCCTCAATGTCGGCCTAAGTGGTCAAGCATTAAGAGACTATATAGAAGGATAAAAACCGGCTTGTCTGCTCACTTGCTAGGCATTATTTCTTGATTTTCCTTTATAAATGCTGTATCCTTCGATATAAAGCTCCAAGTTCATAATTATTCTTAGCCTCAAGCAAAGTTATAAATTCAAAAAAAGACTCCTAAATCATAAATCGGAGTCTTTTTTCTTATTTTATGAATTTGGGTCATCCAGACTGCGGCCATGAAGACCTTTCTCGCGTTGAACTTGACGCAATTTTTCAGGTGTCACATCATTGCCTTCCTCGTCGACAATCTTGATGCCTTCAATGTGATGGCGAACAGAGCGACGGTAGCCCTCGATATACTCTTCACGAAGCTTGGCTTGTTCCACTTTTTCCTCAGCAGTTAAGCCTTCCGTTTTTTTCTTTTTAGCCAGTTCGTTGATGCGTTCAATTTTTTTAGGATCCATGATTCTACCTCTCTTACCTTTTATTTGGTATTAATCTGATTAAATTGCGCCATTTGTCCCGCCTTAGCCGTCAATGAAGCTAGGAGAGCTAGGCGGTTGTTACGCACAGCTTCATCTTCTGCCATAACCATGGTATGGTCAAAGAAAGCGTCAATAACTGGACTGAGGGCAAAGAGTTGGTCCAAATTGGCAGCTAAGTCTGTAGTCAGCTCCACTGCTTCAATGGCAGCTGCCAAGTCTTTTTCCTCTTGATTTTCAAAGAGTGCTGGATTGACAGCTGTCTGCCCTTGGGCTTTCTCAGCTAGATTGAAGACACGAGACAAGCTCTCTACCGCTGACTTGAAGTTATCTTCCTTAGCTTTTTCTGCTAGAAGCGCAGCTGTTTCTACCAAATCGCGTACAACGAAATGAGTGCTTTGAAGAACAGCTGTCACGATATCCTTCGGAATGCTGCGGTCCATCATTTTCTCAACACGGGCACGGAAGAAGTCCAGCACGGCCTCTTGATTGTCATAGCTTAGACTATCAAACTTGAGTTCGTAAAGTCGACCAAGAAGCTGAGCCAAGTCAATGTTCCAGCCAAACTTGTCCAAGATACGCACAACACCTTGAGTCGCACGGCGCAGTGCATAAGGGTCATTGGAACCACTTGGAATCAAGCCAACTGAGAAGAAGGACAGAATGGTATCCAGCTTATCAGCCAGCGCCAAGACGGCTCCGACCTTGGTGTCAGGCAATTCGCCATCGGCTGAAGTCGGCATATAGTGCTCCCGAATGGCAGCCGCCACCGCAGCATTCTCACCAGCCAGAAGAGCATACTTCTCACCCATGATGCCTTGCAACTCATCAAACTCACCGACCATGCCAGTCAGCAAGTCAAACTTATAAATAGCCGCTGCACGAGCCAAGTCAGCTGTCTCAGCAGCATCCAATCCTGCTTCTTGCGCCAAGAGAGCCGCAATCTTGCCCGTCCGCTCCATGTGCTCTGCTAGAGAGCCTATCTTTTCGTGGAAGGTCACATTGCTCAGCTTTTCAACCAAGTCAGCAATAGCCAGCTTTTGGTCTTCCCGCCAGAAGAATTCCCCATCTTCCAGACGAGCCACCAAGACCTTCTCATTTCCTTTGATGACATTTTCTAGATGCTCTGCATTTCCGTTGCGGACAGAGATGAAGTGCGGCAAAAGTTTGCCTTTAGCATCGCGCACAACAAAGTAACGCTGGTGCTCTTTCATGGAAGTTACCAAGACTTCTTCTGGCACCTCTAAGTATTTGGCATCAAAATTACCTAAGAAAGCAGTTGGATATTCGACAAGATTCAACACTTCATTGAGCAAGTCTTCGTCAATTTCGATAGAAACACCGTGCTCCTCTTCCAGTGCTCGAATCTGCTCGACAATCATATCTCCCCGCTCAAGAGGGTTGGTTATTACAAACTGAGCCCGTAGATCATCTTCATAGGAATCAGCTGAAACAATCTCCGTCTCTTTGCCCAAGAAGCGATGTCCACGGCTTGTACGGCTGCTCTTGATGTCCAAGAAATCCAAGTCAAAGGCCTGCTCATCTAAGAGTACAGTTAAGGTGTGGACCGGACGGATGTATTCAAAGGTGTTGTTAGCCCAGTGCATGCTGACAGGGAAGGTCAAAGCTTGCAGAACTTCTGTCACTGCTGGGATGATTTCCTCTACCGGGCGACCGATCTCTTCCTTGGTCACATAGACGTATTCCTCGTCCTTGATTTCACGGAAAGTAATGTCCTCAACCGTCAAGCCCTTGCCACGAACAAAGCCTTCGGCAGCCTTTGTAAAGTTGCCATCAGCATCAAGCGCGATTTTCTTAGAAGGGCCTTTGAAATCTTCGGTCAAGTCAGACTGCTTGTCCGCCAAGCCAACTACGCGCACCGCCAGACGACGAGGCGTTGAGAACATTTCAATTTTCTCAAAGGTCAGACGATGGTCTGTCAGGAAGGCTCCCATCTTGTCGCGCAGCTGCTTCATGCTCGGTGTCACGACATAGGCTGGCATTTCCTCCAAGCCTAACTCAACTAATAAATTTTTTACCATGATTATTCTCCCTCCTCTGCCAAGAGTTTCTCGCGAGTCTCTGCATCCAAAAGTGGGTAGCCTAGACGCTTGCGCTCAGCAACAAAGGTCTTAGCCACAACACGAGCCAGATTACGAATACGAGCGATATAACCAGCCCGCTCTGTCACAGATACAGCACCACGCGCATCCAAGAGGTTAAAGGTATGCGAGCATTTGAGAACATAATCATAGGCCGGGTGCACTAGATGCTCGTCCAGACAGCGCTTGGCTTCTGCTTCAAACTTCTCAAAATTCCCCAAGAGCAAGTCTTGATCGCTGACCTCAAAGCTATACTTGGAATGCTCATACTCAGGATGCGTGAAAATTTCGCCATACTTAACGCCATCTGCCCACTCAATCTCATAGACAGAGTCCACTTCTTGGATATAAGAAGCCAGACGCTCCAGACCATAAGTCACCTCAGCGGTCACCGGTTGAGTTGGCAGACCTCCGACCTGCTGGAAGTAAGTGAACTGAGTGATTTCCATCCCATCCAGCCAAACTTCCCAGCCCAGACCAGCCGAGCCAGTTGACGGATTTTCCCAGTTATCCTCGACAAAGCGGATGTCGTGCTCCAGCGGATTGATACCCAAGAGCTCCAAAGACTGCAAATAAAGTTCTTGGATATTGCTTGGAGAAGGTTTCATAACCACTTGAAATTGATGGTGCTGGTAAAGACGGTTCGGATTTTCCCCATAACGACCATCTGCCGGCCGACGAGACGGCTCTACATAGGCCGCATTCCAAGGCTCTGGCCCAATAGCCCGCAGGAAGGTATAGGGACTCATCGTTCCCGCCCCCTTCTCATTATCATAAGCCTGCATGAGCATACAGCCCTGGTCATTCCAGAACTGCTGTAAAGTCAAAATAATTTCTTGAAAAGTCAATTTTTTAGACATTTGTTACTCCTTTAATTTCTTGAGATTCTTGCGAAGCGTTCAAAAGGGAACGATTATTTCCCTTTTGAAAAGCTAGTACATCGCCTAGACAAACCGCCCATAGCGGTTGTCGTTAGTCAATCGAACCTTTAGGTTCGCAATTGACTTTGGCGAGGTAAAATGTTAACTTCTTAGACATTTGTTACTCCTTTAGTTTGTTTATATTTCTTTGTCTATTATTTTCTGCTGTATGAACCAATCCAACAAGGGAAGTGTTTTATCTGTGTTTGCCCACCGATGATAAGAATCAAAGACCGCTTGCACGCTGCCTAGATTTTCTACTAGCTTGTCAACTGTCAAAAAACTGCGCCAGTATTCATAAAAAATACTAGCATAATTCCCTTGATAAGTCGAAGTACCGAAATCATTCAATGAGTGCCAACCGTGCTTTTTCTGAAAGAGCTTTACGAGAGCCTGATTACAAGCTTTTTCCACTCGAAATTCCTCAATTGTAAAGAAATACTTGCGGCTAATATACTCAACCATCCCTTCTTCAAACCAGATATAGGCACCGTATCCATCAAAGTCATCTAAAAAATGCTCCGACCAATGAGCTAACTCATGGCCGACAATCTGCAAGAGAGAATTTTCAGACAAAGACTGATAGTGGTTTGCTATTGCTTGAGTTTGGTGAGAGGTCTCGTAATTCTCCAACTGAAGAAGATATAAATCTTTCCAAACCGTCAATTCGGGAGTCATAACCATCCGCCTATCATTTGTATAGGCTGGTACAGGAATTTCCTGAATAATTTGCGTAGCAGAATCAAAATCAGACCAAATGATGGCTTGCGGTAAATCATAAACTGCAAACTCGTCTTTTAAAAAAGCTAGGTAATCCTGCAACTTTACGGCATTCTTTGCGACGAAATCTCGAAAAGCTGCTAATTGGTTCTCGTCTTTTACAAGGTAAAGGTTCTCCACGAATCTCCTTTCTTTCGAACAATAGACTCAGTACGCAAAAGAACCACATCCGACAGTCCTAGGCTCTTCAACCTAGGGGCGTCAAAACGCGGTTCCACCCTAATTTATTACTTCATTACGTTTAAAAATATTAACCGAAAGCGCCATCTGCACTGCTTCCCTACCTGGCTCCCACCAACCCAGACTCGCTAAAAAGTAGACAATGAGAATTCTTTCTAGAAAAGATTATATCAGATAATAGATAATTTGTAAAATACTTCTTGGACTTCAGCTATAAATTCTTTCTATATAAATTTACTTTCTAATCAATTTATCAGATAAGCATTTTCATAGAAATTTTCATCCACTTTCATATATTAACCTAGTTACATCGGCAATCTAATCTTCATCTAATTATTTAGTGAGAAGAAAAGATAAAAAAAGATTGATATAACAGCATTTTTCAATAGAAATAGAATTTGAAAATAATTGTCGCTTCGATTCAGGTACTTGCATTTTTCATGAAAACGTTTTATAATAATAGTTAGCCTTAAAGTTTTCTTAAACTTAAGTCAAACATTTTATAAGGAGGAAAAACAATAATGAGTATTGGAATCATTATTGCCAGCCACGGTGAATTTGCTGCCGGCATTCATCAGTCAGGTTCTATGATTTTTGGTGAGCAAGAAAAAGTTCAAGTTGTAACTTTCATGCCAAACGAAGGTCCTGATAATCTGTATGCAAAATTCAATGACGCTGTGGCTTCGTTTGATGCAAACGATGAGGTATTGGTCTTGGCTGACCTTTGGAGTGGGTCACCATTTAACCAAGCTAGCCGTGTCATGGGTGAAAATCCAGACCGCAAGTTCGCGATTATTACAGGTTTGAACCTGCCTATGCTAATTCAAGCCTACACAGAGCGCATGATGGATGCAAACGCTGGCGTAGATGCTGTCGTTGCAAACATTATTAAGGAAGCTAAGGAAGGCGTAAAAGCACTTCCAGAAGAGCTAAATCCAGTCCTAGAAAGCGCTGCTCCTGCTGCTGCACCAGTTGCTCAAGCAGCTATCCCAGAAGGAACTGTTATCGGAGACGGCAAGCTCAAAATCAACCTTGCTCGTATCGATACTCGTTTGTTGCATGGACAAGTTGCAACAGCTTGGACTCCAGATTCAAAAGCAGACCGTATCATCGTTGCTTCTGACTCAGTAGCTAAAGATGAACTTCGTAAAGAACTCATCAAACAAGCTGCACCTGGTAATGTTAAAGCAAACGTTGTTCCAATTGATAAGCTGATTGCTGTTTCAAAAGATCCACGTTTCGGTAATACGCACGCTCTTATCTTATTTGAAACTCCACAAGATGCCCTACGCGCTATTGAAGGAGGTGTGCCAATCAAGACTCTCAACGTCGGCTCAATGGCTCACTCAACTGGTAAGACAATGGTCAACAACGTTCTGTCAATGGACAAGGACGACGTGGCTACTTACGAAAAATTGCGTGATCTCGGAGTTGAATTCGACGTACGTAAAGTACCAAATGACTCTAAGAAAGATTTGTTTGATTTGATTAAGAAAGCCAACGTGCAGTAGAATCAAACGTTTTGCTTTTATTAATTTACGAAAGGATTTAGAACATGTCTATTATTTCTATGGTTTTAGTAGTCTTTGTTGCCTTCTTAGCTGGTCTAGAAGGTATCTTGGACCAATTCCAATTCCACCAACCATTGGTTGCATGTACCTTGATCGGTCTTGTAACTGGTAACTTAACTGCTGGTGTTATCCTTGGCGGATCTCTTCAAATGATTGCTCTTGGTTGGGCAAATATCGGTGCTGCTGTTGCACCTGATGCTGCCTTGGCTTCAGTTGCTGCTGCTATCATCATGGTTCAAGGTGGAGATTTCACTGACAAAGGTATCACAGTTGCAACTACAATCGCGATTCCTCTTGCCGTAGCTGGTCTCTTCCTTACTATGATCGTGCGTACTATCTCTGTTGCCTTGGTTCACGCTGCAGACTCTGCTGCTAAAAAAGGGGATTTTGCTAGCGTTGAACGCGCGCACTTTGTAGCTCTCCTTCTTCAAGGACTTCGTATCGCGATCCCTGCAGCCCTTCTTCTTGCTATCCCCGCAGAAGCAGTGCAAAAATTGCTTGCTATGATGCCTGATTGGTTGGCAGGCGGTATGGCTGTCGGCGGGGGAATGGTTGTTGCCGTTGGTTACGCTATGGTTATCAACATGATGGCAACTCGCGAAGTATGGCCATTCTTTGCTATCGGTTTTGCTCTTGCTGCTGTTAGCCAATTGACTTTGATTGCCCTCGGTGCTATCGGTGTAGCAATCGCCCTTATCTACCTCAACCTTTCTAAGAAAGGCGGAAACGGTGGTGGCGGTTCTGCTACATCTAACGACCCAATCGGCGATATCCTAGAAGATTACTAAGAAAGGAGCTGCTATATCATGACTGAAAAAATTCAATTATCTAAATCAGACCGTCAAAAAGTTTGGTGGCGTTCTACTTTCTTGCAAGGTTCTTGGAACTATGAACGTATGCAAAACTTGGGTTGGGCTTATTCTTTAATTCCAGCTCTCAAGAAACTTTACACTAAAAAAGAAGATCAAGCTGCTGCTCTTGAGCGTCACTTGGAATTCTTCAATACTCACCCATACGTTGCTGCTCCAATCATCGGTGTAACACTCGCCCTTGAAGAAGAAAAAGCAAACGGTGCAGAAATTGACGATGCAGCTATCCAAGGGGTTAAAATCGGTATGATGGGACCTTTGGCTGGTATCGGTGACCCTGTCTTCTGGTTCACAGTTCGTCCGATCCTTGGAGCACTCGGTGCATCTCTTGCTCTGTCAGGAAATATCATCGGCCCACTCCTCTTCTTCGTTCTTTGGAATGCGATCCGTATGGCCTTCTTGTGGTACACTCAAGAATTGGGCTACAAGGCTGGTTCTGAAATCACTAAAGACATGTCTGGTGGTATCCTTCAAGACATCACTAAAGGTGCTTCAATCCTTGGTATGTTTATCTTGGCTGTTTTGGTAGCACGCTGGGTAAACGTTAGCTTTGCGCTTCAATTGCCATCTACAAAACTCTCTGAGGGAGCTTACATTAACTTCCCTAAAGGTGCTGTAACTGGCGAGCAACTTCAAAAAATCTTGGGTGATGTTGCAGGCGGATTGAGCTTGACTCCTGAAAAAGCAAATACCCTTCAAGGACAAATTAACTCTTTGATTCCAGGTTTGATGGGACTTCTCCTTACCTTCCTCTGCATGTGGTTGCTTAAGAAGAAAGTTTCTCCAATCACAATCATCATCGGACTTTTCGTTGTTGGTATCGTTGCCCGCCTTATTGGTTTGATGTAATTAAAAAGAAGGTTTCGGCCTTCTTTTTATTATGGTATAATAGCTATAGTATTTAAAAGGGAGAGGTTCTATGGCGCAATCGCAAAATAAATCGATTGAATTTCAAACGACAGGGGTTTCCTATCTGGGTTTGGGTGGCAAGGTTGGAAAGTTTTTGATCGGTGATGTCGCACTGGAATTCTACGCTGATGCCAATGTAGAAGACTATATCCAGCTACCTTGGTCTAGCATCCAGCAGATCGGTGCCAATGTCTCTGGGAAAAATGTCAGTCGCCATTTTGAAGTGTTTACAGACAAGGGCAAGTTTCTCTTTGCTTCCAAGGACACTGGAAAGATTCTCAAAATTGCACGGCAACATATCGGAAATGAGAAAGTTGTCAAATTGCCTACCTTGATCCAAACAATTGGCCAATTCATTAAAAATCTATTTGCAAAAAAATAGAAAATCCTGTATAATCTAGGAAACGGATAAGTAAGACTATCGCTTCTTTCAGAAAGTCTGCGGGTGCTGCGAGCAGATAGGAGCCTAGTGTGAAATTCTACCGTTGCAATACAACTACATACATAATCAAGTGCACACCTGTGAAGTTGGATGGAACCGCGGCCTAGCCGCTCCAACAGTTTCCTCGGTGTGCTTTTATTTTTTGGAGGTTTTATGTTAGATTTAAAACGTATTCGGACAGACTTTGATGCTGTCGCAGAGAAATTAGCTACCCGTGGCGTAGCAGCTGATGTGCTCAATCAAATGAAGGAAATTGATGAGCAACGACGTGATTTACTGGTGAAAGTAGAAAATCTCAAAGCAGAACGCAACACCGTTTCTGCAGAGATTGCCCAAGCCAAGCGCAACAAAGAAAATGCAGATGACAAGATTACAGCCATGCAAAAACTATCTGCCCAAGTCAAGGACTTGGATGCTACTTTGACTGAATTAGATGCTAAATTGACCGAGTTCACCACAACCCTGCCAAATATTCCGCACGATAGCGTGCCAGTCGGGGCAGACGAGGATGACAATGTAGAAGTCCGCCGCTGGGGTACACCTCGCCAATTTGACTTCGAAGCTAAGGCTCACTGGGATTTGGGCGAGGATTTGGACATCTTAGACTGGGAACGTGGCGCAAAAGTTACGGGAGCCCGCTTCCTCTTCTACAAGGGCTTGGGAGCTCGATTAGAGCGCGCTATCTACAACTTCATGCTGGATGAGCATGGCAAAGAAGGCTATACGGAGGTCATCACTCCCTATATGGTCAACCATGACTCTATGTTTGGTACTGGGCAATATCCTAAGTTCAAAGAAGATACCTTTGAGCTAAGCGATACTAACTTCGTTCTGATTCCGACTGCTGAAGTTCCACTGACCAACTACTATCGAGATGAAATTTTAGATGGCAAAGAATTGCCAATCTACTTCACAGCTATGAGCCCATCATTCCGCTCTGAAGCTGGTTCTGCCGGTCGTGACACACGTGGTCTCATCCGCCTGCACCAATTCCACAAGGTTGAAATGGTGAAATTTGCCAAGCCAGAAGAATCTTATGAAGAGCTAGAAAAGATGACTGCCAATGCAGAAAACATCCTACAAAAGCTCAATCTGCCTTACCGTGTCGTTGCTCTCTCTACTGGCGACATGGGCTTCTCAGCTGCTAAAACCTACGACTTGGAAGTCTGGATTCCAGCTCAGAACACCTACCGTGAAATCTCTAGCTGCTCTAACACAGAAGATTTCCAAGCTCGTCGAGCACAAATCCGCTACCGTGACGAAGCAGATGGCAAGGTCAAACTCCTTCATACTCTCAACGGGTCTGGACTGGCTGTTGGACGCACAGTCGCTGCTATCTTAGAAAATTACCAAAATGAAGATGGTTCTGTGACCATTCCTGAAGTTCTACGTCCTTACATGGGCGGTTTGGAAGTCATCACACCAAAATAAGCAACGAAAGGTCCGAAACAATCGGACCTTTTCTTATTTCTCCTTAAGGAGAAACTCAACAGTTCAGAAAGAGAAACGAAATATAGGATTTTATACTTTAAAAAGAGGCTGGGACAAAAGTCCTAGCCTCTCAATTGTCTTTGGATTGTCGAGCAAGGCGCAGTGGTTGAGTGGGCTCTACTACGCTGATTTCATCAGCTTTTACAGCCCTACTCAACTGTGCGGAGGTGGGACGACGAAATCGAATTCTAACCAATTACCGATTTCTGTCCCACTCTCCTTTTCTGTTACTTAACGTGACTTGCTAACTCTTCTTGAGCTTTTTTATTTGATTCTTCTTTTTCTTTTTCCCATTTTTCCAAAGCTTTTTGATAATCAGCTACTGTCAGAACCTTATCTTGAAGCTCCATTCCCTTAAATACATAGACATCACCCTTGATACCTACATAAGAGTAGGCTTTGGTAAATGGTACGACCTTTTGAACCATTGGTGAAGCCCCTGCAGAAATAGATGGGATCACAATAGAACTATCTGTTAACCAAGCCTGCGCTGCTGCATACTTCGTATAGCGAGCATTGGTATCTTGCTTTTCTGCATCTGCCTGATCCAAAAGCGCTTTGTAGTCCGTTAAACCAACCTTAGAAGCAAGATCTTGGTTTTGACCTTTTGTCAGACCAATATTGTCCAAGATATCCCCTGTTTCTGGGTTAAAGATATTCAAGTAAGTCACTGGATCTTGATAGTCTGCTGACCAACCAGACATATTGAGGTCATAGTCCTTTTGGGCAGCTGTTTCTGCAAAGTAAGTAGAGTTATCAAAATCGTCTGATGACATTTGATGCACGTCAATCACAACGTTTTCTTGGCCTAGAGCTGCCTCAACAGATTGTTTGAAAGAGTTGGTCCGTTGTACCATGATTTTATCTGTCTGGTCAACTGGTACATCTAGATGAATCGGGAATTCAACTCCCTGTGCTTGCAAAGCTTCTTTTGCTTTAGCAAATTCTGCCTTGGCCTTTTCTGGGTTGTAAATGCTATCTTGGGCATCAGCTAATTTGACACCTTGCCATTCATCCCCATAAGAAGCCAGCTGTGATTCAACAACATCCGAGAAATCCTTGCCATCTACTTGCACAAAACTAGGAGGTACAAGCAGGCTTCTGATGATCTTCGTTGCTCCTTCATTACCATTCATCTGAGCACCAAAGGATTTACGGTCAAAAGCGAAGTTAATTGCTTGGCGAAAGTCTTTATTTTGAATTGCTTCTTTGCTGGCAGCCTTTTGGGCATCTGTCTTAGAAGTGTGGCTATAAGCCTGACGATTCAAGTTAAAGGCATAGAAATAGCTAGTTGAGTTTTGTGGAGTAAAGATGATGTTGTCTTTGTATTTCTTTTCTACTGATGCATAGTTTGAGCTAGTCGGATAGAGACGAGCTTGTGTGTATGCACCATCAGTAAAGTTACGGATCAACGACTCTTGGTCAGAACCATCGTAGTAAGTCAACTTGACATCTTCGATCTTCACATTGTCCTTGTCCCAATAGTTTTGGTTTTTAGAATATTCGATAACAGACTTAGAAGTAAATGACTTTAATACATACGGACCATTGTAGAGGATACCGGAAGGTTTCACGGTACCAAAGTCCTTGCCTTCTTTCTTTAGAAATTCTTCGTTAATTGGGAAGAGAATGCCCATGGTTGTCTTAGAATTCCAGTAACTTTCTGGCTGATTCAGGGTGTATTGGACTGTATAGTCGTCGATTGCCTTGACACCTACAGTAGAGAAATCATTGCTTTCCCCTTTGATATAAGCAGCTAATCCCTTGATAGAGTTTTGCACGATTGGTAATGCTTCTGATTTTTCATCTGCAGCGTGCTTGAGCCCTGTTACAAAGTCTTGTGCCTTGACAGCAGCATATTCTTCACCTTCTGCTGTGTACCATTTAGCGTCCTTACGCAACTTATAAGTATAAGTTAGGCCATCTTTAGACACAGTCCAGTCTTCAGCCAATGAAGGGATAAGATTCCCATATTGATCATTTTCTAAAAGACCGTCGACCAAATTGGCAATGACGTCAGAAGTGGAGGAGCGATTGGAGTTTACATAATCCAATGTATCTGGATCTGTATTATAGACATAAGAATATGTCTTTGCCGAGCTGGTGCTTGACTTGCCACAAGCAGCTAAGAATAGCGCTGATGCTGCAACCAAACCAGTAATAGCCAACCATTTAGATTTTTTCATGAGCAAATCTCCTTCTTTAGATTATGTATTATTATACATCATTTTTAGACAAATACAAGTCTTATTTAAGAAAATTTTAAAATTCTATGCATTTTTCTTATTTTTATTGAAACAAAATATAGGAAAATTTCTATGCATTTTCATATATTTTCATAAAAATACAAAAAATATTATAAATAATAACCTGTTCAATATTTTACAAGGATTCTTGAATAGGATTATCAAAATATCGGCTTTTTTATGTTACAATAGATTTATTACTAATCTAGGGGAAAGAAATGAAAAAATTTTTTGTATTCCTACTGCTATTCTTTGGTCTGATTGCCAAGCCTGTTCTAGCAGATGACTATGAAATTGCCGCTAAAAGCGCCATTGCTGTCGATGCAAACTCAGGAAAAATCCTCTATGAAAAGGAGGCTACAAGCCCACTAGAAGTCGGTGCTATCACTAACATCTTGACTGCTTATCTGGTTTACGAGGCCATTGCTGATGGCAAACTGAGCCTAGAAACTGAGGTTGATATCTCTGATTATGCTTACCAGCTGACAGTAAATCCCTCTATCGCGAACCTGCCTCTGGAAGCGCGTCGCTACAAGGTAAAGGACTTACTGAATGCTTCTCTTTTAGCAAGCGCCAACAGTGCTACCATCGCTCTGGCAGAAAAAGTTGCTGGAAGTGAAGAAAATTTCGTCAAGATGATGAAAGCTAAACTCAAGGAATGGAATATTTCTGATGCAATCATTGTAAATGCTACTGGTACGGATATTCGTTTACTAGATGGTTCGCTAGAAACTACCAATAACGAAGAGGAGTCCGCAGAGAATTCTAAAAGCAAGAAAAAACAAGAAACTGTCAATAAGTTCAGTGCTTATGATATAGCCGTGATTGCCTCACATCTGATTGATGACTACCCAGAGGTCCTTGGCGTCACTTCCAAATCTCATGTGAATTTTGCAGGAATCCAACTAGAAAATCCTAATTTAATGTTGGAAGGTTCTCCTAGTTTTCGGACAGGAGTGAAGGGTTTGAAGACAGGCGGGTCTGAGCAGAATGGTGCTTCATTTGTCGGTGTGACAAGTGAAAAAGGGATGCGATTGATCACAGTCGTTTTAGGGGTCGCACAGGAAGATAACGACCCTAATACCCGTTTTGGCGTTACATCTAGCCTAATGACCTACGTTACACAAAATTTCTCTCCTACAGTCCTTGTCAAAAAAGGGGAAAGATACAATAACTCTCAAGTAGCTGTTAGAGACAGTCAAGAGGATAAAGTCGCTGCAGTTGCCAGTGAGGACTTGGTAATCTTAGAACGGATAGCCAATCAGGCTGAACATAAAGTCACCTTTACTCCAAGTCCACAGGAGCTGCAGGCACCCTTGAAAAAGGGTAGTGTAGTGGGCACCCTCACTTATACAGATTCTGAGCCAATCGGCCAGGGCTACATCGAAAATAAGAAAACTTCTATTTCTATGATTACAGAAAAAAAGGTTGAAAAAGCTATCATTTTCAAAGTCTGGTGGAACGATTTTATCCGCTTTGTCAATGAGAAGTTATAAAAGAGATACCGCGAATCAATTGATTCGCGGTTATTTGTATGGTTTGTAAACGTTTAACGTAATCAAAAAAAGTTCTTTGAGGGTTAACTCGCAATCGAGTATTCCGCTACTGTTTAACAGGTCCTCTAAATCTTTTAAATACTTTTCTTAAGCAAAGATTTATTCACAATTAAAAAGAGGCTAACGCCTCTTTTTATCCAACTGACCCTTCCATTTCATAGCTGATGAGACGGTTGAGCTCAACAGCGTATTCCATTGGCAGTTCCTTGGTGAAGGGCTCGACAAAGCCCATGACAATCATTTCAGTCGCTTCGGACTCCGACAAGCCACGGCTCATAAGGTAGTAGAGCTGCTCTTCTGAAATCTTAGAAACTTTAGCTTCATGCTCCAAAGCCACCTGCGAGTTGTGAATTTCATTAAATGGAATAGTGTCTGAAGCAGATAAATCATCCATAATAATGGTGTCACACTCGATATGGCTGACAGATTTCTTAGAATTGCGAGCAAAGGTCACTTGACCGCGGTAGTCTACCTTACCTCCGCCCTTGGCAATGGACTTGGAAACGATAGATGAGCTGGTGTGTGGCGCATTGTGAATCATCTTAGCCCCTGTATCCTGATGCTGACCAGCATTGGCAAAGGCAATAGAAAGCATGGTACCACGCGCCCCTTCTCCATCAAGGTAAACAGATGGGTACTTCATGGTTGTTTTGGCACCCAAGTTTCCATCAATCCACTCAACTGTCGCATCTTTCATAGCCCGCGCTCGTTTGGTTACAAGGTTGTAGACATTATCTGACCAGTTTTGAATCGTCGTATAGCGCATATAGGCACCGTCAAGGGCAAAGATTTCGACAATAGCCGCATGTAAGCTGTTGCTTGAATAAGTAGGCGCTGTACACCCTTCTACGTAGTGAACACTTGCTCCCTCATCAACGATAATCAAGGTGCGTTCAAATTGACCGGAATTTTCATTGTTGATACGGAAGTAGGTTTGAAGCGGAATGTCTACCTTAACACCTTTTGGCACATAGATAAAGGTACCACCAGACCAAACTGCAGAGTTAAGGGCAGCCAACTTGTTGTCTGTCGGCGGAACCAACTTAGCAAAATACTGCTTGAAGAGCTCTGGGTATTCCTTAAGAGCTGAGTCGGTATCTGTGAAGATAATTCCAAGTTTTTGGAACTCTTCCTTCATATTGTGGTAGACCACTTCGGACTCATACTGGGCAGCTGCACCAGCAAGGTAAGCTCGCTCCGCTTCTGGGATCCCAATCCGCTCAAAGGTTTCCTTGATCTTCTCAGGCACTTCATCCCAGCTTCTAGCAGGCTTATCAGAGGCCTTTTGGTAATAAATCAAGTCATCAAAATTAATTTCTGACAAATCTGGACCCCAAGTCTGCATCGGCATTTTCTTGAAAACCTCGTAGGATTTGAGGCGGAAATCCAGCATCCACTCTGGTTCATCCTTGGCTGCAGAAAGCTCACGAATGACCGCTTCATTCAGCCCTTTCCCTGTCGAGAGAACAGGTTCAACATCGTCATGGAAACCAAACTTGTACTCACCGAGATCAATCGGTTTTGGTTCTACTCTTTCTTCTGACATAATTTCCTTTCACATTCTTACTTTTTATCTTCTTCAATCGCTCGCTTGAGGGCATTCCAACCCAAGGTCGCACACTTAATCCGCTGCGGGAATTTGGCAACGCCAGCTAAAAAGGCTCCATCTCCCAATTCTTTCTGGCGACTATCTTCTTGGCCCTGAACCATCTGCGAGAAGACTTCTGCTAATTCCAGCGCTTGCTCTTTTGTCTTGCCCAGAACCGCATCCGTCATCATGCTGGCCGAAGCCGTTGAAATGGTACAGCCGGAATTCACAAAAGCAATATCCTCAATCTGATTTTCAACATTAAACTTCACAGACAGGCTGATAACATCGCCACAGGTTGGGTTATTGAGAACTACCTGCTCCACATCTTCCAGCTTCCCATGATGATGGGGGTGAGCCGAGTGATCGGTCACAACCGCCTTGTAAAGACTGTCTAACTTAGAAAGTGCCATTGAAAAACTCCTTTGTCTTTTCTAAAGCCTCTACCAGCTTGTCACAATCTGCATAGGTATTGTAGATATAAAAGCTGGCCCGCACAGTCGCTGGCACCTGTAGATAGGTGAGCAAAGGCTGAGCACAATGGTGACCCGCTCGGACAGCTACTCCTTCGTAGTCCAGAGCCGTTGCGACATCATGTGGATGGAGACCATCCAGGTTAAAGGCAATCACGCCTGAGCGCTGAGCCAAATCCTGAGAGCCATAAATGGTCAAGCCTTCCACTGCCTGCAGCTTAGGAAATACGTAGGCAATCAGGTCCCGCTCATGCTGGGCAATGGCATCCATGCCCAATTCTTCCAAATAATCAATGGCCGCCGCAAGACCAATTGCTCCTGCCATATTTGGAGTGCCGGCCTCAAACTTCCAAGGAAGTTCCTTCCAGGTCGCTTCCTGCTCATAGACAAAATCAATCATTTCGCCACCGAACTCGACTGGCGACATCTGCTCTAGCAGTTCTTCCTTGCCATAGAGAACCCCGATACCAGTAGGTCCAGCCATCTTATGCCCCGAAAAGGCGAAGAAGTCCACATCCAAATCCTGTACATCAATCTTCATGTGCGGAATGGATTGAGCCCCGTCCACCACCAAAAGCGCTCCTTGCTGATGAACCATCTGGGCAATCTCCTTGATAGGATTGATGACACCGAGAACATTAGAAGCATGAGCCAGAGAGACAAACTTGGTCCGCTCATTGAGCTTGGCAAGGAAATCCTCCATATCCAGAGCACCATCTTTGAGATAGACATAGACTAACTTGGCTCCGGTCTTCCTACAAGCTTCCTGCCAAGGAATGACATTGGAATGGTGCTCCATGATCGAAATCAGCACTTCATCACCAGGCTGCAGCCTTTCAGCCGCAAACTGAGCCACCCAGTTAAGCCCCGTCGTAGTTCCTCGTGTAAAGAGAACCTCTCTGCTAGAAGCCGCATTGATAAAAGACCGAACTCTTTCTCTGGCTGCTTCATAGGCTGCTGTCGCCCGCTCGGCTAGCGTATGCACACCGCGGTGGACATTGGCATTGTCTCTAAGATAGTAGTTTTCAATAGCCGCTAGCACCTGCTTGGGTTTCTGGGTTGTCGCCGCATTGTCCAAATAAACCAAAGGCTCATCATTGACAATTTGGTCCAAAATGGGAAAATCTTGCTTGATTGCTTCTGCATTAAATCCAGACATGAAGACTCCTATCTAACTAATACGGGACAAGGCCCAGCTTTTTATCTTTTTGCGAGAATAATATCGATATTTTCAATCATTTCATCACGGACTTCTTTAACAGGGATTTCCACAATTACTGAGCCCAAGAAGCCACGCACGACCAAACGTTCAGCCGTCGCCTTGTCAAGACCCCGACTCATGAGGTAGTACATATCTTCTGGATCCACCTGGCCGATAGAAGCCGCGTGACCAGCTGTCACATCGTTTTCATCAATCAAGAGAATTGGATTAGCATCTGAGCGCGCTTGATCAGACAGCATGAGAACCCGGCTTTCCTGCTGAGCATCTGCTCCCTTAGCCCCTTTGATAATATGGCCGATACCATTGAAAGTCAGGGTTCCTTTTTCTAGGATAACTCCGTGCTGCAGGATATTTCCGATAGAATTGCAGCCATAGTTGGTTACGCGAGTGTCAATCCCTTGAACCTGCTTACCGCTAGAGAGAGCCACCACTTTCATATCCGCATGGCTGCCCTTGCCATAGAGGTCGCTGTCAAAGTCAGCCACGACATTGCCTTCGTTCATAACGCCGATAGCCCAGTCAATCATGGCATCATTATCCAGCTTGCCACGACGACTGATATAAGCCGTTACATTTTCGCCCAAACGATCAATAGCTGAAAACTTAATCTGAGCTCCAGCCTGAGCAATAACTTCGACAGTGATATTGGCAGTTACTGGAACAGACCCTTCACCATAAGTTTCCAAGCGTTCCAAGTAGTTAACCTTGGAATGCTTGCCTGCTATAATCAAAATATGCTTGTTAAAAGGAACATCGCTTTCGCTATCCTGATAAAAAATTCCTTCAATCGGCTGGTCAATCTCAACATTGTCCGGCACATAAAGAACCGCACCGCTGTTGAAATAGGCAGTGTGATAAGCCGCCAATTTGTCCTCGTCGTACTTGACTGCGGACATAAAATGCTTCTCTACCAACTCTGGAATTTCTTCCAAAGCAGAGTGGAAATCAGTGAAGACCACACCTTGCTCTGCCAAATCAGCTGGCAGCTGCTCAAGGACCGTTTGGGTTCCCATTTGGATAAACTTGAGATTATCTCCGAGAGCCGTAAAATCTGGCACACTGGTCAAAGGCTCGCTGTTGCTAATACGGCCGTCACCCAGATTCCAGCGGTGAAATTTGACCCGCTCAATGACTGGCAAGTCCAGTTGATCAATCTGGTCAAAGGCCTGCTGACGGAGATCAGTCAACCATGTTGGTTCTGCGTGAATTTGTGAAAATTCTTGAATCAATTCTTTTGTCATGTCATTCTCCTATCTTTTATCAAAGTCAAAAGAATGTTTGACTAGACTTCTTCAGTATAGTTGAAGCCCAACTCTTCAGCCAATTTGGCATAGCCTTCTTTTTCCAAGCGAACTGCCAATTCTGGACCGCCAGAAAGAACAACTTTCCCCTCCATCATGACATGAACTACGTCTGGAGTGATATAGTTGAGCAGGCGTTGGTAGTGGGTGATGATCATAGCGCCAAAGCCCTCTCCACGCATAGCATTGACCCCTTTAGACACGACCTTAAGAGCGTCGATATCCAGACCTGAGTCAATCTCATCCAAAAGCGCAAAAGTTGGCTCTAGCATGAGCAACTGCAGGATTTCATTACGTTTTTTCTCACCACCTGAGAAGCCTTCATTGAGGTAGCGCTCAGCCATCTCTTCCTTCATGTTGAGCAGTTCCATCTTTTCATCTAGTTTAGTAATGAAGTCACGGACAGAGATTTTTTCATCGTCTTCCTTGCCAGCATTCATGGCCGCACGGAGAAACTCTGCATTAGTAATGCCAGGAATTTCACTAGGATACTGCATTGCAAGGAAGAGTCCCATACGAGCCCGTTCATCCACTTCTAGCTCCAAGATATTAACCCCATCAAAAAGCACCTCTCCTTGAGTTACTTCGTAGTTAGGATTTCCCATAATGGCTGCAGACAAGGTAGATTTCCCTGTTCCATTTGGACCCATGATTGCTGCAACTTCTCCCGTTTTCAGAGTAAGATTTACTCCTTTGAGAATTTTTTTCCCTTCAATTTCAACATGAAGATCTTTGATTTCTAAGACAGACATTTCTTTTTCCTTTCTTTGCTTAGCTGATTTACATACTTTAGTATACCAAAAAAAAGCCCAAAAGGCTTTTATTTTGTTTAGAACTATTCTTGTTTATGTTTCTTTTGGTATCTCTTCTCTCGAACTTCTTCTCGATAAGAGGAGTTTCCGATAAAGCGCAGGATATTGAGCAAAGGCGTCCTCTGCGGCCCCAGAACCCCTATTAGTTCTACCAAGAGTTCGACACCTAGCAGAAGACCAATTACGAGGAGGAGTCCACCGATGCGAGTCGATACATTTAGCAGGAGGGAAATCATAGAGAAAATCATCGAAATCCCATAGATAACCAGAACTGTTCCCCGATGTGTTAATCCCAAGGACAAGAGTCTATGGTGAAGGTGGTGACGGTCAGGCTGGTAAAATTTCTGACCAGACAAAGTCCGACGAACGATTGCTAAAAAGGTATCGGTAATCGGTACACCCAAGATAATCATAGGCGTGACAATCGCTACTGCCGTCGCATTTTTCAAGCCCTGTAGAGAGAGGACCGAAATCATAAAACCGATGAAAAGAGCCCCCGTATCCCCGCCATATATAATGGCTGGATGATAATTGTAAGGAAAGAAGCCAGCAATAGACGCTACTAAGACCAAGATTGTCAAAGTCAGGAATAAATTATGACCCGGCAAGAAAAAGTAGGAAACAATGCCCATGGTTAGCAAGGAAATAATGGAGACCCCGCTAACAAGGCCGTCTAAACCATCCATGAGATTGACCGCATTAGTAATAGAGACAATCCAGAGAATGGTCAAAATAAAAGATAGCCAAGGTGGGAAAAAAAGATGGGGACCACCAAACGGAATCTTAAAGTCATCCAAGCGGAAATCCGTCAGCCACCAAATCAGACAGGCAGCTAGCACAATCCCCCCTAACTTCATCAGAGGACTTAATTCTTTAATATCGTCGATAAGCCCCGTCAGGGCAACAATCAAGCCCCCCAACACCACAGGCCAAATATAGTCAAAATAAGTCTGTTCAAAAAAAGTGACGCCAACAATCTGTGGCATGAAAACCAAAGTCGCCAAGGTAAAAGCCGTTACAACTGCCAGACCGCCTGCACTCGGCATGGGCTTTTTATTGATTCGTCGAGCATTAGGATAGTCGACTGCATCCATTTTAAAAGCCAAGAGCCGAACGAGGGGAGTCAACAAAACTCCGACAAAAAATGTCGCTAGTAGCACCAAAATGAACTTCAATGGAAAAGCAATCATAAGCATTCAACTTTCTGCAACTGTTGGATGGCTTCTGTCACCAAAAGCAGACGTCCGTGTTCTTGTAGGACAGCACGAGTAATATCTGTATCCTCAGCAAATTCACGCATTTTAGCCAGTAACCAAGCTGGATAAAGTTCTGGTTGCTCTTCCAAATCTACCAAAATAGTCAGGTAGTAGGCAGAGTCATATTTATAGAGTTCTGACAGGTCTATTGGGTAGTCAACCGTTTTAGCGAAAGAAACGACGCTGCGCAAATCAGTAAATGACAAAATATAGTAGACATAACGGTCTAGGTTCTCTTCGTCCTTCTCCTCTGAAGAATCCGCAGAATCCTCCTGATCAGCCTCGGCTGCCTCTAAAGATTTAACCGCCTCTAGGTCATCCTTACTCTTTTCAAAGATATTTTTTTCCAAAGTCTTTAAGAATTTATCTGGAGACATCTGGCTGAGCTCATCTAGGTCTGGTAGATTGCCCAAATCTTCAAAATTCAAATTCTTATCAATCTTGGATCTCGTCACAAAGACATCCAGCTTGTCTGGTTTAGGCGTCACTCGAAAGCTGAGCATGCCACTGTCTAAAAAGCTTTCCGGCATTTCCAGCTCATCCAAAATGGTATAGAAAAATTCTTCTGTTTTTTCTTGGGGAACTAGGAAATCTGCAATTTCCATTCCGTGTTCTTCCAAATCTTCCAACTGGATGGTGATTTTAATCGTCGAATCATTAATCTGTTTCACTTCCATCTCATCAACCTCATACTTTCATAGTCTTTCTATTATACTAAAATTCTAAACTTATTTCAAAAAAATAACTGGTCAAATAAGAAAAGGCTGGGAAAATTTCCCGAGCCTTGATCAGCCAATAATGACCTTAATCAGACCGTAAACCAACAGCAAAACTCCGAGTCCGATCCGATATTTACCAAAAATTGTAAAGTCATGATTCTTGACATAGTCTGTCAGGAAGCGAATCACGTAAAGACTGACTCCGAAAGCCACTCCCATCGCTACCAATAAAAGGAATAATTGGTCGAAACCTAAAGAATTACCCTTGATAATAAATTTCAGGATTTTCAGCCCACTTGCACCAAACATGATTGGAATACCCAAGTAGAAAGTAAACTCTGTTACAACAGATCGGCTGACACCATTCAAGAGACCACCGACAATGGTTGCACCTGAACGGCTGGTTCCCGGAAAGAGGGACAAGACTTGGAAAAGACCGATATAAAGAGCTGTTTGATAAGGAAGTCTACTCAATTCTGTAACAGTCGGTTCCACCTGCTCACGTTTTTCCAAATAGATAAAGGCAACCCCGTAGATAATCAGCATGATTGCAACGGATACCAAATTATAAAAATGCGCTTCAAACCAATCGTCTAGGAAAAGACCGATGATTGCGGCTGGCAAAGCAGCAACGACTACCTTGGCCCAGAGCTGCCAGGTCAGCTGAATTTGACGAGCTGTTTTTCCTGGTTTAAAAGGATTAAGCTTATCAAAATAAATCACCACAACCGCTAAGATAGCCCCCAGCTGAATGACAACATTGAACATTTCCATGAAGGCTGGATTTTCATTTTTATATTTGATAAAATCTTGAATCAGAATCAAGTGGCCGGTACTCGAAATGGGTAGCCACTCTGTAATTCCTTCAACGATCCCATAAATAATAGACTTTAAAATTTCAATAATAAACATAGATAACTCCTAAAACAACTTTAACATTTATTATACCACATATTGGAGGAGAGGAAAAGCTCTCTCAAGGGCTTTTGCCAGCTTTTTATCAAAAGGCTCCGCCCCCGCCGCCTCCACCGCCACCAGAGAAGCCACCTCCTGCTCCGCCTCCCGATGAAACAGAAAAATGACTGGCCGTCGAAGCAATGTGGCCATAATTTGAAAAACTATGGGAACTTGCGTAGAAAATAGGATGAAGATTGTATTGTAGATAAGTATTCATAGACGCGTTTTCCAAGGAAATCTGACGCAGTTTCATGACCCGACTAACACGATCCGCATAGCCAAATAGGGTAGCATAGACCAAAAGCCGGTTCCACAGGACAATGCCCTCCACCTCGGTATCGTATAGGCGAGCGATGTAGCGTAGCATATTCGCAAAGCTATTCCAGAGATAGAAATCATGGGCTCCCTCATCGCTCAGGACACCATCCCGCTGATATAACTGTAAGGCTCTGCCCAGCAGAACGGTCAACACCGAAGCAACAGCTGCAAGCGGAAGATAGAACCAAATAAAACCGTCTAGCTTGATCAAATAGACAAAAAAGGTCAAGAGAGACAAGCCAAAAGCAAGGAAACTTGCCGTTAAAGCCAACCACAAGAGAAGCTTTTCTCCTCGTTTCAAAGGACGATAGTGATCCAGCAAGTTTAGCTCCTGAATCTCCCTTAGCACTTGTTCAGACAAGATGTTTAAATTAGTTGAAAAGCGATTCTTTATCCGATTTCCAATTTGGCGAATTCGTGCCTCATCTGCTGATTTTTTATTTTTATAAAGGTCTTCTGAAATCTGATAAGACTCAAACAAGTCTGCTACAGCTGCTTGTTTATGGTCGCCAAATGCCATCTGTAGGAATTTTCCTTCAAAGTCTGATAAACCTTTTTTAGAAGTTAGTTTCAGGATTGGCTTGTCTGCAGTTCCTAAAAGCTCGATATAGCCTCGATCCATCAAATCCAGCAAGGTCGCCTGCACCAAATTTTCAAATTTCAAATGCGCTCGTCCACTACTGGTCGGATCGACTTCTCTCATATCCACAGCAAAGATATTAGCCGCTACAATGAGAGGAGCCAGATCTTGCGGAGCTTCATAGAGGCGAGCGTCTTTAGGAAAAGCTTGACTAGGACGAATCTTCATCCGAAAGATCAGATAAAATATCCCCGAAAGGATCAGCAAGAAAAGACTTAAAAGTGGCAGATAGACTTCTCCCAAGCGATGATAAAACTGGCTCTTAGCTACAATCTCTTTCTCAACTGCTTGAAAAGTCTGTAGATAGTCGGTTGCTTTTGGATCCTCTGCTGCCTGATGCAAGGCCTGTCGATGCCAATATCCATGCAGTTCGATCTTCTTCCTGCTAGGTAAATGAGATAGCTGTATCCGATAATCCGCACGATTTCTATCTATAGTGGCCGATTGACCAAAATAACCTGTATGAACATACATGTCTGTTAGGGACCAAGTTCCCAAGCCCCAGACCTTAATCGTCACATTTTGCAGCTCCTCCTCCCAATCACTGATCGGTGTCCATTTGAGCTCTGCTATATCTTTATGGAGGAAAAGAAGATTGGTCAAGTTCCATGTGACTGTTACTTTGACCGTGTCTCCCTCTTTACCTGCATTGTAAATCTTGACTTCGTAGCCATCTCCCAAATCTGTGACTCGTGGCTCAAAGTCATATTTTACGACTCCATTGGTTTTCACGGAGACTTTTGGATCTGAATCAATAGCAAAGCCTTCTGGCATCTTTCCTGCCGAACCCAAAGACACCATTTGGCCATTGTAATCATCATCAAAATGATAAGTCACCTCTTCTGTATAGGTGGCTGTATTATCGGCGTGGATCTCCAAATTTCCTTGATATGACTGGATTTGATAGTCTAAAGCTGACACTGTCCCAGCAAAAAATAAACTCAAAAAAAGAATAAAAATCCCTGACAAGTACCTTTTCATAAACCAAAGTCCTTTTCTAAATCTTTATTCTATTATAGCATTTTTCTCAAGTAAGGGCTTACCAGGATTGAAAAGTCGAATATTTTTCGGTAGAATAGAAAGAACCATTTTAGAAAGACTCGGAGAGAATATGAAAAAATTCATTTTAACCTTATTGACAGCCCTCCTCGTCTGTCTGGGGACCTTTACCGTAGCTCAGGCGGATGATTATCTTAGAATTGGGATGGAAGCGGCCTATGCCCCTTTCAACTGGACCCAAGATGATGATTCGAATGGCGCTGTCAAAATCGAAGGAACAAATCAGTATGCCAATGGCTATGATGTCCAAGTTGCCAAGAAGATTGCTCAGGAAATGGGCAAGGAACCGCTCGTTGTAAAAACTTCTTGGAATGGACTGATTCCAGCCTTGACCTCTGGTAAAATCGATATGATTATCGCTGGCATGAGCCCAACAGCCGAACGTAAAAAAGAAATCGCCTTTTCTAACAGCTACTACACCAGTGAGCCTGTTATGTTGGTTCGAAAAGACGGCAACTACGCCAATGCCAAGACCCTCAAGGACTTCAAGGATGCTAAAATCACCTCCCAGCAAGGTGTCTATCTTTACAATCTGATTTCTCAGTTGCCTGGAGCTAAGCAAGAGACCGCCATGGGAGATTTCGCCCAAATGCGTCAAGCTCTAGAATCTGGTGTTATTGACGGATACATCTCTGAACGTCCCGAAGCTCTTACAGCTGAAGCTGCCAACTCTAAGTTCAAAATGATCCAATTTAAAGAAGGCTTTGAGGTCGGCGAAGAAGATGCCTCCATCGCTGTCGGTATGCGTAAAGACGACAGCCGAATCGAGCAAGCTAATGCAGCTATCGCTAAACTCTCAACAGATGACCAAGTCCAGCTGATGGATCGGATGATTAAAAATCAACCGGTGGACACCGATACTGACGATGCTGAAGACACATTCTTCAATAAAGTTTTTAAGATTTGGAAGGAAAATTGGCCGCAGTTCTTACGCGGAGCTGGTTTGACCTTGCTCATTTCCATTACAGGAACAATCGCTGGTCTCCTCATCGGTCTGCTGATTGGGGTCTATCGGACAGCGCCCATTTCAAAAAATAAGGCTCTAGCCTTCCTACAAAAACTATTCGGTTGGTTCCTCAATGTTTACATTGAAATCTTCCGTGGTACTCCTATGATTGTACAATCCATGGTTATCTACTATGGAACGGCCCAGGCTTTTGGCATTTCGATTGACCGGACAGCTGCAGCCATCTTTATCGTTTCTATCAATACTGGTGCCTACATGAGTGAAATTGTCCGCGGTGGTATCTTTGCCGTTGACAAGGGACAATTCGAAGCAGCTACTGCGCTCGGAATGACCCACGGTCAAACCATGCGCAAGGTCGTCCTGCCACAGGTGGTCCGCAACATTTTGCCTGCAACTGGTAATGAATTTGTCATCAATATCAAGGATACTTCTGTCCTCAATGTCATCTCCGTGGTAGAGCTCTACTTCTCAGGAAATACCATTGCAACTCAGACCTATCAGTATTTCCAAACCTTCACCATTATCGCAGTCATTTACTTCGTCTTGACCTTTACTATCACTCGAATCCTACGTTTCATCGAGCGGAAGTTTGACACAGATCATTACACAACAGGTGCCAACCAAATGCAGACGGGAGAATTGAAACAATGACCGAAACAATTTTAGAAATTAAAAATCTCAAAAAATCTTATGGGGAGAATCAAGTCTTAAAAGACATTTCTCTGACTGTCCACAAGGGCGAAGTTATCTCCATTATCGGAAGTTCAGGTAGCGGAAAATCAACCTTTCTCCGCTCCATCAACCTCCTCGAAACACCTACTGCTGGCGAAATTCTCTACCGCGGAAAAAATGTCTTGGATGAAAATTACGACCTGACTCATTACCGCGAAAAATTAGGCATGGTCTTCCAAAGTTTCAATCTTTTTGAAAATCTCAATGTCCTAGAAAATACCATCGTAGCTCAGACAACCGTACTCAAAAGAGAGCGTGCTGAGGCAGAAAAGATTGCCAAAGAAAATCTGGAAAAGGTAGGTATGGGTGAGCTCTACTGGCAAGCCAAGCCTAAACAACTTTCAGGTGGACAAAAACAGCGGGTTGCTATTGCGCGTGCGCTTTCTATGAACCCTGATGCCATCCTTTTCGATGAACCAACTTCAGCTCTTGACCCAGAAATGGTTGGCGAAGTCCTGAAAATCATGAAGGAATTGGCTAAAGAAGGCCTGACTATGATTGTCGTGACCCACGAAATGGAATTTGCCCGCGATGTTTCCAGCCGTGTTATCTTTATGGATAAGGGCGTCATCGCAGAAGAAGGCACTCCACAAGAATTCTTTACCAATCCTAAAGAAGAACGAACCAAGGAATTCCTACATCGCTTCTTGAAATAAACAACCAATCAAACAAACAAGACGGAAAAAGATACATCCGCCTTGTTTTTTATTCGCAAAATAAAAAAGCGGGTTTCCCCACTTTTTGAAGATTAGTCTTCAAACTTTTCATGATTCTTATCGTAGAAATCAATCAAGCCAAGAGCTGTTTCAAAAGAAATATTCTTTACTTTTGCACGTCCTTGAGCAAGAGCAATAATTGACATTTCACGCGCGTTTGTTTCTTTACTAATACGGTAACCTGTAATTTTTTTGTCACGAACCCATCCAACGACTGACTCTACTTTTTCAAAATTTGATTTAGCCATTTCTTACTCCTCTCTAACTTATTTCGAATACTAATATAATGGTTTTTATACAGTTTGTCAACTTAGAAAAACCAAAACAAACAAATTAAATAATTCTGAATATTCTATATTTATTTAGCTTTGAGGGCTGAAAGGATCTGGGTGCGAATACTCTCCACTCCATCAGGATTTGCTGGAAGGAAGACCGTGTTATTTCCTTGCTTATCTGCAAAATTATTCAAGGTATCTAGATATTGGTTGGTCAAGAGGATGGACATAATTTGTTCTTCTGTCAACTCAACATTGGCGCCTTTGAGCTCCTTAATTGAGTCTGCTAAGCCGTCTACGATTGCCTTCCGCTGCTCTGCAATACCGACCCCATGAAGACGATCTTTCTCAGCCTCAGCTTCTGCTGCAGTAACGATTTTGATCTTATCTGCTTCTGCCAATTCCTGAGCTGCCACCCGCTTGCGTTGAGCCGCGTTGATTTCGTTCATAGACTGTTTAACTTCTGCATCTGGCTCAACCTTGGTAATCAAGGTCTTGACAATGATGTAGCCATAAGTCGACATTTCTTCAGCTACCTGCTTTTGAACTTCTAGGGCGATCTCATCTTTCTTTTCAAAGAGCTCGTCCAAGGTCAGCTTAGGAACAGAGGAACGCAAAGCATCTTCGATGTAGGACTTAATCTGCGCTTCTGGCCGCATGAGTTTATAGTAAGCATCTGTCACATTGTGTTCATTTACCCGATACTGGGTCGCAACATTCATGGTCACAAAGACATTATCCTGAGTCTTGGTCTCAACAATAATGTCGCTTTGTAGCAAACGCAACTGAACACGAGCAGCGATTTTGTCAATTCCCAAAGGCAAACGAACATTCATCCCACTTGTACTAGTCTTGTGGTAACGACCAAAACGCTCAATGATGGCAACAGATTGCTGGCGCACGACATAAAGCGAGCTAAATGCCAATAGACCACAAAGAAGAAGAAAAATGAGAAAGAAGAAAAAGAAATTCAGTAACATAAGCGCATCTCCTTAATTTAATATAGTATATTCTAGCACAGTCCTCACTCACTTGCAATTAAAAAGCGGGGTTTTACTAAAATATTTTTAGGATCAGACTAACATGTTGTAAAGCGTTTCATTTCCGTTTAGATTGATGAAGGAAGGATCAAAATGCTCGATTCGATTGATCAGGCCTGCATAGTCATGTTTATTGGCCAGAGCAATCCCAATCAGGACTGGTCCGGTTCCTTTGCTGGCTCGCTTGATGTATTCAAATCGAGTGATGTCATCATTTGGCCCTAAAATATCATTTACAAATTCACGTAAGGCGCCGGGCCGCTGCGGGAAATTTACTACAAAATAATGCTTGATTCCATCATAGATGAGGGCACGCTCTTCCATTTCAGGCATACGGTTAATGTCATTATTTCCGCCCGAAATGATACAGCAGACAGTTTTTCCTTTGATATATTCTCGCAACACTTCCAAGGCAGCCACGCTAGCTGCACCAGCAGGCTCTGCGATGATTCCTTGTTTAGAATAAAGATCAATCAAGGTTTCTGAAATCAAGCCTTCATCAACCCCGATAAGTGTTTCTACATTCTTCTTCGTTGCTTCATAAGTAGAGGCCCCTACCTTTTGGACTGCGATACCGTCCGCAAATTTGTCAATTTCATTGAGTTTGACAGGACCGCCTGCTTCAAAAGCTGCTCTCATACTGCGGGCGCCATTAGCCTCTACCCCAATCACTTCAATTTGTGGCTGGCTTTCCTTGATGTAAGTGGATACTCCTGCGATGAGACCACCGCCTCCTACTGGTACTAAGACCAAGTCTAAATCGATAGACTCCCGAGCTGTATCTTCTAGGATTTCATAAGCAACCGTTCCCTGACCTGCTTGAACATGAGCATCATCAAAAGGATCGATGAAAGTCCGATTTTCCATCCGAGTGAATTCCATAGCCGCCCGAGCAGAAGCATCAAAAGTATCTCCTACTAGCTTGATGGTCACAAAGTCGCCACCAAAGAAACGAACCTGCCCAATTTTTTGCTGAGGAGTTGTGATAGGCATAAAAATAGTCGCTGGGATTTTCATTTCATTACAAGTGTATGCGACACCTTGAGCGTGATTGCCCGCAGAAGCGCAGACAACCCCGCGTTCTCGCTCTTCTTTACTCAACTGAGAAATGGCATAATAGGCACCACGTATTTTGAAAGAACGGACACGTTGGGCATTTTCCTTTTTAAGATAAATCTTTGCCCCGTACTTCTCTGACAAGTAATGATCATAATCAAGCGGTGTATTGACGACAACATCTTTTAATACCTTATGAGCACGGACGATATCTTTTGCTGTTAACATTCCTTTTCCTTTCCAAATGAGGTAAACAAACTCAGCTGGGATTCCAGCTGAGTTTTCCACACAATCTTAGTTGTAGATCTTGAAAGCATCGTCGTCGTTTTTACCAACGAATGGCATTGCTTTACGCAATTCCGCACCGACTTTTTCAATTTCTAGGTTAGCTGCTTGTTCACGGTAAGCTGTGAGTTTTGGACGTCCAGCTTTATAGTCATTTACAAAGTCATTTGCAAATTTACCATTTTGGATATCTGCAAGAACTGCTTTCATATTTTCTTTGACTTGCTCAGTAATCACACGTGGACCTGATACATAGTCACCGTATTCAGCAGTGTTTGAAATAGATTGACGCATTTTCTTGAATCCACCTTCATAGATCAAGTCAACGATGAGTTTCATTTCGTGCAGCACTTCGAAGTAAGCCAATTCTGGAGCATAGCCTGCTTCTGTCAATACTTCAAAACCTGCTTCGATAAGGGCAGTCAAACCACCACAAAGCACAGCCTGTTCACCAAACAAATCTTCTTCAGTTTCTTCTTTATAAGTTGTTTCAAGCAAACCAACACGAGCTGCACCAACACCTTTACACCAATCCATCGCGATGTCTTTGGCATTCCCAGTCGCATCTTGGTAAACCGCGTAAAGAGCTGGAACACCGAAGCCTTCTTCAAAAGTACGGCGAACCAAGTGACCAGGACCTTTTGGTGCACACATGAAGACATCTACATCAGCAGGCACTTTGATAAATTCAAAGTGGATATTGAAACCATGAGCAAATCCAACGGCATTTCCAGCTTCCAAGTTAGGAGCGATTTCTGTTTCGTACAATTCTTGTTGAATTTCATCTGGAGCCAAGATCATGATAACATCAGCCAATTTAGCTGCTTCTGCTACTGTGTATGTGTCGAAACCATCTTCTTTAGCCTTTTCAAATGACTTACCAGGACGAACACCGATAATCACATCATGACCTGTATCACGCAAGTTTTGTGCATGAGCATGACCTTGTGAACCATAACCGATAACGGCGATCTTTTTACCGTCAAGTGCTGCTACTTTTACATCTTTTTCGTATTCCATTGTTACTGCCATAATGTTTACTCTCTTTTCTATTTTTATTGCCTCTTAGGCTGTTTTAACAAATTTAAGCCGGATTTTATACTCACTGAAAATCAAAGATCAAACTAGGAAGCTAGCCACAGGCTGTACTTGGGTACGGCAAGGCGAAGCTGACGTGGTTTGAAGAGATTTTCGAAGAGTATTAATCACGGGTAAAGCCAGTTGCCCCAGTCCGTGCGATATTGCGAATGCCGTAAGGACGGATGACTCGTAAGAGCGCTTCGCTCTTTTCTGCATCGCCCGTCATCTGGATAGTGATCGAGCTTGGCGCCACATCGACTACCGTTGCCCGGAAAGGCTGGATAATGGCCAAGATTTCTGCACGCTTAGCAACTGGTGCTGATACCTTGATCAAAATAACTTCTCGCTCTAGGTGAGGATGATCTGTAATATCTCGCACCCGAATCACATCAATCTGGCGATTAAGCTGCTTGATAATCTGCTCCACTTCATTGAGGGAATTTACATCAATGATAATGGTGATCCGAGAAACATTTTCATCCTCGGTCGCACCTACAGAGATACTTTCGATATTGACCTGACGTCTGGAAAGCACACCAGTGAAGCGGTTCAGAACACCCGAACGATTTTGGAGTTTAGCTGTCAACATTCTACGCATGGAACTTCACCCCCAACATCTCATGATTGCTCTTGCCAGCTGGCACCATTGGAAGCACATGCTCCTTGCGAGAAATATCTACCTCGATAAACATCGGTATATCTTCCTTTAGGACTTCCAAATCTTGAGCAATGGTCTCGGGATTATCAAATTTATAGGATTTGACACCATAAGCCTGAGCCATTAGCTGAAAATCTGGTAAACTGTCAAAGACTGACTCGGAGGTCCGACCATCATAGAAGGCTTCCTGCCACTGACGAACCATCCCCAACGAATGATTATTGAGCATGATAACCTTGATCGGAATCTTGTAGATATTTAGGATAGCCATCTCTTGATTGGTCATCTGGTAGCCGCCATCTCCAACGAAGAGAACTACTTCCTTATCTGGATTGGCAATCTTGGCTCCAATCGCTGCTGGAACACCAAAGCCCATGGTTCCCAGACCACCAGACGTAACTAGCTGACGCTCGTTGCAATAAGGATAATACTGGGCTGTCCACATTTGGTGCTGGCCAACGTCCGTTACCACAATAGCGTCTCCCTTGGTCAACTCACCCACGCGCTCAATAACAGCCTGAGGTTGGACAACTCGTTCCTTCTTATCATAGGAGCGCACCCGCTCTTTGTCTCGTGTCACCTTTTCTATCCACTTGCTGGTATTGTTGTGCACTTGCTCTTCTTCAAGCAACATTTGCAAAGCTTTCTTGGCATCTCCTACAATAGGAATATCCACGCTGATGATTTTACCGATCTCTGCTGGATCGATATCAATGTGGGCTACCTTAGCACTTTTAGCAAAGGTCTTAGGATTACCAGTCAGACGGTCATCAAAACGACATCCAATGCTAATCATGAAGTCTGCTTCCGTCATAGCAATATTAGCCGCGAAAGAACCATGCATGCCACCCATACCTAAGAACAAAGGATGATCTGTCGCAATCGTTCCCTGACCCAACAATGAGGTCACTACTGGAATCTGATACCGCTCCGCAAAAGCAACCATCTCCGCTGCTGCTCCTGCATAGCTAATACCGCCACCAGAAAGAAGAACGGGTTTTTTAGCCTTAGAAAGCTGTTTAAGAATCTTCTTAATTTGTAATTCATTAGGCTCAATTGTTGGTTGATAGCTTGGTAGATGCAACTGAGTGTCATAGATAAAGTCCGTATCCAGAGCTGAGACATCCTTTGGCAAATCAATAACGACTGGCCCTGGACGACCTGTGGTCGCAATATGAATAGCCTCCGTAATGATTCTTGGTATGTCTGCCGTCTCCCGTACCTGATAATTGTACTTAGTGATAGGAGTAGTAATACCGACAATGTCTGCTTCTTGAAAGGCATCCTTACCAATGCCTGGTGTCGCTACCTGCCCAGTAAAAACCAAAAGGGGAACACTGTCACTCATGGCGTCCGCAATACCAGTAATGGCATTGGTCGCTCCCGGACCACTGGTGACAACGGCTACACCGATTTTACCAGTTGATTTAGCGTAGCCTTCTGCTTCATGAACACACCCCTGCTCATGGCGACCAAGAATATGGCGGATACCTTTAAAGCTATAAATAGCATCATAGAGGGGCAAGACTGCACCACCAGGATAGCCAAAAATAGTATCAACACCAAGATTTTTCAAGGTTTCCAAGACCAGCTGCGAGCCGGACTTAGGAGTTTCTAATTGGATTCTTTCCATATTTCCCCTTTCATTTATTTACAATTTTCTAAAAATTCAAAAAGCTTTCTACTATGATAACATTTTTGAAAAAAATTGCAAGTATCGCGGATGTTTTTTTTCATTCTGATTGAAAAAGATAAGAAAAGCCCGCTAAATCCGAATGTAGCGAGATAATTATCTTATATCCATCCTTGATCTTGAGCAATTCGGACAGCTTCCGTACGATTGTCTGCTGCTAGCTTGGTCAGGATGGTCGACATATAGTTGCGAATAGTTCCATTTGATAAATAGAGTTTTTCAGCAATTTCTTTATTAGAAAGCCCAGTTGCTGCTGCCTCTAAGACTAGAAGTTCCTGATGGGAGAGGGGATTTTTATGAGTCATCAGCACTTCCATAAGTTCAGGCGAGTATTCTTTTTGCCCAGCCAAGACAGTGTGGATGGTCTTCATCAGATCCGCAATGCTACGTTCCTTGAGTACATAGGCATCAACATCCGCCTTGACCGCCCGCTCAAAATAGCCTGGCCGCTTAAAAGTCGTCACAATGATGACCTTGACAGCTGGCTGATGCTCCTTCACCCATTCTAGAACATCCAGCCCTGTCTGATAGGGCATTTCTACATCCAAGATGGCCACATCGACTGGACTGGTCTTGAGTAGCTCCATAGCTTCACGACCATCTGCCACTTGAGAAACACTAGTAACATCCGGCTGCAATTGCAAGAGCTGGCTAAGGGCATCCCGCAGCATACTCTGGTCTTCTGCTAATAATATCTTCATCGCTCTTCTCCTTTAACCCTATACGGCAAGCGCACGCGAATAATAGTTGGCTTGTGATTGCTGATGACCTCCACTCTACCGTCAAGCCCCTCCAAGCGCTCTCGAACTGAATGTAGCTCTAGGCCAGTGACTCGCTTAAAGCCTCGGCCATCATCTTCAACTTCCAAGATCAAATCGCGATCCTGACTATACAAATCAATTCTGGACTTCTTGGCCTCCGCATGCTTGATAATATTGGTTGCCAACTCCAACAAAATCATACTAATGGTAAACTGCATTTCCGTAGGGATGCTGGCAACATTGAGCTGATTATGAAGCTCCAAGTCAATATCGCTCATTTCCAGCATGGTTCGGATTGTTGCTAATTCTTCATCCAGCGTCCGCGTCTTGAGATTGTCTACAATCCGTCGAACATCTGCCATAGCCTGCTTACTAATTCGTCGCACTTCCTCCATCTCTTTCTCCGCCTGCTCGTAGGCCTCCATTTGTAGGAATTGCTGGGCCAACTCTGTCTTGACACTGAGCATGGCAAAGGTATGTCCCAAACTATCATGTAAATCCCGTCCGATTCGATTGCGCTCATTTTCCGCTAAGAAAAGATTGAGCTGAGCATTCTGCTTACTTTTTTCCTCCTTGAGCTGTTCAGCAACTTGGATGCGATGCAGACCTAGCGTCAAGAAATCCGCAAAGAGAAAGGTCGTTGAGAAAAAGACCAGATAGCCAGTGCTCAATTGATGTTGCAGATACACCCCGACCAGAAGAGCTGGTTGGACAGCTAGGAAACTCCAAAAGCGCCAAGATTTAAGGGAAATATCATTGTAATGATAAACAAGAAGATTGGACAAATAAAAAATATACCAAACGAAGCCCACATTCAGCCAAATGGGAGTGTAAAAAATGTAAGCAAGCATGACCCACCAGGATAGAGCCTGGTAGAAAGGCTTTGTCTCCATGAGGATAGTGTAATAGGCCACTATTAACAATGCTGTCCAAAGCAAAGTCAAAAGCGGGTACTCACCACTGATGACACCCGCTATCGGAAAGATGATAAAGACCAGAGAAATATGAAACATATGATGTATGTTTTGGAACTTTTCCCACATATAATTATTTAACCTCAATCCGTTTTTTGAGCTGAAGGACTAAAATGCTAAAGAAAATGGTGTAGGCTAGGACGATTAGCATGGCAGAGAGATTCCAGTCATGGTGTTCCAAATAGGCAGAAACCACCTGCATGAGCTGGTAACTCGGAGTTAACTTGCCGATGGATTGTAGCCAGTCTGGAAACATAGTCAGAGGAAACCATAGCCCACCCAAGACTGCTAAAGCCATATAAACGATATTGCCAACAACAGACATGAGCTGGGCACTGGGCAGGAGACTGACCAAGACGCCCATGGCGATAAAGACCATACTGCCGACCAAAAGAATTAGGGCAATCACTAGCCAGTCCATCATGGGCACATTGACTCCACGAACGAAATGTCCGACAGAGAAGACCACGATAATGGAAAGCAGAAAGGTCAGTAAAGTACTAAAAAGCTTTGATATATAATATTCTACCATAGAAACGGGCGAATGCTGAATCAATTTTTGCCAGTTATTGGTCTTGTCCGACTGCAAGGTGCTGGGAATGCTAAAAAAGGCACTAGACATGATACTAAAAAGTGTCATAGAAAAGAGATAGGTTCGGAGCACAAGCGCCGGTACATCAGAACCTGACATCATTCCTGAAAAGATCAGATAGAAAACGCTGGGCAGCCCGATAGAAAGCAGGTAGTAAGCCGCCTGCCGCTTCATCAAAATTAACTCCATTTTCATTAAACTTGCCATATTTTTCATGATGCTGCTCCTTTACTCTTGTGTCGTCTCAAAAATACTATCCAGCAGGGTTCGATTGCGGACTTCGATTTCTTCAATCGTACAGCCATGCTGCTGCAGAATTTGCCAGACTTGACTGGCATCCTTGGTCGCAAAGGATAAGGCCTTTTGCTTGATTTCAATCTCTGTCACACCAGCTATCTTTTCCACGATTTCTTTATAGGAAAGGGGCAGGGTGAAGTGTTTTTCCTGTTCTTCCTTGCGCATGGCATAAGGCGTGGTATCGCGGATTAGCTCTCCCTTATGAAGCACCAAAATCCGATCAGCTGTATGCTCCACTTCTTCAATATAGTGGGAAGAATAGACAATAGTCACGCCTTGCTTCTTGAGCTGATCCACAATTTCCCAGAAATGCTGGCGCGTCGAAGTGTCCATAGCCGAAGTCGGTTCATCTAAGAAAAGAATCTTTGGACGGCCAATCAAGGCTAAGATAAAGGAGAAGAGACGTTTTTGACCACCAGAGAGCTTGGAAGCCAGCTGGTTCTTTTGCTTGTCAGAAAAGCCCAACAAGGCATCGATTTCCTCTTCAGACAAGCTATTGGGATAGATGGATCGAAAGAAAGAGAGGAGTTCCTTGACTTTCAAATCCCCCACCACTGTATTTTCCTGTGGCAAAATGGCAACCATCTCTTTCAAACGATTATCTGTTGGCTTTAGCCCCTGAACTAGTGCTTGACCAGAAGTCAGGAATTTATCGCCTAGGAGACAGTCCATCAGAGTTGTTTTACCAGCTCCGTTGGGGCCAATCAGAGCCACACAATCCCCTTCTTCAATGTCAAAGGAAATGTGGCGTAAAATCTCCTTCCCCCGAATGCTTTTAGATAGCTTTTTCACTTCAATCAATTTCATGATCTTCCTCCTTAATAAAATCATAGATGAGCGGCCAGATGACAAAGACAACTAGAATCACTCCCCATACTCCTATATAAAATTGCTGGGGTAGAAATTCTAACAGAAAACCCGGTATCATTTGAAAACACCATACACCCATTGCAACTCCAATAAATAAGAGGGTCAAGTACTTTTTCATTTCTACTTTCTCCTCTTGCTTAACTTAGCCACTTCCTTTAGGACATAGCTAGCCATTCCCAAGCTAGCAAAAATCTCCCAAGGAAAGCGGTAAAGACCTACTCCGCTCATTCTTGCCAACTGATAAAACATCATCCCAACAAGACTCAAGACTGCTACTTTTATCAACCATATTCTCATGTAACTACTCCCTATTTCTTCATTTCTTACTTGTATTATAAAACTTCCCGCATCTTCCGACTAGATGATTTTGTCACTAGACCATATGACAAATGTCATGGTTTCTAGACAGCAAAAAAAAGACGAGATGACTCGCCTTTATACACTCTTATTCTTCTTTCAAGCCGCCTAATTTCATACCTAAAATAAACATTGAAGGAGAGGTGTCTTTTATGTCATTAAGTCCCAAGTCTTTAAAGAAAGATAGGCTTGCTACTTTCGCTATATCCATTTTCTCAAAATCCAGATCAACTATGGCCTGTAATTTCTTATCAGCTGTTACGGAGTATTCAATCGTCACTCCTTCCATATTCTTAGCTTCCACGTAGTTTGGTTCTGATTCCATTCCTTCTCGAATGATAGCTGTCATTTCCTCTGGACTCATAGTGGCTGCAGCACCACTAGCTTCTTCTGGCAAATTACTCAACAGCTCCATTCGAAGTTTCAAGAGTTTGTCTCCTCGATAGGTCACCGTATCACGATGATGGATGCCTTTGAGGTCTCCGACCAAGGTTTTGGAGACAACAGCTGTACTTTCAGAAGAAGCGCTAGTAGAAGATTCACTTGAGCTTGAGCTAGAACTTGTTTTAGCAACTTTTGATTCAGCTGGAACTTTCGGACGATGCTTGCCAGATTTTGGAAATACGCAACCTGTCAATAACACAGAAGCAGAAATAACAAGAATAAATAACTTTTTCATAGTACACCTTTTCTTTTTCTTTTTCTTTTTATTTTTATTTTTATTTTTATTTTTTTCCAGTATACCATAATACCACTATCTTGTCTAAATCTTACATATAAAAAAATCAAAGAGGCTGGGGCAAAAGTCCTAGCCTCTCAATTGCCTTTGGATTGTCGAGCAAAGACGCAGTGGTTGAGTGGGCTCTACTACGCTGATTTCATCAACTTTTACAGTCCTACTCAACTGTGCGGAGGTGGGACGACGAAATCGAATTCTAACGAATTACCGATTTCTGTCCCACTCCCAAATAAATTATTCTACACTAAAAATATATGGATACACTGGCTGATTTCCTTGGTGGATCTCAACTTCTAGATCTTCATATTCTTCCATCAGATCTTGAGCCAAGCCATTTGCCAATTCCTCGTCACCATCTTCACCGATATAGATGGAAACAATTTCACTGTCCTCATCCAACATCTTCGCAAAAGTTGCCTTCAGAGTTGTCAACATATCTGGATTTGACACAAGGATTTTGCCATCAACCATACCCAAGTTATCATTTTCATGGATCTCGAGGCCATCAATGGTCGTATCACGAACTGCAGTCGTAATGCTACCGCTGACCACGTCGCTCAAGGTAGCTGTCATTCGCTCATGGTTCTCTTCGATAGTTTTTCCACTATCAAAGGCCAAAAGACTTGTCAAACCTTGAGGAAGCGTACGCGTTTCAATCACTGTCGTTGGTTGCTCAAGCACTTCTGCTGCAGATTGAGCCGCCATGAAGATATTTTTATTGTTTGGCAAGAAAATGATATTGCGCGCATTCACCTGGTCAACAGCCTTGATAAAGTCCTCTGTAGAAGGATTCATAGTCTGACCGCCAGAAATGATATAGTCTACGCCCTGAGCCTTGAAGATTTCAGCAAGACCTTCACCAGCTACTACTGCAATAATAGCGTACTCTTTTTCTTCAGCTGGTTTAGCAGATTTTTCTTCCTTTTCAAGCTGGGCTTCGTGCTGGTTACGCATGTTGTCCACTTTTACCTTAACTAGACTACCATACTTAAGACCTTCTTGCATGACAAGACCTGGATCCTCTGTATGGACGTGCACTTTCACGATTTCATCATCATTAACTACCAGCAAGGAATCTCCAAGCTCATTCAAATAATTACGGAATTCATCGTAGTCAAAGTCCTTGACATAGGTTGGTCCTTGCTTCAAAGCCACCATGATTTCTGTACAATAACCAAAAGTGATATCTTCTGTCGCCACATGGCCTGCTACAGACTTGTGGTGTTCAGCATTGATCATCTGGCTCATCGTAGCTGGAGTCGCTTGGAAATCTTCTGATGCGATGTATTCGCCAGTCAGGGCAGATAGGAAACCTTCATAGATAAAGACCAATCCTTGACCACCAGAGTCCACGACGCCAACTTCCTTGAGAACTGGCAACATATCTGGCGTTTTAGCAAGGGCAGTCTTTGCTCCTTCAAGAGCCGCTTTCATGACTTCGACAGCATCATTTGTTGCCTCAGCTTTCTTCTTAGCACCGATAGCTGCACCGCGGGAAACGGTCAAAATCGTTCCCTCAACTGGCTTCATAACAGCCTTATAGGCCACTTCTACACCAGATTGGAAGGCAAGGGCCAAAGCTTGTCCATCAAGCTCATCTTTGCCTTTTACGCTTTGCGAAAAACCGCGGAAGAGCTGAGACGTGATAACACCAGAGTTCCCACGCGCACCCATCAAGAGTCCCTTGGCAAAGATCGCGGCTACTTCACCAACTGTTGAAGCTGACTTATCAGCTACTTCTTTGGCACCATTTTCAATGGTCATGCCCATATTCGTTCCTGTGTCACCATCTGGAACTGGGAAAACATTTAAAGAATTGACATATTCAGCCTGTTTATTTAAACGAGTTGATGCCGCCTGCACCATTTCTTGAAATAAACTAGTAGTAATATTTGACACGATTATTCTCCTACAACTTTAATATTTTGGATATAGACATTCACTGTATGGGCAGTGATCCCAAGTTGATTTTCCAAACTAAACTTAACGCGTTCTTGGATATTTTTGGAAACTTCACTAATTTTAATGCCGTAGCTCAAAACGGTATAAACATCAACTGCAATACCACCATCCTCAGACGTTTTTACTACCACACCCTTGGCATAGTTTTCTTTACCCAAAAGAGCTTGAAAGTTATCTTTAATTGCATTTTTGCTGGCCATTCCAACCACACCAAAAATTTCGGTTGCTGCACCGCCGACGATGGTTGCAATGACATCATCAGTCAGCTCAATTTGACCATCTTTTGTATTGATTTTTACAGTCATCATTTGTACCTCAAAAGTATTTTATAGTTTATTTTACCATATTTTAGACAGGGTGTAAAAGAGGAAGGGCAGAAATAAACTGTCTGGTCTGAAAATTCAACAACAAAAAAGGGAAGGAATAAATCTTTCCAATCCCTTTCATGTATTAAACGCGTTCAACTTTACCTGACTTAAGCGCGCGAGCTGAAGCCCAAACTTTTTTAGGTTTTCCGTCGATCAAAACAGTAACTTTTTGAAGATTTGGTTTAACAGCGCGTTTTGTTTGGTTCATCGCGTGAGAGCGGTTGTTTCCAGATACAGTCTTACGACCTGTAAAGTAACATACTTTAGCCATTAGTGTGTTTCCTCCTATTAGATCTAATATTACGGATGTGCTAGCACCACATACCGTACTATATTATCAAAAAACTTAGCTTTTGGCAAGTAAATTTTCCCAAACTTTGCAATTTCTGACCAATAATCCGTTTTCTTAGATGTAGACAATCTTCAAAGCTCCAAAGGCGACATCCCCGCGCACATATAAAGTCTTGTCTTTTTCATTGACATTATGCGGATCGACCACTGTACCGAAAGCATTGTCCACATTTAGCTCTACTCGCCAGTTACTTGGGATGTAAAGCACCGCACTACCGAAAGATACTTCCACATCAAAACTAGCAGAATCACCTAAAATTCTGGCATTATCAAAATAGACGGCCGCACTGCCAAAAGCACACTCTACTTTATCATGGATAAAATTATCCGAGTTGATATAGCGAGTGCCGCTGCCAAAGGAAATCTCTCCTTCCTTTGTAGACAAGCCCTTGCCAGACAAATAACGGACACCCCAGATCCTTCTTGGCTTGAAAATCATGTTAAGGCCAATGCAGGCCAAAATACCACCCATTATCAAGGTGCCTGTGGAGATAGCCAAGAAGTGGTAGACAGAATTAGCAATTATCAGAGCAATAATCGTCATGATCAGAGCAGCCCCAAAATCTCGCTCCAAGAAATTTTCCAAGGCAAAATACGCAAACATGCCGACCAAAATCAGAGGCCAGATATTAAAATTGAACATAGGAATACCAAAGTTTCCCTGAAGCAAAATCCAGCCGGCTAAAACCAAAAAACCGACGCCTAGAATTGTTTTTTTCATAATGATTACCTCACTTCACTTAACTTTTCTTTTAGTAGTTGATAATAATGCCTTGAAACATGCACTTTCTTATGCGTTTCAGAAAACTGGACGGAACTGGTACCCGAGAAAGACTTTTCTAGAGAATAAATCGCCCTAGCATTAGCAATAGTTGACTTGGAAATTCTGCAAAAATAGCGAGGCAGCAACTCCTCCAGCTCGTAGAGTTTCAACTTGACTTCATAGGCATCATTGCGCGCATGGGCAAAGATTTTGGCTCCGTCCGTCTCGAAAAAGAGAATCTCCGCCAAGTCCACAAAATACTCACTATTTTCCTTATAAAAGAGAATGGCTGGAGCAGTCACTTCATTCAAAGCATCTTGGATCTTCTGAATCCTCTCATCAATCCGCGATACTCGAATCACCAATTCTGTATCAGCCAAACGATCGTCTAGCTCAATCCGAACCTTCATAAGCACTCCTCCCCTCTTTCTATCTTCATTATAACAATTTCTTGAAAAGAAACAAGGGACTTTCAGTAAGTGGTCAATATGGGCTGGTAAGTGGTTATTTTAAAAGATTAAAATGAAATAAAAAATCTTGAATTTTCCCAGCATAAGGCTTCAAAGAAATTAATCATTACCCATTTTTATCAACACGACAATACTGATTTACTACTATTTCTATGATCATAAGCTCTCTATCCAGCCTAACAATGGATAAACCAGGTATGAACAATTCTAACGCTCCTTCTCAAACCACACTTGGCTATTTCGCTTAGTTTTAGATAAAAACTAAAACCTATTCTCCATACTGGCTTACGTCTCATTTGACAATTTTTTCCGTTTTGATATAATGGACGCTAAGGAGGTATCGTATGTCAAAACAAAAAATTAATCGTTTTGTCGGATCTATTGGAGCTTTTATTGGAATTCTTGTATTCGTCGCTTATATTCCACAAATTATCGCAAACTTACAAGGATCCAAAGCTCAACCTTTCCAACCACTATTCGCAGCAGTTTCTTGCCTGATTTGGGTTATCTACGGTTGGACAAAAGAACCTAAAAAAGACTGGATCCTCATTATTCCCAATGCTGCGGGAGTGATATTAGGTGGCCTAACTTTTCTTACTTCTTTATAAGAATTATATAAACAAAACCAGCAACCCCATAAAAAAGGTGCTGGTTTTCTTTCTGCCGATTGCAGGGTTCGAACCTGTGACCTACGCGTTACGAGTGCGTTGCTCTACCAACTGAGCTAAATCGGCCTCTACCTGTCTCTTATTCTAGCACTCTGAATGATTTTGTCAAGTTCTATTGGTAGTTTGGGAACTCGAATGAAGTGCAATATTCTACTTAGGAAGATACAGCTTCCATATTTCAAACAAGTTCTAGAAAACTTTATTTTTTCTATATAAAGCTATTGATGTAGCTGATTAATTGTTTTATAATAGCTTGAATTCAAAAAAAGTGAGGGATCTTATGAAATTCTATTCATATGACTATGTACTGAGTCAGATTAGCCAGCAGAATTGGGTGATGGTGATTGTATCCGCCTGCTTGGTTTTGGTGACGGGATTTTTCGCCTTTAAGGCCTATAAAGATAGACGAGGAAGTAAGTTCCGTGAATTGTCCATTATTTCTATTTTGACCCTAGTAGCCACTGTTTTGATTAGCATTACGAATTTCCAAAGTAATCAATCAAATGACAATCAATTCCGTAGCTCCTTGCATTTTATTGAGGTTGTCTCAAAAGAATTAGGCGTTGAAAAGGAAGAAGTCTACGTCAATACTTCAGCTACTACAGATGGCGCAATCATCAAGGTTGGCAAACAATTCTACCGTGCTATTAGCGGAACCGACCAAGATAGCTATTTATTAGAAAAAATGGAACTGTACAAATCAGACGTTGAACTCGTGGAGGTTGAAAAATAATGAGCTTTTTTATTACAATTGCGATTAAGTTAGCTTTGGGACTTGTTTCCCTCGTTTTTGTCATCAATGTGACAGGTAAAGGGAATTTAGCACCAAGCTCTGCAACAGACCAAGTACAAAACTTTGTTCTCGGTGGCATTATCGGCGGGGTCATCTACAACAGCTCCATTACTATCCTTCAATATGCAGTCATCCTAATCATCTGGACCATTCTGATTTTGCTCTTAAAATGGCTGAACACCAATGTTTCCTATATCAAACATCTGATTGACGGGAAGCCAACCATTATCATCAAAAACGGGAAATTAGACCCTGAAGCCTGCCGTTCAAAAGGGCTATCTGCATCAGACGTCGCTTTGAAATTACGCTCCCAAGGAGTCTTCCAATTAAAAGAAGTCAAAAGAGCCGTCATTGAGCAAAATGGCCAATTGATTATCGTAAGAATTGGTGATGAAAATCCGAAATATCCGATTATTACGGATGGAGTTGTCCAACTTGAAATCTTAGAAACTATCGGCAAGTCAGAAGAGTGGTTGATGACCGAATTACAAAAAGAAGGCTTTGAAAATGTCTCCGATATCTTCATTGCAGAATATGACAAGGGCGAAATTAATGTTGTGACTTATTAAAAATGTTTTGTCATTTCGTAGCAGTTATTTGCTTTTTATTACCAAAGAGTCTATACTATATCTATTATCTCGCTTGAATGAGTATCAAACCGCATCCAACTTAGATAATACACTAAATAAACGGAGGAAATTTCCATGTCAATCGAAGAAAAATTCAACCAAGCTAAAGGTTCTCTCAAAGAAGGCTTCGGTAAACTTACTGGCGATACAAAAACTCAAGCAGAAGGAACTGCTGAAAAAGTAGCTTCTAAAGTGAAAGAAGTCGCTGAAGACGCAAAAGGCGCTGTTGAAGGTGCTATCGCAGGCGTTAAAAACATTATCAAAAAAGACGAAGAATAATCAGCGTCTCTCGTTCTTATAGAAAAAAACACTCTTATCCTATGCTTTTAGCAGAACTAGGGATGAGGGTGTTTTTCTATATTGCTAAGGCATTGAATTTTCAGAATAGAACAAAAGCATCTCATGAATGTCAAATTGAGACTTTTTCTACGATTCTTTTATAAACCGAGACACACTGGTGCTACTCTTGCTAAACAAGCAGGCGTTTCTCTTGAAGCCATTTCAGAAGCACTTACTCATAGTAATAAAGAAGTTACAAAAACTTATGTAAATACAAAAGATATAGTGAATCGAACTGTAGGTGATATTGCATTTCGTGGCTTGAAAAAGTAATGGTGGAAAAATGGTGGAAATTTTGGTGGAAATAATCTATTTTGGCATCAAAAAAGACATCCAAGAGAGTTCTCTTGAATGTCTGTAAACGTTGATATAATCGTGTTGATTAACGTTTTGAGGCAACTAACTCTGTCAGTTTGCAGCCACATTTGTAAGCGACTAAAGTCGTAACAACTGTGTCAATTGCACCAATTTAGTATGGAAATATAAAAAAGAACACCAAGAAAGGTGCTCTTTGTAAGTATAATAATTCTTTCGAATTAACGTTTACTAAATTGTGAAGCTTTACGTGCTTTCTTAAGACCTGGTTGGAAAGATTTTTCTTTGAATAAATTTCAAAAGCTTGTAATATCAATGTTTCCACAAGTTTTCAAAACTCAAAATTTCATCCAATTCCAACTAATTTCATCTGAATGGTGTGAACTTTATCCTAAAAATACACGAATTGAGCTGATAAATACTAAAAGTTCACACCATTAGTTAAATTATTTTTTGTCACATACATTTTTTTAGATGATAGACCTCCTAATTTATTTCTTATAGCATTTGAGCAAACCTCCGTTATCAGAAAACAACCAGAAAGAAGAACAAACAAGAAAAACACGGCGTAAAAACCGATTCAGTTCATTGTCCTCAATCCTTGTCTGCTTCATTTTCTTTTACGAGATCGTTTTGTGAATCTTTTTCAGAGAGTTTTTGATCAATATACTTGTCAATGTTTTCATAAAATTCCTTGGTCGCTTCACTATCTAATGTTGGCGAGTTCTGAACTTGATTCACTTTCAATTGAACAGATTGAATACCGTAAGAGGCTTGTTTTTGGTGGAGTGTTTCTAATTCTTCTTCTGAAATCGGATCTCCAACAACCGTCAAGACCAATTCATTGTTACTTGACTTGTAGACTTGATTAATAACCGTATAATTGGCGAACTCTTTTCCTACAAACTGTTTGATCCCTTCTTTGCGCGCTTGTTCTATTGTCAGAGTAACTGCCGAATAGCTAGCTGGAAGAATCAACAATACAATCAAAGATATCAAGCCAATTCTCATTTTAATGCTCAGCTCTTTAAATGAAGTTAAAGGAGATTTTCTCATCAAAATTCTTGTTCCAACAATGTTGGCTAGCATGATAAAGACACAGTTGATCAAGAAAAGATAGAGAGCCCCCAATAAAAATCGTACATTCCCATTAGCTAAACCATAGCCAGCAGTACAGATAGGCGGCATCAGAGCTGTAGCAATGGCTACTCCTGGCACGATATTGTTTGCTTCTTTTTTCCTTGAACCGATCACACCAGCAATCCCACCAGCAATAGCAATGAGGACATCCCAAATGGTTGGAGAGGTTCGTGCAATCAACTCGCTACTTGCATAAGACAAGGGAGAAATCCAGAAATACAGAGTCGAGACAAGCAAACTGACCAACACTTGAGTCAATAAAACCTCTAGAGATTGCTTGATTAAACGCGTATCAAAAATAGCTAAACCGAATCCCAGTCCAACAATCGGTGTCATGAGAGGTGAAATCAACATGGCTCCTATAATGACAGCTGTTGAATTCATATTTAGTCCGATAGAGGCAATAAAAATTGCACACATCAAAATCGCTGTATCTCTCAATCGAACATGAAGGTCATCGTATAATTTCTCACGGTATTCCCGTGTTGAATAATTGGCAGTCATTTGTCCTCTCCTCTTTCCTTATTTAAATTGGTATAATAATTAAAAATAACAGCTGATAAACAGCCAAAAAATATGAGCCCATAAATCGTCAAGAAGACACTGGTAATCCTTCCAATCAAGGTCACAGCTAGGAGATCCCCGTAGCCGACAGTCGTCGAAGTCACAAAAGCATACCAAAGACCGTCTCCGTAATTTGTGATAGCAGGTTCAACTAGGAAAAGCACGCCTCCTGACCCAAAAACAAAGGTCACAAAACTCAGAGCAAACCGAGTAAAACCCGTAACCTGCATAATATGCCATAACATTTTTAAACGTTTCATTTGTTCTCCTTATTCATACTAGCTCCTGACCGAGCCGTTTTTTTCCAATAATCAAAGTGAAGATAGGACATGATCTCCATCAGAGAAAGATAGACAAACTGATAGATCTGATTTAAGCTGATTATCAACTGATATTGTTTGAAAAATGACTGGAAGAAAGACCAGATATGACTGTCTTGAATCAGTCCCTTCTTAATATCAGACAGGATATTAGCTAAAGCTCCCAAGGACTGAAACGGTAAATCCTTGACATTTATATAGATCCGGTCCACCACATCATTCAGACTGGTATCTTGGATGGCATGAAATTCTCCAAAGAGAACTCCTGCCGCTCCAAGAGTAGAAACAAATTCCACCAAATAATTTCTGAGGAAATTTTCTCAACCTTTTCCCATAATGTGTTTAGTGCCATCCATAACGATCCCAACCAGAAAAAGGAAAGAAAACAAGCAAAGAAATTTTGCCGTAAATCCCAAAAAGCTTCAAGACTTGGTGTTGTTGGTTTTTCTAACTCTAAAACCAAGATGGTCATAATAATTGCTAGAACAGCATCTGTCAATACAATTAATCTGTCTTTCTTCATCGGATTGCATCCCCTTTCTTTTTTGTAACATTCTATCTTATCGCATAATATTGGATATTCTTTCATAATCCGACTACAAACAAAAATAAACCAAAAAGTATGTCCCTATTATACTATATTTAACTCTAGAAGTATTCATCCATCTAATTAATAAATATATCATATTTCACAATAAGTGAATACTATCAAAGATTCATCCCCTTTCACTTCATCATGTAGTGTTGCTTAGATTTATCAAAAACAACCAAATTTGTATTAATTTCAAGTATCACCTAGTTACAAAAATTTGGGGTGAACAGAAAAAGCATCCCGTATTTTTGATACGAAATGCTTTCAATAAGTTTAAATAAGTTTTAACGTTTACTAAATTGTGATGCTTTACGAGCTTTTTTCAAGCCTGGTTTGGAAAGTATGGGTTTCAGTTGGACTAAAAACAGCGTATTATCAAGGCTTTTCAGAACGATATCTACTGATTAATTTCATAAAATATGAATCAATAGATTATAAATAGGGGAATAGTTTAGGTCTGTAAGCATTAAAATAATACACCTAACTTTGATCACCATTTTTTTAGTTATTCACTCTTTTTTCAGATAGTGTTTTTAAAGTTATGATATAAAATGCCGCAATTAAAACACTATACATCATAATCGGAGGATAGACAATTAAGGATAGAATCAATCCCACTCCTTTAATTATTAGGTCAGGTATCAATAACTTTCTATATTGTGCGGTAGCTTCAAGTAATTCTTTCTGATCTATATTGGGTTTATCAATTACTTTATGTAAAAACCAGTTTGCTACCGTTGAAACAACAACGATTATAATCTCCCTATAATCATGGAAAAGTAGTAAAAATAGTTGTTATCCTAGTTGATTAAAAAAATCTCTGATTTCCTCATCCTTTATAAAATAATATATAATTTTCCCCTCTCTTCTAGTGTCCAAGATGTTTTGATTGGCTAGTTTACGAAGATGGTGGGAGGCAGATGCCATACTGAGATTTAATAAACAGGCTATATCGCAGACACAGAGTTCTTCGACGGCAAGGAGATAAAAGATGATATTTATCTGTTTATTATCGGTAAATTTTGATAAAATGCGAAGTGATTTTTGGACTTCTTCCTTTTCAAGGTAGTTCGTTGCGGTTGTAACATTTTGTTGATTAATAACATCCACTTGACAGATACTATCTTTTTTCATAATTTTTTCTCCTAGCCCAACACAGCCCATAGCATGTCAAAGCTGTTGTTTTCAATCAGGATATACATCCCCAATCCTAAATAGACAACGGCAATAAACCATCTGCTATATTTTTCCAAAGTTTCTCCAACAGAAGGGACTTGTACCAATTTTTGGGCAGAAAAAATCAAGAGATAAATCATGACTAGAAAAGTAAGTAAAGTCACTATCAAATTCGCTAAATTTAAGGTGGTAAAATATGGGACAAAGACACCAATATTGTCAGCGCCACAACTTGCAAAAGTAATCATAGCGACTAGAAAAATCAGGTTTTTATTGTCTTTTCGCAAACCATCTTTTGCAATAGCTTCTCCATCAGAATCTCCTAAAAGCAAAACTTTGAGGCCTAGGAAAATTGGAATCAAACCGAGTAAACCTAAAATCTCTTTACTAGGAATATAATTTAAGACAAATGCAAAAAGCAAACTTAGCAATATTAGACTAACAGAGCCTAGAAATTGTCCTAAATAGATGTTAATGATGTCCCTTCTGCTTTTTCTTTTGGCAAAAAATAACATTAGAATAATAAGTAAGTCTACGGCTGTCCCAGAATACAGGATTATTGAAGTAACAATATTTTGAATCATAAAATACCTCATTCAAATATATTTTTGAATGTATTCTAACATTAAACTTTGTAGATGTCAACTTAAAATCCACCAATTAATAATTGCATGTCAATATTTGTATTGTGAAACTAGTTTCAGAAATATATAGTCTTAAAGTATGTCCACTGCCAATGGTTTTTTCAATATTTAAGAGGAGATTTATAATGGTTCATTTCTATAAATTTATAAACGAGTTATATATTTTGTTTAACCAATTATTAACTATTTTTATCAATAATCTCTTCATTAATTTGTACTTTTTAATTTTGATTTATTTTTCGTGCATATTTTATATGAATTTAATTCTAATACATTTTAAATAAAAAATACGCAATTTTAATTGGCACTGACCCCCGTAAATGAGAATTAAATAAAAACACCTCCAAGTTGGATTTGGTACAATATAATCAAATGCTCATGGAGGTGGCTTTTTATGGTTAAAAAACGTGTGGAGACGGTGGTATTATTGTCAAGAAAATAGAATAACAAGCTATAAAACTGTCGAAATAGGTGGCTTTTAGGATTTTAACAGAAATCAGTTCTATAATAAAAAAAAAAATCGTGTTGGTAGAAAAATCGTCTACTTCTACCAACACGATTTTACAAAGAGCCATTACTTACATCTCTTTTTCTCCTGTAAAACTATTGTATCTTGATACTTTAAGGAGTTTCAATCATTCGATCTGTTAACCGTTATTTTTGGGATCTAAACGTAATAACATAGCATTAATGGCGACGATGACTGTTGACACAGACATTAGGATTGCTCCTAATGCAGGGCTTAATGTGATACCAATAGGAGCCAAAATTCCTGCAGCTAGAGGGATAGCTATAAAGTTATAACCAGCTCCCCAAAATAGGTTTTGTTTCATTTTACGAGTTGTTTTGTGTGCTAATTCAATGAATGATTCAATATCTCCTGGATCGGATTGAGTCAATATGACATCAGCTGAATCCAATGCAACTTGAGTTCCAGCACCTATAGCTATACCAACATCTGCTAAGGCAAGAGAAGGAGCATCATTTACACCATCACCTACCATGATAACTTTCTTTCCTTCATCTTTAAGTGTTTTAACTAACTCATATTTGTCTTGTGGAGATTGATTTGATCTATATTCAATCCCTAAATCTACTGCCGCGCCTTGAGCCGCTTTTTCATTATCACCTGTTGCCATAATTGGTTGAATATTGTTCTTTTTAAGAGCTTTAATTAACTCTTTACTCGTTGGTTTTAATTCGTCCCCTAAAGCTACAGCACCAATGGCATCATCGTTTTCTACTAAGACACTAAGAGTTGCTCCTTTTGGAGTATCCATATCAAGATTACGTCCATAGGCTTTTTGACTGATTAATTGGTAACGGTGCCCACCTGCTTTACCCTCTACTCCAGAACCCGAAATCACATCAATCGAATCAAAAGATGCTGGACGTATATTTTGCTGCTCGGCGAAACTTATAATTGATTGAGCAATTGGGTGGCTAGATCCTCCTTCAATACCTGCCAATAAGGCAATGATTTCCTCTTTTGTATATTTGTCATTAAGAAGTTTTACATCTAATACTTTAAATTCACCAGTTGTTAAAGTACCCGTTTTATCTAAAATCATCACATCTGCATCTTGAGCTATTTCTAAGGCTTGGCGGTCTTTTACTAGTAAGCCACGGCTAGCTCCTAAGCTTGTGCTACGGGCGGTTACCAATGGAATAGCCAGACCCAATGCGTGCGGACAAGCAATAACTAATGTAGTAATAGTAAATATAACTGCCGTTGGGATATCTCCAATAATCATCCACACTACAAAAGCAATTAGCGCGACAATAACAGCAATATAGAAGAGCCACCCTGCAACCTTTTGCGCAATACTTTCTGCCCTGGAAGGCTGACTTTGAGCTTGGCTAATTAAAGTCTGTACTTGAGAGATAAAGGATTGATCACCTGTCTCAAGCACTTTAATATAAAGTGCCCCTTCTCCATTTGTTGAGCCCCCGATTACTTCATCGCCAGGGCCTTTTTTAACTGCTTTTGATTCTCCAGTCAAAAGAGCTTCATTTAAACGTGATTCGCCACGCTCGATAATCCCGTCTGCTGGCACATTTTCTCCGGCTTGAACACGAATTAAATCACCTACCTTTAAGTCAGCAACTGGTCGTGTTTCAATTGAATCGTCTTCTAATACAACGTGAGCATCTTTCGGCACTAACTTAGCCAATTCTGCTTGTGCGTCTCCTGCTTCTCCAATAGCTTTCATCTCAATCCAGTGACCTAATAGCATGATTAATAGTAATGAAGCAAATTCAAAGAAAAAGTCCATCACGTGTTCACCCGTTACGTAGGTAATGATCACAGCATAAATACTGTATAAATATGAAACACTTAAACCTAAAGAAACGAGTGCCATCATTCCAGGTTTTTTTTGTTTAAATTCGTCAACTGCACCTTGATAGAATGGACGTCCACCATAAATAATTAATATAGTAGATAAAATAGCTACTACAATATCAGAATATGGAAAAGTAAACTGGAATGGTAGTTCAAATCCATGCAAAGGGACTAAGAGCATAATAATGATTCCTAGTGGCAATGACTTTAAGAAAAGTTCCTTAAAGCTTCCGTGATGATGGTGGGCATGCCCACTGTGTCCGCTGTGATTATGCCTACTGTGCCCGCTGTGATCATGTCCACTGTGCCCGCAGTGATCATGCCCAGCATGATGTACTTGATGTTGATCCTTACGGTATCCATGTTCATCTGTGATTCCATGCTCGTGTTTTAACTTATCCATGTCGTCATAATCATGGTGATTATGGGACGAATATTTGTTGTCATTATTCATTTTAAATTCCTCCTTATGCTTAATGATGATGCAAATGACATTCGCATTGTTCTTCTGGACAATTGCAATCCACTTCTTCTACTGCGAAAGATTTTTTCATCTCTAATATTTTTTCTAGTCGATCTATATCATCGAAGCTTAAAACATGATCTTCAATGATGCTTCCTATTACATTTCCGACTTTCTTATTGCAAATCCGTTTAAAAATATCTTCTGCATAATTCCTTACGGCTTCTTTCTCTTCAATATTGGCAGTGTAAATAAACTTTCTACCTTCTTGCTCTGTATTTAGTACGCCTTTTCCAACTAATCGACCTAAGATCGTTTTGATAGTGGATTGTGTCCAGTCCATTTTTTCTTGCAATACGGAAATGACTTTTTTACTAGTTACTCGATCATTTGCCCAAACTACACGCATGACTTCCCATTCTGCATCTGTGATATAAGTATTAAATTCTATTGTGCTCATTCTCCTTCTCCCCTAGTTGTCTACAGATGTAAACAAACTTGTTTAAAATAAGTTTACCATTGTAAACGAATTATGTCAAGTCTTTTTATTAAATTCTCACTTTTTGGGGTCAGTCCCTTAAAACATGCTATTTTTATCATTGATAAATATTAATAGCTAACTTTCCGAAAAACAACTATTTTTTATACAAAAAAGACATCCAAGAGAAAATTCTTGAATGTCTGTAAACGTTGATAGTATCGTATTGATTAACGTTTTGAGAACTGTGATGCTTTACGAGCTTTCTTAAGACCTGGTTTCTTACGTTCTACCATACGAGCATCACGAGTAAGAAGGCCTGCGCGTTTCAATGAATCGCGGAAGTCTGGGTCTACTTGAAGAAGGGCACGAGCGATACCGTGACGGATAGCTCCTGATTGACCAGCGTAGCCACCACCATCAACGTTTACGAAAACGTCGTATTGACCAACAGTTGAAGTAACTGCGAATGGTTGGTTGATAACCAAACGAAGGTCAGCGTGTGGGATGTACTCTTCAACATCTTTTTTGTTTACAGTGATTTTACCAGTTCCTGGAACAAGGCGAACGCGTGCAACAGCGTTTTTACGACGTCCAGTACCTGCATATTGTGCTTGTGACATACTTTATTGTTCCTTTCCTTAGATAAGTCCTGAAATATCAAGAACTTCTGGTTGTTGTGCAGCGTGAGTGTGCTCAGCGCCTACAAATACTTTCAACTTCATACCTTGAGCACGGCCAAGAGTATTGTGTGGAAGCATACCTTTAACTGATTTTTCGATCAAACGAACAGCGTTCTTAGAGCGAAGTTCACCAGCAGTGATAGACTTCAAACCACCTGGGTACATTGAGTGAGTGTAGTAAACTTTATCAGTTGCTTTTTTACCAGTCAATTTAACTTTTTCAGCGTTGATAACGATTACGAAGTCACCTGTATCAGTGTGTGGTGTGAATGTTGGTTTATTTTTTCCACGAAGTACGCTTGCTACAACTGCAGAAAGGCGTCCAAGAGGTACATCAGTAGCGTCTACTACATACCATTTGCGTTCAACTTCACCTGGCTTAGCCATGTATGTTGTTTTGTTCATGATTTCTCCTATATGAATATCGTTTTTGTTTACAGGGCGGATGTTCCGGTCCGCGGGTTATTTGAAAGGTTCCGGGGCCTTACAAATGGGGTAAACAATACCGCCTACTATCATACCAAATTTTCTAGCCAAAAGTCAATATATTTGATGCAATTATTTATAAAATAACGATTTCATTTCTATTTAGTCTGAAAGTTCACTGCCAATGCTAAAGAGTCCTAGAGTACCTGGCCCAGTATGTGTCGAAATAACCGGACCAAGAGGCAGGATAAGGACTTCTGTAACCTGTCCAGAAGCCAAAAGCTGCTCCTTGACATTTTCAGCGACTTCTTTTTCTCCTGCATAGGCGACCACCACCCGCGGATCAGAAATCGTCTCTAAAGTCATCCGAACCACCTCAGCCTGCGCCTTCTTCTTGCCTCGCACCTTAGCGACCGAATCCAGACTTCCGTCAGCTGTGACTGCGATGATGGGCTTGATATTGACCAAGCTTCCCATAAGAGCCGCTGCCTTGGAAATGCGGCCACCCCGCATAAGATGATTAAGATCATCTACTAAGAAATAGGTCTGGACTCTAGGAACTAGACTTTGGAGCAAGTCTGCCGTCTGCTCCAGACTTTGACCTGCCGCTCTCGCTTCTACAGCCTTCATGACCAAGAGCCCTTCACCCATTGAAGCTGCCTTGGTATCAAGGATGGTGATGATCGCCTCAGGATAATCCTCTAAGACCATCTCCCGCGCCATGACTGCACTTTGGTAGGTCCCAGACAAGGCTGAAGCAAAGGCCACATAGAGAACCGCTGTGCCCTCCTGAGCATAATGGCGGAAAACATCTTCAAATTGACCGACATTGATCTGGCTGGTAGTCGGCTTGCTGCCAGACTCCATCTTGTCTAAAAGCTGCTCACTAGTCAACTTATCTGGTCCGACTGTCTCATAGGTTTGGCCGTCTAGCTGAATAGTCAAGCCCAGAACCTGCACATCATGTTCTTGGGTCCAGCTTTCTGGCAGGTCTGCCGTCGAATCCGTTAAAATTTTAAAGGTCATCTTTTTTCTCCATCATTTTTTAGTTACCAAAGAGAAGGCTTCTCCATGGACATAAGCGGGTTATTCGTGGTGATTTGACTGCCACCATATCGGGACTAGCTACTGGAAATTTCTTGCTTCTTAGGAAAGCTATTTTCGCTCGGTCAGTCTAGGATTAGTTCAAACGTTTCTGTTTGATATTTTTCTAACGCATAAGCTCCTAGTACTTGCATTAGCCCACCCGATTTCTAAAAACTTCATACATGAGAATGCCTGCTGCGACGCTGGCATTGAGGCTTTGGACATGACCATTCATGGGAATGGTCAGCATTTCGTCCACCTGCTTCTTGATGTTGCTGGAAATCCCCTTGCCCTCGTTGCCGATGATGAGTGCCAGCTTGCCTGCCGTATTCCACTTATGAACAGGCGTCCCCTGCATATCCGTCCCAAAAATCCAGAAGCCGGCTTCCTTGAGCTTGTCCAGAGTCTGGCTGAGATTGGTCACACGGGCAATGGGAATGTGCTCGATAGCGCCCGTAGAGGTCTTGGCCACAACTGGTGTCACGCCGACTGCTCGGTGCTTGGGAATGATCACTCCAGTCACATTGGTCGCGTCAGCCGTGCGCAAGATAGAGCCCAGATTATGCGGGTCTGTCAAGCCATCCAAAATCAACAGAAGAGGATTCTCTTCCTGCTCCGCTTTTTTCAAAATATCCGCCAAATCCGCATAGGCAAACTCTGATACCCGCAAGACAAATCCTTGGTGAACGGCTCCATCCGTCATCTCCTGCAAGGTTTTCTTGGGTGTCCAAGAGATGGAGACCTTCTTTTCTGCCGCCAAATCTTTCAGCTTGCTCACGTTTTTGCCACGCAAGTCGTCCTGAATGTAAAGTTTATTTCCCGTATTGGCCATCAAGGCCTCGGTCACAGCATGCACGCCGTAGACAATATCATTTTTTTCCATACTAACAGTATATCACAAGCTCCCCCAAAAAATCTGTCTAAAAGCTAAATATCTCTCTATGACAGCCTAGCATTTCTCAGCAATCAGCTAAAAACTGCTTTTCGTTATCATATTTATTTTTGGAATAATTCCGTATTTGAGACCTAGAAACTAAAGGAAAGTGACTGGCCGAGGCCTAGATTATTATGAATCTATAGGAAAAGTGACTAACCGAGACCTAGAATGCCAAGAAAATATAGGGTAAGTGACCAGCCGAGACCTAGAATGCCAAGAAAATATAGGGTAAGTGACCAGCCGAGGCCTAGATTACCATGAATCTATAGGAAAAGTGACCAGCCAAGGCCTAGATTGCCATGAATCTATAGGAAAAGTAGCCAGCCGAGACCTAAGTTGCCACGAATCTATAGGAAAAGTGACCAGCCGAGGCCTAGGTTGCCATGAATCTATAGGAAAAGTAATCAGCCGAGGTCTAGGCTAGACTCACTTTCTCTAAGCAGTCACACCAAGAAATTAAAGTTCTTATCCTAGAGCCGAATAACTAAACACGATACAAAAAGAATTTGGGACAAAAAGATTTCAATTTTTAAAAATCTTAATTATTAATCCCTTCAAATCTATAATTAAATGCGAAAAGCGAACAAAGCAGAATTCTGATTACCAGAAAACTAGTTTTGTTCGCTTTTTATATTTGAGTTCAGACTTTTGTCCCACTCTCTTTCTCTCTAATTCAACAACTAGCAATCAACATCAGCAAGTTGTATGATTTAGTTGTTCTTAAGCGCTTCCTTGATTTCACCAACTGTTGCAGCAACACTTTTATCTTGGAAAAATTTTAATTCTTTATTGCCATTCTCATCGGTTGTCTCTACGGGATTACTGTAGTCATCTGTAGAGCTAGTTGTAAAACCACCTGATTTGTCTGCAATGATTAGTTTACTGTCTGATAAACCTGAAAAGTAGTCATTAATTTCTTTTTCAGATTTACCTTTTAGTAAATTCTTATAAATAGAAATGGTCTGATTTTCGTTTGTTTTACCGATTGTAGTTTCTGCAATAACTGGCTTCAGCAAAGTATATGAAGCAATTCCTAATGCTACGACTGACAAAGTTAACAGCATCTTTTTCTTAGCCATTTTTTGACCTACTTTCTTATTCCAAATTCCATATCCTACACAGACCTCTAGCCTAACATAGAGTTTGTTAAGAATATATAAGAGAATGACACAACATAATTTACGACTTGAAATTTTTTTATATTTCTTTGCATTCCTCCTTACTAAATTATATAATGTAGTCAGAATCATGTAGTATTGTTTTAACTATTTTCAAGTTTTTTTGGAGATTATGATATGAGATATGATTTTGGAAAAGTTTATAAAGAAATTAGAAAGTCTAAAAACCTCACTCAGTCAGATGTGTGTGGCAATGTACTGTCTCCTACAACACTCTCTAAGATAGAGAATGGGCTTGTCGTTCCAAAGTATGAGAACATGGCTTTTTTACTTCAACAAATTAATATGAGCTTTGATGAATTTGATTATATTTGTAATCTTTACCATCCTAGTGAGCATACCGAAATATTAAATCAAATCAGCAATATTCATTCAATTAGTGGAGTAAGAGAACTTGAAGCTATTCATAAACAATGTGGATCTTATCTAAAAACTCATTGTGATATCTCTATCCAAAAATTGCACCAATCTTTGACCGTTGTACTTCAAATTAGAAAGAATGGAATTTTAAATATAGATAAAGTGACACAAGATATCGTTGACATTTTATGGAACGATTTACAACATCATGACACATGGTACGCAGCAGACTTCAACATTTTAAACTCTATTCTTTTTGTCCTTCCTACGGAGACTATTCTAGATACCACTCAATTAGTTCTTCACAGACTAGAAAAATACTCTGATTTCCAAAATATCCTTCCCATAAAACTAGCCCTTCTATCAAATTTATCTACCTTTTATTTTTATTATAAACACTTTCCGATGTGCAGTCATATCTGTTCGATTGTTATTAAAACAGCAAAATTACTTAAACGGTATGATGCAATTGCATTTCATTCGGCCAGAATCGGAATTTGTGATGCTGATGAAGAGCTAATACAAAAGAATCTTGAAATATTACGTTTGCTAGAGGAAGATGAGTTATTAAAAATTATTGAAAACGAAATATCTGTATTTCATGCTATTAAAGCATCAAACGAAATGGGTATTCCATGGATGTTGTGATATGAGCTCTATAATTTCTACAGTGGTTAACTCCTTGTAGGAATTGTAGAGCTTATTTTAATTTAGAGATTAGCTTTCCTATTTTAAAACTATCCTTCCAACATCAAAAAAAGAGAGAACAAATCGTTCTCTCCTGTGCTTACATTGTCATCCACTAGGGTTGACTAGAAGCTATTTATTTTACTTTAGCAGTGCTTGTGATGACTTCAACTGCTTTTTTAACAGCAATATCATGTTTAAGCATTTCTTCTGAAAGCAATTGGCGAACGCGGTCTGCTTCCATGTTGTAGTCTGTTGCCAATGAAGTGATTTCTGCTTCAACTTCTTCAGCGCTCGCTTCAAAGCCTTCTGCTTTCGCAACTGCTTCTACAACAAGGTTCGTCTTAGTGCGTGCTGCAGCATCTGCTTCATATTGTTTGTGAAGGTCTTCTTGAGTTGTACCAGTGATTTGGAAGTACATATCAGGAGAGATACCTTGACGTTGCATGTTGCCGAGGAATTCGTTCACAGCTCGATGAACTTCTTCGTGAATCATTTCTTCTGGAAGGTCAACGATTTCTGCATTTTCTACTGCAAGATCAATCGCTGCTGCTTCAACTGCATCGTTGTAAGCTGCTTCTTTCGCTTCTGCTAATTCTTTACGGTATTTTTCTTTCAATTCAGCAAGAGTTTCAACTTCTTCGTCGATGTCTTTTGCAAGTTCATCATCAAGAGCTGGAACTTCTTTTTCTTTTACTTCATGGATTGTTGTAACGAATTTTGCTTCTTTACCAGCAAGGTCAGCTGCTTGGTAGTCTTCTGGGAAGGTTACAACAACGTCTACTGTTTCACCAGCTGAGTGACCAACCAATTGGTCTTCGAAACCTGGGATGAATTGACCTGAACCAAGTCCAAGTGAGAAGTTATCGCCTTTTCCGCCGTCAAATTCAACACCGTCAACAGAACCCACAAAGTCGATGACAACTGTATCACCTTCAGCTGCTGCTCCATCTTTCAGAACCAATTCAGCCAAGTTGTTGCGTTCACGCTCAATGCGCTCATCAACTTCAGCGTCAGTAACTTCCTTAGAAACTTCTACAGATACTTCAAGGTCTTTGTAAGCACCCAATTTCACTTCAGGTTTTGTTACAACATCAGCAGTGATGACCCAGTCTTGGCCTTTTTCCATTGAAGTCACATCAATTTTTGGTTGTGCAACCACTTCAAGACCAGCTTCTTTTACAGCTGCTTCATAAGCTGCTGGAAGCAATGCATTCAAGACATCTTGATAAAGTGACTCTTCACCAAAACGTTGGTTGAAGACTGGACGAGGAATATGACCTTTACGGAAACCTGGTACAGCAATATTTTTCTTAACTGCATTAAAAGCACGATCCAAAGCAGGTTTGATTTGGTCTTGACCGATAGTAAAAGTCAATACACCACGATTTGTTTCTTTGTTTTCAAATGATACAGACATTCTGTCAGTTCTCCTTCAAATTTTTTGCATACAATCCATTATAACATAAGTAGCAGTTTTTTCAAGCGACACCTTTTATTTTTCGCCTTTTTCCCCTTTCATACGCTGAAATCCAAGCTACTTTTTACTCTTTTTTGACCATTTGCCCAACTCTTAGCAGACAATATTCTCCTACCACTGTGGGTTTATTTCCCTCACCAGCACGAGAATCAACAGGCAAAGTCTACCATTTGGGAAAAGAGAGTGAGGCAGAAATCGGTCATTCGTTAGAATTCGATTTCGTCGTCCCACCTCCGCACATTTGAGTAGGGCTGTAAAAGCTGATGAAATCAGCCTAGTAGAGCCCACTCAACCACTGCGTCTTACTCGACAATCCAAAGACAATTGAGAGGCTAGGACTTTTGTCCCAGCCTCTCCTCCTCTATCCTACTAGGATTTTCGAATCCTATCTTCAATATATGATGCTCTTGCTCCGCCAATTAACTTGGGACGACTGGCAAGGGCAGTAACGTGAGCCTGACCTAAACTGCGTAGCTGAGGGCGAATCGGAACCTGAACATGCTTGACATGCATTCCGATTGATGTATCCCCCACATCCAAGCCAGCATGGGCTGTGATAAACTCAACCTCCACAGGATCTTCCATATAATCAAAAGCTGCTAACTGGCCACTCCCGCCTGCATGGAGGCTGGGCAGGACATTGACAATTTCTAGGTCTTTCTTTTCTGCCAATTCTCGCTCTACGACCAAGGCGCGGTTGAGGTGCTCGCAGCCTTGAACGGCCAAGTAAATCCCCCGAGCTTGCAGAATATCTAACAAGGTCTTGACAATGACCTGACCGACTTCCCTACTGGAGTGCTGGCCAATGTGTCCCCCCATGACTTCACTAGAAGATAGACCTAGGACAAAAATATTTCCCTTGACCAAACCCGCCTTGTCCAAGACATCTGTGGCAATCTGTCTGGTCTCCTTTTCAAGTTTCTCTAAATCCATCTTTGACCTCACTTACTCTGGCTGAAGGGCTCTTTTCAAGACAAGGGGAAAGGCTCTGTAAAGGGCATAGCCGACCACCAAGCCAAAAATATTTTGCATGACATTGCCCCAAATCGCTGCGATAGCTGCACCCGGTCCACTCAAAATGCTACCAAAGAGAGCATAGCCACCGACCATGGCAAGTCCGGCCAAGAGCAAGCCGATATAACGCTGCTTGCCAGTGAAGCCGGCAAAGTAGCCTTGAAGACCATGGCAGATGAGGCTAAAGACCATCCACTGAGGATAGCCAGCCACCAGGTCAATCAAGAGACCGGACAAGCCCCCAACCAAGGCTCCTTCCTTACGACCAAAATAAAATGCGGTAAAGTAAATTCCTGCATCTAGCAAGGTCAGAAAGCCAGTTGGCGTCGGGATTTTAAAAAAGTTTCCTAAAACAATGGATAGGGCTGTAATGACAGCCAGCAAAGCGATTTTTCTTGTCTGATTATTTTTCATATTGAATAACTCCATACTGATCTGAGCGCTGGATAGCGCGGTAAACAAAATCTTTTGAATAGTTGACGGCTTCAAGAGGTGATTGGCCTGCCAAAAGCTGACTAGCTATGCTAGAAGCAAAAGTACAGCCTGCTCCTGTGTTATTGTTTGGCAAAACAGGGCTTTCTAGTAGCTGAAAATCTTTGCCATCGTAAAATAAATCAAGGGCCTGATCTTGGCTGAAACGATTTCCTCCCTTGATGACGACATTTTGAGCTCCTAGTTCATGGAGGGTCACAGCCGCAGCCTTGAGATCATCCAAAGTCTTGATATCCGACTGAGTCAAGATCTCTGCTTCTGGTAGATTGGGCGTGATAATGGTCGTATAAGGGAAAAATTTGATCAATTCATCTCGGAGGGCCGAGACTTCCACATCGTGAGTTTCCTTGCAGACTAAGACAGGGTCTAGCACGACTGGTATGCCCGCTTGCTTTTTGATGAAGTCCAGAGCCTGGTCTACAATGGCAACCGTTGGTAACAAGCCCAACTTGATAGCCGAAAACGGCACATCTTTGAGCGAAGAGAGTTGCTGCGCAAAGACCTGCTCGTCAGTCGGAAGAACTTCAAAGCCCTTGTCCGTCATAGCGGTCAAGCAAGTCACCGCTACAAAGCCATGCAGGCCATGGACCGTATAAGTAGCTAAATCCGCATAAAGACCACCACCACTAAAAATATCATTGCCAGAGAGGGCTAAAATCAACTTATTCTTCATAAATAATCTCCTTTAGATAAAGACCATTAGGCGCTGCGGTTGGCCCAGCTAGCTGCCGATTCTTTTCTTCTAAAATCCGTTCGATTTGGTTGACTGGCATCCGCTTATTTCCAATCTTGAGCAGGGTTCCCACCATGTTGCGGATTTGCTTATAGAGAAAGCCATTGCCAGAAAACGTAAAGACTAGAAAATTACGTTGCGCATCAAAAGTCAGACTAGCCTTTGTAATCGTGCGAACCTTATTTTCCACACTGGTACCCGAGGCTGTAAAGCCCGTAAAATCATGTGTTCCCTCCAAGGCTTTAATGGCTTGCTCCATCAGAGGAATCTCCAAAGGATAGGGATAGTGGGTCGCATAGTGGCGCATCATCGGATTTTTTGGCCGACCAATATCCACCAGAAACTCATAGGTCTTGCTGTGCGGCTTGTAACGGGCATGAAAATCTTCCGTCACTTCCTCCACAGAAATGACATCAATATCCTCTGGCGTCTGGGTATCCAAGGCAAAACGCAACTTTTCTTCATCCCTAGCTGACGGGAGGTCAAAGTGAATGACCTGCCCAAGCGCATGAACGCCGCTGTCGGTCCGACCAGCTCCGTGGATGACAATGGGCTGGCCTTTGTTAATACGAGTTAAGGTTTTTTCGATTTCTTCCTGTACGCTCCGAGCATGAGGCTGGCGCTGAAAGCCAGCAAATTCATGTCCATCGTAGGAAATAAGGGCTTTATAACGAGTCATGTCATTATTTTAACAAGAAAAAAAGCCTGTCGCAAGAGAGAAAGAATAGAACTGTCTGGGTACAGAAAGTATTGACAGGAAGCTCTAAATCAAGTAAACTAAAAAACGCAAGGAGGACACTATGGCAAAGGATATTTCTTATAGGCAAGGACAGGAGCGCTTTCGCTATCGGGCTGCTGCACTCATCATTGAGGAGGAAGCCCTCTGTGTCATATCCTCTCCTAGCGAGGACTATTTCTATTCAGTGGGAGGGGCAGTCAGATTTGGAGAGACCTCCAAAGAAGCTGTCCAGCGAGAAGTTTTCGAAGAGACAGGACAAAAGTATGAGATTGAAAAGCTGGCTTTTGTTCATGAAAATTTATTTTCAAACTCAACCGGCATCCTCAAGGGACTAGATTGTCATGAGATTTGCTTCTATTATCTGATGAAGCCTCACGGCAAGCAATTTGACTACCAGCATAAGCAAGAACAAGTCCATTGGATTCCCCTGACAGACTTGGAAAACTATAAAGTTTTTCCAAAGGAAATTACACATATCCTCCAGCACCTCCAGACAGGTATCCAGCAGATCATCAGTAAAAAAGAATGAAGTGAACAGCATCACTTCATTTTTTCTTTATTCTCCCAACATGACCTGCTTAATAGTCAGTTGATCTATCCTTCTACTGGATAAATAGATTAAACTTTCATAGACTAAGACAAAGACTAGCAAAGTCATCAGGCAGACTCCAAAATCAAAATCATAGTCAACTTTCTGAGCTATGGATTTTTCCATCAATCTGAGTAAAAGCTGCATAATCCCGTATTGATAGCCTGTTCCTAAGACGAAGCCCAAAAAAGCAAGAAAGCGGTAGGGAGCAAACAAACTCTTATGGCACTCATTTCTGTTATAACCAAAAACCTTCATAATAGCTAGGGTTTCTTGATTTTCCTGCAGGAGTACTCCCAGCGACAGATAGAGGATTGCCACTGACAGGACAGTACCGATTGACATCATCATGCTCTGAATGGTCTCATCTGTCAATTCTTTCATACCAAATGATAGCTGAATCATAGCTGAAAAGCACATCGAACCAAAAATGACAAAGAATATTAATAATTTTCTAGACCAGAGCAGGCTGGCAGAAAGGTCTGTTAAAAAGGGACGGTCTTTCCTTATTTTCTTTCCTACTTTCCTTTTTGGTGACTTTTGACTAGAACTGACCCGCTTGAGCAAGTCTAGAGCAGGCAAACGTAGATAATAACTAGCGCAGAGAACGGCTAAAGCAGTAAAGGCTAGAGTCGGTAAGACAACGAGAAACAAGAATAGGGACCAATGTTGCATAATGGTGATTTCAGGCAAAACCCCGCTTTGATTACGCAACTGATAAAAATGCGGCATCATAGCAAAAGAAGATAAATAGCCAACGCCTGTTCCCAAACCAACTGGAAGACTAAAAATCCAAAACTTTCGGCTAATTTCCCAGTTTTTATAGCCCATAGCCTTTAAAATTCCTAATTCTGGCTTATGCTGGTCAATAAATTGCCGAATGTAAAAGAAGAGGAGGAGCATCGATGTCAGGGATAAAACAGCTCCGCTAACTGATGCAATTAACCAAGAAATCGCAACTTGAGCATCGTAAGTAGCTCGAATCTCAGGCGACCAATTTGTTTGATCTAGTAAACGGATATCCAGATAAAAATTTAGGAAGAGATTGGTCACAAAGACCGCACAAAAGCTAATAATTGATACAACGACTAATCTATACAAATCTTTTATTGAAAACATAGCTTACCATCCAATCTCATAGGCCGTCTTGGGCTGACTATTTGTCTCTAAGCTTTGAATCTGACCGCTATTGATATGGACAATGGTCTTAGCCATCTGAGCAATATTTGCATTGTGGGTCACCATGACCAGCGTAAAACCTAGCTCATCTTGAAGACTTGAAATATAGGCTAGAATCTGACGACCTGTTGCTTCGTCCAAGGCTCCAGTCGGCTCGTCCAAAAAGAGGACATTCGGTCTTTTAGCTAGGGCTCGTGCAATAGCCACCCGCTGCTGCTCACCACCTGACAGCTGACTTGGATAATGCTGAAGTTTATCACCTAAACCTAAAGCCTCCAAAATACGGACATAATCTTGGTTGCCTGCTAGGTTGGCGCCCATTTTGACATTTTGCTCCACTGTAAGATTTGGAAGTAAGAAATACTGCTGAAAAATAAAGGCAATCTGCGCTCGGCGAAAAGCCGTCAATTGAGCTTCTGTCAGCTGGGATAGATCTTCTTCATCGTAATAAACATGACCACTGTCTGGTTTTTCTAGGCCCGATAAAACGTTGAGCAAGGTTGACTTTCCAGATCCAGAAGCTCCCAAAATGACCAAGTAATCTTGGTCAGCAATCTCCAAGTCGATCCCTTTTAAAACTTCTCTTCCATTGTAAGACTTGCGAATTCCCTTTAATCTAATCATTCTTGCTTTCCTTTCATTTCCTTTAGGAGGGCAGTAAATACTTGCGTTAAGCGTTCTGTCACTTCCTCCTGACTAAAAGAATAAATACCCGATGCTATCATGCTAGCCAAACCATGAGAATAGATAAATAAATGCTGATAGACAAACTCTGCACTCTCTATGGACACGGGATAATCCTCCACAATCGACTCTAATATCTGCTGATAACTATGGTCTTTCTGAGGTAAAAAGTCCTTGAAAGACTCAATGGGGTGCTTGTGAGGATTTAGATAGAGAATTTTAAAGAGCTGAGGCTCCTGACTGGCAAAAAGGATATAGGCCATGCCAACTGCTCTGAAAGGCTTGGCTCGCTCCAAAGCCGAACGAATATATTGGACAAGAACGAATTCTGCCGCCCGAACAACTGAATGACTCAGATCCTCCATATTTTCAAACTGACTGAAAATAACCTTGGGGCTAGACTGTAATCGTTCCGCTAGAGAACGAGCAGTCAAACCAGCCAAACCGTCTTCTCTGACAATCCCTAGAGCTGCTTGGATAATTTCATCACGAGTAAATTTATTTTTAGGTGGCATCAAAACTCCTTTTAGATACAATCGTTGCGCAACATTTGTTTCTTAAAATATAATATCACACAGAACATTAAAAAACAAGTATAAAAAGAAGCCTTTCGGCTTCGATTTTTATTTGATAAATCCCCAAATAAAACGGGATCCTCATTTAGTCAACAAGAGGGTAACAAACAAACTCTTTTCCTCTACCTTTTAGGGATCTGTAAAAACCATGGTTGTACTTTGGTTTTTCATATTTGCGAGATAAGAACTTCAATCAAAACTTATCGACCATTCTTTCTTTAGTCTCTTCTCAAGAATTGATCCAAGTAATAGTCAAAGTAAGTTTTGCTTCCCGTAATGACTACCGCACGACCTTCAATACCATAACGTATCTTCTTGGCTTGGGCATCCGTTAAGCTTATTTCAGCCTCCACCTTAAAGAAGTTGCCTTTTTCCGTTTTCGTCGCATTGTTGTCAATGTTTGAAATTTTAGATTTGAGAACAAATTCTTTATTATTTCCATCCATTGCAGTGAAACGCAAAGTCTCACCTTTTTTCAGACTAGCAACATCTTTTGAAGTCACATAGGTTGTAATGACGACCTTTTTTTCCTTGGTCAAAACAGGATACAACTGAGCGAGCAACTTCCCTTCGGGAACTAGATTCGCTCCTGCTGTTTCAGGATTTAGGTGGAGAATACCATCTTCAGTTGCTGTGATCATGCCCTTTTGAGTGATACCACCTTGCACCTTGAGATTGTTTTCAACTTCTAAAATCTTTTGATTCAAGGCCGTCAATTCTTGACCAACTTTAGTCAACTGCTGAGCTTTCAAAGACTCAAGCTGACTATCCAAGCTCCCAGAATAAGCCTGCTGAGCACCGGAACCTGCATACTGCACTCGATAGCCCGAAAGAGCTGATTCAAACTGCGAAATCTGATTGTCAATCTGCGACAGAACTTGACTCTTTAGCTGACCTTGACTATCAGCAGCTGCTTGTGTCTCATAAGCCTGATAGATGCTATAGCCGGCATTAGTCGAAGGGACACTTGTCCCATTTTGGATGGCATTTCTAAGCGTTTGATAATCCGCTAATTTAGCATTAGTTTCATTGATCAAATTCCCCAGCTCTGCCTGTGAATTGCTGGCCGCTGAATTTTGAGAAGCAATGGTCGAATTCTGTTGTTCGGTATTACTACGGATGCTAGCAGCTTGACTTTTATAATCATTAAATGCCTGCTCATAGCCGAAGCGATCTTCTCCTGAAAACTGGCTAGTCCCCGTCTTCAGACTTTCTTGCAGCAGCTCCAACTGACGTTTCTGCTCCTTCAAGCTTTCTACTTGAGAGGAGAAGGTTTCTTTTTGAGTATTTTCGCTATCAGACTTATACTGAACTAAAAGATCCCCTTTTTTAACAACCTTGTTTTCCTTCAAATTATTAGTGACAATGGCATTGTTACTGGTTGATTGGATGTTAGCCAGAATCTTGCTAGGTTCAATAGAAGCACCTGAAGTAATAGTGATTTCTTTTTTAGCAAATAGGGAGAATAAGACCACAAAAATCAACAAGAAGAAAGTCGGTAAAATCACGCGCACAGAAAAGCTAGAATATCTACGGTTATAAAATTCGGCACTCTCTAAGTAATGTTCTTCCATCTTCTTTCTCCTTTCTAACTATTCACCAGATGAGCATAGAAGCCATCCTGAGCAACCAACTCTTCATGCGTTCCTTGCTCCACGATTTCACCCTTGTCCAAAACAACCACTTTTTCAGATCGCTCCGCAATGGTCAATCGATGGGCAATAAAAATGATGGTCTTGTCCAACTCCAAAAGGTTGTCAATGATCTTTTTCTCTGTCAAGATATCCAGATTGCTGGTCGCCTCATCAAGGATCAAAACAGGAGCATCGGTCAAAAGAGCCCGAGCCAAGGCCAAGCGCTGACGCTGACCACCTGAAATTCCTGAACCATCCGATGTCAATTCTGTTTGGTAATTCAAAGGCATCCGTTCAATATCTTCACGGATTTCTGCAATTTCCAACGCCCGAATGATTTCTTTCTGAGTCGTTCCGGGCTTGGCACCTAGGAGAACATTCTCCAAGATGGTACCATTAAAGACATAAGGCTGTTGCGGCAAGTAATTGATATGACGGCGCAAGACATGCTTGTCAATCTGATTGAGGTTGATATTATTAACCAGAATTTCTCCCTCGTTTGGATCGTAAAAGTTCACGATCATCTTGGCAAGAGTCGTCTTTCCAGAACCAGAAATTCCCACAAAGGCCACCTTGCTGCCTCTTTCAATAGTCAAATTAATATCCGACAGAACGTTTCGTCCATAGCCATACTTGTAGCTGACATTTCGCAACTCAATATCACCCTTGGTCATGCTCAAATCACGGATTGCTTTCTTATCCATAAATTCAGAGTCAACCAGATAAACCTCGTTCAAGCGATTATTGGCAACTTGTGCAGTCTGAAGTTTGGTTTGTAAATTGATAATATTCTCCAGCGGATTTGTGAAATAAACCAGCAAAGTATTATAAGTAATCAACTGCCCCAAGGTCATTTTATTGTCCATTACCAAAAGGGCTCCCATCCAAAGGATTGCAACATTCAGCAAGAGCTGAGCCGTCTTCTTCAAGCCGATTTGGATGTTTTCCATCCGACTATAGGCAAATGATTTCTTCAGATAGTCAACAAATTCTCTATCAATCTTTTGATAGCGGAAATCTTCACTTGTCAAGGATTTGATCGTCTCAATACCATTGATATCTTCGATAATGGAAGAAGACAGAATAGCATTGGATTCCATCGTGTCACGATTCATTTTTTCAAATGGCTTCATGAAAGCAAAAATCACGACGATATAGATTGGCAGCGAGAGCAAACTGATAAAGAACAAATAGAAATTTTGTGAGAACAAAACAATTGCCATAACGACAACGATAGAGACATCCAAAAAGATGGACAGAATGGTACTGGCCAAGGCATCAATGATACTATTGGCATCGTTGAAGCGCGATACGATTTCTCCTGTCCTTCTTGTCGCAAAAAAAGACATGGGCAGATGAAAGACATGCTTAATATAGGACAAAATCACATCAATCGAAAGGCGTTGGCCCAAAATGAGAAGCAGATAGCTCTGAGCATAAGTTAGGATCTGTTGCAAAATGTAGACGACTATTAGACCGAGAGAAATAATCCCTAAGGTATTCCTCATCTGATTCGGTACATAAGTATCAATAATCCCCTGCATGTAGTAAGAGCCCACGATATTGATGATTGTCACCAGCATCGTTGCGATAACGATATTGGCAATTAACCCCTTTTGTTTCATTAAAATCGGAACAAAAGACCAGAGACCGTTTTTCTTTTCCTTGTGTGGTCTATATTCTGGCGCTGGGGCGATGAAAATAGAGACACCTGTCCACTCTTGCGCAAACTGTTCCTTAGAAAGTTTGGTCATTTTTACAGCCGGATCCGGATCCGCAATATAAACCGAATGTTTATCGTGCCCAGTCACAACATAATAGTGAAGCAATTTCTTGTCTTTGATAACATGGGCGATAAAAGGATAAACGATCCCCTTCATGTCAAATAAAGACATATCCGCTTTAAAGGCTCGTGTTTCAAAACCTAACTCTTCGGAAACCTTCACGAGCCCAAAAGCAGTTGTTCCTCTTAAAGTTGTCTTGGCCATTTCACGCAAACTGGCCAAAGAATAATAGGAACCATAATAACCATATATCATGGCTAGCGCTGCTACACCACAATCTCTCGCGTCAACTTGAGCCCTATAATGACGCTTTGTAAATCTCATACAAACTCCTTTATTCACAAAAGTGTAAATTTGCTTTTATGGAGAACGACCCTCGCATAAAAACTCCTAATTAGTAAACATACTATTCAACACAAACTGCTTGTCAACTTTATCCATAGCGGTTCTCTCCAATAAAAAACAAGTATAAATTAGGGAGAAGAACTTTCATAACAAGCAAAAAATAGATATCTCTATCATACACTAATGTGGCGTATTTTTCCAATGGTATCAGTCGTTTTACTCCATGTAAACATAAAATTACTTAAAAAACAGACATAAAGTAACTTTTACACTAAAAAGCCTCTTGTCCAAATCAAGACGAACAAGAGGCTCTATGTCGAAACACAAAATATTAGTTAAAAACGTCTGGGCTTGCAGCACCACCGTTGTTAGCGCCACCACGATTGCTAGAGCCAGAACGTGATCCAATTCTAGAACGAATACGACCATATGCACGAATAGCAAGTCCACGTACAGTGCGACCAACTTCACGACCAATATCAAATACGGCACGTACAAGGTCACCACCGACCCATCCACCTTCTACTTCAACCAATTCAGCTTCAGTAAGAGGCATAAATTTTTGATCTAATGATTTAAAATCTTTGTTCATAAAATTCACCTTCTTCTATTTGAAATATTAAATTAGTTGAAAAGTCCTACTAAGAAACCTGAAACCAATGAGCCACCCAAAATAGCCAATGATACTGTGAAAATATCAACAGGGATACCGTAGAATGCCCATCCACCGTCGATCATCATCATTTCTTCTTCAGTCAACGCAGCAAATTGGTTGTCCATCATAGCAAAGTTTTCCATATGTGTTCTCCTTTTTTTACAAGGCTTCCTTAACCTTGTTAATATATTGTTTGTGGTCAGTTTTATTCAAACATCGCTTCAACACCTATATTATACAACAACCCTATCGGGTTCAACATGACATTGATGTCATGTTTGGAAGAAAAATGTGTAATTTTTTCATAATCTTTTAAATATCCTATTTTTCCCATTTTCCCTAGTTTCATTTTGTGGTACAATAGGGGCTATGGAAAGTATTACTTTGAGTCCTAAACAAGGAGAAATTCAGGCTTTTGTCCAGAAATATCAAGACAAGCTTGTGCCCAGTAAAAATCAGTATATCCAATATCTACTGAAATTGAACCAGGCAACTGTCAGTATCTATACTTCTGGCAAGGTTCTTTTCCAAGGAGAAAAAGCTGGTCACTATGCTGCTTTTTTTGGCCATCAAGCTGAAGAAACAGTCGACACTACTCAGAATGTTGCTCTTATTGGTACTGATGAGGTCGGAAATGGCTCTTACTTTGGTGGTTTAGCAGTTGTTGCTTCCTTTGTCAGTCCAGAACAGCACGCTTTCTTGCGTAAGTTGGGCGTGGGCGATTCGAAGGCCTTGACCGACCTTAAGATTCGGCAGCTGGCACCAATTCTGAAAAAGGAAATCCAACATCAAGCCCTGCTCTTGTCACCAGAAAAATATAACGAAGTGGTTGCCTCTGGTTACAATGCCGTATCTGTCAAGGTGGCCCTTCATAATCAGGCCATTTATCTGCTATTACAAAAAGGTTTAACACCAGAAAAAATCGTCATCGATGCCTTTACCAGTCAGCAGAATTATGACAAATATCTGCAAAATGAAAAGAATCATTTCCCTAATCCTGTTAGTCTCATTGAGAAAGCGGAAGGAAAGTTTCTAGCTGTCGCCGTCAGTTCCATTATAGCTCGCGATCTCTTTCTGGAAAATCTGGAAAATCTGAGTCAAGAGCTTGGTTATACTCTTCCGAGCGGGGCTGGGAGCAAGAGTGATCAAGTTGCTTGCCAGATCCTCCAAGCCTATGGAATGGCTGGCCTCCAGCATACCGCTAAACTTCATTTTAAAAATACAGAAAAAGCTAAAAAGCTCTTAGAAAGGTAGACTATGAAAAACAAGCACTTTGACTTCCGTGCCTTCCTCAAGGAGTGGGGAGTCTTTACCCTGATTGTCTCCGTCATCTTACTCACTCGCTGGCTGCTCTGGGCACCTGTCAAGGTAGACGGCCACTCTATGGATCCAACCTTAGCCAATGGTGAGTATTTGATGGTTTTGAAATACCAGTCCATTGATCGTTTTGATATTGTTGTAGCCACTGAGACAGATGCTGGTAAAGATAAAGAAGTTATCAAGCGAGTGATTGGCCTTCCAGGTGATACCATCCAGTACGAAAACGATACCCTATATATCAATGGCAAAAAAACTGATGAACCTTACTTAACAGAATACATCAAGAAATTCAAAAAGGACAAGCTCCAATCCACTTATGTAGGCAAGGATTATAAGGACAACGGAACTTTCTTCCGCAAGCTAGCCTCTCAAGCCCAGGCCTTTACCGTGGACAAGGAAGGTAGCCCCGTCTTTACCATTAAACTTCTAGACGATGAGTACCTCCTTCTAGGTGACGACCGAATTGTTTCCAAAGATAGTCGCCAAGTCGGTACCTTCCAAAAGGAACAGATTCAAGGCGAAGCTAAATTCCGCATCTGGCCAATCCTACCTTTCAAGACTTACTAATACTTAAGAGTATACCCCATCCAAACTCAGTTGACTACTCAGCTGGGTTTGCTTTTTAAAAACAGATACATAAACAATGACAGAATTTTATTTTTCAGGCACTATTGAGCGCATCATTTTTGAGAATCCCAGCAACTTCTTTCGAATCCTCCTCTTGGATATCCAAGACACGGATTGTGAAGATTTTGATGATTTTGAGATTATCGTGACCGGAACCATGGCCGATATTATCGAAGGCGAGGATTATACATTTTGGGGAAACCTAGTTCAACATCCAAAGTACGGACAGCAGCTAAAAATTTCCCGCTACGAGAGGGCAAAACCAACTAGCAAGGGGCTGGTTAAATATTTTTCCAGTGACCACTTTAAGGGTATCGGGGTCAAGACAGCTCAAAAAATCGTGGAACTCTATGGGGACGAAACCATTGACAAGATTTTAGCTGAGCCAGAAAAACTCAAAGAAATCACTGGCCTTTCTGCCAAGAACCGAGAAGCCTTTGTGACCAAACTGCAACTCAACTATGGAACAGAGCTGGTCTTAGCTAAACTGGCCGCCTATGGCATTCCCAACAAACTAGCCTTTCAGATTCAGGAAACCTACAAGGAAGAAACGCTGGAAATCGTCGAGCACTATCCCTACCAACTAGTTGAAGATATCCAAGGTATCGGCTTTAAAATCGCCGATCAGCTGGCCCAGCAGTTGGGAATTGAAAGTGATGCTCCTGAGCGTTTTCGAGCTGGCTTGCTTCATACCCTTCTGACCCAGTCCATGGAAACTGGCGACACCTATTTGGATGCTAGAGACCTATTGGCTCATACGATTGAGCTTTTGGAGAGTTCGCGTCAAGTAGAACTAGATCCCAGTCTGGTAGCCGATGAATTGGCTCACCTGATTGAAGAAGACAAAGTCCAAAATGTTGAGACCAAGATTTTTGAAAACAGCCTCTTCTTTGCCGAGGAAGGCATCCGCAGCAATCTGGTCCGCCTCTTGGAAAAAGGCCATCAGGATCGCTTTGAAGAGGGAAAAATCCTCGACGCCATCAGCCAAGCTGAAGATGATCTAGGCATCAACTATGATGGTATTCAGAAACAGGCCATTTTCGATGCTATCACGCAAAAAGTCTTTATCCTGACGGGTGGACCAGGAACAGGAAAAACAACGGTTATCAATGGTATTATCGCTGTCTATAGCCAGATTCGGGGCTTGGATTTGAAAAAGAAGGCAGATTTACCCATTCTCCTTGCTGCACCGACTGGGCGAGCTGCTCGCCGTATGAACGAGCTGACTGGCCTGCCCAGCGCTACGATTCACCGACATCTCGGTATGACTGGAGATGATGATACCAGTCATTTGGATGATTATCTAGATGCTGACTTTATCATCGTAGACGAGTTCTCTATGGTAGACACTTGGCTGGCCAATCAGCTCCTCAGTAATATCTCTTCCAATACCAAACTGCTTTTGGTGGGCGATGCAGAGCAGTTACCCTCTGTCAGTCCTGGCCAGGTATTAGCTGACCTACTGCAAATACCGAGTATCCCCCAGACCAAACTGGAAAAAATTTACCGTCAGAGCCAAGATTCGACCATTGTCACTCTGGCTAGCCAGATCCAAAAGGGACTGTTGCCAGAAGATTTTACTGAAAAAAAAGCGGATCGTTCTTATTTTGAAGCTCGAAATGAGCACATCCCGCCCATGATTGAACGAATTGCCAGCGCAGCTATTCGCAGCGGCATTCCTGCTCAAGATGTGCAAGTGCTGGCTCCCATGTACCGCGGACAGGCAGGCATTGACCAGATTAACAGCCTCATGCAAAATCTCATCAATCCTGTGGAAAAAGACCAGCTGACCTTTGAGGCACCTGACTGCCAATATCGACAGGGAGACCGGGTCATCCACCTCGTCAATGATGCCGAAAGCAATGTTTTTAACGGTGACTTAGGCTATATCGTCGACCTGCTCCCAGCTAAGTACACCGAGTCCAAGCAGGACGAATTAACCATCAACTTTGACGGCAATGAAATTAGCTACCAGCGCAGCGAATGGTACAAAATTCGCCTAGCCTATGCCATGAGCATCCACAAGTCTCAAGGTAGCGAGTTTCCCGTGGTTATCCTTCCCATTACCCGAAGCAGCCACCGCATGCTCCAGCGCAATCTGGTCTACACAGCTATTACCCGAGCCAAGAGCAAACTGATCCTACTTGGGGAAAAGTCAGCCTTTGACTACGCCATAAAAAATACCGGAACAGCCCGCAAAACCTATCTGATTGAACGTTTTGGAGATGTAGAATCCCCTCAAGAAATTATCCACATTCCTGTGGATAGGTTGGAAAAAGCTGTGGAAAACTACATCCTGACGGAGGAAAACTTACAGAAAATTAACCCTATGATTGGGATAAGGGAAGAAGATATTAACAGTATTTTTGGCGATGGCAATTAAATGGAAACCGAATCCAATAGGTTTTACTTTTTATGCTGTCACAGAACCTTACTAAGAAAGCCTCACAAGTTCCTTCTTTACTCAGATTCGACCAAGAGTGCTTTATCAAATATTCCCCTTTAAAACAGCAGAGTCTGAGACAGTTTTATACGAAAGCTTCAAAAAGTGCAAAATCTCTTCCTTATGTTACAATGAGGGCGAAAAATTTATATTAAGAAATGTGAGCTCATCTCCCTCGTCTCTTTTTAAGCTTCTTGTATTCTTTTCTAAAGTCAGATAATAGGAAAGTAGAAAATAAGCTAATTTTAGTAACGAAGATGACTAGAGAAATATCCATCCATAGCCAATATTAATCAAGAAACTTTATTTTTTAGCTATTGTAAACCGCAGAACGGAGAGGTTTTCTGTGAACACCTCTCTGTTCAAGAACAGATCAAGAAGAGTCCAATCTAATTTTCCCATAATACGATCAATGTAATTAATTTATAAAATCCTTCCCATTGAAGATTTTATAAATTTGAGTCACTCTTGCTTTTCATTTTCAAGGGAAACAAGCTAAGCATTTCTTTGGTCTCATTGAAAAACTATTTCTTGTGTAAATCCTATCTTTCTAACTGTTTTTCAGACCTTTTTGGAAGATAAGGATAAAACCATTAATAAACTAGGATTTCCCTACTCAAACACAAAACTAAAAGATGCCAACAAACCTCATCAAGGTTATCTAGCGAAATGCTCCCAGCTTTCGGAGCTTTGATAACTTTAGAATAGAATTCTTACCAATTTGAATATCAAAAAGGAGAGGAAAAATTGATCCTCTCCAGTAGATGACTTTTCGTTAACCCACTACAGTTGATAAAGAGTCGATTTTTTCTGTCTAACTTTTGGGGTACAATCAACAATTAATTTGTTTCACTTATTTTTGTGTTCCATATTTCTATCAATAAATCTATTCGTTCAACTGATTTATTGCTCCCGTATTCGTAGTAGATAAACCTTAACTTCTGCAATGTGTCTTGAATTGTTACTATATCTTTTATTCTTTTTCCAATTTTATATCTCCTATTTAAGTTTTTTCTTATTTCACATAAATAGAATTTTTTCTCACTTGGATTACTATTCACATCTAGCCAACAATAATAGAAACAAGAAATCCTTTCCAGTGTCTCTAACTGGTATTTGATATTTCCAGTTTCATTAGCTAAATTTAATCGTTCTTTAAGAATAGAAATAGCTTCCCTAAATTTTCCTTGATTCATAAGCTCCGTTGATAAATCATAAGCAATTTCAATTAAATCCTTGACTTTGGCAACATACTTAGCGCTTTGATATAGTAATTCTAAGATTTCTACACGAAGTGATAATGGGACACCATCATCATAAATATACTGGTACGCATCTTCTAAGTATTGAAACTGAGCCTCAACCGATCTTTTTGCTTGAAATTCGTTAGGCATGAAATGAGAATTCCTTTCTTCTAAAACCTTAACCAATTCAACATACTCTTTTAGTATTTCCATCGAATTACCTAACTCAATTAATCCATCATATAGAATACTAGAATGGTAATAAGGATTGTGAAAAAGCAATGGATCTGTTCGTAAAATGACATTCCAAAAATTAATAATGCTTTCGTAATTCTCTGTTTTACACCATTTTCTGTATAATTTCTTATTATCCTTAATAATTCTATAAATCGTTTGAAAATCAGAATCGTTTGAAATTGTATAAAATGTAGGTATAGTTTCTTCTAGTTTGTCAGGGTTACGATTTCCCCTAGCTTTAAATTTATTATCTATATCTATATATCCAAGCATAATACTTAAATAGTAAGAAAAAAAATCTCTTCCATAATCCATATACCAAACAGGACTATTGTTATCAAAACTTAGTCCAATAAATTGGTTATTATAAAATTCATTAGGGAATTGTACATCCTTTATTTTAAATTGTAACTTTAGTTTAGTTATTAGAGGAAAATCATCTCCTTCATGCAATGGAAGTAAAAACATTGTTTTCCCTTTAACTCCTAACTCCTCTACTAGATTTAATTCCCATGATACTCCCTCTGTATTTCCTACTAGAGATATTATTTTATTTACTTTAGGCAATAAATAAAAAATTTCTTTTTTCCACTTATCTTTGTTATCGTAATCATCAACAATTATCGTTTTAAAAAAAGTCCCTTTATACCATTTTTTTTTATTAGGATTAGCGACACCAATTAAAATTCCAAAACCAGAAGTATTTATTAAGCGAGATAGTCCCTCAGAAAAATTAATCAACGGAAAAAGTGCGAATCTTAAAATTGTAGGTCCAGCAATAAATGGGAAGTATATTAGATCATCATCTTTCACAAAAGGACGTAAAAATAACACAACAGGTTCTTGGCGATTAATTAGATTTTGAAAACTGAAGTTTTGTTTTGAGTATATTAATGCAAATAAATAGTCATATAATAGTTCTGAACATAATAACACACTGTAGCTGAACATTGCTATTTTAAGATTTGTTAAAAATTCTCCTCTAAAAGTAAGTAAAATCTGAAAAGCACTACTTGTCATTATTAAAGAAATCGTCCATATTAATAGTAAGCCCATTTTTTGCATAGTATTGTAACATATATAGTAACCTGCAACCTTTCCTCTTTGTTTATTCTCCAAAAAAGAATAAGAAAAGTTACATATTGAAAGAATAATGGAAAAAATGTACTTCCAACTTGTAGGAAACTTTGAAATATGAATTAATAATAATAATATAAAAAAAAGAAATGGAACTAACAGTGTAACCCTAAATTTAAACATTACCAATAATTCTTGAGCAACGTCACTCAACATGTACACCTTAGTATTTTCAGTTTGATTTAATTTATTGAGCTGATCGTATTGCTTTTCTACATCCTCTATCAGAATACTAGCACTCGCTGAAAAAAAACGAAACAATCTTTTAGAAACTGCACTACGATCTGCCAGAAAACAACAAATATGAACTATAATAACAATTATTAAAAAGTAAAGAAATATCATATTACTTCATACCACTTTATATATTAAATGAACAAGAACTCTACAAATAATATCCCCATATGATTCGCTATATTAAATGTTGTCTAATTTTTTCAATTTCATCTATTGTCTCCTGCAAAGATGCTTGCTCCCATGCCACACTTTTAGATTTAAATACGTCTAAATACTGTTTGTAAAGTGTTTCACATTCCAAATAGTAGTAAGCAACTGCTAAAGTTGCATATTTCCAATAGTCGTCTTCATCCGCATTTTCAGTAATCAGGTCTATAAGTTCTCTATAAACTTTGTTAGCTTCAAATTGATTATATTTAATCTGTTCCTTATCAGTAATATGTAAAAGCTGCAATAATAAACAATTAGCATAATTCTCCCCATTATAATAATCTTGTTTAACTATGTATCCTTTTCTATAAATATTTATCGCATCTTCTAAATAATCTGGATTTTTATTTACTCTATACAATCTCTTATATATAGCACCAGCTATGCCCAATGTTTCAGTATCAAGGGTCTTCTTTAACGGCAATTGCTGAATAATCTTTAACGCCTCCATTAAAGCTCTTGTCTCATTAGGAACCTTGGATTTATATGTAACAAGAGCCAATTGCTGGATAAAATAATCTTCCCCTGGTGATTTTTCAACTAATTTTTTCCAACAATTTTTTGATTCTACAAAATTTCCCTTCTTTTTAAAATCTTTCGCTTTTTGTAACAATTCTCCAATCGTATCCGAATAGTTTTCTGCATCAGAAATCAATTTACAATAATAATTGTTGTCGTATTGAAGAGGTTTTACTTTTGGAATATAGGTATATAGAGGGCTATCCGTTTGCTGTTTTTCTGATTCTTTAATATATTTTTTGAGTTTACTCATCATTTCATCTGATTCAGATTTCGAAATTTTTTCACCAAATTTTTTGTATCTATAGATACGAGAATGGTTTAGATCAAATGGAATATCGTGATCTTCTTGAATCATCATCACAGTAGAGAAAGGCTTCGCAGCATGTCGAACACCCAATTCATAAGCAGCATTTATATTATAAGTCGTCAAGTCGGCAATAACTAAATCTGCATGCAAAAGTAGTTCATACATGCTAACATCAATGATTGTTGATCCAGCAACATCATCTGCTCTAATTACTTTATAATTCTGAAATTCTTTCTCAAATAATGGTTTAATAACTTCATTATAGATTTCATCCAAATCAATTAATTCATTCGTTTTAAAATATGTTTTTTTCCCAAATCCCATCACAACAAAACAAACTTTATTTTTCATTAAAATCCTCTTCTCTAAAAAATTCTGATTCTTTTCCCATCTATATAAATATTTCTGAAATTCTTTCCTCCATAAGCTTCATCATGAAAAGATGTTATTTTATTCGGAATAAAAGTTATTGACTTTCCCTTCTTTACCATCTCTATAATATCTTTGTTATACTCTCGACTAAGTTGAATCCAATGAGACTCACCTTCATGAAAACCTTCCTCTATTGGCAGCAAGGTATCTAATTTACAAAATATATAGGCTTTTCTTTCATCTACTTCTGCAATTTTAGCAGTAAATTCTTTTTTTAAAACAGATATCTTTCGAAATTTTCCACAAGCTTCATCAAGCTCTTTTTCTAACCTATAATTATCGCAATTTAATTCAAAATGATGAAAAATAAAACCTAAAAATCTTTTCAACGCAGAACGACACTGACTATCTCCATTCAAAAAGACACCTTTTGAATTACTGTCTATACAGCTATTCAAAAATTTATCATCTTTTAAATTGAATCCTGGAACATAAAAATTATAGTAGTCATGTTTTTTTACCCACGTTGCCCCCAGCTCATTCAGACAAACTACACTAGAAAAGTAATCCGAGGAAAGTAGAAATAATACAATTGTCTTACCATTAAGATATTCTTGTAAATAGTCATATATATTTTTACCGAATGGCACATCATTATTTTCATTCGAAGTATAGATTAACTTATTATTAGTTAAACCTACACCAATCAACAATTCTCGTAATACATCCCCATACTCTTTATTCTTTGAATTATGACTCAAAAATATATTAACTTCATCATTCTCAAATTCATTAGAAGTACGTTTACCAAAAAAAGGAAAAGAAGACATCTTATCACCTCGAACTCAATATACAACTAATAGTACCAAATTATCTATAACTTTTCTACTGTACAGTACTTAAAATAAATTATCATATTAATCCACAAACAAAAGCATACATATTTCGTTATAATTCTTACCTAAACCCCGTCACTGTCAGTCCTAGCAGCCGGATACCTCGTGGTTGTTCTTCCAAGCTATCGTATATCTCATGCGCAGTTCGCTCGATTTGCTCCTTGTCTTGAGTGGCTAGAGCCAAACTTTTTCTTTTAGTCAAGGTTGAAAAATCAGCATAGCGGATTTTGAGGACAACCGTCTTGCCAGCTTTCTGGTGTTTCTCTAAGCTGAGAGCGACCTTAGCTGCCAAACGAGATAGTTCTTTTTTTATATCCTCCTCGCCATGGAGCAATTTGGCATAGGTTCGCTCCTTACCGATAGACTTACGGATACGATTGGACTTGACGGGACTATTGCTGATGCCACGCGCTTTCCGGTAGAGATCGAAACCAAAGCGACCAAACTTATCAATCAAGGTCATTTCCGGTATCTTGAGCAAATCTGCACCAGTATAAACTCCTATTTCATGCAGTTTCTCGACACTCTTCTTGCCCACCCCATGAAACTTAGCAATGTCCATGGACGCCAGAAAGGCCTCTGCCTCCTCGGGTAAAATAATCGTCAGACCGTGCGGCTTCTCATAATCACTGGCAATCTTGGCCAGAAACTTATTATAAGAAACGCCAGCTGAAGCTGTCAGTTGCAATTCATTCCAGATATCGTGCTGGATCAGCTTGGCAATTTTGACTGCAGATTTGATACCCAACTTATTTTCCGTCACATCCAGATAAGCCTCGTCGATGCTCATGGGCTCAATTTTATCCGTGTAGCGCTTGAAAATCTCTCGAACCTGCAAACCAACTGTTTGATATTTTTCATAATTTCCCGAGATAAAAATCCCCTGCGGGCAGCGCTCGTAGGCTTCCTTGGAACTCATAGCTGAATGAACTCCGAACTTTCTGGCTTCATAATTACAAGTCGAAACCACACCACGTCCACCCGTCTGACGCGGATCACTACCGATAATCACAGGCTTTCCCTTAAGCTTAGGATTGTCCCGCTCTTCGACCGAAGCAAAAAAAGCATCCATATCAATATGAATGATCTTTCGCGATGTATCATTGATTAGCGGAAAAATTAGCATGCTGTCTCCTATAAGTTAGATTAGCTCTTTAGCAAATTTTATCATTTTTAAAGCAAGTTTCAAAGGATTTTTATTCAAAAGCAAGACCGGAAAATGTGAGAAACTTTCTGAAGTACATAAACAAAGTATAAAAATAGGAATTTCAGTATTGGGCAAATTTCTACACAGTAACATTCAAAACAAGGACAAAATAATTCAACTTATCAGCTTCTTTCTACTATTTTCATTTACTATTTTCAAAATTATAAAACAGTTTGCAATAAAATATCAATCTGTATTATAAAAGAAAGCCTCTTTTAGCACTGAAATTCGTTTGTGAAACCGATTACCTTATGATATACTTTAATTATAAATGTAACAGTTTATTGTTGCTAGAATAAAGAGGAAAATCTAATGGTTGTTAAAACAGTTGTGGAAGCTCAAGATATTTTTGACAAAGCTTGGGAAGGCTTCAAAGGTGAAGACTGGAAAGAGAAAGCAAGTGTTTCTCGCTTCGTTCAAGCCAACTACACACCTTATGATGGAGATGAAAGCTTCTTGGCAGGTCCTACTGAGCGCTCACTCCACATCAAGAAAATCGTAGAAGAAACAAAAGCTCACTACGAAGAAACTCGTTTCCCAATGGACACTCGTCCAACATCTATTGCAGATATCCCTGCTGGTTATATCGACAGAGATAACGAACTAATTTACGGTATTCAAAACGATGAACTCTTCAAATTGAACTTCATGCCAAAAGGTGGTATCCGTATGGCTGAAACAACTTTGAAAGAAAATGGTTATGAACCTGATCCAGCTGTTCACGAAATTTTCACAAAATATGTGACAACTGTTAACGACGGTATTTTCCGTGCTTATACTTCTAACATCCGCCGCGCTCGTCACGCTCACACTGTGACTGGTCTTCCAGATGCTTACTCACGTGGACGTATCATCGGTGTTTATGCACGTCTAGCTCTTTACGGTGCAGACTACTTGATGCAAGAAAAAGTCAACGACTGGAATGCAATCAAAGAAATCGACGAAGAAACAATCCGTCTTCGTGAAGAAGTAAACCTTCAATACCAAGCTTTGCAACAAGTTGTTCGCTTGGGTGATCTTTACGGAGTTGATGTTCGTAAACCAGCGATGAACGTTAAAGAAGCGATCCAATGGGTTAACATCGCCTTTATGGCTGTCTGCCGTGTTATCAACGGTGCTGCAACATCCCTAGGACGTGTGCCAATCGTATTGGATATCTTTGCAGAACGTGACCTTGCTCGTGGTACATTTACTGAATCAGAAATCCAAGAATTCGTTGATGATTTCGTTATGAAACTTCGTACAGTTAAATTTGCTCGTACAAAAGCTTATGACCAATTGTACTCAGGTGACCCAACCTTCATCACAACTTCTATGGCTGGTATGGGTAACGATGGTCGTCACCGTGTTACGAAGATGGACTACCGTTTCTTGAACACACTTGACAACATCGGTAACTCTCCAGAGCCAAACTTGACAGTTCTTTGGACTGATAAATTACCATACGCATTCCGTCGCTACTGTATGCATATGAGCCACAAACACTCTTCTATCCAATACGAAGGTGTAACAACAATGGCTAAAGACGGATATGGTGAAATGAGCTGTATCTCATGCTGTGTGTCTCCACTTGACCCAGAAAACGAAGAACAACGCCACAACATCCAGTACTTCGGTGCTCGTGTAAACGTTTTGAAAGCTCTTCTTACTGGTTTGAACGGTGGTTATGACGATGTACATAAAGACTACAAAGTATTTGACATCGATCCTATCCGTGACGAAGTTCTTGAATTTGAATCAGTTAAAGCGAACTTCGAAAAATCACTTGACTGGTTGACTGACACTTACGTAGATGCTTTGAACATCATCCACTACATGACTGACAAGTACAACTACGAAGCTGTTCAAATGGCCTTCTTGCCAACTTATCAACGTGCTAACATGGGATTCGGTATCTGTGGATTTGCTAACACTGTTGATACATTGTCAGCTATCAAGTATGCAACTGTTAAACCACTCCGTGATGAAAATGGCTACATCTACGATTACGAAACAATCGGTGAATACCCACGTTGGGGTGAAGATGATCCTCGCTCAAACGAATTGGCAGAATGGTTGATCGAAGCTTACACTACACGTCTACGTAGCCACAAACTTTACAAAGACGCTGAAGCAACTGTATCACTTTTGACAATCACATCTAACGTTGCTTACTCTAAACAAACTGGTAACTCACCAGTCCACAAAGGTGTATACCTTAACGAAGATGGTTCTGTGAACTTGTCTAAACTTGAATTCTTCTCACCAGGTGCTAACCCATCTAACAAAGCTAAAGGTGGATGGTTGCAAAACTTGAACTCACTTGCTAGCCTAGACTTTGGTTACGCAGCTGACGGTATCTCATTGACAACACAAGTTTCACCACGCGCTCTTGGTAAGACTCGTGACGAACAAGTGGACAACTTGGTAACAATTCTTGATGGTTACTTCGAAAACGGTGGACAACACGTTAACTTGAACGTTATGGACTTGCAAGATGTTTACGACAAGATCATGTCTGGCGAAGATGTTATCGTACGTATCTCTGGATACTGTGTAAACACTAAATACCTCACTCCAGAGCAAAAGACTGAATTGACACAACGTGTCTTCCACGAAGTTCTTTCTATGGATGATGCACTTAGCTAAGCCTCTTTCCTAATTGTAAAACCAGCTGAAAATCAGCTGGTTTTCTTTTGCTTTGGAGAGATAGCTTTGAGCATTTGTGTTATAATAGAGTTATTGTGAAATGAAAAAAGGGGATGCAATGGCTGAGAAAATGTCTACAGATGAAAAAAATCTTAATCTGGCCGTCGATGTTATCATGCTAGCTGGGACTTTGCTATTACAAAGTGGTTCAGAGATTTATCGGGTCGAAGACACCATGATCCGGATTGCCCATTCGCAGGGCATCGTGGACTGCAATGCCTTAGCCATGCCAGTTGCCATATTCTTTTCCATTGAAAATACCAATATTTCTCGAATGAAGCGAAATATCCATACGAACTATAATATCGAGAAGGTCTGTGATGTCAATCAAGTCTCTCGCCAACTGGTTAGTGGTGCCATCAATCTAGAAGAAGCGCTTGAGCAACTAAAGGAACTTAAAATAAAAAAACTTCCTTATAGCAAAAAAGAGTTGATTACAGCTGCTACGCTCAGTGCTCCCTTCTTTTCGATCATGTTCGGAGGAAATTTCTACGATGCTCTTGGGGCTGGTATAGCGACCCTATTTGGCTTTTCTTTCTCCCTTTATGTCGATAAATACATTCGGATTCCTTTCGTATCAGCCTTTGCTGGGGCTTTCGTCTTCGGATTATTGGCCCAGATTTGGGCTCGCTACTCAGGCTTCGATTCAACAGCAGACTTGATTATCGCAGGGGCTGTTATGCCCTTCGTCCCAGGAATCGCTTTGACCAACTCAGTTAGAGATATCATGACCAACCATATCAACTCTGGAATGAGCAAACTCTTTGAATCACTCCTCATTACCCTTGCTCTCGGCGCCGGTACCTCTGTCGCCCTCATTCTTATGAAATAAGCCTATGACAATCTTGACTTTCTTACTGCAAGCCCTTGCCAGCCTACTGGCCATCATCACCTTTTTAATCGTTCTAAATGTCCAGCGGAGTATGCTGATTCCTGGCGGAGTTTTAGGTATGGCTACTTGGCTACTCTATCTCCTACTCAAGGGACCGACTAATGTTATCATTGCAACCTTCGTGGCTGCCATCATTGGTTCCTGTGCCAGCCAAATCCTCAGCATCATCTATAGAACGCCGGCTGTCGTCTTTATTTTGGCTATTCTAGCGCCTCTAGTACCTGGATATATTTCCTATCGGACAACCGCCTTCTTTGTGACAGGTGATTACAGTCATGCTATGGTCAATGCTACCTTGGTCGTTATCCTAGCCTTGGTCATCTCTATCGGCATGGCTAGCGGGACTGTCGTCTTAAAGATCTACAGCTACCTTAAGAAACATCCTCTTCACTATAAAAAATGAGAGTGGGACAGAAATCGCTAATTCGTTAGAATTCGATTTCGTCGTCCCACCTCCGCACAGTTGAGTAGGGCTGTAAAAGCTGATAAAATCAGCGTAATAGAGCCCACTCAACTACTGCGTCTTGCTCGATAATCCAAAGACAATTAAGAGGCTAGGACTTTTGTCCCAGCCTCATTTTTCTTTATGCATTTTGGTTAGAATTTCCTTAGCTTTTGCCTGATTAAATTGCTTCTCTTTGAGAAGTGCTGCAACAACAGCAGCAACCTCATCTTCCTGAGCACCGGCCAATAAAGCTAGAGATTTAGCTTGGAGCTTCATGTGCCCAGCCTGAATTCCCGTGGTCACCAGTGCTCTTAAAGCCGCAAAATTTTGCGCTAAGCCGACAGAAGCGATAATCGAAGCTAATTCTTTGGCTGTCGGTTGCCCCAATAAATCAAAACTAGCGACAACCATTGGATTAAGACCGATGGAGCCTCCCTTAGCCGCAACCGGCATGGGTAAAGTCAACTGGCCATAGAGTTTTCTTTCCTCTAAATTGGCCTTCCAGTTACTCAATCCTTGATAACGGCCCTCACGAGCGGCATAGGCATGGGCTCCAGCTTCAATGGCCCGCCAATCATTTCCTGTCGCCAAAAGAACTGCATCAATTCCGTTGAAAATGCCTTTATTATGCGTGCTGGCTCGATAAGGATCCTGTTTTGCAAATTGACTAGCTAGAGCGATTCTTTGAGCAGCTCGTTCAGCTTCTGCCTTGTCTCGACTGAGTGAGTGGAAATCAATTTCACAAGAGGCTGTTACAAGCGCTTCAGTCGCATAGTTAGATAAGATAGCCATCAAGCTCTGTCCACCTGTTAGCTCCTCCAATCGTTCTTTTAGGGCTTCTAGCATTGTATTAAGGATATTGGCACCCATGGCTTCCTGAGTGTCCACGACAAGGTAGAGAACTAGAAAGTCCGTCTCTCCCTCTAGGAAATCCGTTCTCAAATCACGCGCCCCACCTCCTCGCTTGACGATAGAAGGATGGGCTTGATTTGCCAATTCTAATAAGGCTGACTTCTCATTTTGGATTTGCTCTAAGGCTTTAGCTACATCGGGCACATCATAGAGTGCGACCTGCCCAACCATCTGCCGATTATGAATTTTGGTTTTGAAACCGCCGTTGCGCTTAATGATTTTTGCTGCAAAACTAGCAGCAGCAACGACAGAGGGCTCCTCTGTTGCAAAAGGTACCTGATAAACCTGCCCATCTATAAGAAAGTCTGGTGCAATCGAATAAGGTAAAGCCAAAACAGAAAGCACATTTTCACTCATTTGATTGGCAGTCTCCAGCGGCAAATGGCTTTGATTAGCAAGATTTTGCCAATTCTCAGTCTGGAGTAGTTCATGGGCTTTCAGAAACTCTAGTCGCTCTGCAGGCATTTTTTTAGAAAATCCAGTCCAATTTATTTTCATGATGGTTTCTCAACTTTGATATACTTGCGCTGGTGTTGGTCAATTTGAACCAAGGCGTAAACTTGGTCATCGTAGTAAGAGAAAACAGCTGAGCCATTTTCATCCAGCTGGGCCTCTGCAAAGAAAAGGTCTTCATAGGCTGCAACCGTCAGTTCTTGACGTTGATTTAATTTCTCCAAACGATTAGTCGTCAGCTGTTCTTCATAACCTTCTACCAGATTGGCACTGAAAATCTCAGCCACAGCACCACTCCCATAACTAAAGAGAGCAATCTTGTCACCAGCCTTAAGATTTTCAGAGTTTTCTAAGAGGGACAAGAGCCCCAAGAAGAGGGAGCCTGTGTAGATGTTTCCGACCTTTTGGCTATAGAGAATAGACTTGTCAAAGTTTTCTTGCAGACCCTTTTGCTCCTTCTGAGACAAGCTTTTATCCATAATTTTATTCAGCCCCTTCAGCGCCAATTTTGGATAGGGAAGATGGAAACAAATCGCCGCAAAGTCTCCCAAAGCTAAACCATGACGTTTTTGGTATTCGTTCCAAGTCGTCTTGAGGCAATCCAGGTACTGCTGGGTTGAGTAAACACCATTGACGTAAGGAGTCGTAGAGTAATTTGGTCGCCAGAAATCCATAATATCACGAGTCTGAGCCACATTATCTTCATTGAATTCAAGGATGCGTGGATTTTGACTGATCAACATAGCGACAGCGCCTGCGCCTTGAGTCGGCTCGCCTGGCGCCTCTATCCCGTATTTTGCAATGTCACTAGCGATGACCAAAACCTTGCTTTCTGGATATTGTTTGATATGTAGCTTGGCATAGTCTAGAGCAGCAGTTCCAGCGTAGCAGGCTTCCTTCATTTCAAAGCTACGAGCGAAGGGCTGGATACCCAAAAGACCGTGAATAAAGACCGAAGCCGCCTTGCTTTGGTCGATGCTAGACTCTGTTGCGACAATGACCATATCAATGGCCTGCTTATCCTCTACGGTCAAGATTTGTTCAGCGGCTGTCGCACCCAGAGTGACAATATCCTCAGTTAAAGGAGCAATGCTAATCTCCTTCATCAATAATCCCTTGCTGAGCTTGTTGGGATCAATCCCCCGCTCCTCAGCCAGATGATCTAATTTTAAAACATAATTGCTGGTCGCAAAACCGATTTGATCGATTCCGATTTTCATCATAAAGACCTCATTCAATTCATTTGATAGCTAATAGTATTCAGACACTATTTTACCATAATTAAGGCTAAAACTCTTTTAAAAACCATTTTTTAAGCTCAAATCCGACTTGAGACGGAGAAAACTCATCATCAAAAAATGAGAGAAACTCAATTTTTCCAATTCAGTTTCCCTCATCAATCTATTCCAAATTTTGAGCTAGCAAGTTTATGGATTTAAGGATAAGCTTCCCTCCATAAAGTCCTTGCAATATCCCTTGTTTTCTTTGTAAACAGGCTGAAGCAAGCCCTACTTCCGCTTCCTTGCAATCAAGTGAATAGGTGTTCCTTCAAAGACAAAGGCCTTGCGGATTTGATTTTCTAAGAAACGCAGATAAGAGAAGTGCATAAGCTCTTCTTCGTTGACAAAGATGACAAAGGTCGGCGGTTTGGTCGCTACCTGAGTCGCATAAAAAATCTTGAGACGTTTGCCCTTGTCAGTCGGTGTCGGATTAATCGCGATAGCATCCATGATAACATCATTGAGCACCGCTGACGGAATACGGGTATTCTGACTCTGACTGATTTGCTTAATCATTTCCGGCAGCTTATGGAGACGCTGCTTGGTTAAGGCAGAAACAAAAATAATTGGCGCATAAGACAAGTACTGGAACTGGTCTCGGATATCCTCTTCCCAGTCTTTCATAGTGTGGTTGTCTTTTTCCAGCGTATCCCACTTATTGACGACGATGATAATTCCTTTTCCTGCTTCATGGGCAAAGCCAGCGATTCGCTTGTCGTACTCACGAATTCCTTCCTCAGCATTCAGCACCATCAGAACGACATCTGAGCGGTCAATGGCCCGCATAGCCCGCATGACAGAGTATTTCTCTGTGTTTTCATAGACCTTTCCGGATTTGCGCATTCCTGCTGTGTCAATCATGGTAAATTCCTGACCTTCACTGTCCGTAAAGACCGTATCAATCGCATCGCGTGTTGTACCGGCCACTGGACTGGCAATGACCCGATCCTCACCCAAGATGGCATTGATCAAGCTAGACTTGCCGACATTAGGACGGCCAATCAAGCTAAACTTAATCATATCAGGATTTTCAACCACTTCCTCATGTGGAAGATTTTCAACGATCGCATCCAGAACATCCCCTGTACCAATCCCGTGGACAGAAGATACTGGGAATGGATCGCCCAAGCCCAGTGCATAGAAATCATAGATTTCATTGCGCATCTCGGGATTGTCCACCTTATTAACCGCTAAAATAATCGGCTTGTGGGTCTTGTAGAGCATCCGAGCGACATACTCGTCCGCATCAGTGATGCCTTCCTTACCAGACACGACAAAAACGATGACATCGGCCTCGTCCATAGCAATCTCAGCTTGGTGTTTGATTTGCTCCATAAAAGGTGCATCAACATCGTCAATTCCGCCCGTATCAATGACACTGAACTTACGATTCAGCCAATCTGCCGTCGCATAGATTCGGTCTCGGGTTACTCCTTCCACGTCTTCGACAATGGAAATCCGCTCTCCCGCAATCCGATTAAAAAGCGTTGATTTGCCGACATTAGGACGGCCGACAATGGCAATAGTTGGTAAAGCCATGTTTTCCCTCTTTCATTCTTTGGGACAGAGCAGAGCTCCGCCTTAGTTTTCTAATTTCTTTTCTTTGAACAGTTGGTCAATCGCTCGATTCGGCTCCTGACCAAATTGGGCTGCCAAACGCTGGCTCCAAGTATCCTGTGCCCGCTCACCAGCATACTCAGCCTGCACACGGTCATAGGTCTCGATGACTGAGCTGAGTTGCTCACAGTATTCTTCCTCAAAGACCACCGCTTCATAGGGCAGGCGTGGCTTGACAGTATGGTTTTGATTGGGTTTTCCTAAAGCCATACCAAAAACTGGATAAGTATAGTCTGGCAGATTAAAGAGCTGGGCAATTTTTGAAGCTTCGTAGCGAACTAAACCAATAATAACACCGCCATAACCCAGACTTTCAGCTGCCAAAAGGGTATTTTGCCCTGCCAAAGCAGCATCTACCGAGCTAATGAGGATATTTTCAGTTCCCTCAGGATAGAAATCTTCTGTATGTAGCGCAGCTCCCTTTTTAGCTCGATTGAGGTCTCCTACAAAGAGCAAAAAAGCTGATGCCTGAAGAATTGCTTTCTGCGGAACTAAGTCAAAAAGAGCCTCTTTTTTCTCCTGGCTGCGCACCACAATGATAGAGTAGGACTGGAAGTTTTTCCAACTGGAAGCAGCACGTCCAGCATCGATAATAGCGCGTAGTTCTTCATCTGAGATCTGCTCCTCCGTAAAGCGACGAACAGACGTATGAGCTTTCATCAAGTTAATTGTTTCATTCATCGGCGATTTTCTCCTTCTAGGTGTACTTCTTGAGCTAAAAATTTAATCCGCTCCATAACCCTCTTAGCCTGCCAAGTCTCATCGCCATTCTTAGAGCTGGCAAAGTGACGCTCTAAATCTGCAAAACTAAAGTTAGAAGTGAAGAAAGTTGGCAGATTTTCCTGCATACGGTGCTGGAGGATAACCTGCAAAATCTCATCCCGCATCCAGGGACTAGACTGCTCTGCACCGATATCGTCCAAAATCAGCACTTGAGCTGTCTTGACCTGGTCAATCTTGTCCTTAACTAATCCAGAACTAATGGCATTCTTAACATCCAAAACAAAGCTCGGATAGTGAAGCAGAGTCGTTGATACACTGCGTTTTTCTGACAAATCATGCGCCAGCGCAGCCATCATGTAGCTCTTACCCACGCCGAAATCTCCGTAGAGATAAACAGCCTTCTGATAATGCGGAAAATCCGCAACAAAACTGGTCAAGAGCTCGAAAGCCTTGTAGCGACCAATATCGTCTAAATCCACTTTGGCCAAACTAGCTTCTTTTAGACTGGCTGGCAGATTGATAAGGTTGAGACGGCTTCTAATCGCCTCCTGTCTCTCCTGCTCGATCAACTCAGGCGTTTCCTCATAGGCAACATCCGCATAGCCTTCATTTTTCACCAAAATTGGCTTATATCCCTTAGCAATATAGTTCTGATCTTCTAGCAGGAAGCGATCTCGTTCGGTAATGTATTGATTGAACTTAGAAATGCTACGCTGAATTTCGGTTGGAGACAGTTGTTCTCGACTGATAAAGGCAGCGATATCTGGATCTGCTAAAATCTGCTGGACTAATTTTTGATAATCAAACTGCTTCACCTTATTCATATGAGGCATTGCCTGTCCTATTTTTTCCATTTAATCGCCTCCTTCTTCCAGTCTTGCTAAAAGTCTTCTTTTTTGTTCTTCTAGTTCCGCTTGTTTTTCTAAGCTCGTTTCATTCTTGTAATCCGGCTGACTCCAGTTCGGCACATTGCTTTTAGCAGCAGCTGGGCTGACTTGCGCAGGACGACTATTCGTCTGCTGATTACGCTCACGGATTTTCAGGACTGCCTCTTCAGCCGAGGTCACCTTTTGATAAGAAAAGTCATTGGCCACCTTGAGGGCATACTTTTCATTGAGATTGGCCGAATCAACCTTATTAAAAGTCAATAGCAGGATGATATTGATAACTTCATCCAACAGTCCCATCTCTGCCAAATCCTGAATCAGTTTCCGTTCACTACGCGTAATGGCCGCTTGACGGGTTTTCTTGATTTCGGCCAAAAAGAGCAGCGGCTGCTTGCTTTTAGCTTCACGGATAATAGACTGCTCTTGCGGAGAAAAATCTCCCGAAACTGGTTTTTGCTGAATCTTTTGCTGCATCCGTTTCGTCGAAATCACATGTGACACAGCTGTTTCACGCGCTAAGACATAGGTCTCATACCAAGTCCATTTCTTCTGCTCCGCAATAGCAAACAAGTCCAAGAGATCCGATTTTTCATCCGCAAAACGCAAGCCATCCTGAGCCATTCTCTGTTTAAAATGCGTCAAATCAAAATCATTTTGGCGACTAGTTCTCGTCGGACTGACGTCATCCATGCCATAGATCTGGCTAAAAGAAGCACCGATTTTTTGTCCAGCTGGATTTTCCGGTCGTAGCTTATCTACTGCCGCCTGCCCAATCTTTTTCTCCAAAAGACTACTGTACACATGGTGAGCAAAGAAGTCCTCAGCGGACAAGATTGGATAGAGTCGGATGAAAAATCCCGTCTCCGTCTGGTAAAGCTCTAGCAAGCCAATAGCTGATAGGCGCTCCAAGCTCCTCTCCAACGCTTCCATACCAAAGTCAAGATGATTTAAAATATGGCTGAAAAGTCGCTGCTGAGCTCCGTTATCCCAAAAAGAAACCAGATAAAGATAAAGCGCCACTGCATCCTTGCCCACAATAGGTAGGTAATAACGGGTCAGCCCGCTCATATCCTGACTGACCTGGTTATTAGACAAGAAAGAAAAATGATCATTTGGTTTCATAAGGCATTATTTTTCCTTTTTCTTCTTAGAACCCTTGGTAATCTGCTTCAAAAGGCTTTCCAACTCGCCAACATCCTTAAAACTCCGATAAACACTGGCAAAACGGACATAGGTAATTTCATCCAGCTCGGCCAGCTCATCCATGACCAGAGAGCCAATATATTCGCTGGCAATTTCATTTTCACTCTGGCTGCGAAGTTTTTGCTCAATCCGATTGACCAATTCTTCAATCTCGTCACTTGAGACCGGACGCTTCTGAGCAGAGCGGATGATTCCGTTAAATATCTTATCCCGAGAAAATTGCTCACGCGTTCCATCTTTTTTGACAACGACTAGGGTTCTTTCTTCCACGCGCTCATAAGTTGTAAAACGATGCTGGCATTCCTCGCATTCACGGCGACGACGGATTGTATTTCCATCTTCTGCCTGCCGGCTGTCAACCACACTTGATTTGCTTCCGCCACATTTGGGACAACGCATGTCATTTCCTCCTAGAATCTTAATACTTCATTATACCATGTTTTGACCAATAACAAAAGACGAGAGATTTCTCGCCCATAAAAAAACTAAAGCTGGCAAAGCAGCTTTAGCAGGGTAACCTTCTTTCAAAAATCCAGCAAATGGAAACTCAGCCCTTCTTGTCAAAATACTTTCTGGTTTCAGCAATAATAACCGGAGACAAGGCCAAGAGAGCAATCAGATTTGGCAAGGCCATCAAGGCATTGACAATATCGGCAATGACCCAAACTGCTTCTAGCTCAATAAAGCCCCCTAAGAGCACCATAGTAACAAAGATAATTCGGTACAAGCGAATATATTTGACACCGAACAGGAACTCAAAACAACGCTCACCGTAATAGTTCCAGCCTAAAATTGTGGTAAAGGCAAAAAGAACCAGAAAAACGGATAGAAGGATTGGACCAAAATTAGCAAAGACAGTCGCAAAGGCTGCCTGAGTCAAGGAAACACCATTGAGATTACTATCCCAAACTCCTGTGATTAAAATTGTTAGACCTGTCAGACTACAAATAATCAGAGTATCAATAAAGGTTCCCGTCATCGAAATCAAGCCTTGCTCGACCGGTTCCTTAGTCTTAGCTGCCGCCGCCGCAATAGGTGCTGACCCTAGACCAGATTCATTTGAAAAGACGCCACGAGCTACCCCATTTTGAATGGCCATCCGCATGCTTGCACCAGCAAAGCCACCCACCGCTGCTGTTTGACTAAAGGCAGAACTAAAGACTAGCTGGAGAGTTGGCAGCAGACGATCTAGATTGACTGCTAAGACAGTCACAGTCCCCAAGATATAAATAGCTGCCATAAAAGGCACAACCTTGGTCGACACTCGCGCAATGGACTGAATGCCGCTAAAAATAACCAAAGTCACCAAAATAGCCAAGATAGAGGCTGTCACAGCTGAAGGTAGCTGAATGGTATTATGCATGGCTTCTGTAATGGAATTCACCTGCGTAAAGGTCCCAATCCCTAAAAGAGCCACCAAGACACCTGCTACAGCAAAGAAAATAGCCAGCGGACGCCATTTTTCTCCCATTCCCAACAAAATATAGTGCATGGGACCACCAGCAACTGCTCCGTGGGCATCCTTGGAACGATACTTAATCGCTAATAAACCTTCGGCATACTTGGTTGCCATTCCAAAGAAAGCAGCCAGCCACATCCAAAATAAGGCACCCGGTCCACCAACTTTTATGGCCGTCGCAACACCGATAATATTCCCCGTTCCAACCGTGGCTGCCAAAGCTGTACAAAGAGCAGCAAAGCTTGACACGTCTCCATGATGATCCTCTCCAGATACAAAAATTAAGCGAAAGGCGCGAGAAAGGCGCGAAATCTGTAGCAACCTCAGACGAAGTGTCAGATAAAGCCCTGTTCCAACTAATAAAATCAAGAGGGGAGGCCCCCAGACCAAAGAATCAATTTGATTCAGCAACTTCAACATAATTTCTATGCTCCTTTTCCACACCGAGAAAAAGAAAAGTACATGTTTACACATGTACTCTGGATGCCTGAGAATGACCGACTCCTGTCCTTCCCTTGCTCTGTCCTTTTACCTGAGAGTTTGAGCAGTTGCCTGCCTTGCCCCTTCGGTGCCAATCATGGTCTCTCCAGAGTTCCGTCCATTTCACAGTCATAAGACTCAAACGCTTATTTCTGAAAAACTTCATTCGGTGTTTATTCTAAATTTTCTATTATTTTAAAATAATATTCGGTTTTTGTCAATGTTTTATGAAAAATTTTGAATATTCTATAACCCCAAAAGGTTAGATAGAAAATTTATTCAAAGGTAAGATGATAGTAGCTCATAGAATCTCCTTGGTTACCTGTTGATGTAGTTATTTATGGTTTACACTGTTTGAAGTTCTGTAAGTTTTTATTGCACTATATTTTAAAATTTTTCATTCCTTAAAGTATTGATGACATTCTTCCAAGAGTTAGTCAAGAAAAATTTTAGAAAGTTCTGCTAGTTCAGCACTGGTTTCTTGCTTGACTTGTAGTCAATGAAAAAGAATGGGTCGTTCTAAAAAGCCCTTTCACCCCCTCAAAGACTAGGCATAAGGCTGCAATTCTGGATTGATTGGTGTATTTGCTAGATTATTGGCATAATTACAAAGAGTCGCAAGGCTGACTCCCAGAACCACATCCAGAGCATTCTCATGCGTATAGCCCGCTTCTAGGAAGTCTGCCAAAGCCTCATCTCCGACCCGCCCCTTGGTATTGATGACAGCAATGGTAAATTTAGCAAGCGTATCTAACTTCGGATCTGTATCAATTGGAGTACGATTGCGCAGAGCCTCCAAAAGATCATCATTCATTTGAATCTGCTTGATCGAAAAGGCTGTATGCCCCGCCACACAGAAAGCACAGCCGTTAGTAACTGCAGCCGTAATCTGCACTACTTCCCGCTCAGTCGGTGTCAGGCTGTTACGGCGATTGATGGCTCCAACCGTCCGATAAGTTTCCAAAGCCGTTGGTGCATTAGCCAAAAGACCGATAAGATTGGGAATGTAGCCACCGTTATCTTTTTGAACAGTTTCTAAAACCTCTTTCACCTCAGCTGGGGCGGACTCAATCGTATGGATAGTAAATTCTGACATATGAAACCTCTTTTCTTTTGATTAGCAACTATCTTAACATAGGTTCTACAGCTTGTATAATATATTTTTTATATGACCTCCATAAAGAGAATATATTGCTACATGTCAAACCAAAATATATTACCACCTTAACTGCCTCCATACCTCTCTCAAGTAAGAAAAAGAAGCCCTAAGGCTTCTGGCTAATATTTTCTAAAACGCTGATAGCGCTCTTCTAAAAGCTGCTCAAGGGAAAGTTTAGAAAGTTCCGCTAATTCGGTACTGATTTCTTGCTTGACTGCAGCTAAAAGCTCATTTTTATTAAAGCCGCGTTCGGGGATGACCTTATCAACGACCCCCATCTGCAAGAGCTCGTGCGAGGTGATTTTCATCATCTCTGCCGCCTCCATTGCTCGGCTGCCATCCTTCCATAAAATCGAAGCAAAGCCTTCAGGGCTGAGAATGGCATACATGGAGTTTTCCAGCATCCAGACCTTGTCAGCCACTGCCAAGGCCAGCGCCCCGCCAGAGCCACCCTCACCGATGATAATGGCAATAATGGGCACTTTCAGATCGCTCATTTCCATGAGATTACGGGCAATGGCTTCTCCCTGTCCGCGCTCCTCAGCACCAACGCCAGGATAAGCACCAGCCGTATTGATAAAGGTCACGACTGGACGGCCGAATTTCTCAGCCTGCTTCATGAGACGTAGAGCCTTGCGATAGCCTTCCGGATGGGGCTGACCAAAGTTCCGTCGCAGATTGTCCTGTAAATTGCGACCTTTTTGAATGCCGACCACTGTGACTGGCTGACCATTTAAGGTTCCGATACCGCCAATGACAGCACCATCATCACGGAAACTACGATCTCCGTGCAATTCCACAAAATCATCAAAAATTCCTTGGGCAAAATCCAGAGCTGTCAAACGGGACTGATCACGCGCTGCTTTGATAATCTGACTGATTTTTGTCATTGGTCACCTCCATGAAAGCTCAAGAGAGTAGCAATCCGATCCCGCAATTCACCACGCTTGACAATCGCATCAACAAAGCCATGGTCCAGCAAAAACTCTGCCTTTTGAAAGTCATCTGGCAATTTTTCCCGTACAGTAGACTCAATAACTCGACGACCAGCAAAGCCGACCAAAGCCTGCGCTTCTGCCAAGATAATATCCCCTTCCATAGCAAAAGAGGCTGTGACACCGCCTGTAGTCGGATCTGTCAAAACTGTCAGGTAAAAAAGACCAGCCTTTGAATGACGTTGTACAGCAGCAGAAGTCTTAGCCATTTGCATCAGGCTCATGATCCCCTCCTGCATGCGGGCACCGCCAGAAGCCGTAAAGAGGACGACTGGCAACTGATGCTCTGTCGCATACTCAAAGAGGCGGGTAATCTTTTCACCGACAACCGTTCCCATGGAAGCCATGATAAAGTTGGAATCCATAATCCCAAGGGCTGTTTTTTGTCCCTTGATACTAGCTGTCCCCGCCAAAACAGCCTCATCTAGGCCAGTCTTTGCCCGTGTCTCCGCCAGTTTTTCTCGATAATTTGGAAAACGCAAGGGATCTGTCGTCTCAATACCTGTGAACAATTCCTCAAAACTTCCTTCATCCACCGTCAAGCTCAGGCGCTCAAAAGCTGAAATCCGAAAAGTGTAGCCACAGCTTGGACAGACATGCTCTGCCCCCAAATCTTTTTGATAAATAATATGCTTACAACCTGGACACTTGGAAAAAAGCTCATCTGGAACTTCTGGTTTTGGCTGAGGCAAGGCACGAGAGGAACGATTAGGATTGATCCGAATATATTTATCCTTTTTTGAAAACAAAGGCATTGCATACTCCTTCATTAAATTTTAGAGTGATTCCGCTTCTTTCAAACAAAATCACTCCTTGTCATCTATTTTTTCTCTTGATAAGCCGGAAGGAACTTCTCCATGAGAAAGGCTGTATCATAATCACCAGCAATCACATTAGGATCTGAAATCAGATCCAGTTGGAAACTGCTATTGGTCACGACACCGTCGATTTCTAGTTCATAGAGTGCACGTTGCATCTTCATCAGGGCATCAAAGCGATTTTCCCCGTGAACGATGATTTTGGCAATCATACTGTCATAGTAAGGAGGAATGGTGTAGCCAGGATAGACTGCTGAATCCACGCGCAGGCCCACTCCGCCACTTGGCAGATAAAGATTGGAAATCTTGCCTGGGCTCGGTGCAAAGTTAAAGGCTGGATTTTCAGCATTGATCCGACATTCAATCGCATGACCGCGAATTTCAACATCTTCTTGACTAAAGGACAGCTCTTGACCATCCGCAATCTTAATCTGCTCTTTAACAATATCCACACCGGTGACAAACTCAGTCACTGGATGCTCTACCTGCACCCGAGTATTCATCTCCATAAAGTAGAATTCACCCTTGGCTTCATCCAGCAGAAACTCAATCGTCCCAGCATTTTCATAGCCGACAGACTCAGCTGCTCGAACAGCCGCTTCCCCAATCTGCTGGCGTAGGGTTTTCCCAATTGCCACAGATGGACTTTCTTCCAGTACTTTCTGATTATTCCGCTGCAAAGAGCAATCCCGCTCGCCCAAGTGGACCACATGCCCCTGCTGATCTGCCAAAATCTGCACCTCAATATGGCGCGCTGGATATATGACGCGCTCCATATACATGGCACCATTACCAAAGGCTGCTTTGGCTTCACTAGAAGCAGACTCAAAGGCTGCTACTAAATCCTCAGGCTTTTCAACCTTACGAATACCCTTGCCTCCGCCACCAGCAGAAGCTTTGAGCATGACTGGATAGCCAATCTTTTCGGCGACTTCCAAGGCTTCTTCAGAGGTATGGACTTCTCCATCAGAACCTGGGATAACCGGTACTTTGGCCTTAATCATCTGAGCCCGAGCATTAATCTTGTCCCCCATCAAGTCCATGACAGCACCTGAAGGTCCAATAAACTTAATGCCGACTTCTTCGCACATGGTCGCAAATTTAGAGTTTTCACTCAAAAAACCAAAACCAGGGTGAATGGCTTCCGCACCTGTCAGAACAGCAGCAGATAGGACAGCATTCATATTCAGATAAGAATCTGTAGACTTGGCTGGTCCGATACAAACCGCCTCATCAGCCAGTAGGGTGTGAAGAGCTTCCTTGTCAGCCGTTGAATAAACAGCTACCGTATCAATTCCCAACTCGCGAGCTGCACGAATAATTCTGACCGCAATTTCCCCACGGTTAGCAATTAAAATTTTACGAAACATGGTGAAATCTCCTCTTTCTTATTGACCAATCGCAAAGGTCAAGGTTCCGCTTGCTGCAAGTTTGCCATTAACTTCGGCCTTGGCCTCTACCACTGCAATGGTGCCACGGCGCTTGACAAACTTAGCCGTCATAATCAGCTGGTCACCTGGCACAACTTGCTTCTTGAACTTAACCTTGTCCATGCCAGCATAGAAGACCAGTTTGCCCTTATTTTCTTCTTTAGACAATTCCAGCACACCAGCCGTTTGAGCCAGTGCTTCCATGATTAAGACACCTGGCATAACTGGATACTGAGGGAAATGTCCGTTAAAGAATGGCTCGTTGATCGTCACATTTTTCAAAGCGACAATTTCATCTTCGCTGACTTCCAATACACGGTCCACCAAAAGCATGGGATAGCGATGCGGAAGCGCTTCTTTTATTGCATTGATATCAATCATTTGATGCGTACCAGCCCTTTCCCAAACTCAACCATTTCTTCATTCTGAACCAGAATTTCTGTAATCAGACCATCTTTCGGTGCTGGCACTTCATTCATGACCTTCATGGCTTCAATAATCATCAAGGTTTGACCTTTTTTAACTTGGTCTCCTACACTGACAAAAGCTGGTTTATCTGGACCTGCAGCTAAGTAAGCCACGCCAACCAAGGGACTTTCCACGACATCACCCTCAGCAGCTGGTACCGGAGCCTCTGGAGCCACCTCAGGTGCTGCAGTTGGAGCTGCTTGGGGAACTGTCTCAGCTACAGGTGCGCTTGCTGGCTGCACAGGAGCTATAACAGGTGCTGCACTGACTGCTGGAGTTGCTGCAACTGCGGCAGAACTTTCATTCTTGCTGAAAGTCAATTCATCACTTTGATTTTTATAAGAAAATTCACGCAGGCTTGACTGGTCAAACTGAGCCATCAAGTCCTTAATTTCATTGATATTCATCTAGCCCTCCCAACGCTTGAATGCCAGAACCGCATTGTGGCCGCCGAAGCCAAATGTATTGGAAATCGCATAAGGAATTTCCTGCTCCAAGCCTTGTCCATAAACGACATTCGCTTCAATATAGTCTGACAATTCACTTGTTCCGGCTGTTTTTGGTACAAAGTTATGGCGCATTGCTTCGATTGTAGCGATTGCTTCTACCGCTCCTGCAGCTCCAAGCAAGTGTCCTGTAAAGGACTTGGTTGAAGATACAGGTACTTCTTTACCAAGAACAGCTACGATAGCACCACTTTCTCCTTTTTCATTAGCAGGAGTTGAAGTACCATGGGCATTGACATAAGCCACTTGCTCTGGAGAAATCTCTGCCTCTTCCAAAGCCAATTTGATTGCCTTGATGGCACCTTGACCTTCTGGATGAGGTGAAGTCATGTGGTAAGCATCACAGGTATTACCGTAGCCAACTACTTCAGCCAAGATAGTCGCTCCTCGTTTTTCAGCGTGTTCCAGACTTTCAAGCACCAACATACCAGAACCTTCTCCCATGACAAAGCCATTACGGTCTTTATCAAATGGAATAGAAGCACGAGTTGGATCTTCTGTAGTTGATAGGGCAGTCAAAGCTTGGAAACCAGCAATGGCAAATGGAGTGATAGACGCTTCTGATCCACCCACCAACATGACATCTTGGAAACCAAACTTGATAGAGCGGAAGGCATCCCCAATCGCATCATTTGATGAGGCACAAGCTGTATTGATTGATTTACAAATCCCGTTTGCTCCGAAGCGCATCGCAACATTTCCTGAAGCCATATTTGGCAAAGCTTTTGGAAGAGTCATTGGCTTAACGCGTTTTGGACCTTTCTCATGCAATCGAATGACTTGATCTTCGATTTCCTTGATACCACCGATACCAGAAGCCACGATGACACCAAAACGGTCTTTATCGATTGCTTCTACATCAAGATTCGCATTTGTTACCGCTTCTTGAGCTGCATACAAAGCATACAAAGAATAATTGTCAAAACGATTGGTATCTTTCTTGATAAAGTATTTATCAAATGGAAAGTCTTGGACTTCAGCCGCATTATGAACAGCAAAATCGCTGTGATCAAACTTTGTGATGGGACCAATCCCAATCTTACCTTCTTTTAAACTATTCCAAAATTCTTCTGGTGTATTTCCGATGGGAGAGGTTAAGCCATAACCTGTTACAACAACTCGATTTAGTTTCATAGTGAACTCCTTTATGATAATTGGTAAACTGTCAAATCCAAATACATGCAATTACTGCATTGTCAGTCCGCCATCAATCGCGATGACCTGACCAGTAAGGTATTCCTGGCCTGCTAAGAATAGGGCAACATCCGCTACTTCTTCGGTATTGCCGAACCGTTTCATTGGGATTTGAGCCAGAGAAGCTTCTTTGATTTTTTCAGAAAGCCCGTCTGTCATATCCGATTCGATAAAGCCTGGGGCAATCACATTGACACGGATATTGCGCCCAGCTACCTCACGAGCAACCGACTTAGAAAATCCAATCAAGCCAGCTTTAGAAGCTGCATAGTTGGCCTGGCCGACATTACCAGTCAAGCCGACAACACTTGATAGGTTGATAATTGCTCCTTGGCGAGCCTTGGTCATTGGTTTCAAGACGGCTTGCGTCATATTAAAGGCTCCAGTCAGATTGACCTTCAGCACTTGCTCGAAGTCTTCCTCTGTCATCTTGAGCATAATCTTATCGCGGGTAATTCCAGCATTATTGACCAAGACATCTACAGAGCCCAAAGCTGCAATCGCCTCTTCAATCATTCGCTTAGCATCAGTACCATCAGACACATCGCCTGAAATAGCCACGACTTTGACCGGATAGCCAGCAAACTCAGCTAAAACTTGGTCTGAAATTTGACCGCGACCGTTCAAGACAATATTGGCACCTGCACTTGCAAACTTATGGGCAATAGCCAGACCAATCCCACGGCTAGAGCCAGTAATAAAAACATTTTTATTCTTTAATTCCATTGGTATTCCCCATTATTTTTCCAGTAGGGCTGTCAAAGTCTCCACACTTTCAACATGATAAACAACTGCTGATTTATCAATTTTTTTCAGAAAGCCAGACAATACTTTCCCTGGACCAATCTCGATAAACTCTGTCACACCAGCTTCTTGCATTTTAGCAATACTATCGTAGAAACGAACCGGCTCCATGACCTGACGAGTTAACAATTCCTTAATTCTGCCAGTTTCCATGATATCCGCCTCTGTATTACCCACTAGCGGAAGCTGAAAATCAGCAAATTCTGTTTCAGCCAAAACCCGAGCTAATTGCTCACTGGCTGGTTTTAAAAGTGCCGTATGGAAAGGACCAGAAACGTTCAGCAGAATCAAGCGCTTCACACCTGCTTCCTTAAGCAATTCCACCGCTTTATCCACCGCTGCCACATCTCCTCCAATGACGATTTGACCTGGAGTGTTGTAATTGGCAGGAGAGACGACTCCTAGCTGATTGGCTGTCTGGCAGGCCTCTTCAATAAGAGCTACTTCCGCATTCAAGACCGCAACCATCTTCCCAGAACCAGCAGGAGCTGCTTCTTCCATGAAAGCTCCGCGTTTAGCGACTAGAGCTAGCGCTGTTTTGAAGTCCAGCGCGCCAGCAGCTACTAAGGCAGAGTATTCGCCCAGAGAAAGACCGGCTACTATATCAGGACGGATTCCTTTTTCTGCCAACAGGCGATAAATAGCAAGAGAAGTTGTCAAAATTGCTGGCTGAGTATAGCGAGTTTGGTTGAGTTTTTCCTCATCCTTATCAATCAATTCCCGAACATCATAGCCTAGGACCTGACTCGCTTCCTCAAAGGTCGCCTTGACCACATCATACTGCTCATAGAGGTCACGAGCCATCCCCAGATATTGGGCACCCTGACCGGCAAAGAGAAAGGCCCTTTTAGTCATTTCTAGTTACTCCTGCCCAACGTTTTGCTTCTTGCTGAATCTTCTCAGCAGCGCCATAATAGATATCCTTGAGGATTTCTTCGACCGTTTCTTCCTTGCTGACTAAGCCGGCAATCTGACCAGACATGACGGAACCATTTTCCACATCGCCACGAACAACTGCATTAGCCAAGGCACCAGCACCCAGATTTTCAAAAACAGTCAAGTCTGGATTTTCTTGCTTGAAGGCTTCTTTTTCAGCCTTTTCAAAATCGCGAGTCAACTTATTCTTGAGCGCACGAACCGCATGACCAAAGTGCTGAGCAGAAATTGTCGTATCGATATCACGAGCTTTCAAAATCATATCTTTATAATTTTGATGAGCATTGGATTCCTTAGCTACAACGAAGCGTGTTCCGACCTGAACCGCTTCTGCTCCTAACATAAAGCCAGCCGCAGCACCAGATCCATCCGCAATACCACCAGCCGCAATAACTGGAATGTTAACTGCCTCTACAACCTGACGAACCAAGGTCATGGTTGTTAACTTACCGATGTGACCACCAGCTTCCATTCCTTCAGCAATGACGGCATCTGCTCCGATTTTTTCCATCCGTTTAGCCAAAGCCACACTTGGTACAACAGGAATCACCGTAATACCTGCCTCATGGAAACGAGCCATGTACTTGCTTGGATTGCCCGCACCAGTCGTTACCACTTTTACACCCTCTTCAATCACCAAATCCACGATGTCATCTACAAAAGGCGACAAAAGCATGATATTGACGCCGAAAGGACGATCCGTCAAAGACTTAATCTTGTCAATATTGGCTTTCACCACTTCCTTAGGAGCATTTCCGCCACCGATGATCCCAAGACCACCAGCCTTTGAAACAGCACCAGCCAAGTCCCCATCTGCAACCCAGGCCATACCACCTTGGAAAATAGGATATTTGATATCTAATAATTCTGTAATTCGTGTTTGCATAATACCTTCCTCATAATCATTGCTTAAGTAATAGCTTGAGCCCAAACCGCTAGATAGCAACCTTTTTACTTTGAAATTCAAACTATTACCTAAACAAGAGAGAATATCTTGCGATACTCTCAAATCTTTATTATTTTGTTTTTTCTTCTACGTAGGCAACCAAGTCACCAACTGTTTTCAAGCCTTCTTCAGTTTCGATTTGGATGTCAAATGCATCTTCGATTTCTGAAATTACTTGGAACAAATCCAATGAATCTGCTTCAAGATCATCGAAAGTTGACTCAAGTGTAACTTCTGATGGCTCTTTACCAAGTTCCTCAACGATAATTTCTTGTACTTTTTCAAATACTGCCATGGATAGACTCCTTTAAAAAATATATTTTTTATCTATGTGTTTCCACATGATTAACTAAATTGTAACAATAAGCGTGCCCCATGTCAAACCTCCACCGAAACCTGACAATAAAATAGTCTGATCTCCGTTCAGCTTAATCAAGTCCTGTTGGACACACTCAGATAATAAAATCGGGATGCTAGCTGCACTAGTATTGCCATATTCCATCATATTAGCAGGTAGTTTTTCCCGAGAAACTCCGAGTTTCTTAGCCATTTTATCTAAAATTCGGATATTAGCCTGATGCAAGAGCAGATAATCAAGCTCCTCCACTGAAAATGGACTCTCTTCAATGGTATTTTTGATAGACTGTGCCACATCACGAATAGCGAAATCAAAGATTGCTCGGCCTTCCATTTTCAAATAGCGGTCATCAACTTGCTTTTCCGAAAACGGAGAAGACAAACCAAGTCCACCACAAGTCAAACTCTGACCTCTCAAGCCATCAGTAAACTGATTTTCAGCCCAAAAATGCTGTTTTTCTGCCGCTTCAAGTAAGACTCCCCCAGCCCCATCACCAAATAAGACTGACGTCGCACGATCCGACCAATCAACGACTTTCGAAAGCGTTTCGCTACCGATGACCAAACCTCTTTGATAGCGACCAGAGGAAATGAACTTTTCTCCAGTTGATAAGGCAAAGATGAAGCCACTGCAAGCTGCCGTCAAGTCAAAAGCAAAAGCCTTGGCAGCTCCAATATTGGCCTGCACTCTAGCTGCAGTTGACGGCATCATAGAATCCGGAGTGATCGTCGCAACAATGATAAAATCAAGCTGATCAGCAGACAGTTGAGCCTTTTCTAGCAATTGCTCAGCGACCTTTGTAGCTAAATCACTTGTTGACTCAGTCCGAGATAAATGTCGCTGTTTGATACCCGTGCGACTTGAGATCCATTCATCACTTGTATCCATCATCTTGGCTAGATCATCATTTGTGACAATCTGCTCTGGAGCATAATGAGCTACTTGAGTAATTCTTGCATAGTTCATTATTTCAACTCCTCTAAAAAATTATACAAGTTCTGCAAACCTTTTTGCATTGCATTTTTTTCTTCTGAGGACATTCCTTCCACCACTTGCATGACCATGCGATTGTGGAATCGTTTATGAAGGCGATACAAGAGCCTCCCCTTCTTAGTCAAACTCAGATGAACTACACGACGGTCAATGGATGAACGGCGACGCTCGATATACCCTTTACGCTCTAAGTTATTCAAGCTAGTTGTGACAGTCCCCAAAGTGACTAACAATTCCTTTGAAATATCGCTTGGAGTCGCATTAGGCATGGTACCAATAACATCAATAGTGTGCATTTCTTTAATGGAGACATCTTTAAATTGACTGCCTCGGAGGCTGGACTCTTCAATAACCAAAACATTATTAAAAATGGATGTTAAATAATCATTGACTAATTGATAATTCAAACCAACACCTCCTTCATAAATACTTTGATATTCAAATTTTATCAGATCTCAAAATAATTTGCAAGTCCTTTTGAAAATTTATTTGATTTTCAAACAATTTTCTTATTCTGCAAATCGTTACTTACCTGTAAATTGTGGACGACGCTTCTCAGTATAAGCTTGGACACCTTCTTTGAAATCCTCAGTGAAAGCAAGGGACTTCTGTAAAGATAACTCCAACTCCGCATATTCTTTCCAACCGCTGAAAAGGCTCTTCCAGACCATTTCTTTCATGGCTCTGTAAGAATTCAGCGAGCCACGTTTTAGCTTCTTCAGTAGCTGTTCTGTTGTTTTTTCCAATTTTTCTGCTTCACAGACTTTATAGAGCAAGCCATAATCTAGTGCCTTCTCTGCGGTCAGAGCCTCTCCAGTCATAACCAAATGGGTTGCCCGAGTCACACCAATTGCCCGAGTTAGTAAATACAATCCACCAGCATCTGGCGCTAAGCCCACTCCCACAAAAGCTTGAATGAAGCGAGATTTCTCTGTCGCAATACAGAAATCGGCAGCCACAACCATATTGGCAGCAGCGCCTGCAACAGGGCCATCCACACTCATGATAACTGGCTTGGGTAGACGTTTCATGGCAAAGGAAATATTATTGACCAGCTCTGCAATTTTTACCAATGACTGGATATCGTCAGCACTGACAGCTCTTTGCATCTCAGCTAGGTCACCACCGACAGAAAAGACCTTTCCATTGGCATTGATCACTAAAAACTTCACTGCCTCATCATTTGCGGCCAGCTCAATCGCTTCTAAAATCTCCTCACACATCGGAATATTGAAACCATTTGAAACTTCAGGACGATTGAAGGTAATAGTTGCCACTTCATCAACTACCTTATAAAGAATACCATTAAAAGTCATTCTAACTCCATTCCCGACTGGGTACTTACAGTCGTTTTATTTTATAATTAAATAATTTGATGGTCAAATTACATTTATTCTAGCATAAAAGATGTAAGAAAGAAAACAAAAACTGGAAAATTTGATTTCATATTCGTTTTTTGCTTATTTTTTGAAAAGAAGCTTGGATGAAAAAGCGCTTCTGATAGATTTGCAAAATTTTCAGAATTTTGTTATAATTTTTCTAAATTATGTTTAGGAGTCTCCATGAAAGTTGTTAAATTCGGTGGAAGTTCACTCGCTTCTGCTTCACAATTAGAAAAAGTCTTACATATTGTAAAGTCTGATGCTGAGCGTCGCTTCATTGTCGTTTCTGCGCCAGGAAAAAGAGATGACCAGGATACAAAAGTCACCGATGCCCTGATTAAGTATTATCGCCAGTACATTGCAGGAAATGATGTCTCCAAGGAGCAAAATTGGATTATTAAGCGCTACTCCGATATGGTCTCTGAGCTAGGTCTAAAATCTGCAATTATTGAAAAAATCTCTAAGAGCATCATCTCCCTAGCTACTCTGCCAATTGAAAATAATGAATTTCTTTACGATACTTTCCTAGCAGCTGGTGAAAACAACAATGCTAAGCTCATCGCAGCTTACTTTAACCACAATGGCATTCCGGCTCGCTACGTCCATCCTAGAGAAGCTGGACTAGTGGTTTCAAGCGAACCAGGAAATGCTCGGATCCTTCCTTCAAGCTATGATAAATTGGAAGAACTAATCCATTCCGATGAAGTCCTTGTCATCCCTGGCTTCTTCGGTGTCACTCAAGATGGACAAATCTGTACTTTTTCTCGTGGCGGCTCAGATATTACTGGGTCGATTATTGCAGCTGGTGTCAAGGCAGATGTCTATGAAAACTTCACTGATGTGGACGGCATCTTTGCTGCTCACCCTGGGATTATTCACAAGCCACGCTCCATCGCCGAGCTTACTTACCGTGAAATGCGGGAATTAGCCTATGCAGGTTTTACGGTTCTTCACGATGAAGCCCTGCTTCCAGCCTATCGCGGAAAAATTCCACTCGTTATCAAAAATACCAACAATCCAGAGCACCCCGGTACGCGCATTGTCCATAAACATAGCGAAGATCATCCTCCTGTTGTAGGAATCGCTGGTGATTCTGGCTTCGTAAGTATTAACATGTCCAAGTATCTCATGAACCGAGAAGTTGGATTTGGTCGAAAGGCACTTCAGATTTTGGAAGATCTAAATATCGGTTGGGAGCATATGCCAACAGGAATCGATGATCTTTCCATCATTCTTCGTGAACGTGAATTAACTCCAATCAAAGAAGAAGAAATTTTGCGCCAACTTGTACAAAAAGCAGAAGTAGACTACGCTGAGATTGAGCATGACCTCTCTATTATCATGATTGTCGGCGAAAAAATGAAAAGTCATATCGGGGTGACGGCTACTGCGACTAGAGCTCTTTCTGACAACAAAATCAATATCCAAATGATGTCACAAGGTTCCAGTGAAGTTTCTATCATGTTTGTTGTCAATAAGAACCAAGAAAAAGAGGCCATCCGTGCTCTGTACAAAGCATTCTTTGGCAGCTCAGAAAGCAATGAATAAACCGAATAAGTAAACAACAAAGACCTAGCTCTGTATGGAGCCAGGTCTTTCCTTATTCTTTCTTGCTTATAATAAACCTTTTTTCTTTTCCAAGATCAAGTCCTTGACAGATATCAACAGGACAGCTAGCAAAATCATGCCCATACCTACAAAATCAAGCAGATAAAAGCGTTCATTCATAATGACAAAGGCAAAGAAGACCGCTGAAATAGGCTCAATCGAGGCTAAGAGACTAGATTTGACAGGACCAACCAAGCTTGTTCCCTTCAAAAAGACGGTGTAAGCAAAGATTGTCCCGATGACAATGATGCCGACCAAGGCCAGAAGGATATCCAAACGGAATTGCCACTGATGCTGGAACATACCGCTGAAAGGAAGTAGCAAGATACCTGCAATGGTCATCCCAATCCCGATTATCAGCATGCTTCCCCACTTTTTAATGAGCCCAATCGGCAAAAGAATATAAAGTGCATAAGTAAAAGCTGAGAAAATACCTAAAAATAAGCCTTTTGGCGTCATCGAGAGCTGATTGATCTGACCGTGGGTCGCAATCAGAAAGGTTCCTCCGATAGCCAAAATCATGGAGCAGACCTGAGCCACAGTCGGCGCTACTCTGTCTTTGACGCAAGTATAAGCCAAGACTCCCACTGGACAGAGATATTGTAAAACCGTTGCTGTTCCTGCATTCGTCTCATGAATGGCCGCTAGATAAGCATATTGATTGATGAACAAGCCTAAGACTGCAAAAAGTAAAATGTGTAACAGAGAGCTCTTGTCTTTCCAAATCTCTTTAAAAAAGTCTTTATTTGTCGCATAAGCCAGCATCATCAAGACTAAACCCGCTAGCAACAAGCGCACATTGGTTAAACTCAGCGCCGAAAAACCGTTCTCCATCAGATATTGACCACTTGTTCCCGATAAGCCCCAGGCAATCCCCGCAGCCAAGGTATAAAGGGTTCCCCTTAAAACTTTTGACATCCCCAACCTCTTTCTTTTAGCTTTGATCATTGTAACATAAACCATAAAGAAAAATCAGTCTGTTTCGACTGATTTTTTATGATTTAGCTGAGCTTAAAGATGTTTAATTCTCTATCTCAAGAAGTAGATAAGGCAGACCTAAGATATGCCCAATAATTCCTAGCATAGCCCGCATTCCAGAAGCTGTAACAAGTACCTTCTGGCCATCTTTCACTTGAATCTTATGCGATTTCATAAAACTTTGTCCAACCTGTAGTTCAGCACTGTCTCCCTCAAAAGTCAGCGTTTTACTTTCATCATTCGCAAGTTTATCCACAAGTTCTCCATTTAGATATACCGCAACATTTTGAGCTACTCCGACCATACCGGTAGCACGCATAATGGTAAATTTTGGTATCAAAAAATCCTTTATTTCAAGCTAACCTATCAACAAAAACTTTTCAGTTTATTCTTCAATCCTAGCTGAGTAAAAAGGCAGAAGAAACATTAAAACAATATAAAGAATTAAGAGAATTGCACGCACTAGACCACCAAAGAACAGGCCGAGCAACAAAACTCCTAGACAGATAGAAAAATTAGTAAAATTTGTTTCAACTAGCAAAGTTTGCCCTGCTTTAACTGTTACTGGCTTGGTTCTCATAGGAGCTGCTCCTACACGAACAACAGCTTCTTCTCCCTCAATAGGAAAGGACGCTTCGTCGCCATTCTGGATTGTACCAACCTTTTGACCATTGATTAAAATTGGAAAATTCCCAATGATCCCTACAAAGCCTGTTCCGCGTTTTACTTTAATTTCTGACATAAGAACTCCTTTATTTTTTATCTATTTTACCATAAGTTCCCTTCAAATAAAAGGCGAAAACCAGTCTCACGACTGGTTTTCTACTTATCTCTAAAGTTTCTCCAACTCTTCGTTCAGTAGTTTTTGTGCTACTTGTGGGTTGGCTTGGCCCTTAGTGGCCTTCATGAGCTGACCAATCAAGGATTTGGCCGCATTCTTATTGCCACCCTTATAGTCATTGATGGCTTTTTCATTATCCGCAAAGACTTGCTGGATAATAGGAAGAAGTTGAGCAGGGTCTGAAATTTGGATCAATCCTGCTTTCTGTACATACTCTTTTGCAGAGCCACCATTTTTAGCTAAATGGACAAAGACCTTCTTGGCAATCTTAGAAGAAATCGTACCGTCTGCAATCAGCGCAATCATCTCAGTCAGGTTCTCAGGCGTCAGCTCAATCTCAGAGATAGTCTTGCCTTCAGCATTGAGATATTGAGCCACTTCACCTTGGAGCCAGTTAGAGACCGACTTAGCGTCTCCACCTGCAGCAACAGCTGCTTCAAAGAAGTCTGACACAGCCTTCGTTGCTGTCAACTGCTTGGCATCATAGTCAGACAGACCGTAATCGCCCACATACTTAGCCCGACGTTCTTTTGGAAAGGCTGGCAGACTACTGCGTACTTGCTCAATCCAAGCATCTTCAATCTCAAAGATCGGCAGATCAGGCTCTGGGAAGTAACGGTAGTCCGCTGAACCTTCCTTGACCCGCATGAGCAAGGTTTCGCCAGTCGCTTCGTCATAACGACGGGTTTCCTGACGGATTTGACCACCGCTGCGTAGGATTTCAGCTTGGCGCTTTTCCTCAAATGCCAGACCCTTGCGGACAAAGTTGAAGGAGTTAAGGTTTTTCAGCTCAGTCTTGGTACCAAATTCTTCCTGACCGTAAGGACGGATAGAAATATTGGCATCCACCCGCATGGAACCCTCTTCCATCTTGACATCCGAAATGCCCGTGTACTGGATGATTTCCTTGAGGGCAGTCAGATAGGCATAAGCTTCTTCTGGACTGCGCATATCCGCTTCTGATACAATCTCAATCAGCGGCACCCCTTGGCGGTTGAGGTCCACATAAGAGTAGCCGTCACTGCCGTGGGTATTCTTTCCGGCATCTTCTTCCAAGTGGGCCCGCTCGATACGGATTTTCTTGGTCGTGCCGTCTTCTAGCTCAATCTCAATCCAACCATTGTAGCCAATCGGCTCATCAAACTGAGAAATTTGATAGGCTTTTGGATTGTCCGGGTAGAAGTAATTCTTGCGGTCAAAGTGCATCTTCTGGTGAATATCCATGTTCAAAGCCAGCGCAGCTTTAATACCATAGTCGATAACACCTTTATTCATAACAGGCAGAACACCTGGGAAAGACCAATCAATGATATTGGTGTTGGCATTTGGATCTTCACCGAAGTGAGCTGGAGCCGGTGAGAAAATTTTTGAATTGGTCTTCAATTCAACATGGACTTCCAGTCCGATAACTGTTTCAAAGTTCATTATTTTTCACCTCCAAAGATAACTGGCTGCTGTTTGTGATAGTCAGTCGTCGCTTCAAATGCTGCGGCTACCTGATAGATAGTCGCTTCATCGAAGTGGTTACCAATCAACTGCAGGCCGACAGGAAGACCATCTGCAAAGCCAGCTGGGATTGAAATGCCCGGTAGGCCAGCCAGATTGACTGGAATGGTCAAAAGGTCAGCCAGATACATGGCCACTGGATCTTGGTTTTGACTACCCAAATCATAAGCAACCGTTGGTGCAGTTGGACCTAAGATCAAATCATATTTTTCAAAAACCTTAGCAAAATCTTGCATAATCAGGGTCCGAACCTGACCAGCTTTCTTAAAGTAAGCATCGTAGTAACCAGATGACAGACTGAAAGTTCCCAGCATGATGCGGCGTTTCACTTCTTCACCAAAGCCTTCGCTACGAGATTTGACATAGACATCTTCTAGATTTTCAATGCCTTCTGCGCGGTAGCCATAGCGAATACCATCAAAACGCTGCAAGTTAGAACTAGCTTCAGAGGAAGCGATGATATAGTAAACAGCCACGCCATACTTGCTGTGGGGCAGGCTAACTTCTTCAACAATCGCACCTAGGCTTTCCAAGTGCTTGGCTGCTGACAAAATCGTTTCCTTGACCTTGCTGTCAATCCCCTCACCCATGTATTCCTTAGGCAAGGCAATCTTCATGCCCTTGATGTCTAGGCCAATCTTGCTGGTAAAGTCTGGCACTGCTTCTTGTGATGATGTAGAATCCTTAGGATCATTACCAGAAATAACATTCAAAAGCTGGGCATTTTCCTTAACCGTTTGAGAGAAAGGCCCAATCTGGTCTAAAGAAGAACCAAAAGCAATGAGACCAAAACGGGAAACACGTCCGTAGGTTGGCTTGAGGCCGACTACACCGTTAAAGGAAGCAGGCTGGCGAATAGAACCACCCGTATCTGAACCCAGTGATAGACGAACCTGACCAGAAGCAACAGCTGTCGCTGAACCACCAGATGATCCACCAGGAACCTTGCTGCTGTCCCAAGCATTCTTAGTCGTCTTAAAGTAAGAATTTTCACTGGATCCACCCATAGCGAACTCGTCCATGTTGGTCTTCCCAACGATAATCATGTCCTTACCATAGAGCTTCTCCACACTGGTCGCATCGAAAATCGGCTTGTAGTTATAGAGCATTTTAGATGCAGCTGTTGTCAAAATTCCCTTGGTTGAGATATTGTCCTTAACCGCTAACGGAATTCCGCTCATAAGATTGTCCGCATCAATGCCCTTGGCATCCAGAGCTGCAGCCTGAGCCAATGCTTCCTCTTCACTGATAGTGATGAAACTGTCCACGGCAGCTTCACGTTCTTTGATGTCTGCCAAAGTTGCCTGAGTTAACTCTACTGCAGAAATTTCTTTCTTGACCAGCAGATCATGCAACTCTTCAATGGTCTTGTGATTAAAAGTCATTAGGCATCTCCTCCGTCATCTAGGATGGCAGGCACTTTGATGTAGCCCCGCTCTTTTTCAGGTACATTTTGGAAAAGCTCGTCCCGGTTCCAGCCTGGCTGAGCCACATCTTCTCGCATATAGTTGATGTTAGCTGCCACATTGGAAGTGAAAGGCACACCCTCCGTATCCACTTCATTGAGCAATTCGACCATGTCGACAATTTTAGACAAGGTTGTCGCAAACTCAGCTGTCTCTTCTGGTGAAAAAGCCAGTTTTGACAGTTTTGCAACGTGACTTACTTCTTCTTGAGTAATCTTCATCTCTGATTCCTTTCATAAGATAGGCGAGCCTGAATACCAGTCGAAAATGATAAGTCTAAGAAAGATCTTTGTTTTCGAGGTATTTAACTCGCATTGTTTTGCTAAGATAGAGGCGCTAAGCTCTCGTAGCTACGACCTCTTTCTTTGACTTCTTCCTGATTTCTTCAGGAAATCGCATCATTTCATTTTACCATATTTCTGGCTAATTCTTCAATTCCAAATGCAGTTCTTTGAGCTGTCTTTGGTCAACCAAACTTGGACTTTCCAGCATAGGGTCAAAACCAGTACCATTTTTCGGAAAGGCAATGACTTGGCGGATATTTTCTTCCCCAGCCAAAATCATAACCAAGCGATCCAAGCCCAGAGCCAAGCCGCCGTGTGGTGGGAAGCCGTACTCCAAGGCTTCTAGGAAGAAACCAAAGTCCCGCTCATAGTCTTCTCGGCTCATGCCCAGCAGCTCAAACATCGCTTCCTGAGCCTTCCGATCATGAATCCGCAGACTCCCTCCACCAATTTCATAGCCATTTAAAACGATGTCATAAGCGTGACTGCGGAATTGGTCTGGCTCCTGACCTTCTTCAAAAATGCCCTGTGTGAAAGGATGGTGCATGGCTTGATAACGGTTTTGGTCTTCATTCCACTCCAGCAGCGGCCAGTCCACAACCCAGAGGAAATGAAGCAGACTCGAATCAATCAAATCCAAAGCTTTTGCAACTTCTATACGCAGATGGCCCAAAGCTTCCTGAGCCCGACGCTTCTTGGCCATGACTAGCAGAATCAAGTCTCCATCCTTGGCCTCAAAACGTGCTAGTAAATCCTGACTCTCAGCCTCAAAGGTGCTAGCCAAATCTCCAACTAACTGGCCATTTTCAACCTTTAGACTGGCAAAACGACTGCAGCCAAATTCCTTCATTTCCTGATAGTAGTGGCTCAGCTGCTTCTTGCTAAAAGCACTAGCCGCATCTGGCACACAGATTCCCATCACTTCCTCTTGGTTATCCAAGGCTTTCTTGATGAGGAGCGAATCATTGGACTGGCACAAATCCGTCAAACTCTTCAACTCTAAACCAAAGCGTGTATCTGGCTTATCAGAACCAAAGCGGCTCATAGCTTCTTCATAGCTGATCGTTGGAAAAGCTTCTGTCAACTCTAAACCATGAGTTTTCTTAACAACAGCCTTGAGCATAGCTTCAACCAAAGCGCGAATTTCTTCTTCGCTTGCAAAACTCAGCTCTAAGTCCACCTGGGTAAACTCTGGCTGACGGTCGCCTCGCAGGTCTTCGTCACGGAAACAACGAACAATCTGATAATAGCGCTCGAGGCCAGCTCCCATCAGCAACTGCTTGAGCATCTGAGGGCTCTGCGGCAGAGCGTAGAATTGATTTTTAAAGACCCGACTAGGCACCAAGAAATCTCTAGCTCCTTCAGGAGTTGACTTGGTCAGATAAGGCGTCTCGACTTCCAAAAAGTCCAAACGATTCAAATATTCCCGAATGGTTGAGGTGACCTGATGACGAAGTTTGAGGTTATGTGTCATCTTCTCACGCCGCAAGTCCAGATAGCGGTATTTCTGACGCAGGTCTTCCCCTGTATGGGCATGCTGGTCCAGCTCAAAAGGCAGGGCCTTGCTGCTAGCAATGACCTCAATCTTCTCTGCCCTCAGCTCAACCTGACCAGACTTGATGGCCCTGTTGACAAAACGCTCTTCCCGCTGAACGACTTGCCCTGTCACTGCAATAACATCCTCTTTGCCAATGTCTTCCAGCTTGGCAAAATCTTCAATCTCACCGCCAACGAAGACCTGAAGCAAGCCCTCACGGTCCCGTAATTCAATAAAGGCCAGCTTGCCGTGATTACGGATATTGGCCACCCAGCCAGTTGCGGTCATGGTCTGTCCGACCTGCTCTAAACCATAGTTCCCGATAAAAATTTCTTTCATGTTCTTTCCCTCTCACATCAATTTGTAGCTTCGCCCTGTTGTTCAGGATATTACCACGTTCTTCCATCGTCTTCACTTGAATCACGGCAAAAGAAAAGGGCCTCCGTCTCTAAAACAGACGAAAGCCGTGGTACCACTGTTATTCGCCGCCTTAAAAGGCAGCCTCTGCGCTCGTAACGTGAGCGGCGTTTGTGCTTGATCACACAAAAGATTACGAAACATGTTCTTCGGTTTTTGCTTTCTTGGTGCTGCTCTCAGCTATCAGCACTCTCTGTGCAAGTCAGCAAGCCTACTCTGCTTCTCTTTTACTCTTAAATTGTATTTATTATAGTCGAACCTAGGACATTTTGCAAGTGGTTTAAGGCAAATTTGTGATTTTCCTCTGACAGAGAAGCCACAGCTGGCTCTACCACTTGAATCTGATAACCAAGATTATAGGCATCGATCGCCGTATGCAGGACGCAAATATCCGTCAAGACTCCAGTCAAAATGACCGTATCTACCTTTCTTTCCCGCAGGCGGATATCTAAATCCGTGCCAGAAAAAGCAGAATAATGACGCTTATCCATCCAAAAGACCCGAGAGTCTGCTTGATGCTTCTCATAAAAATTAGCCAAAGGCCCGTAAAGATTGCGCCCGCTCGTTCCCTTGATATTGTGGGGCGGAAAAAGCTTGCTTTCTGGGTGAAAGGCGTCATTTTCATCATGGGCATCAATAGTAAAGAAGACATAGTCCCCTCGATCAAAAGCCGCCTCGGTCACTTGAGCAATAGCTTCAGAAATCGCCTGAGCAGGCGCTCCTGCTGTTAACTTACCCTCATCTGCAACAAAATCAACTGTATAATCAATGGAAATCAGTGCTTTAGCCATTAGTAGTCCCTCTTTTTAATTTCCTCAAAAACATCTGGGATCAGCACTTTCAGATAAGTCCCTTTCATTCCCAGCGAGCGGCTTTCAATAATCCCAGCGCTTTCCAGTTTGCGCAGAGCATTGACAATCACTGAACGGGTAATCCCGATGCGGTCAGCAATGACAGAAGCCGTCAGTTGACCTTCATTGCCATTGAGCTCACCCAGAATAGCTGAAACAGCTCTCAGCTCTGAGTAAGATAGGGTATTAACCGCCATGGTCACTGCCGTCCGGCGGCGGATATTTTTCTCATCCTCTTCCCGCTGGAAGTTAAGCAGCTGGATACCAACCACTGTGCTGGCAATCTCGACCAAAATCAAATCGTCATCCAAAAATTCTTTATCATTGCGCCAGATAATCAGCGAGCCCAAGCGAATTCCTGAAACATGAATCGGTGCGATAGTAGTCAAACCATCTGGAAATTCATCCTTGGTTTCCACTGGGAAAATCGTCAAATCGTGAGTTACAGGCAGATTGGCCTCTGTCTCATACACCATGTTTGCTTCTTGGACATATTCTTTGGGGAAAGTCTTGTCTTGGAAAAAAGCTTCTACACGATCATTATTTGTCTTGTAGCGCATGAAATAGCCCAAGAGACGGCCCTTGCTGTTGATGATACAGGCATTGCAATGAATAATATCAGCAAGCTGGCGAGTGATCGCATTGTAAGGAAGTTCCTCCTGAAGTTGCTCTTCTGAACGTTTCAAGATAGAAGTAATCTTCCTTGTTTTTTCTAATAGTTTTGCCATAGATTTACCTCGTATTTAGTCTCCTTGATTGTACCATAATCGACTGAAATTTTCAATAATTATCTGAAAATTGTGTATTGAAAAAAAATTCGCTACAATTCTGAAAGATTCAGAATTTGGCGATTGCGAAAAAAATCACTCCATCAAAAAAACCATTTAAAACAATTCTAAGACGAATTTGTTTTAAACGGTTTATGACTTGTATTTTATGCTTATCTGCGGTATTGGCGCAGGAAGCGCGTCATTTTTTCTTGGATCTGAGCTAGCTCATCTACCCGAGGCAAATAAACGATTCGGAAATGATCTGGGTCCTTCCAGTTAAAGCCTCGACCATGGACAAGAAGGACTTTTTCCTGCTTGAGGAAATCCAAGACAAACTGCTCATCATCATCGATACGGTACATTTCTCGATCAATTTTCGGGAAGATGTAAAGACCCGCCTTAGGTTTGACTGCAGACAAACCTGGAATATCTTGAATGGCATTGTAAATGAAGTTTCTTTGTTCATAGATACGGCCACCTGGCAAAAGCAATTCATCCACCGACTGGTGACCTCCAAGCGATGTTTGCACAACCTGCTGGGCCAAGACGTTGGAGCAAAGGCGCATATTAGACAGCATATTGAGGCCTTCGATATAGCCTTTGACGTGCCGCTTAGGACCAGATAGTACCATCCAGCCAACTCGGAAGCCAGCGATACGGTGGGATTTTGACAGGCCATTCATGCTGACACAGAAAACATCAGGAGCCAGACTAGCTACAGGCGTATGCACATACCCATCCATCACCATGCGGTCATAAATTTCATCCGCAAAGATGATAAGATTGTTCTGGCGAGCAATTTCCACAATTTCTAGCAAAAGTTCCTTAGGATAAAGTGCCCCCGTTGGATTGTTAGGATTGATGATAATGATAGCCTTAGTATTAGAGGTGATTTTTGACTTGATATCGTCAATATCTGGATACCATTCTGCCTGCTCATCACAGATATAATGAACCGCATTCCCACCAGCCAGACTAACTGCAGCCGTCCAGAGCGGATAATCCGGCATCGGTACTAAGACCTCATCTCCATCATCCAAGAGTCCCTGCATAGACATAACAATCAGCTCGCTGACTCCATTTCCAAGATAAATATCATCGATATCAACATTAGGGAAATTTCTGAGCTGGCAATACTGCATAATGGCCTTACGGGCTGAGAAAATCCCCTTAGAATCAGAGTACCCCTCACTATCACGCGCATTCATAATCAAATCATGAATGACCTCGTCTGGAGCGGTAAAGCCAAATTCAGCTGGATTTCCCGTGTTCAAGCGGAGGATTTTTTCTCCGTTGGCCCGCATCCGCATCGCTTCATCCAACACCGGTCCACGAATATCATAGGCTACATGCTCCAGTTTGCTGGACTTATTAAATTCTTTCATCCTATTTTCCTCAATTCATCTGAATGATTTTATTATACCACCAGAAAAAAAGATTGACAATCAGGAAGAATTTGGGAAAGCTTGTTTGAATTGAAATATACCTTATAACTTAGGAAAATACACGTATCCATCACAATAATTTCACTTGATTTCTGAATTTCATTTGCAGCTTTACTTTTTTTCTGAAAAGGTTTACAATATAAGTGAAGATATAAGAAACTCGAATCTAGTATTCGACAAAAGATGGAGGTAGCTTTATGACTCAACAAAAATATGAAAATATCATGGTCGCTGTTGACGGCTCTCGCGAAGCAGAACTCGCTTTTGAAAAAGGTGTTAATGTAGCACTGAGAAATGCTTCTCGCTTGACAATTGCTCACGTGATTGATACACGGGCTCTCCAAAGCGTCTCAACCTTTGACGCTGAGGTCTACGAAGACCTCCAAGAAGAGGCACAAAAGTTGATGACAGAATACAAGGAAAAAGCGCAAAAAGCCGGGATCAAATACGTTGATATCGTCATTGAACTGGGCAATCCCAAAACCCTCCTGTCAACTGACATTCCTGACGAACACAAGGTTGATTTGATTATGGTCGGGGCTACTGGTCTCAATGCCTTTGAACGCCTCCTAGTCGGCTCATCATCCGAATATATCCTTCGCCACGCGAAAGTGGACTTACTAGTCGTTCGTGACAAAGAGAAAACATTCTAAAAGTATCTAGTAGGCAGCTGCGATAGCTGTGCCCTACTTCCCTCATAACTGTAAATTAAAATCCCTCATTAGGCTAGCCTAGTGAGGGATTTGTGTTTTAGAACAATAAAAATCTTATTTCAGCTTACCTTTCAAATACTGACCGGTATAGCTGGCTGGGTTGGCTGCGACTTCTTCTGGTGTTCCTGTCGCAATAATCGTTCCACCACCGACACCGCCTTCTGGGCCTAGGTCGATGATATGGTCAGCTGTCTTGATAACATCCAGATTGTGCTCGATGACGAGGACCGTATTGCCATCGTCCACGAAGCGAGATAGCACATGAAGGAGCTTGGCAATGTCTTCAGAATGCAGACCCGTGGTCGGCTCATCCAAGATATAGAAGGACTTACCAGTCGAGCGCTTGTGAAGTTCGCTGGCCAGCTTCATCCGCTGAGCTTCACCACCTGACAAGGTTGTGGCTGGCTGCCCCAGAGTCACATAGCCTAGTCCCACATCCTTGATGGTCTGGAGTTTGCGGGCAATCTTGGGAATATGCTGGAAGAATTCCACCGCATCATTGACCGTCATGTCCAGAACCTGAGCGATATTCTTCTCCTTGTAGTGAACTTCTAGAGTCTCGCTATTATAGCGGGTACCGTGGCAGACCTCGCAGGCTACATAGACGTCAGGCAGGAAGTGCATCTCAATCTTGATAATCCCATCACCCGAGCAGGCCTCACAGCGGCCGCCCTTGACATTAAAGCTGAAACGTCCCTTCTTGTAGCCACGAATCTTGGCTTCATTGGTCTTAGCAAACAGATCGCGAATATCGTCAAAAACTCCAGTATAGGTAGCCGGATTAGAGCGCGGTGTCCGGCCAATCGGACTTTGGTCAATATCAATCAGTCGATCCACATGCTCAATGCCGCTGATTTTCTTGAACTTACCAGGCTTGGCAGAATTACGGTTGAGTTTTTGAGCGATAGCCTTTTTAAGGATAGAGTTGACCAGCGTTGACTTGCCGGATCCAGAAACTCCTGTCACAGCGATAAATTTGCCCAAGGGGAATCTGGCCGTGATATTCTGCAAGTTATTTTCCTGAGCCCCTGTCACTTCAATAAAGCGGCCATTGCCTACACGGCGTTCCAATGGTACTGGGATCTCGCGCTTACCTGACAGGTATTGGCCTGTGATGGATTTCTTGCTCTTGGCCACTTGTGCAGGAGTACCGGCTGCGACGATTTCACCACCGAAAACACCGGCTCCTGGTCCCACATCAATCAGCCAGTCAGCTTCCCGCATGGTGTCCTCATCGTGCTCAACCACGATAAGGGTATTTCCCAGGTCGCGCATCTTCTTGAGGCTGGCAATCAGGCGGTCATTGTCACGCTGGTGCAAGCCAATAGAGGGCTCGTCCAGGATATAGAGAACGCCACTTAGATTGGAACCGATCTGAGTCGCCAAGCGAATCCGCTGACTCTCACCTCCTGATAGAGTCCCAGCCGAGCGAGACAAAGTCAGGTAATTGAGGCCAACGTTATTGAGGAAGGTCAGACGGTCATGAATTTCTTTGAGAATAGGCCGCGCAATCGTAGCTTCATTGTCAGTCAAGCTAAGCTTGTCCAACTGAAGCAAATGATCAGCAATCGACAAATCTGAAATCTCACCGATGTGCAAGCCATCTTCGCCGCCAACCTTGACAGAAAGAGCCTGAGGACTGAGTCGATAGCCCTGACAAGCCGCACAAGTCAGCTCATTCATATAAGCCCGCATCTGCGTCCGAGTAAAATCACTATTGGTTTCATGGTAGCGACGGTTGATATTAGTGACAACCCCCTCAAAAGGAATGTCAATATCTCGCACACCGCCAAATTCATTTTCATAGTGGAAATGGAACTCCCGTCCATCTGAGCCAAAGAAAATCAGCTGCTTTTCTTCCTCCGTCAGATCCTCAAAAGGCTTATCCATATCAATGCCAAAGGCTGCCATCGCTTGCTCCAGCATCTGCGGATAGTAGTTAGATGAGATAGGATTCCAAGGCGCTAGCGCTCCTTCGCGCAAAGTCTTGCTAGAATCTGGCACGACCACATCTAGATCTACCTCCAGCTTAACCCCCAGACCATCACAGTCCGGACAGGAGCCAAAAGGCGCATTGAAAGAAAAGAGGCGTGGCTCTAACTCTGGCACTGTAAAGCCACAAACTGGACAGGCATAGTGCTCAGAAAAGAGCAGCTCTTGACCATCCATAGTGTCAATCACCACATAGCCCTCAGCAATCCGCAGAGCTGCTTCGACCGAGTCAAAGAGACGGCTGCGCACCCCTTCCTTGATGACAATTCTATCCACCACGACTTCAATATCATGCTGCTTGCTCTTAGAAAGCTCTGGCACTTCTGTTACATCGTAGACATCGCCATCCACGCGCACCCGGACATAACCGTCTTTCTGAATCTTATCAAAAACGGTCTTATGCTGGCCCTTTTTCTTGCGGATGACCGGCGCCAAAATCTGCAGTCGCTGACGCTCGGGCAATTCTAAAACCTTGTCGACAATCTGCTCAACAGACGAAGCCTTAATAGCTCCATGTCCATTGACACAGTAGGGCGTTCCAACACGGGCATAGAGCAGGCGCAGGTAGTCATTGATTTCGGTGGCTGTTCCAACTGTTGAACGGGGATTTTTACTGGTCGTCTTCTGGTCGATGGAAATAGCTGGGCTGAGACCATCAATCGAGTCCACATCCGGCTTTTCCATATTGCCCAAAAACTGCCGAGCATAAGCCGATAGACTCTCCACATAGCGGCGCTGCCCTTCTGCATAAAGGGTGTCAAAAGCCAGACTGGACTTGCCCGAACCGGACAGACCTGTTACCACGACCAGCTTGTCCCGCGGAATTTCCACATCAATATTTTTTAAATTATGAGCTCGCGCTCCATGAATCACAATTTTATCTTGCATCTCTTCCACACTTTACCTTTAAACTTCTTCTATTATAGCAAATTTTTCTGCAAACTTTTGCCCAAAAGACTAGAATTTGTAGTATAATAAGACGGTGCTTATAAACGATTCTAGGAGGAGATATGAAGCAAGTATTTTTATCAACAACAACCGAGTTCAAGGAGATTGATACACTTGAATCGGGAACTTGGATCAATATGGTCAATCCTTCCCAGAACGAATCTTTAGAAATCGCAAACGCCTTTGGCATTGACATAGCTGACCTACGAGCACCACTCGATGCCGAAGAAATGTCTCGTGTCACCATTGAGGATGAGTACACACTGATCATCGTAGACGTACCCATCACTGAGGAGCGGAATAATCAGACTTACTATGTTACTATCCCGCTTGGTATTATCATCACGGAAGAAGCGATTATCACGACCTGCTTGGAAAAATTGCCCCTGCTCGATATTTTCATCAATCGACAACTGCGCAACTTTTACACCTTCATGCGGTCACGTTTTATCTTTCAGATTCTCTACCGCAATGCCGAACTATATCTGACAGCCCTGCGTTCCATTGACCGCAAGAGTGAGCAGATTGAAAGCCAACTGCACCAGTCGACTCGAAATGAAGAACTGATTGAGCTCATGGAGCTAGAAAAGACCATCGTCTATTTCAAGGCCTCCCTTAAAACCAACGAGCGTGTGATCAAAAAATTGACCAGCGCTACCAGCAATATCAAAAAATATCTGGAAGATGAGGACTTGCTGGAAGATACCCTGATTGAGACCCAGCAGGCCATTGAGATGGCTGATATTTATGGAAACATCCTCCACAGCATGACAGATACTTTTGCGTCCATTATTTCCAACAACCAGAACAATGTCATGAAGACACTGGCTCTGGTAACCGTTGTTATGTCCATCCCGACCATGCTCTTCTCAGCCTATGGGATGAACTTCAAAGATAATGAACTGCCTCTAAACGGCGAGCCCCATGCCTTCTGGATTATCATGTTTATCGCCTTTGCTCTGAGCGGCTCTCTAACCCTCTACCTCTTCCATAAAAAATTATTCTAACCACCAGAAAGGACGCTTATGTCACAAGTAGTATCAGACAAACTAACCAAGAAAAATAAGGAATTTCTCCACATCGCCACTCACCAACTCCTCAAAGATGGCAAATCCGATGAAGAAGTGAAGGCAATCTTGGAGGAAATTATTCCAAACATTTTAGAAAATCAAGCCAAGGGTATCCCTGCCCGTGCTCTCTATGGGGCACCAACTTACTGGGCTTCTTCTCTCACTGCCAAAGAGCGCTATGATGCCGAGCATCCCAAGCAAAATGATGATCCAAAATGGATGATGCTGGATTCCGTCCTCTTCATTTTCGGTTTCTTCACCGTTCTGACTTCCATCGTCAATTTGGCATCTTCTAAACCCTCTGTTTACGGCATGACGACACTTGTCTTTGGTAGTATTGTCGGCGGTCTCGCTTTCTACGCCCTCTATCATTTCGTTTACCGTTTTTACGGACCAGACACTGACCGTAGCCAGCGTCCACATCTACTCAAATCTATCCTTATCATGCTAGTAGCCATTGGTCTTTGGACCCTTTCAATCATTGGTTCTAGCTTACTGCCCGACTCTCTCAACCCACATTTGTCAAACATTGTCGTTGCCATCATCGGAGGGATCACCCTAGCACTCCGTTTCTATCTCAAGAAGCGCTTCAATATCAAGAGTGCGACTATGGGACCAGCGAAATATTAAGCAGCATAGAAAAAGAGGTTTTCAACCTCTTTTATTTTGCTCTTTTTGAAAAGTATAACACCAACTCATCGTTATTCTCGCACGAAGCATAGGGCGTAAGTGGCTGATTTTGAAACCAAACTCCTGACCCATCTGGCATATAACCGCGACCTACATACAGTCGTTGTGCTGGACCATAGCCTTTATGTAGCCCAACACCCAAGCTGACCACATCTGAATAATGCTGCGCTACTTGCTCTGCTTTGTCCAATAAAGCTGTGCCAATTCCTCGCTTTTGGAAACTTTCAAAAACATTAAAATCCGTTAACTCAGTATAAAGACTAGCAAAAGGCCCATGCTTTGCCAATGGGATGACTGTAATGTAGCCAGCCAAAAATTCCCCAACAACCGCCACCAAAACTTGGCGCTCACCCGCCTCTTGCTCCAGAAAGTAGTTTTTTAAAATCTCTCTCCGACCAGGCCAGCCTTGCTGGATAAAAGCATTCGATAAGCCTTCAATATCCTCAAAAAGCATCTTTCTGATGGCTAGTTCTTCTGTCATGGCAAGCCTCCCATATCTCGATAGTTGCTCCTATTATAGCACTGTCCCTTCCTATCATCAAGACAGCAAAAATCCCTGCTAGAAGCAGGGATTCATATTAGTCTTCATTTACGAAAGGCATCAAAGCCATTACGCGAGCGCGTTTGATAGCTGTTGTTACTTTACGTTGGTTTTTAGCTGAAGTTCCTGTTACACGACGAGGAAGGATTTTCCCACGTTCTGAAACGAAACGGCTAAGAAGCTCAGTATCTTTGTAATCAACATATTCAATCTTGTTTGCTGCGATGTAATCAACTTTTTTACGGCGTTTGAATCCGCCACGACGTTGTTGAGCCATGTTATTCTCCTTTATATTATAGTTCTAGTTTTGTCCATTATTAGAATGGTAAATCATCGTCTGAGATGTCCATCGGGTTTGAATTGCCGAATGGGCTTTCATCACGAGAAAAATTCGGTACTTGGTTGAATGAGTCAGCATTACCATAGCTTGGTGCAGAATTTCCACCGAAGCCACCGCCACCAAAGCCACCTGAAGGTTGCCCTTCACGGCTTGCACGACTTTCCAGAAGCTGGAAGTTGTCTGCAACGACTTCTGTGACATAGACACGCTGGCCTTGCTGATTGTCGTAGTTACGAGTCTGGATGCGACCAGTAATTCCGATTAGAGCGCCTTTTTTGGCCCAATTAGCAAGATTTTCTGCCTGCTGACGCCAGATAACAACATTGATAAAGTCCGCTTCACGCTCACCACTTTGATTTTTAAAGTTGCGATTAACAGCCAGAGTAAAGGTTGCGACCGCTTGGTTTTGCGGTGTATAGCGAAGTTCAGCATCACGGGTCATACGTCCCACAAGTACAACGTTATTAATCATAATTTACCTTCTTAAGCGTCAAGTTTGACGATCATGTGACGAAGAATGTCAGCGTTGATTTTTGAAAGACGGTCAAACTCTTTAAGAGCTGCATCGTCGTTTGCTTCAACGTTAACGATGTGGTAAAGTCCTTCACGGAAATCTTGGATTTCGTATGCAAGACGACGTTTTTCCCAGTCTTTTGATTCAACAACAGTTGCACCGTTGTCAGTCAAGATAGAGTCAAAGCGTGCTACCAAAGCGTTTTTAGCTTCTTCTTCAATGTTTGGACGAATAATATAAAGAATTTCGTATTTAGCCATTGATATGTTCCTCCTTTTGGTCTAATGACCCCAAGACGCTGCAAGGGGTAAGTGAGGTTCACTCACAAATAATAATTATACTAGATTTTCCAACAAATAGCAAGAATAAATTTCGCTTTTCCTTGAATGATTTGCTAAAGCATTTTATCAACTAGACAAAGCACATAAGCTAGTGATTTATTGCACCTGCTCGGCTCCTTCTTTTAAGCGACCGTAGAGCAGATAGGGGACAGATTTTAAGTCTTGGAGGTTGCGGCAGGACAGGGCACACATCAACAGCCGTAAATCTTCTTTCCAACCATTTACAATAGCAATGACCTCTTCGACTGAGTGTTTTTCGACCAAGTCTAACATAGTCCGAGAAAGGCCGACTGCTTTGGCACCCAGAACCAAGGCTTTAACCATGTCTAGAGGATGGCGAATGCCACCACTTGCCAGCAACTCCACCTTGTCCACCCAGTCTTGGGCTGCCAGTAAAGCCTGAGCTGTGGTCTGCCCCCAACCGTTGAGGTAGTCTCGCTGACCGCTCCGCTGATTTTCAATATAGGCAAAGCTCGTTCCACCACGACCAGAAATATCAAAGGTCGAAATCCCTAGTGTCTGAGCTTCCTCAATCGTTTTCCGATCCATGCCAAATCCTACTTCCTTGAGGACAAGGGGAACTGGAAAATCTTTTCCATAGGCTTCCAGATGCTGCTTCCAAGTTCTGAAAGTCCGCTCTCCCTCAGGCATTAGCAATTCTTGCATGACATTGACATGTAGCTGGAGAAACAAAGGTTTCAAATCCGACACCGCCTGCAAGCCTGCTGCTACTGGTTTGTCAAGACCGATATTGCTGGCCAAGAGTAGGCTAGGCTTATCCTTTGCCACAACGTAAGAATCATCATCTGGATTTTTCAGAGCAGCACTGTAGGAACCCGTCACAAAGAGGATGCCGCAGGCCTCCGCCACTTTAGCCAGTTTTTCATTGATTTCTCGACCTTTTGGACTTCCACCTGTCATAGCATTGATATAAAAGGGAAAATCCCAGTCACGCCCAGCGAAATGAGTGGATAAGTCAATCTCGTCCAAATCATAGGCTGGCAAAGAGCGATGGATCAGTTCTATATCATCAAAGCTATTGTAGCCAAGGGGCTGTTCTAGGGCGTAGTTGATATGATCATCTTTACGACTTTGGCTCATAAGCACCTATCCTTTCTTGGTAGAGTAATTCCAGGCCAGCTTCTTGCCAGCGTTGGATCAAGGTTTGGCTATCTTCGGTAGCAAAAGACAAGGCGAAACCACAGTCTCCACCGCCAGCTCCACTGCTTTTAGCGACACAATCCAAGCCCTGACTCGCCTCTCTTAAGGCCTGTAATTTCTCCGTGTAAATCAGCGGACTGAGCCTGTCTAAGAGTTGGCTAGCAGTCGATAGACTACTCTTTACAGCTGTCTTATCCACAGACTCAAAAGCTTCTTTCAGACAATCCACCTGAAGCTGGGTTTGAGTCAAAAAGTCTTCGTTCAAGCTCGACTTAACCTGCTTGACAAGGTCACTCGAAATAGCCGGTTCTCTCGTCCAACCAACTAAGAAATCACAGGCCAAACTAGGCTGGATGGGTTTGATTTCATAGCCCCAATCTTGCTTTAAAATCTCTAATAGACTTGTGTCGACCAATCGCTGGCGGATTGCCAGCCGATCAAAAGAACGATAGTAAACCAGTTGTTTATAAGCAATGCAGGCCAAATCACCCATGGAGCCATTATCCCCCCGCTTGAGAAGCACTACTGCAGCTAGTCTAAAGAGGAGGTCAGAGCTTAGTTTCAGCTGATAAAAGGCAGCCATAGCCTTGATCGTCAAGACAACCACACTGCCACTAGAACCCAGCCCAAACTTACGCCCGTCTTTCTCCATTTTTCCTCTGATGGTCAGAGCAAATGGGCGCAATGGGCGTTGCAGCAAGCTGAGATAATCGTTCATCAGCTGAATGGTCTCTTGAATCAAGCCATAGTCCGCGTCTGGCTCTAGACTGGCTTTGTGGCTAAAGAGATCCGAATCCAGCTCATAGCTGTCCGCCGCCTCAATCTCTGCCCGCATATAGATGGGAATATTCTTAATCAAAGCCGCATACCCAGGGCTCAGAACAGCGTATTCTCCAGCTAGATAGAGCTTTCCGCAGGTCTGGACTTGCATCTTAGTTTCCATCAGGCAATTCCTTCGTTTTGGAGACAATCAGACGGTACTGATTCTCAAAGAGGGGCGCCAAGTCTTCCAAGTCCTCTTCAAGACAGAGAACCTTGACATTAGGGCCAGCGTCCATGGTGAAATAGCAACGATGTCCCTGACCTCGGAGCTGGCGAACAAAGTCCATTGCAGCATAGCTTTCCTCCGTCAGATAAGTAAATGGAGGCGTGGCTGTCTCTGTCGTTGCATGCATCCGCAAAGCATTCTCCTCGGTCAATTGCCCAACTTTCTCAAAATCATTATCCTTTAAGTAAGCCAGCATATCCTGATAGTCTTGAGTCGACTGGTCAATCCAAGCCTGAAAATCTTTGGAAGTTTCAGCACAAAGTTGCATACCGAGTCGACTAGAAATCGGCTTTTTCTCATCATGAAGCACCAACATAATCATGGCTAGCTTAAGGTCGGTTTGCACAGGATAAATTGCTCCGCTATCCTTGTCCCATGCTGCCAAAGGACCAAAGAAGGAGCGGGCTGATGATCCTGAAGCAAACTTGGCCAACTGGGCCAGCTCCTCAGTATTGTAATGAGTTTCAAAATAAGCATCACAAGCCTTGACCAGAGCAGATAAGCCGCTGGAACTAGAGGATAAACCTGCCGCTGTCGGCATATTGTTACTGGTATCAATCCGCACCCAGTCACTTGGCTCCGTGCGAAAACGGTCAATAATTCGACTGACTTTGGCATGTTCTTCTGGGCTTTGCAGTTGCCCATCGATATAAAATTCATCGCCAGCAGCCTCAGCCGAAAGTGGACTTAACTGGGTTTGGGTATACATATTCTCTAAAGTCAAGGAAATACTACTAGTAGCAGGAATCATCCGCTCGGCATCTGCCTTGCCCCAATACTTGACAATAGCAATATTGGCGTAAGACTTGACACTTACAGGCTTTCTATCCATATATTGCTGGCTCCTTTCTCTCTCAAAAGACGGGCTAAGTCTTCCGCCTCTTTCTTTTCTTTTATTAGCACAATCACGCAGCCACCTAGACCACCGCCACTCATTTTGGCTCCAAGAGCCCCATTTTCAAGCGCCAGCTCGACCAAGTCATCAGATAGCTGGCAAGAAACTCCCAACTGAGCTAGTTTGCCGTGAGCCTTAGTCATAGCCTGACCCATGGTCAGCAAATCTTTGAGATGGATCGCCTTTTCAACAATTTTCGTCAAATTTCCCAACTCCTGTAAGAGGGGCAGAACCTCCTGACCCAAGCTTTCCACCTTTTTGATGGCTTCCCGCGTGTGTCCGTGAATGCCCGTATCCGCAATCAACAGATAGGCGCTCAAATCTAACTCAATCTCTGAAAATCCGACATTACGGATAAACTTGATGGCTACATCACTAAGACAGGTCTTGGCATCCAGACCACTTGGATTCATATGGGCAATCATCTCTGCTCGATTGGCCAGAATTTCCAGCGTTTCAGGATCCAAGGCCTCTTCAAAGTAGTCAAAAACCGCACGAATGGCTGCGATGCTGACAGCAGCAGACGAACCCATGCCCCGCTTTTCTGGCACCATGGAATTCACCTGACAGCGAATCTGAGCACCTTGCTTCCCTAAGTGCCCCAGACAGGCAAACACAGCCATAGACAAGGTATCTTCCTCATAGAGAGTCCAAGGCTTCTCAGAAGGGAATACCTGACAAGTCACTTCGATATTATTGAGAGGCAAAGCCAAGGCTGGATAGCCATAGACCACCGAATGCTCTCCCATCAGAATAATCTTGCTATGTGCCTTGCCGACACCCTTCTCTTTCGTCATACTTTCTCTCTATTCTTCCTTCTATCTTCTATATTTTAATATACTTTTGGAAAAAAAGCGATCTTTTCCTGTTTTGGCTGGCCAAGGCAAGTCGAACAGTCAAAAACTCCAAGCAAGTGCCGGAGTTCTATCCTATTTCAACATCAGCGACTGACCTTTAGCTTCGGTAAGGAGGATGCTACCACTCTTTCCTGATTAGATCCATCAGTTCATTGCGGTCTAAAATCCACTGGGCACGTTCATCCTTCTCATAGGTGCGATTGGACAAAAAGATTGCAGCTTTCTGCTCCGCCCGATTGCACATGATAAAAGTACCCGTATAGCCAGTATGATCCAGCCATTCTCCCTCCAAATTCCAAGCTAGACTGCGCGTCTTGCCTGGCTCTGAAGCAAAGTTTTGGCTCAATTTCTCTGCAAATTCATCCTGCAAATAATGCTCTAAAAAGATCTGCAAATCCTCAAGCCTTGAAAAAAGCCCAGCACTACCAGCATGCTGGCCTAAGACACGCGCTTTGGGATCATGAACCACACCCGCTTTAACACCACCAACAGTCGGAACCGCAGAAGCTACTGGTCCAAAGCTAGTTTTCCGCATCGCCCATGGCTGAAAAATCTTTTCTTCAAATAACCTGTCCAAATCCTCCCCATAGATATCCTCCAGCATAAAGCCCAGCAGGAGAAAATTAACATCTGTATAATGGAAGGTTTTGTCATCCTGCACTGTCAAGCTATTGAGAGCCGCCTTTAATTCTTGAGCATTGAGCCTATCCCGATTGGGAATAAAGGGATCAAGCCCAGAAGTATGGGTCAAAAGCTGACGCAGGGTCACCCGATCATCATGAAAGGCAGGATAATAGCGCCGCAAAGGCGCATCTATATCCAAGTCACCACTCTGAAACAGAAATGCCACCAAGGTTCCTACGCCGACCACCTTGCTGACACTGGCTAGATCATAAACCAGACCTGCTCGCGTTGCTGACTGATTGGCTGGGTCTGCCAAGCCCAGATAGAAACTCTGCCAGTGTCCATCACGATAAAGAGACAAACTAGCCCCAGGATAAAGCCCCGCAGCAAGCTGCTGATCTATCTTTTCTAAAATCCGCTGGGTCATAGTTGCTCAAACCATAGTTCAATATTACTTTGATCTTGGCTAACCAAGAATTTTTTAGATTTAGGGACAAAAAACTCCTGTGTCGCAAAAATCGATGACAGTTGTTCCACATTAAAGTCCGCCACCAAACATTTGAGCATAGCCAAATCCCAAGTTTTCGTATTATCAGCTGTCAAATCTTCTCCTTGGGCTTCCTGCACATCTAAGAAATCCAAGACATTGCTTACTGGCTGATAAAAGTCCTTGACAGCCTGCAAATCTGGGGCACGAAGTTCAATCTTTTCCACTTCAAATTGACTCAATCCGATAAAATCGTCCTGCACTGCAAATGCAGGAGTTTCTTGGACTGGTTGCAGACAAGTCACCTTCTCTTCCGCATGGAGTAAGATACGATCACCTTCCGGGGAAGTCGCTTCAAAAGCATAACCTTTCTCCCCACGATATAAACTATCAACTTCAATCCCTCGAGCCAACAAAGCCTCAATTTCTGACGCTTGTGCCACCCTGATCACTAAGCGAGCCAATTTCTTTGCCCCTTTTACTCGGCGAGAGCGCATGCTTGGAGATTCTTCTAAAATCAATCTTTCTGTTTTAGTTTGATCGCCCAAAGACAACTGGGCTCCTTCTTCTAATAGGGATTTCATCCCTAGCGTTTTGCTATAGAAATCTTGATTTAGGTTCCGATTATTTACTTTTATTACTGGAACAATTCTTGCAACATGATTCACACTCATAACTTCCTCCAAACTATTTTATTGTAATAAATTTTCATTTTTTTGACAAGAAATTATGCGCAAACCAACAATTTTCAGAACATTTCCACTATCCTAATCTAACAGACCAAAAATATAAAGCAAATCGCATTTTTCTATTAGTCAGAAGCCAACAAAAAAAGACCGAGATTTCTCTCAGTCTTTCGATAGATATTATCCGTAAATCGCTTTAAACAAAGCTACTGCTGCAATACCAGCTGCAATTGGTGCTACAACCGGTACCCAAGAATACCACCATTTTGAATCGCCCTTGTGTTCACCAAGGATTGATTTTGGCAAGATAAAGTGCAAGATACGAGGTCCGAGGTCACGGGCTGGGTTAAGGCCTGGTCCAGTAGGACCTCCAAGTGAAGTTACCAAAGCCATGACAAGGAAACCAAGTGCCAAGTGAGCGACAGCAGATGAACCATTTGTTGCTTGTGCAAATGTATTGTGAATAAGACTTTGAACATCTGATTCTGCTACTTTCTGACCAGCTTTAATTGCTTGATCAGCTTGTTGTTGTACATTCTTCTCAATAAGAACTTTCAATTCCGCACCGAAGTGAAGTTTAGTCATGCCCATCGCTGCAAAGAAAAGAACAAATGAACCAACAAACTCATTGATAAAGCCATTGATTGTTGCTGCTTTACGAGATTCAGGTGTTCCATGATCTAGACTTGAAATGGTTGAGAAAGTACCCAAGATATTGTTTGGATTTTCCGTTTTCAAGTAGTAAGGACGATGTGTCGCTACGACCAAAGCCTGTCCGAAGATCGCACCCAAAACTTGAGCAATAATATAAGGAGCTACCTGAGCCCATGGGAAGTAACCGCTAATTGCAAGCCCTAAAGTGAAAGCAGGGTTGATGTGGTTACCTGAGGTATTTCCAAACATCAGAGCTGGAATCATAACCCCCATACCGTAACCAACGGCAATGACCAACCAGCCACTTTGATGACCTTTAGTTCCTTTTAATTCAACATTGGCAACAGCACCATTCCCCAAAATGATAAGGATGGCTGTTCCTAAAAATTCCGTGGCATATTTAATAGCCCAACTGAAATCCATCTAATTTCTCCTTTAAAATTTTTTAGACAATCTATATTTTATCAAGTATAATGGATAATGTAAAGGTCATTTTAAACAAAAATAAGAAAAAGAGGGAAAAATATGCGCTTCAATCAGTATAGTTATCACAAGACAAATCCAGACACCATGCGCCAAGAATTAGCTGACTTGGGCTTTGTTTATGAGCCACACCTTTCTGACAAAGACAATCTCCAAAGCTTCCTACAACGTTGTTTCTTTCTCTATCAGGATAACGACTACTTACTTCGAGCTTGGGCCGCTGATAGCGAAACTGACCTGTTGACCTTCTTCGAATCAGACCGCGAACTGACAGCTGAGGTCTTCTATATGACTGCCTTTCAGCTCTTGGACTTTGTGCCTTTTGTTGATTTCACCGATCTTGAGAAATTCCGAACAGAAAGCAACTTCCCTATCGTTTACGACGATCTGCTAGAAAACCTCTATCAGTTGCTCAACACTCGAACAAAAAATGGCAATCTGCTGGTTGATAAGCTGGTCAGCGAGGGATTGATTTCTGAGGACAATACCTACCACTACTTCAACGGCAAGAGCTTGGCAACTTTTACCAGCTACGATGCCATCCGCGAGGTCGTTTATGTGGAAAGCCGAGTTGATACTGATGGAGACGGCCTGCCAGATTTGGTCAAGGTTAGCATTATCCGTCCTCGTTACCAAGGGCAAATCCCTGCCGTCATGACCGCTTCTCCCTATCATCAGGGAACCAACGATCCGGCTAGCGACAAGGCTCTCCACAATATGAATGTAGACTTGGCAAAAAAAGAGCCTCATCAAATCACAGTACAAGATACTAAGCTCAAATTGCTCCAACTGGACGCGCCAGCTCCAGCCCAAGAAGTCTCTGAAGCTGAGGAAAAATTGGGGCATATCGGTACCTACACGCTCAATGACTACTTGCTACCACGCGGTTTTGCCAATCTCTATGTGTCTGGCGTGGGAACCAAAGATTCTCAAGGCCTGATGACCAGCGGCGACTACCAGCAGATTGAGGCCTATAAGAACGTCATCGACTGGCTCAACGGCTGCTGCCGAGCCTTCACCGACCACACGCGCCAGCGGGAAATCAAGGCCACTTGGTCCAACGGAAAAGTAGCTACGACCGGTATCTCCTATCTGGGCACCATGTCCAACGGGCTGGCTACGACTGGCGTAGACGGGTTGGAAGTCATTATCGCCGAAGCTGGTATCTCTTCTTGGTACAACTACTACCGCGAAAATGGCCTCGTCACAAGTCCTGGCGGCTATCCAGGAGAGGATTTTGAATCCCTGACCGAACTGACCTACTCCCGCAACCTGAGGGCTGGTGACTACCTGCGTCATAATGATACTTATCAGCGAAGCCTAGAGCAACAGCGCAAAGACCTAGACCGGCAAACCGGAGATTACAATCAATTTTGGCATGACCGCAACTATCTGCTCCATACAGATAAGGTCAAGGCCGAAGTCGTCTTCACCCACGGCTCTCAAGACTGGAATGTCAAGCCTCTCCATGTTTATAATATGTTCCGAGCTCTGCCAGCTCACATCAAAAAGCACCTCTTCCTCCACAATGGTGCCCATGTTTACATGAACAACTGGCAGTCCATTGACTTCCGCGAATCCATGAATGCCCTCCTCAGCAAGAAACTGCTAGGCCATGCTTCAGACTTCGAACTGCCACCAGTCATCTGGCAGGACAACAGCCAAGCTCAAAATTGGCTCACTCTGGAAGACTTCGGTGGACAAGAGCACTACGCTCATTTCCATCTAGGTAAAGGCTCTCAAGAGATTCAAAACCAATATTCAGAAGAAGATTACAATCGTTTTGCTAAAAACTACCAAAGCTTTAAAAACGAACTCTTTGACGGCAAGGTTAACCAGATTACTCTGGATTGGACTTTAGAAGACGACCTCTTCCTTAACGGAGCCACCCAGCTCAAACTGCGCCTTAAATCCAGCACGGACAAGGGGCTGATTTCTGCCCAACTACTGGACTTTGGACCAGCTAAACGCCTCACTCCAATTCCGATACCGCTTGAGCCTAGAGTCATGGACAACGGCCGCTACTATATGCTGGACAATCTAGTTGAGTTGCCTTTTACCGAAACGCCACACCGTGTCATCACAAAAGGCTTCCTCAATCTGCAAAATCGGACAGATTTGCTGACGGTCGAAGAAGTTACTCCTAACCAATGGATGGAATGTAGCTTTGATCTGCAACCAACCATCTACAAGATGAAAAAAGGCGACCAGCTCCGCCTCGTCCTCTACACTACAGACTTTGAGCATACTGTTCGTGATAAGACCGACTATCAGCTGACGGTAGATTTAGGGCAATCTAGTCTAGACTTGCCGACCATGACATCACTTTCATAAAACCTAAAAGACGCTGAAATTCAGCGCCTTTTTCTTCTACTGTACATTGAAATATTTTTCTGCATATTTTTTATAATCTGGCTTTTCCTTGCGGTTCATAGCAAAGAGCATACTACCTGTGAGATAGTCATCGTCTGAATCAGGAATTAGCATAATAGCAACATTTTTATCTTTCTCAGGAAAGACTATAGAAAATATTTTGCCATTATCTTTCCGAGTCAGGCCATAATAACTCACCCCATTTTTAAAACCAACAGCATTTTGAGTATACTTATACTCTTCTTCGTTGACAATGATAGTCTTGTCTTTTATTTCAATGGTCGTTTGTTCACCTCTAACATCCTGAACATTCCATTTCCCCTGAATTTTGGGGCTACCACTACAGCCGATTAAGATGAAGAGGGATGAGAGCACTACCAACAGCAAACCTTTTATCTTCTTATTTTTCAAGTTGTCTTCTCCTTGGTATATAGATTCATGACCATTCTACTATAAAGACTAAATCTTTGTCAAACCTTCTAGAAATGTTCTTCTTGCCACTTTTCCAAAAAATGATATAATTGAAGAGTGAAGATTGCTAAGGGGCTCAGCCCTTGCGAGAGAAAGGAAAGAAAATCTTATGATGAATATGCAAAACATGATGAAGCAAGCCCAAAAACTTAAAAAAGACATGGACATTGCTCAAGCAGAATTAGCTGCAACTGAATTTGTTGGAAAATCTAGCCAAGATTTAGTTGTAGCAACTCTTACTGGTGATAAAAAGGTTGTCAAAATTGACTTTCAGCCTGCTATCGTAGACCCAGAAGATATGGAAACTCTATCTGATTTGACTAGCCAAGCTATCAATGCTGCTATCGATCAAATCAACGAAGTAGCTAAACAAAAACTCAGCGCTTTCCAAAGTGGACTTTCTTTCTAATTCTGCTAAGTCCCTATAAAAATCAACTCCCAAAAGATGATATATTCATTCTTTTGGGAGTTTTTTTGCGCAAAAAAATTGGAGAAAAGATTTAAGCATTTTCTCCAATATAAATCTCCTTAATGTCTAAAATGTCTCACGCCTGTGAAGACCATGGTCAAACCATATTTATCCGCCGCTTCGATAGATTCTTGGTCACGGACGGAGCCACCTGGCTGGATAATCGCCTTGATGCCAGCTTTGGCGATTTCTTCCACGTTATCCGCGAATGGGAAGAAGGCATCTGAAGCAAGCACAGCGCCGTCAAGGCGGTCTTTAGCTTGGTCAATGGCGATGCGAACAGAAGCCACACGGTTAGTTTGACCTGGGCCAACGCCAAGTGTCATGTGGTCGTTGGTCACAATGATACCGTTTGATTTGACGTACTTGATGGCTTTCCAAGCGAACTCAAGGGCTGTCGCTTCTGTCTCGGTTGGTTGACGTTTGGTCACCACTTGCCAATCAGCTGGGCTCTCTTTGACCACGTCTTGGTTTTGCACGAGAAGTCCACCGACAACACCTGTGTATTCTGCTTCCACTTCACTAGCCTCTTGAGCGTCAAATGGCAAGGCAAGGATACGCAAGTTTTTCTTTTTGTTGGTCAAAATGGCTAGCGCCTCATCTGTATAGCTCGGTGCGATGATGATTTCAAGGAAGACGCCGTGCATCTTCTCAGCGGTCGCAGCATCCACCTCACGGTTGAGAACGACAATACCACCGAAGATAGACACTGAATCAGACTCATAAGCATAGTCCCAAGCAGTCTCGATGTCATCAGCTTGACCGATTCCACATGGGTTCATGTGTTTGAGAGCTACAACGGTTGGACGGTCTTTGAAGTCACGGATAATACGAATGGCAGCATCAGCATCACGGATATTGTTAAAGGACAATTCCTTACCGTTAAGCTGTTTCGCTGATGCAATTGAGTAGTCTGTCGGCAAAGCTTTTTGGTAGAAGTCCGCATCCTGCTGAGGATTTTCCCCATAGCGCATGGCTTGCTTGAGGTCATAGGTCAAAGTGAGTTTTTCTGGTTTTGCTTCGCCCACTTGAGCTGTGAAGTATTCTGCAATCAAGGCATCATAAGCTGCTGTGTGACGGAAAACCTTAGCCGCCAAACGTTGACGCGTTTCGTAAGTCGTTTCACCATTGGCTGACAATTCGTCCAAAACCACAGCATAGTCAGCAGGGTCTACCACAACTGTCACGCTGGCATGGTTTTTAGCTGCTGAACGAAGCATACATGGCCCACCGATATCGATATTTTCCACCGCATCTGCATAGGTCACATCTGGCTTGAGAATCGTTTCCTTGAAAGGATAGAGATTGACAACTACAAGGTCGATGAGCTCAATCTTATTGTTCTTGGCTGCTTCTAGGTGACTATCCAAGTCACGACGAGCAAGGAGGCCACCGTGGATATTTGGATGGAGGGTCTTGACGCGACCGTCCATCATCTCTGGAAAACCAGTCACGTCATCGATCGCAATGGTCTCCACCCCAGCATTGTCAAGGGCAACTTTGGTACCACCTGTTGAGATGATGTCCCAACCAAGTTTTTTGAGTTCTTGGGCAAATTCAACAATGCCCGCTTTGTCTGAGACGCTGATTAAGGCGCGTTTAGTCATTATTATTCTCCAATCTGAACCGGTTATTATAGCGATCTACCAAGCGTTTCGTTTCTTCTTCATTAAATTTTAATGTGCACAAAGTAGGATTTCTTCCATCAAGATAGGCGATAAATGATAACAATCCAAAACTTTCTCCTTTTTCCCTAAAAGCTCTCTGATCTTGATTTACTGAATTATTGAAAATATAATCTTGAATAATAGATGGTAATTGGAATGTAAGTCTATATTGTTCATCACCTCCAGTTGGTTCAATTATCCATACATCATTCTCATTGTCATTCCAAGTGATAGTTACTTCTTGATGTGGGTTTCCACGTAGCGAATCACGAAACACATCATCATTATCAGGTATAAGTGCTATGATTTGCGAACTCTTTGTGCTCGCTATATAAATACTTCTAACAGTTTGCATTTTGTCTACAAATTCATTTACAACTGATTGTTGAATATTGAAATCAAACCATCTATAAAGTTGATCATAGCTTAAATTATTAATCCGACTAGAAAACTTTTCTTTAAAATGATTAAAATCATCACTACTAATATCATCGCCACTATTACTGTGACTAAAAAATAATTCATCCACAATTTGATTTATAAAATCTCTAATCCATCTATAATAACCAGACGATAAGTCCATTAAGTAAATCTTATGGGCGATAGCCAATCTTTGAGCATCATTTGTAAATCCTGATGTAGAAAAAAGAGCATAATTATAATTATATTTAGGTAGCTTTAACTCTTCACTTGTCATCTCAACTGTGGAATAATTAGTATTTACATCTTGTAGAATACCTATTCCCATTCTAACTCTATCAATACCTACCTTATTACTTGTATAGAATTTAGCCTCTAAAAATAAACGTATAGGATAAGAAAATGGTGGTGTAATACGAAATGTTCCTAACGAGTCAAATTGATGATAGCCACCTCTCCCTTTAACATTTAGGCCATTCCTATCTAAATCTACAATCTCATTTTCTGCACTCGTTACTAAATCATATCCATTAACTTTTAATAACTTAGCCAATACAATTTCTAATAAATATCCTTTGGCTTGTGATTTTTTCATTGTTTTCTCTCCACTCCCAAGCTACCCAGAACCTCCGGATACAGCTTGTACTCCGCTTCATGAATGCGAGCTTCAAAGCTTTCGATGGTATCATCAGCTAGACGTGGTACACGGACTTGTTTGATGACCTTGCCTGTATCCACACCAGAGTCCACCCAGTGAATGGTCACGCCACTCTCAGCAATCCCAGCATTCCAAGCATCCTCAATCCCATGAGCACCTGGAAATTCTGGCAGGTAGGCTGGATGAATGTTGATGATTCGATCTTCATAAGCCTCCAATAAGGTTGGCCCAACGATTTTCATGTAGCCGGCGAGGCAAACCAAGTCAATATGGTGTTCTTCCAAGAGTTCGACAAGGGCTGCTTCGTAGTCTGCCTTGTTCTCGAACTCCTTGAGTTCAAAAGCATAGGACAGAACGCCGAGATTGTCTGCACGCTCGAGCACATAGGCGTCACGATGGTCTGAAAAGACAAACTCCACCGGAAATTGTTCGGCAATCACCTGAAAATTTGAGCCATTACCAGAGGCAAAAACTGCTATTTTTTTCATTTGATGATGACACTTTCGTTTTCTTTCTTGACGATGCGACCAATTTCATAGACTGGTTCATCCAGCAATTCCTTGACACGATCTACATTTTCAGGGCTAACTGCCAACATGAGTCCCACACCCATATTGAAGATTTCAAACATTTCTTCGTGTTTGATTTCACCGTATTTTTCAAGAGCTTTGAAGATTGGTAAGACTGGAACCTTGCTTTCCTCAATCTCTGCAGCCAAGTTATCTGCAAACATACGAGGGACATTCTCGATAAAACCACCACCTGTGATGTGGGCAATGCCGTTGACCAGCCCTTCCTTGATGAGTGGCAAGACAGCCTTGACATAGATACGAGTCGGCTCAAGAAGGACTTCCTTGAGTTTCTTGCCTTCCAATTCTGGCAAGACTTCCTCACCTGTGTAGTCCGCAAAGACACGACGCACGAGTGAGTAACCATTGGAGTGAATACCACTCGAAGCAAGTCCGAGAAGAATATCTCCTTCTGCCACCTTTGAACCGTCAATGATTTGAGATTTTTCAGCCACACCGACCGCAAATCCAGCCAAGTCGTAGTCATCTTCGCCATACATACCCGGCATTTCAGCCGTTTCCCCACCGATGAGAGCAGCGCCTGCCTGCACACAACCTTCTGCCACACCAGCGACGACTTGTTCTAGCTTGGCTGGTTCATTCTTCCCTGTCGCCACATAGTCGAGGAAATAGAGGGGTTCAGCGCCTGCAGCAATGATGTCATTGACACACATGGCCACACAGTCCTGCCCAATCGTGTCATGCTTGTCATACTTGATAGCCAGCATGAGCTTGGTTCCGACACCGTCAGTCCCTGAAATCAAGACAGGCTCTTTGACACCTGTTTTTGAAAGGTCAAACATGCCACCAAAACCACCCAGAGCTCCCATGACACCTGCACGCTCCGTACGAGCTACGTGCTTTTTGATCCGTTCAACAACTTCATAACCCGCTTCAACATCCACACCGGATTGCGCATAAGCATTTTTATTTGTCATTTGTTTATTCCTTTCCTTTAATGGAGAGCCTTCTTCCGCCTATTTATAAAAGCTGGTCTTTTCTTCCAAACTTCTACGATAGTCTGCTTCATAGTCGTAGAGAGGAGTTGGGTAGTCGCCGTCAAAGTAAGCGACACAGAGACCACCGTTTGGCGCATCTGTTTCGATGCCGATAGAATCAATCAAACCATCAATCGAAAGATAAGTCAGACTATCCGCACCAATGATTTGGCGAGTTTCCTCGACCGTATGATTGGCCGCAATCAGCTCCTGACGCGTCTGGATATCAATCCCATAGAAGCATGGATAAGCTAGCGCAGGACTGCCAATAGCAACGTGAACCTCGGACGCACCCGCTTCTTTCAAAAGCTGAACGATACGGCGAGAGGTCGTCCCACGAACAATGGAATCATCAATCATGACCACACGTTTGCCTTTAACAACACCCGAAACGGCAGACAGTTTCATCCGTACCCCTTGCTCCCGCAATTCTTGAGTCGGTTGGATAAAGGTGCGTTGCGTGTATTGGTTTTTGATCAGCCCCATTTCATTTGGCAGACCAGATTCTTCTGCAAATCCCATGGCTGCACTGAGTGATGAATTTGGCACACCAACCACGATATCTGCTTCATGCTTGAATTCACGCGCCAATTGAGCTCCCATACGTTTGCGGGCCGTATGGACGTTAACACCATGGATATTAGAGTCAGGACGAGCAAAGTAGATATACTCCATAGAGCAGATCGCGAGCTGAGTATCATTCGTATAGCTATCGTACTGAATCCCATTGTCATCCACGATTACAATCTCTCCTGGTTTTACATCACGAATCCACTCAGCACCAATAACTTCAAAAGCACAGGTTTCGGAGGAAACCACCACCGCTCCGTTGGTCATTTTCCCAATAGAAAGCGGACGGAAACCATTAGGGTCAAGCGCCGCAATCAACTTGTCCTCAAACAACAAGATATAAGCAAAGCCACCTTTAACAAGACTGAGCGCTTCCTTGATTTTGCCCATCAAACTAGGATTGTGACTACGACGAATCAAATGAGCTAAGATTTCTGAATCAGAGGTTGAGCTGAAAATAGCACCTCTTTGTTCCAATTCTTTCTTGAGCGATTCGGCATTGGTCAGATTTCCATTATGGGCCAAGCCAAACTGCATATCATGAAAGCGAAAAATGAAAGGCTGGATGTTATCTACAGAAGCTTCTCCTGCGGTCGCATAACGCACATGACCGATGGCAGCAGTTCCTGTCAGTTTATCCAATTTGGTAGGATTTTTGAAAACTTCTGATAGAAGCCCCATATCACGATGGCGCTTCAATTGCCCCTGATCATTGGAGAGGATTCCAGCCCCCTCCTGACCACGGTGCTGAAGACTGTGGAGCCCAAAATAGGTCATTTTAGCAGCATCTGGATGTCCCCAAATACCGAAAACACCGCATTCTTCATTAAGAGATTTTACTTCATATGTCATTTTTTATACCTTTTATTTCCCTGTGAAATAACGCACAGCTGACGCGAACAGGTGCTGGTCTTTATTTCCTGGGATATTTTGGAAAAGACCGTCTTCATAACGTTCTGAGTGTCCCATTTTACCGATGATTTGGCCGTTCTTGCTGGTAATTCCTTCGATGGCATGGACAGAACCATTCGGATTATACTTAGAATCCATGCTTGGTTTACCCTCAAAGTCAACGTATTGGCTGAAGATTTGGCCATTGTCACGGAGCTCCGCAAATTCCTCAGCTGTCACGACAAATTTCCCTTCACCGTGCGATACTGGGATGGCATGGATATCGCCCACTTGCACGCCAGCCAACCATGGTGAGTTGGTATTGGCAATTCGAGTTTCCACCATCTTGGCCACGTGCTGGTTGGCATCATTGTAGAAGAGGGTTGGACTAGTACTGTTAGCATCCTCGAAGTTCCCGTACGGAAGAAGACCTGATTTGACCAAGGCCTGGAATCCATTACAGATACCGATAATCAAGCCACCACGAGCAATAAAGCTATCAATGGCTGCACGCACTTTTTCATTAAGCAAGATATTGACAATAAATTTAGCTGATCCATCTGGCTCATCCGCAGCCGAGAAGCCACCTGCAAAGAAGAGGATATTAGCCTTGCCGATGTTGTCAACCATAGTTTCAACTGACTTGACAATGGCTTCTTCATTCAAGGTCACAAATGGCACCAAGTTGACCTCTGCACCTTCTTTTTCGAATGCCTTGGCTGAGTCATATTCTGAGTTGGTACCTGGGAAGACTGGGATGTAAACCACAGGTTTTTCAATAGTTTCCTTGGCTTTGATGACTGCCTTAGAAGCGACAGCTGGCACTTCTGCCAATTCTTTGGCTTGTGCAAATTCAGTTGGGTAAACTCCTTCTAGTTTTCCTTGGAAGGCACTATCCAGTTTCTGTCCATCTAGCTTCACACCGTTGACAAGGAGAGCAAAGTCTGCGCTCGTTTGACCGATCTTCTCTACCCCAGTAATTTCTTCAGGAGAGGTGAAGACAAATCCGCCCAATTGAGCTGTCAAAGCCGTTTTAAGTTCAGGCAAGGTCACCTCTGCACCGATATGGTTCCCAAAGGTAGCAAGGGCCAAACTTTCGACGATACCACCGTATTTGACAGCTGATGCAGATGTTACTTTGTGATCAGCTTGGATGGCTTCAAAGTGAGCAAAGTTAGACTTAATCAAGTCAAAATCAATCTCTTGTACCAAGGCTTGACCTGGGATGTAGTAGATGTTTTCACCAGCAGTCTTGAACTCAGGAGAAAGCACCTTACGGCCATCTGCTGTTGTCACCCCAAAGGCAACCAAGGTTGGCGGTACAGTCAATTCTTCAAAAGTACCAGACATGGAGTCCTTACCACCGATAGATGGCAAACCAAGTTGGATTTGTGCTTCGATAGAGCCTAGAAGAGCTGCTACTGGCTGACCAAAACGCTCAGCCTGCTTGTCCATGCGCTCGAAATATTCTTGGTAAGAGAAGCGAGACTTGGACCAGTTGGCACCAGTAGCAACCAAACGAGCAGTTGCTTCGATAACCGCATAAGCAGCACCGTGGTATGGAGACCATTCTGCCACGTAAGGGTTGAATCCTTGGGCCATGACTGACGCAGTGTGAGTCACACCGTGTTGAACTGGCAATTTCTGTACAGATGCCTCAGTTGGAGTGAGTTGGTAGCGACCACCAAGTGGGTGATTGACCGTTGAACGACCGACCGAACAGTCAAAGATGGTTTGCAAGCCTTTTTGACTCGCATGATTCAAATCAGATAGAACCGCAAGGGTATCAGCTTCAAGTGTGTCAGCGCTTGTTGTGCGTTCTTCTGGAAGTTTGACATCCTTGTCCACTACCTTGGCATCGACAACCACGCGCACACCATTGGTATCAAGGAAACGACGCTCCAAGTCCACGATTGTCTCACCATTCCAGTGCATGACTAGATTTGGTTTCTCAGTCACTGTCGCAACCACAACAGCATCAATATTTTCTTTGTTACATTCAGCAACGAAGACATCTACGTCCTCAGGACGAACCACGACCGCCATCCGTTCTTGTGATTCAGAGATGGCAATTTCTGTACCGTTCAAGCCTTGGTATTTAAGAGGAACCTTGTTGAGGTCGATTTCAAGACCGTCTGCCAATTCACCGATAGCTACACAGACACCACCTGCACCAAAGTCGTTAGATTTCTTGATAAGACGAGTGACAGCGCCATTACGGAAAAGACGTTGAATCTTGCGTTCTTCGATAGCATTCCCTTTTTGAACCTCAGCTCCAGCAGTTTCCACAGACTCAACCGTTTGAACCTTAGAAGAGCCCGTCGCACCACCGACACCATCACGGCCTGTCTTACCACCAAGAAGAATGATCACATCGCCTACTTCCGGTTTTTCACGGACAACGTTGCCCTTGGGAGCCGCACCAACAACGGCACCTAACTCCATGCGTTTAGCTACAAAGCCTGGGTGGAAATACTCACGAACGTAGGTCGTCGCCAGACCAATTTGGTTCCCATAAGAAGAGTAACCGTGAGCCGCTGTCTTAGAAATGACTTGTTGTGGCAATTTACCAGCGCGAGTTTCTGAAATCGGTACTGTAATGTCACCTGCACCCGAAATCCGCATAGCTTGGTAAACATAAGAACGTCCTGACAATGGGTCACGAATGGCGCCACCGATACAAGTAGCCGCTCCACCAAATGGTTCGATTTCAGTTGGGTGGTTGTGGGTTTCGTTTTTAAACATGAGGAGCCAAGGTTCCTTGATACCATCCACATCCACTTCGATTTCGACTGAGCAGGCATTGATTTCATCAGACACTTCCATGTCATCCAAACGTCCATTAGCACGCTCATAACGACCAAAAATAGTCGCCATATCCATCAAGGTTTGTGGTTTTTCAGACCGACCTAGTTCCTCACGCATGGCAATATACTTATCATAGGTCGCCTGCAATTGCTTTTGGAACTTAGAAGCTGAGAAATCAATCTGTCTCAACTCGGTCTCAAAAGTCGTGTGACGACAGTGGTCAGACCAGTAAGTGTCCAAAACCTTAAGCTCTGTTTCCGTCGGCACGCGCCCGATTGACTTGAAATAGTCTTGGATAAAGAGCAAATCGTCCACTTCCATAGCCATCCCTTGCTCTGCCTTGTAGCGGGCAAAGTCTTCTGCTGTATAGCTTTCAAAGAATGTCAATTTAGGAATGGTCTTGTCTGACTCTGAAAATTCCTGCTTGGCAATCCCTGTCGTGATGTCCTTGAAACGAGAATCAACTGGATTGAGCAGGTAGTTCTTGACCGCTTCCAACTCAGTCGTATCAATATCTTTATTAACCAAGTAAAGTTGGGCTGTGTTGACTGTCACGTCACTAGAACTTCCTAGCAAAAGTAAGGATTCCTGTGAAGAAGCTGCGCGCTGGTCAAACTGTCCTGGCAAACTTTCAATGGCAAAGAAAGCATAGTTGGCAAGATCCGCCTGCACAGCCGCTTCATCCAAGACATGGTCTGTCACCTGCTCAGAGAAGATGTGTTTCTCTGCAGGCGCAAACAAATCCTCTGCCAAATCAAAGACATCATACACTTGCACAATGCGAATACTTTTCAAAGTTGACAGTCCCAAGTTATGTTGGAGTTCTCTCACCAAACTCTCTGATTTGACCTGAAAATCAGCCTTTTTTTCAACAAAAATACGTTTATCCATTAATTCTTATCCCTTTATTTCAGCTCTTGCAATATTCCCAAACGAACTCATGGTTATTGCAAACAGATTATTTCAATCCTTGCAACTTTTCCCAGACAATCTCATAAACGTCTGTCAATTCACCCAAGCCACGGCGGAAAACATCCTTGTCCATGTGGTTGCCATCCGCATCCCACAAACGGCAGTTATCTGGTGAAAATTCGTCTGCCAAGATAATCTTGCCTTCCTTATCAAAACCGAATTCTAGCTTAAAATCAATCAACTTAAGACCAATCTCAGCAAACCAAGCTTTCAAGAACTCATTGATACGACGGGTTTCTTCCTTCAAGTAAGCAATCTGCTGGTCATCCGCAATCTGTAGGAATTTCACATGCTCGTCATTGATAAAGGGATCATCCAAATCATCGTTTTTATAGTAAAATTCGACGATCGGCGTTTCCAAGGCGATCCCTTCTTCCACACCAAAGCGTTTAGAGAAAGAGCCCGCCGTATAGTTGCGCAATACCACTTCCAAGGGAATAATATCAACTTTCTTATTAAGCTGATCTGTATCTGAGATTTTCTCGATAAAATGCGTTGCTACACCGGCAGCGTTCAACTTTTCAAAGATAAAGGCTGAAATCTGATTGTTTAAGACTCCCTTACCCGCAATCTGCTCCTTTTTGACACCATTAAAAGCAGTTGCTTGATCCTTGTAGCGGGACAAAATCACCTGCTCATCTTCTGTCGCAAAAATATCCTTTGCTTTTCCCGAATATAACAACTTGTTTGACATTTTATTATTCGCCTTTCGTGTTTTTATGCTTTAAGTGTATCACTTTTAAATATATTTTACAAGCTTTTCCCGTACATTCTGGATACAAAAGCATGAAAAAGATTGGAAATACAACAGTTAAAAACTGAAAATATCTTGTTTCCATACAAAAACAGGACTTTTTCAAGTCCTGTTTTAGAATTCATTAATATAAGTCCAAATAATTATCAATTTCCCATTGGGAAACGAAGGTCGCATAGCTAGCCCATTCAATCCGCTTGGCTTCAACAAAGCTAGTATAGATATGGTTACCCAAGGCTGCCTTGACGACCTCATCTTCGGTTAAAGCCTTAAGGGCATTATGGAGAGTAGATGGCAGGTCTGTAATACCAGCTTCCTTGCGCTCCTCAGCTGTCATCACATAGATATTTTCCTCGATTGGAGCTGGCGCTTCGATTTTATTTTCCACTCCATGCAGTCCCACTTCTAGGAGCACTGCCATAGCAATATAAGGATTAGCCATAGGGTCGACTGAACGCAACTCCAAGCGAGTTCCCATGCCGCGCGATGCTGGCACCCGAACCAAAGGCGAGCGATTTTGCCCAGCCCAAGCGATGTAAACCGGCGCCTCAAAGCCTGGCACCAAGCGTTTGTAAGAGTTAACCGTCGGATTCATGATAGCCGTATAATTATAAGCATGCTTAATCAAGCCACCCAAAAAATAGTAGGCCGTTTCAGATAACTGCATTCCTTTTGGATCCTCTGGATCATAAAATGCATTATTTCCATCTTGGTCAAAGAGGGACATATTGCAGTGCATACCAGAACCAGCAATACCAAACTTGGGCTTAGCCATAAAGGTCGCATAGAGGCCGTGCTTACGAGCAATGGTTTTCACCACCAACTTGAAAATCTGAATCTTATCACAAGCGCGAAGCACTTCATCATACTTAAAGTCAATCTCGTGCTGACCGACTGCCACCTCATGGTGACTCGCTTCTACTTCAAACCCCATCTTAGTCAAAACATTGACAATTTCTCGACGGGTATTATCCGCCAAGTCTGTCGGCGCCAAGTCAAAGTATCCACCCTTGTCATTCACTTCCAGTGTCGGATCGCCATTTTCATCCAATTTGAAAAGGAAAAATTCTGGCTCAGGACCAAGATTAAAAGACTTGAAGCCCAATGCTTCCATATGTTTGAGAGCTCGCTTTAGATTACTACGAGGATCTCCTGCAAAGGGAACATGTTCTGTCGTATAAACATCACAGATCAAGCCTGCTACACTGCCATTTTCATCTCCCCAAGGAAAAACTGTCCAAGTATCCAAATCAGGATAAAGATACATGTCAGATTCATTGATCCGAACAAATCCCTCGATAGACGAACCGTCAAACATAGCCTTATTTGATAAGACCTTTTCAAGCTGCTCATCCGTTGCTGGAATTTCAACGTTTTTCATGGTTCCCAAAATATCAGAGAACATAAGACGGATAAAAGTGACGTTTTTTTCTTTTACTTCGCGACGAATATCAGCTGCTGTAATGGGCATGGGTAACTCCTTATAGTTTTAAAAAATAGTTTATGGTCGACGCATGTGACCAAAGGTTGGCAGAGAAGAGCCAAAACGACCTTGCTGTAAAATATCATTGTGGAGAGCTCGACGGACTTCCTTTTCACTAATCGTTTTGTGGGATTTAGCTTCACGCTCAGCATATTTCTTTTTAATAGCAGCGATATTATAGCCTTCAGAAATATAATCCTTAATTTCCAAAAGTCGGTCCATATCATTCAGAGAATACATTCGACGATTGCCCTCATTCCGAAGGGGAGTGATGAGGTTTTGCTCCTCATAATATCGAATCTGACGGGCAGATAAGTCCGTCAACTTCATAACGCTACCTATGGGAAAGACTGCCATATTTCGGCGAAACTCTTTTTCCTTCATTTTTTTCCTCTCTATGCACTATTATAACTAATTTTTTTTGTATGTCAACAATCAATGTGAGATTTTCTCACACATTTTAATTTATAGACTTAAAGAAATTCTTAATTCTATCCACATCCGAATTTACAACTATTGCGACAAAGACCCCCATAAAGGTTTCAAAAACTCTAGCAAAAACGTATAAAATAGTATCTTCTGGACTAATGGAGAGAGTGATAATCAGCATAGCTGAAACACCACCAATCACCCCAGCCTTATTGTTCATAGCAACATTGGTCATGATCGTCAGCATCGTACAGATTGGCACAAATACTAAGGTCACCCAAAATTGGCCGTTCAATAAATTTCCCAACAGATAGAATAGCAAGGCATAAAAGCCCCCGACACTATTTCCTAAAATACGGGAAGTTCCGAAATGAACACTTTTATCAAAATCTTCTCGCAGGCTAAACACCGCTGTCAAAGCTCCAATTTGGAGCCCCTTCCAGCCAAACATGCCAAAAATGAGTAGGACAATAAAAACCGCTATCCCTGTTTTCATCGTCCTCATACCCAAGCGAAACTTTGATTTATCAAATTTGTACTTACTAAAATAGCTCATGCCTTTTCCCTTTTAAAAGTAAACTATCTCTATTCTAACATATTTTCTAACAAAAAGGCTCTGTCCATCCAGTTTATTGTTTGTATCCTACAAGAATGCATAGCCAGCTTCTACTGTATTTCTAACTATATTTCCCATTATTGATTACTCATTAGGAAAATAGAAGCCAAAAGCCCATTTCCTCAGACACCTACGTGGACAAAAGAAAAAGAGTTGGTTTCCCAACTCTTTTCGTTACAAATATCATTTTTCAGTCAAAGCTGCAAGTCCTGGAAGAACTTTACCTTCAAGAAGCTCCATAGAAGCGCCTCCGCCCGTACTAATCCATGAGAACTTGTCTGCACGGCCAAGGTTGATCGCTGCAGCAGCTGAGTCACCACCACCGATGATTGATTTTACGCCAGGTTGTTTCACGATAGCGTCCATGACACCGATTGTACCAGCTTGGAAGTCTGGGTTTTCAAACACACCCATTGGTCCGTTCCATACAACTGTTTTCGCACCAGTCAAGGCTTCGTCGAATTTAGCGATAGATTTAGGACCGATATCCAAACCAAGGAAGCCTGGATCTACTGCTTCACCTTCAGTATCTTTCACTTCAGTGTAGTCAGCAAATGCGTTTGCTTCTTTTGAGTCAACTGGCAAGATCAATTTGCCGTTTGCTTTTTCAAGAAGAGCTTTTGCAACATCCAATTTATCTTCTTCTACAAGTGAGTTACCGATTTCGATACCTTGCGCTTTGTAGAATGTGTAAGTCATCCCACCACCGATAAGAACTTTATCAGCTTTTTCAAGCAAGTTTTCGATAACACCGATCTTGTCTGAAACTTTTGAACCACCAAGGATCGCTACGAATGGACGTTCTGGAGCTTCAACTGCTTCTTGGATGTAGGCAATTTCGTTTTCAAGAAGGAAACCAGCAACTGCTTTTTCAACGTTTGCTGAGATACCAACGTTAGATGCGTGTGCACGGTGAGCTGTACCGAATGCATCGTTTACGAAGATACCATCTCCAAGTGATGCCCAGTATTTACCAAGTTCAGGATCATTTTTAGATTCTTTCTTGCCATCAACATCTTCGAAACGAGTGTTTTCAACCAAGAGAACTTGTCCATCTTCTAGAGCATTAACAGCGGCTTCCAATTCAGCACCACGTGTAACACCTGGGATAAATTTAACTTCTTGTCCCAATTTAGCAGCCAAGTCAGCAGCTACAGGAGCGAGTGATTTACCAGCTTTGTCTGCTTCTTCTTTTACACGGCCAAGGTGAGAGAAGAGGATTGCACGTCCACCTTGTTCAAGGATGTACTTGATAGTTGGAAGAGCTGCAGTGATACGGTTGTCGTTTGTAATCATGCCATCTTTTACAGGTACGTTGAAGTCAACACGAACGAGAACTTTTTTCCCTTTCAATTCAACGTCTTTAACAGTCAATTTTGCCATTAGATATGACTCCTTCTTTTTTTATACGTGTTAATTATATCACAAAATCTACAAAAGTGATAGCAAAAATTCATGGCTTATCCTTTTCTCCAATTAAAGATAGATGAAAGACTACACGATTCTCATTTTTCTGATAAATGCTAATGCTGCTAGATGATCGAGTTGATTTCCAATAGCCACTCCTTCAAGCTGTTCTACAAAACAAGAAGAGATCCATTCGGATCTCTTCTTTATACAATTGAATTATTTAGCGATTTTTGCAAAGTATTCAAGAGTACGTACAAGTTGTGCAGTGTAAGACATTTCGTTGTCGTACCATGATACAACTTTAACCAATTGTTTACCGTCAACGTCAAGAACTTTAGTTTGAGTTGCGTCGAACAATGAACCGTAAGACATACCTACGATATCTGAAGATACGATTGGATCTTCTGTGTAACCGTATGATTCGTTAGCTGCTGCTTTCATAGCTGCGTTTACTTCATCAACAGTAACGTTCTTTTCAAGAACTGCTACCAATTCAGTAACTGATCCAGTTGGAGTTGGAACGCGTTGTGCAGAACCATCAAGTTTACCGTTCAATTCTGGGATTACAAGACCGATAGCCTTAGCAGCACCAGTTGAGTTAGGAACGATGTTAGCAGCACCAGCGCGAGCACGACGAAGGTCACCACCACGGTGTGGTCCGTCAAGGATCATTTGGTCACCAGTGTAGGCGTGGATAGTAGTCATCAATCCTTCTACAACACCGAAGTTGTCTTGAAGTGCTTTAGCCATTGGAGCCAAACAGTTTGTAGTACATGAAGCACCTGAGATAACTGTTTCAGTACCATCAAGAACGTCGTGGTTAGTGTTAAATACGATTGTTTTAACATCGTTTCCACCAGGAGCAGTGATAACAACTTTCTTAGCTCCACCTTTAAGGTGTTTTTCAGCAGCATCTTTCTTAGCAAAGAAACCAGTTGCTTCAAGAACGATTTCTACACCGTCAGTAGCCCAATCAATTTGTTCTGGGTCACGTTCAGCAGAAACTTTAACGAATTTACCGTTAACTTCAAATCCACCTTCTTTAACTTCAACAGTACCATCGAAACGACCTTGAGTTGTGTCGTATTTCAACAAGTGTGCAAGCATAACTGGATCTGTAAGGTCGTTGATGCGAGTAACTTCAACACCTTCTACGTTTTGGATACGACGGAAAGCAAGACGACCGATACGACCGAAACCGTTAATACCAACTTTAACTACCATTAGTGATTTCCTCCTTATGAAAATCAAAAAAAATTTTATGTGAAAAGAGTAACTTGAATCACTACAAATCACCTTTCAACATATCTATTATATACCTTATTAAGTAAAATTGCAACTGATTTCATTATTATTAACAAGTAACAAATTTTCTTTCATGTATTTTCGATATTTTTCATAAATTTCATATTTCGATTCCAAAAAGAAAAAACGCCCGCTAGAAGCGAGCGTCGTGTAGTGAATTATTCACCACGGTGTTTCTTAATGATTTCTTCTTGTACTGACTTAGGTACATCTTCGTAGTGGTCAAATACCATCATGAAGGTACCACGTCCTTGTGTTGCAGAACGAAGAACAGTCGCATAACCAAACATTTCAGCAAGAGGAACATAAGCACGAACGATTTGGCTGTTACCATGTGCTTCCATACCGTCAACACGTCCACGACGAGCTGTTACGTGACCCATAACGTCACCAAGGTTTTCTTCGGGAACAGTGACGGTTACAAGCATCATCGGCTCAAGGATAGCTGGTTGTGCAGTCTTAGCAGCTTCTTTCAAAGCAAGTGAAGCCGCAACCTTGAAGGCTGTTTCAGATGAGTCGACATCGTGGTATGAACCATCGTAAAGTTTAGCTTTCACGTCAACGATTGGGTATCCAGCAAGGACACCATTCGCCATTGACTCAATCAAACCTTTTTCAACCGCTGGGATGAATTCACGAGGAACCACACCACCGACGATAGCATTTTCAAACTCGAATCCTTTTCCTTCTTCGTTTGGAGTAAATTCAATCCATACATCACCGAATTGACCTTTACCACCAGACTGACGTTTGAAGAATCCACGTGCTTGAGTAGAAGCGCGGAATGTTTCACGGTAAGATACTTGAGGAGCACCTACGTTCGCTTCAACCTTGAACTCACGACGCATACGGTCAACAAGGACATCCAAGTGAAGCTCACCCATACCAGAGATAACTGTTTCACCAGTTTCAACGTTTGTTTCAACGCGGAATGTTGGATCTTCTTCAGCCAATTTTTGAAGGGCAATACCCATCTTGTCTTGGTCTGCTTTAGATTTTGGCTCAACCATCAATTGGATAACTGGTTCTGGAACGTTGATTGACTCAAGAATGATTTTAGCTTTTTCATCTGTCAATGAGTCACCGGTTGTAGTATCTTTCAAACCAACGGCAGCAGCGATATCACCTGAGTAAACTGTGTCAATTTCTTGACGGCTGTTAGCGTGCATTTGAAGGATACGTCCGATACGTTCACGTTTACCTTTAGAAGTATTCAATACGTAAGAACCTGATTGAAGTACACCTGAGTAAACACGGAAGAATGTCAAACGACCTACGAATGGGTCAGTCATGATCTTGAAGGCAAGAGCTGCGAATGGCTCTTCATCAGATGCTGGACGAGTTTCTTCTTCGTCTGTATCTGGGTTGATACCTTTGATCGCTGGGATGTCAAGTGGGCTTGGAAGGTAGTCGATAACCGCATCAAGCATCAATTGAACACCTTTGTTCTTGAAGGCAGAACCACACAATACTGGGAAGAATTCAACATTGATAGTTGCTTTACGGATACCAGCTTTCAATTCTTCATTAGTGATTTCTTCACCCTCAAGGTATTTCATCATCAATTCTTCATCAGTTTCAGCAACTGCTTCCACCAATTTTTCACGATATTCTTGAGCTTGTTCAAGGTATTCAGCTGGAATATCTTCTTCAAGGATATCTGTACCAAGGTCGTTAGTATAGATTTCAGCTTTCATCTTGATCAAGTCAATGATACCACGGAAGTCATCTTCAGCACCGATTGGCAATTGAATTGGATGAGCATTTGCTTGAAGACGATCGTGAAGTGTGCTTACTGAGTAAAGGAAGTCAGCACCGATTTTGTCCATTTTGTTAGCAAATACGATACGTGGAACTCCGTACTCAGTTGCTTGACGCCAAACTGTTTCAGTTTGAGGCTCAACACCTGATTGTGAGTCAAGAACGGTAACCGCACCATCCAATACACGAAGAGAGCGTTGTACTTCGATTGTGAAGTCCACGTGTCCTGGTGTGTCGATGATGTTTACGCGGTGGTTGTTCCATTGAGCTGTTGTCGCAGCAGATGTGATAGTGATACCACGTTCTTGCTCTTGCTCCATCCAGTCCATTTGTGACGCACCTTCGTGAGTTTCACCGATTTTGTGGATTTTACCAGTATAGTAAAGGATACGCTCAGTTGTAGTTGTCTTACCAGCATCGACGTGAGCCATGATACCGATATTACGAGTTTTTTCAAGTGAAAATTCGCGTGCCATGAGGTTAGTTTCTCCTATTTTTTTATTTTACAATCTATTATAACATTATTTAGAAAAAACGGATAGGCAGGACCTACCCGTTCTCAATGTTTATCTTGTTTTTTGTTGGTTTCAACTTACAAGACGATCAATTGAATTATAGCTAAGAATAATATTTTTAGCTAATTTGAACCCGAGCGAGGCCCTGCGCAAAAAAGACAAACTGCTTTGTGTTCTTCAAACACTACATCAGTTTCCTATTTTTGCCTTGTGCCTTTAGCGCTCTTAGTATCATGATCTTACCAACGGAAGTGTGCGAAGGCACGGTTAGCTTCAGCCATACGGTGAGTATCTTCGCGTTTCTTAACTGCTGCACCAGTGTTGTTAGCAGCATCCATGATTTCTTTTGCAAGACGATCTTGCATAGTGTGTTCACCACGACCACGTGAAATTGTTACCAACCAACGAAGTCCAAGTGTAGTACGACGTTCTGGACGAACTTCAACCGGTACTTGGTAGTTTGAACCACCGACACGGCGTGCACGTACTTCAAGAACAGGCATGATGTTTTCCATCGCTGTTTCAAATACTTCAAGTGCATCATTTCCAGTAGCTTCTTTGATTTGCTCAAAAGCTCCGTAAACGATAGAAGCTGCTGTACCACGCTTACCATCAAGCATAACGCGGTTGATAAGACGAGTAACTAATTGTGAATTGTAAAGCGGATCTGGCAATACTTCGCGCTTAGGCGCACGGTTTTTACGACTCATTTATCTTTATCCCCTTTCCTTATGCTTTTGGACGCTTAGTACCGTATTTAGAACGGCCTTGCTTACGGTCAGTAACACCTGCTGTATCAAGTGCACCACGAACGATATGGTAACGTACCCCTGGAAGGTCTTTTACACGTCCACCACGAAGAAGCACCACGCTGTGCTCTTGCAAGTTGTGTCCAATACCTGGGATGTAAGCTGTAACTTCGATCAAGTTGCTCAAACGTACACGGGCAAATTTACGAAGGGCTGAGTTAGGCTTCTTAGGTGTCATAGTTCCGACACGAGTTGCAACACCACGTTTTTGTGGTGAAGATACGTTTGTTTGAACTTTTTTGTGGCTGTTGTAACCAACGTTCAAAGCTGGTGATTTAGATTTTTCTACTTTTGATTTACGCGGTTTGCGAACCAATTGGTTAATTGTAGGCATCTACATTCTCCTGTATTTTTTTAATTTTGGTGATGATATACTTGGTGACAGCTACCATCTGTGTGTACTTTTGCAACATTTGTCAGCACGTCTCTGTACACTTTTGAGAGACCAAAAGTAAAAAGTACCGTCTATCATTGTAACACGTAAGCATATCCTCGTCAATAGGTTTTCTTAATTTTTTACTTATCTTCACTTCTTAATCAACCTTTTGCTTGATTATTATCATCTTAAAGATCTGAAAATTGCTACAACTAATTGGTGATAATTACTTAAATACTAACAAAAATAGCTATTCAATCTTATTTTTCACTTGAAGTCTGGGAAGGAACCACCGTATTTGAAGAGGCGCCCGAAGTATCTGAAGACGGGCTTGGTATCTCCGAAGATGGACTTGGGGTAACTTCTGGACTAGAGGATGGTGCAGGAGTCGAACTTTCTTGTGGCTGTATTCGTGGTTCGATTGAGATGGCAGGTGTTCGATAAACTGGCGCAACAGGCGTAGGAGAGAATGACTGCTGCTGGTCTGAATCAGGTTCAGTGGATTCCTCAGGTGTTTTCATTGCATCTTTTACGGCTTGAATTCGACCTTGAAACTTAGCTTTAGCGTCCTCATCTTTTACCTTGTCAACCGCTGCTTGTGCTTGAGTCAAACTTTCATCGGTACGCTCTTCTTCTAACTTTTTAACAGCTACTTCAGCATCCTGAATCGTATTATCTTCTGACGATGCTTTCTTAGTAGAACTAGCTTTACTGGAGCTTGAACGTCTACTATAACTGACTGTTTTGGCGGAGCCCGTATTCTTCTGAGCTGGTTTTAAAAATATAAGTCCAGAAACCAAGATAAGCAGCATTATTGCCAGGATCCCTAAACGAACAAGGTTAGAAGCTCTTTCTAATTTATCAAAAATATTTCTCATAATTCTTTCCTAAAGTTAATCAAATATATTCCCAATCTCAACATCAATCGTATTTGATTTAACGTCGATATTGGTCACCTTTAACAGCGATTTGTATTCCAGATGATCGCGATTGGCTTGCGCATTGTCCGCAAAGACCGCTACTCCTGCCAACTCCGAATCAAACTCAGACAGAAGGCTAATCATCCCATTAACCGTTCCGCCTCCCTTGAGAAAGTCATCGACAATCAGCACTCGACTTCCAGCCTTTAGGCTACGTTTTGAGAGAAACATTTTCTCAATTCGATCTCCGCTAGAGCCAGAGACATAGTTGACACTGACCGTAGAACCCTCAGTGATTTTCAAATCGCGACGGACAATGACAAAGGGAACATTCAAAACATTAGCGACAGCATTGGCCAAGGGAACCCCCTTAGTCGCCACTGTCATAACGGCATCAATCTTTTGATCTTTAAAAGCTTTGGCAATGATGCGACCGATATTATTGAGGATAGATGGCGTACTGAGCAAATCTGATAAGTAGATGTAGCCGCCAGGCAGGATTCGATTACTTTCAGACAGTTGATCGCGGAGGTCTTGAACGATAGCCTTGGCCTCCTTTTCTGAAATGGAAGGAGTAAAGACGACACCTCCTCCAGCACCGGTAATTGTCTCAATTGTACCAATTTCGATTTCTTCAAAGGCACGTTTGATAATCACGATGTCTTCTGAAATAGAAGACTTGGCAGACTCATATTTTTCTGCAAATGTATTTAAACTTGTTAATTGGTAAGGATGGTTAATCAAGTAATTGGAAATAACCACCATGCGCTCACTTCTTCTTAATTTCATTTTTTCACCAATTCGACTCCATCAAAATCAGCCACAAACTAATCTGAGAACGTAGTTCTTCTCGCATAGAGCAGTAATTCAATTCTTTCGATTTCAAAGTTTGGAGTGATTTCTATGAATATTTATTTTATTTTTTTCATTATATCATACTATATCAAAAAAACGAACATTATACTAAATATAATGCCCATTTTTCGTATTTCACTTATTAATTTTTGGTTTATAGAAGGAACGATTTTCCAGCGCAAAGATTTTATTGGTCATTTCTCCTGGAGCAACGAGAGACAGAGCCGTGGTCATCATCATCATTTCCGCATCCAGATTGTCAATCATGTGCAGGATTTCGGCCTCCATAATCTTTGGACGAACGGGACTGCCGTATTCGAGGAGACCGTGATGACTAAGAAGGACATGGCGCAAAACAATGACATCTTCCTTGGTATCATCAATTTTCAGCTCCGCCAAGGTTTTGGTCAGTTCCTCATCAATCAGCGCAATATGGCCAATCAGATTGCCTCGGACAGTATATTCCGTATTTTCTGGACCGCTCAACTCAATGACCTTGGCCAAGTCATGCAGCATAATCCCTGCAAACAGAAGGCTCTTATTGAGCTGAGGATAGATGTCACCAATCGCATCCGCTAGCTTGACCATAGTAGCTGTGTGAAAAGCGAGTCCTGATTCAAAAGCATGGTGATTGGTTTTCGCTGCTGGGTAAGAATAGAATTCCTTATCGTATTTGCTGTAAAGCGAGCGCACAACCCGCTGCCAGACTTGATTTTCAATCTTGAAAATCATTTGCGCCAGATATTCCCGCAGTTCTTTTTGATCAACGGGTGGTTTTTCTTTGAAATCAGCAGGATTGTTGGGCTCACCAGCCTTTGGCAGACGCAGAGTCAACTGATTAACCTGAGGGGTGTTATTGTAGACTTCGCGGCGTCCTTGCATGTGAACGACCTTCCCCGCTGTAAATTCTGCCACATTATGGGGCTGGGCATCCCATAATTTCCCTTCAATCACTCCAGTGTCATCTTGGAAAGTGAAGGCGAGGTAATTCTTCCCAGCTCTGGTCTGTCGGACTTCGGCTGACTTAATCAGATAAAATCCTTCAAACAGTTCATCCTTTTTCATTTGATTAATTTTCATAGTCTTCCCTTTCATCTGGAATATCGAGCAAGTGTAAGTGAAGGTCTTGGTCAGACAATTCAATGTGCCGTAGCGTTCTTTCAATGGCATTGGTTCGGCGAGTCAGTAGCTCATCAATGCTGCCAGAAGCGTTCTTCAAATGTTTCTGAGCCTTGGCTAGAATGCCGCCAAATTTATTAAATTCCAGCTTGACACTGCCCAGAACCTTGCTGATGTCATCTGCGCTACGCTGAATGTTCAGGGTTTTAAAGCCAACCGAGAGAGAATTAAGCAGGGCTGACAAGGTAGATGGACCCGCAACAACAATTTGCTCATCTCGCCGCAAACTATCGAAAAACTCTGGATTGCGAACCACTTCGGAATAGAGACCTTCCGTCGGCAAAAACATAATCCCAAAATTAGTCGTAGCTGGCGGAGCTAGATATTTACTGTTGATATCCTTTGCAAAGCGCTTGACACTAGCCAACAACGACTTACGGTGAAGTTCAATTTCTTCCTTGTTGCCCGACTCATAAGCTTCTTCCAAGCGGTAGTAATCCGCCAGAGGAAACTTGGAATCGATGGGCAGGTAGACATAGTCCTGCTCCGTCTGTCCCGGCAATTTGATGGCATACTCCACGCGCTCACTAGAACCTGCCACTGTGGCAAATTCCCGCTCATACTGGCTGGGGGTCATGATGTCTTCGATAATTTGTCCCAGCTGGAGCTCGCCCATAATGCCACGGGTCTTGGTATTGGAAAGAACCTTATTGAGGCTGCCGACATCCCGAACCACTGTCTGCATCTCTCCTAAACCACGATTGACAGACTCTAGCTGCTTGGACACCGTCTCAAAGGAGGTCTGCAGGCGACTCTGCAAAGTCTTCTCCAATTTTTCCTCAACGGTCTGGCGCATCTGCTCCAGCCGCAGGTCATTGGACTCCTGAATCTGACGCATCCGTTCATCGGTTTTGTCTCGATTTTTGCTGAAACTATCCGCCATTTCAGTTCGCAAATCCGTCAAATGAAGGTGCAAATCTGTTCGAACTTCTGCTAGTCGATCTCCCAGAACAAGTTCCAGCTCTTTTTGCCGAAGAGCTTCCTGCTGTCTTTCTTGCTCAAAGCGGTAGTCCAGCTGGTCGGACAAGTGATCCTCCTGCTCTTCTAACAAGACTTTGATTGCCTGCTCCTGCTGCCCCTGTCTCTGCCAGAAGAAATAGAGAAAGACCAGATTGATGATAAGCAGGATGATGATGATATACTCCATATCAACTCCTATCTTTACTGTAAATAACAACCGTATAACCTCTGTCAAAGGATAAAAATACAGGTCTATCTATAAATTCGTTAGAAGCATAGACTTTTTTAAAGAAAAAATTCCTTTCATTTAAAGGATATTTAGCTCCTTCAATGGTCAAAGGAACATCCTCTGTCGGCAGAAAGGCCAGATAGTCCATGCCTTCCACCGGCTTGATCTCATGACGGCCAGAGGGAACATAGCAGATGCAATTCTGGGCATCCACTAAGATCAGCTGCTCCATATAGGGAGCGATTTTATCATTGCTGGGTAAGAAAACATTGGCCAGAGCATGATCTAGACGACCGCCAAAGGCGCCGAAAATCGTCAGATAAGCATTTGGATAGCGCTCAAAGCAAGCCAGAACAGCCAATTCTAAGTCCGTATCATCCTTTTCAGGCTGAGCCTGAATGACTTCCTTGGCGCCAGCTTTTATGCGCAGCAATTCTTCATCGGAAACAGAATCAAAATCGCCAATCGCTAAGTCCAGAGGCAAGCGCTGCTTTAGCAGATAAAAGGCGCCACGATCAACTCCGACAAAAACATCAAAATCCCGATTGACCGCAGTCAAATCACCGCCAGCAAACAGAGCAATTCTAGGCATCTAACGCATCCCTCAAAGTCTGAACTTGATGGCTGACATCACCTTTGAAGACATAGCTACCGGCCACAAAAATATTGGCGCCAGCTTCTCTAGCCATCTGAATCGTCTTATCGTCAATCCCACCGTCCACTTCAATATCAAAGTTCAGCTGATTGGCCTCTCGCAGAGCGACCAGTTCACGAATCTTACCCATAGTTTCGGGCAGAAAAGCCTGACCCCCAAAGCCTGGGTTGACTGTCATCACTAAGACCTGATCCACTAAATTCAAGACATTTTTTATCGCTTCAACCGGTGTTCCAGGATTGATGACGACACTAGGCTTGACACCTGCCGCCCGAATCTTCTGCAAAGCTCCATGAATATGCGGCGTTGCTTCCACATGGATGCTGATAATATCTGCACCCGCTCGAGCAAATTCCTCAATATGATGCTCAGGATTGGATACCATGAGATGGCAGTCAAAAACCATCTTGCTGTGGGGACGCATACTGGCCACAACCCCAGCCCCAAAGCTGATATTGGGTACAAAATGGCCATCCATGACATCCAAATGGGCATACTCCGCTCCGCTAGCTTCTAGCTTTTTCAACTCAGTCTCAAAATTAGCATAATCCGCACTCAGAACAGAGGGAGCAATTTTAAATGTTTTCATGATAGTTCCTTTCTCTATTTAGGAAGTTTTTTAGCTGTCTTTTTATAGGTTTCACGACGGTTCTCGATTTCACTGAGAAATTGCAGGTAATTTTCGAAACGAAAAGCAGCAATTCGCTCGGCTTCTACGGCTGGTTTGACAGCACAAGCCGGCTCGTGCGTATGGGTACAAGTGCGGAATTTGCAGTCCCGACTGATTTCGGTAATTTCTGGAAAGGCGACGTTCAGATCTTCTGCCTTGTCCACCTCATAATCCAGAGAAGAAAAGCCCGGAGTGTCCGCAATTTTTCCGCCATTCAAGTTATAAAAGCTGACCGCCCGTGTCGTATGGCGACCACGACCCAGACTTTCAGAAATTTCTCCTGTTTCTAATTGCAAGTCTGGTGCAATTTTATTGAGCAGAGTGGATTTCCCAACACCAGTCTGACCCATAAAAACAGTGATTTTCCCCGTCAGAAGTGGCAATAACTCCTCAGTGGTTTTAACAACCTCATAGCCGATGGCCTGATAGGCCTGTACATAGACATCCAAGCTCTGCTCATCTTCAAGCAGGTCTAACTTGCTGATGTAGATAATAGGATGGATCTGCTTATGCTCCAAAAGCACCAAAAAACGATCCAAGAGATTGGCATTGAAGTCCGGCTCCTTCGCGCTCATGATTACAACTGCCTGGTCAATGTTGACAATAGGTGGCCGTACCAAACTATTTTTACGCTCGGCTATTTTTAAAATGTAGCCTTCAGAATCCTTGTCCGCTGAAAATTCGACATGGTCGCCAACATAAGGCGTCTGACCTTTTTTACGGAAATTTCCACGTGCTCTCGTCTGATACACCTGCCCATCTGACTCTACATAATAAAAGCCAGCCAAGGCTTTGATAATTATTCCTTGCAAGACTGCTCCTTTAAAGTTAATACAATTATTATATCAAAAAAACATATATTTGGCTTTTACTATTGGCATTTTCAAAAAATATGTTATAATAAAAAGCAAGCGGAGGTGGTGGAACGGCAGACACGCATGCTTCAGGCGCATGTGCCCGTACGGGTGTGAGGGTTCAAATCCCTTCCTCCGCATCGAACAGGAACTCTTGTCCAAGTTGACAAGAGTTTTTCTTTTGAAAAATTATGAAATCGTCTTGAAATTTCTTTCAGAAAAACCGGCCCTTTTGAAAAGGACCGGTTTTCAAATCTTATAATCCTTGTTCCTTCAAGGCATCCGCCAGACGGGCAAAATCTGCCAAAGTCAAGGCTTCCCCCCGAACACTTGGAGATAAGTCAGCTCGTTCTAAAGCCGCTGTCAATTTACCTTTAGTCTCCTCAGACTTCCCAAAATGACTGGTCAGATTGTTCCAGAGCGTCTTGCGACGATGGACAAAGCTAGCCTTGGAAACCTTGAAAAAGAATTTCTCGTCTTGGACTTCAACTGCTGGCTGGTCTCTGCGCACCATCTTGAGAATGGCCGAATCCACATTTGGCGCTGGCACAAAGACTGTCCGCGGCACAATGAAAGCAACCTTGGCCGTCATGTAATACTGGACCGCAATCGACAAACTGCCGTAGGCCTTGGTATTAGGCTGAGCCGAAATCCGATCCGCCACCTCTTTTTGCATCATCACGACAAACTCACTAAAAGGAATCCCGCTCTCAATCAAATGCATGAGAATCGGCGTCGTAATGTAGTAGGGCAAGTTTGCCACCACTTTGATAGGCAGGTCAGGATTCTTAAACTCTGCTATGTACTGAGCCAGATCAACCTTGAGAATATCCTGATTGACCACGGTCACATTGTCAAAATCGCGCAGAGTATCCGCCAAAATCGGAACCAGTCGATCATCAATCTCAAAGGCCATTACCTCGGCGGCACTTTCCGCCAAAAATTCTGTCAAAGCCCCAATACCAGGACCAATTTCAATGACATTGACATTTTTATCAATCTCGGCTGTATCCACAATCTTCTGGAGGATGTTGGTATCCGTCAGGAAATTCTGACCGAAGGATTTTTTAAAAGTGAAACCGTGACGCTCCAGAATGGCACGGGTCACACTATAATCTGCAATTCTCATTTTCTCTCTTTTCTAATTCGTTATTCGTTATCTTTTAAGGAGGTCATTTGCTCTAGCAAGGTGTAGAGTTTTTTCTGTTCTTCTTCCTCGTAAGCAAATGCATTAGCCTTAACTTCTCTACATTTCTCGTCATACAAAAAGCCCTCATAGCCATCTTCTGTAGATAAGGCTGTATAGACTTTCGCCATTTCTTCAGGACTAATCGAAAATCTCGACTTAATTTTATACAGATTTTTCATAAAAGCGCTGAGGTGATCATAGCGGCGCATATCTACTTTGACATTGGTTACACGGATTGCTTGAATTTTGATGCCTTTCCACTGTTTCCGCATATAAAGTGACAGCATCAACAAGGCCAGCTTATTCTGATAATAAGTCTTGGCAGGACTGTAATGTTTTTGACCGGATAAATTTTCAAAATCAAGCTTCATGAAAGGATAAAGCACCAGTCCTTGGGAAGAAATATTAATAATCCGACCATTCTCAGACTTTTCCAACAAGCCTCTCAACAAAGCAGAAAGTAAAAAGGGAGCAACCACATTGGTCGCAAATTGTTTTTCCAATCCGTCTTTGGTAAGAATAGCCTTCTTGACCGATAAGTCAAAATCGGCCGCATTGTTAATGAAAACATCTAAAGTCGCTTCTTTTTGGATATACTGTTCTACCGCTTTCTTGACACTTTTCATCTCAGATAAATCAACCAAGATATAATCTACATGCGGATTTTCTGTTTGTTGACGGATTTTCTCACAGGCTTGCTCAGCAGCTTCTTTTCTCCGGCAAAATAGGGTCACTGACCACTCTTTTTCAGCTAACTGTCTAGCAGCCTGGTAGCCAATACCACTATTGCCGCCTGTAATAATTACTTTTTTCATTTCTGACTCCGTTAGACTGAATACTTAAGCATGGCTTCTTCCACTTCTGCCAAGGTTACTCCAAACAGTTCCAAGCGTTTGAGTAGCTGTTTGCCATTGGAGTAGCCAATACGAAGCTCTTCCCCCAGATACTCTCGGCGCTGACGGCTGTCGCTTCCTAGGAGCAATCCCAGCCGCATGAGGTCATTCTTCGTCACATCAAAATCACTGCTTGACTCAAAATGGCTGGTTACCCCAGCGAGGGCTGTCTTTAAGTCTTCAAAGCTAGCATGCTCAATGCCTAACGAGCGCCCTTTGGTCTTGGACTTAGGAGCTGCTTCGTCACGCTTGAGGAAGGCATGTTGGACAGTGGGAATTTCCGTCATAATCAGACGGCGAATCCGCTCGCCATTGAAGTCGGGATCTGTAAAAACAATGACTCCATGTAAGTCCTGCAAGCGACGAATCCGTTCAATATCCGCATCGCCAATGGCAGAACCTCTCGTTTCATAAGTCTCAACATCAAAATAGCGCTTGAGATTAGCTGTGTCATCACGCCCTTCCACAACGACCACTTGGGGGATTTTTATCTTTTCAGTCAAGTCCAAACACCTTCTTTGCATTGGCATAGGTTGCTTTCGCCACTTCTTCGACCGTCAGCCCACGAAGTTCAGCAATTTTCTCCACAACATAGCGGGTATAGGCTGTTTTGTTTTCTCGGCCGCGTTTGGGAACAGGTGCTAGGTAAGGCGCATCCGTCTCGACGAGAATTTTATCCAAAGGCAAGTTCTGCGCAGCCTCCTGAATATCCGTCGCTTTTTTAAAGGTGACGACTCCAGAAAAGGAAATCATCATCCCCAGCTCGATAAAGCGCTCAGCCATTTCCAAAGAACCTGAATAAGAGTGCATGATACCGCCCCGAGGGCCTACACCCTCACTCTTGATAATCTCATAGGTGTCTTCTAAAGCGTCGCGCGTGTGGACGACAAAAGGCAGGTCTAACTCTTTCGACAGCTGGATTTGTCGGCGAAATGCTCGCTCTTGCACTTCCTTAGGCGCTGTCATCCAGTGATAGTCCAGCCCAATCTCGCCCAGAGCCACCACTTTTGGATGACCAAGCTTGTCCAGCAGATAGGCTTCCACAGCCTCATCATAAGTCCCAGCCTCAGTCGGATGCCAGCCAATCGTAGCGTAAATCTGCTCATAACTATCGGCCAACTCCAAGGCGCGCTCAATGGTCGGCCGGTCAAAACCGACAACATTCATATTGCTAACGCCCATTTCTGCAGCCAACTGAAGCTCTTCTGCCTCTCGACCAGCAAATTCTTCCACATTTAAATGCGTGTGTGTATCAAAAATTTCCATGCTTTACTTCCTTGTATTTCCTGCCTTTCATTATACCAAAAATGACCTAAAAATGCAGAAGTCACTCTATCCAAAGTAGAAAAATGAGAAAATTATTATTCGTCAACTATCCGTATCCAAATCTCCCATCGGAATAATGAGCCAGACAGACAATAACAGCATTAATACAAGTGGAGGAAGAATGTAGTCAATCCCCATACTACTAGCAAGGGCTATCAAGAGCATAGATAAAATACTTGGAACGGTCATGCTAAATAGGTTAATGGCTGACTGGATGGCTCCCATGGACTCTTCTGGTATCAGGCTGAAGACAGATTTTTGCAATCTAGGACTCAGCAGACCTACCACAACGGCACAAACAAAGGTCGCTATCAAGACAAGTAAAAAATTCTGCAAGAAAAAACCACAAAGGATAAAGCCTTCAAACAATTGGCTAGCATACATAACAAGCTTGGTCGACAGTTTTTTCAGTAAACTGCCACTCAACATATTCCCTAAAATCAACCCAGCAGAACTGAAAACAATCAGCAAGGCAAGGGACTGGCCTACCTGCATGTTCCAAAAAGTTTTTTTGAGCAATAGCAGAGTCGCTACTGGCGTCAGGATATTTAGAATAACTTGACCCAAAGATGAAATCAAGAGCAGTCTCACAATGTCTTTCAAGTCCAGCAAGACTTTCAGAGAAGCTAACAGGTGTTTCCAATAATTTTCTTTAGTTAACTCCTTGTCATGGCCGAGGGTCGGCTCTAAGTCATGCAGATGCTTACTAATCTGTCGAAAGCCCAAGTAGGCCAGCACAAAAGTCAAGGTATTTAGGCCGGCCAAAGCTCCGATGCTCATCCAAGTAATGAGAAAACCACCAGCCAGATTGCCCAAGATATGAACCAGACTCATACTAGCCTGTCGAAAGCCCATAGCAGAGGTCATATCCTGCTCAATCACCTTTATGTAGACGGGTGTCAGCATGGCACCTGAAAAATAACTCAGACTATCCGACAGAAAATTTATCAAGCAAATCACAAGCAGAATCAAGAAAGAAAAATCTTGCCCAAACAGCAAAAGCGTCACCAAACTATATAGTAGGATCTTGCTAAATTGTATGAGTAGGTATTTCTGGGTACGGTTCTTTTGAAAATCTGCCGCAACTCCAGTAAAAACTTGAATAAACTGGGGCAAGGTTTCAGAAAGCGAAATGATGAAAACCGCAAGTGGAGCAAAGGAATAGGCAGAAACATAGTTCATCAAGGCTAAATAAAATACAATATCGCCAAAACCTGAAATCCATTGATTGATGAGCAACTGACGGAAATTTCTGTTTTTTAGAAAGATATTCATAAAGCAACTCCTTTATTTTTGTTAGAGTTTTATTTAACAAAAATAATAGCAATTTATTAAACAGTTGTCAACAATTGGTTAGACAATTGCTTTACAAAAATAAAAACCTAGGATAAATCTAGGTTTTCTTCAGCTATTTCAAGTCCTGATTGAACTTCTCTATAATTTTTTGAATCAGTTTTTTATTGACCGTGTATTTCACAGAATCGTCATCCATCACAAGCTCCAGCAAGCCAGAGTTTAGCAACTTCTGCGTATGGAAAGAGATAGAAGCTCTTGTGAGGCCTAGCTTTTTCGCAATATCTTTATTCTTGGCATGTGGCTGAATCAGCTCAATCAAGACTTTATAGCGAGTTTCATCTCCAAGAGTTTTCAGTGTCAGAGCGAGTGTTTCGTCATCAAGCTCCGATCCTGTCTGTGACACCTGGGAACTTCTCGTCGAAACGACCAAGAAATAAGAGCTAAAATCAGGAATTTTTTCAAAAAAGAAATCTATAAATACAGGTGACAAGACAAAGACATGTGTTTCATTTGCAAGTAACTTATCTTTCAGCGCTTCATCATCAAACATGTCAGATAGGCTAAAATCTTTTTCAAAAACCAAGACTTCCTGCTCAAATCGCTCATAAATCGGCTGATAAAGTTTGAAGACTTCTTCCAGTAAAGAAACTAGCCGATTCCGCAGCTGCTCTGGATGCTGAATGGCTTGATACCAGTACCATTTATTCTCTGGAGACTTGTCACTAGCCTCTAGAAAAGCCAACAAATCTTCCTGACTTCTGTTGGCAACCCTTCCAACAGAAAGCTTGAGTTCTAGGCAATAAAGAATTTGATCTGTGTCTAAAGCTCTCAAACACTCCAGTAATTCCTCTAAATTGCTTGGATCTTCCCCTTTTTCCAATAAATAGAGATAAAGGAGCGGAGCCAGCCCTACCGTAGCTTCTTCAAATAAACCAACAGCAACCAGCTCGCTTTTCAGAGGGAGTAAAGCCTGATAAAGCTGATCATAATAGGGCTGCACATCAAGCAACAGCTCCTTTTGATCCTGCCGCAAATCCTTCCACATATACTTATCTTCCCTTGAAACGATAGCAGGTGCCATGAGAAATTCATATATTTTACTACGGTAATGAAGATTTTTTAGACCCACGGACTCTTTCCTTTCTTGCATTATTCTCTCGATCTCCGATCAGCAAAGCCAGACTACTCCTGCCTTTCATTATACCAAAAAAGTCAGTTAAAGGGGCAAGAGCTTTACTTTCTCTCCATCTATTCCAGCGAGTATTTGTTATTTTTTCAGCGCTTATCAAAAATAATTTTACTGTTTTTTGATAAATTTTTATTATTTTTCGATATTTTGTTATTGATTATCGATATGTTTTGTGATATAGTAAATAAAACTAGAAATTATTTGGAGGAATCCATGTCAAAGACAAGACAAAAAACAGCTGAAGATATAAGCATTGTGCTTACAAAAATCAGCCTCAGCATTTTATTTATTGCTTCCATTGTCCTGATAGCCATCGGACCTTGGGTAGTCAGCCTAGTCATCGAATTTCCCTCACCTTTCTTTCAGGGAGAAAGCCGCTATTGGATATTGTTGCTTCTAGGCTATGTCTTGGGCTGCCTGGCTCTGACCTGTATCGTGCATCTCTATCGACTCCTCAGCCGCATCGGGAAAAATCAGGTCTTTATCAGACAGAATGTTCAGTATATGCGCTATCTGGGCTGGGAAGTCGGAATGGTCGCCCTCATTTCTTTCTTTATGGGCTTGACAGTCTATATGCCCATGCTCCTCGTAGCCGTTTCTTGCTGCATTTTAACCTTGATTATTCGGGTTATCCGCAATGCTTTTGGCAAGGCAATTGAGCTGCAAGAAGAAGTAGACTACACGATTTAGGAGGGACTATGATTCAGATAAATTTAGACCTTGTCATGGCTCAAAAACGGATTAGTGCTGGACGCTTAGCAGAATTGATTGACCTCACCCCTGCCAACTTGTCCATCTTGAAAAATAACCGAGCCAAGGCAATACGTTTTTCAACACTTAATGCCCTTTGTCGGGAATTGGACTGCCAGCCCGGCGATATTCTTGAATATATCACAGATGAAACCGAGGAGGAATAATCATGGAAACACCATCACAAGGACAGATGACGGGACAACCCTACCTTCCTTTTGAAAAAGACCAAGAACGAAAAAGCATCTTCACAGCTTTAAATATAAAGGAACTGAAGAATTTTAGAATCAGCTCTCTCATTCTCTATTTCTTGGCCTACTTTTATACAGTTGCCATTGACGGCAACAAGACCATTTACTTTTTTCCTATTGCGATTGGTTTGATTAGCCTGACCGAGTGGTTAGTAAGAAAAATGCCGACAAGCTTGCCTCAAATCGAAAAGGATGCCTCTACTGGACTCGAGTCCAAGCTTTTCCTGATTCTCAGTCTGACTCAAGCACTGGCACTCAGTATCTGGGGCTTTCACCCGCAATTAGAGATTTTTCAAGCTTTGACTCTCCACATCTCCTTTTCTTTTTATATTCTATCGCGGACGGGTTGTCTCAATCAAGGTCGCTTGGGGATCATGGTTTGGTACGATAGCATTCAGGCCTTTATCATTCTACCTTTTAGAAACTTTTTCGCTGGTCTTCAAGTCTTTGCTCTGAGTGATAAGGCTTCAGATGCAACTACTGAAGACGGCGATTCTTCTAAAAAAGCAGTCCAAAGTACGATGATCGCAAGTAGCCTTCTTATTGCTGGTATGCTTGTCTTCTTCGTTTGGTCACAACTCAGCCAAGTCTCTGATCGATTTGCTCTTTTCTTTAGCGATACAGCTGATGCCTTGCATCTTTTCTTTGACTTGATCTTTTCAAATCTTGATACAGATGCCATCGCCCTTCGCCTCTTCTTGGCCCTACCTATCGGCCTCTATCTCTACAGTCTGATTGTTGGCAGCTTACTGAATCAAAAGAATATCAAAGTTACCTATCAAAGCTTCCAAAATAAAATTCAGCCACTGCGGATGTTTCCTGCTTTTACAGCCTATATCATCATCGGCAGCCTCTGCCTGACCTACGCTCTCTTTTTCCTCGTTGGTTTAGGAGAATTAAGCGAACTCCTTAGTGCTGGTACTAGCCTCCAAACTATTTCTCCTCAAAATGCCTCAACCGTAGCTGTTGCTGGCTTCTGGCAACTTGTTCGAGTATCACTTCTAAATTTCGCTGTCCTAGCCGCCTTTTATTTGCTGGCTCAAAAACCTCTCTGGGACCAGAAAGGTACTCGTCTAGCCAGCACTATCCTCTTTATTTTCGCCTTTTTGCTGGCCTTGCTTGCTGGCTGGAAACTCTTTGGTATCTATATCTATCTTTATGGTCCAACACCATTGCGCCTGATTTCAGCCTGGTTTATCCTCGTTCTACTGGTCTGGTGTATTCTGACTCTGATTCGTTTCTACAAGCCCATCCAAGCGATCCGAATCGGTATCTTCTACGCCCTTATTAGTTTCACGCTACTTTGCTATCTCTATCCCCTGCTCTTAGCTGCTTGATAGAGAGCATACTTATACGCCAATATAATTATCAAAAAGAGGCTGGGACAAAAGTTCTAGCCTCTCAATTGTCTTTGGATTGTCGAGCAGACGCAGGGGTTGAGTGGGCTCTACTACGCTGATTTCATCAGCTTTTACAGCCCTACTCAACTGTGCGGAGGTGGGACGACGAAATCGAATTCTAACGAATTACCGATTTCTGTCCCACTCTCTTTTCTTTTATTCAAACTAGATAAGATACACCTAGAAACCACCTAGGCTAGCACGTTTACCTTCCACTTCATGTAAAGTTCCTATTCTGCATGGACTCCTTCATAGCAATACTAGCCACCCTTAAACCATAGAAGCCTATTTTATCAAGAACAATAGAAAAACCAGCGGTCTCGAGTCTCCACTGGTTTCTTTATGGTAATCGTTTGGATTATGCAGCCAAAACTTTGCGTCCTTTACGACGACGAGCTGCCAGTACGCGACGACCGTTTTTAGTTGACATACGGTTACGGAATCCGTGTTTGCGCGCACGACGAAGTTTACTTGGTTGATAAGTACGTTTCACGATGAATACCTCCTCATAGATTTTGTATTCGTTTAGCCGGCTATAAAGTGATCAGTTACTAAACATACTTTACTATTCTATCGGATTCTCTCCTGTTTGTCAATAGTATTGGAAGAATTGTTTCTTTTTGGAAGCGAAATCATTCAAATCGTGTCGCTTCATAGAAGGGAATCAAGGCAGTCATAGCCTGCTCAAGCTCCGACAGAACTTCCTGCTGGCTTCTAGCCTCGGAAAGATTGACATCATATTTGATCAAAACCTTGCGGACTAATCCTGTAGCCACCTGCTGGCTTAGATGCTGCCTATTTGCCTCAGTAGCCTCGAAGCGTTGACTCACACCATCTTTCTGGGCAAAATAATAAGCTGGCGGTTGAATGGGCAGATTCAGCACCCGATTTTGCTTGCTGAGGCTGTGCTCATCTTTCTTGCGCTCCATGAAGCTCACCTCCAGCGACACTCCGAAATCTTCTGCAGTTCCATACAAGCGCAGAGCGAACATGGGCTCTGTGATTTCCCCATAGCCTCTTAGATAATTCCAAAAATGTGGGCGTAAAATCTGAGCCTGATTCATCCAATTGCTGGTCCGCTCCAGACTCAGCTTAGGATAGAGAGCCTGAAAGTCTCGGACCAAGTTCGCAAACTCCTGCCGAGCGGCCTGACCTCTAGCTTTCAAATCCAACATTGTCTCTCGCAGTTCCCCTGCCTTGTCTGGTGAAATGTATTTACTTCCTTGAACAGTCAAAAACGACTCAATAGCTGGAAAAAGTGACATAGAATTTTCTCCTTTCTGTATCTAAAAACCAGCTGAGCAGCTGGTTAAGATTTATTCCGAATCAATATCTACAACAACGTAGCGGTTAGGCTCATCGCCTTCTGAATAGCTAGTCACACCATCAATTCTTGAGATGATCCGGTGGATGATTTTACGCTCACTATTGGACATAGGATCCGTATGTTGGCTGCGACGATCTTCTAGAGCACGCTGAGCCAATTTTTGCGCATAGCTTTGCAAAACTTCTGCACGATGCTCCACATAGTCATTCACGTTGATAGAAATGTAGAAGCTCTTGGAATATTGATTGTAAAGATAATTCTGAGCCAACAGCTGCAAGGCTTTCAAGACTTTACCGTGGTAACCAATCACGCGCCCTGGCTCATTCGTATCGATTTGCATATTGATTGTCCGGCGATTGTGGCTACTAGAAAGAGTCGCTTCAACATCCATTTCATCCACAATCTTTTGCACATATGCGGTCACACTTGCGACAACTTCTTCAATATCACAATCATCCTCAACCTGGATCCCCAAGTCAAAGAAGGACGACTCAGCTGTCTCTTGCTGACTAGGTGCCACTTCTGCTAAAGAGCTGTCTTCCTCTGAGTCTTTCAGAGTCTGTGCTTCATCAACCGCTTGACTGGTCTTTAAGAAATCAATTACACCTGTTTCTTCCAGAATGGTACTGGCGTCTTTATCGTTTTTAAGAATTTCAGCCTTGACTTTTTCTGAAACAGCTTCACCTTCACCCTCGGCCTTCTTGATAGCTGTCACCACTCGCCCTAAGTCGACTGTTGCTTCACTAACACTTTGTACCGGCTCGTTTTGTGCATTGATTTCCTCAGGAACTCCTTTTACCGCCTGTTGGTTGGCCTTGGCCACAGTCGTTTCAGCAATCGGCTCCACATCTACCTGCGCAGGTTTCTTGCCAAATAAACCGAGAAAACCTTTCTTTTCACGTGAAACAACAGTAATATGTGCTCTCATTCGTGGGATATCCAGCGTTTTTAGTCCATTTTGAATCGCTTCTTCAACACTTGCTCCTGTAAAAATAACCATCTGCAAGAATCCTCCTTTTTACTTTTTCTTTTTCTGTGCTTTTTGAAGGGCACGTTTTTTCTTCATTTCCAATTGGCGCTCCGCCTTTGCTTTTGCTTCACGTTCAGCAATAATCTTAAAAGGATTGCTCAAAAGCAGGGTCTGACCGACTTGATAGGCGTTAGAAACTGTCCAGTAAAGAGCGACCCCGCTGGCTGCATACACCGCAAAGAAGAAAATCAATACCGGCATCAGGTAGGTCATCACTGCCGTCCCACCATTTTTCTCTGGCAAGGCTTTATTGGATAGCCAAGTGCTAAAGAAAGTAAAGAGAGCAGCGAGAATAGGTAGGATAAAGGTCGGATCTGTTGTTCCTAGATTGAGCCAGAGGAAGTGACCTGTTTTCAAAAATTCAACCCGTGTCAGAGCTTGAAAAAGTGCTACAAGCACTGGCATTTGGATAAAGAGCGGAAGGAATGCAGCATAGGGATTGACTCCCATTTCTTTATAAAGCTTGCTGGTTTCCTCTGCCAAAGCTGCTCTACTATCCATATCTTTGCCCGGATATTTTTCCTGAAGCTTCTTGATATGAGGCTGAACTTCCTGCATCTTTCTGGATGAGGTCGTCTGAAATTGAAAGACTGGCAACAAGACTGTCCGAATAATCAACGTAAAGAGAATAATCCCGATTCCTGTACTTCCATTAAAGGACAAGAATTGAATCATCTCCGCAAAGAAATAAACTAATTTCTCCCAAAAATCACTTGAATTAGCTGTCACTTCGCTGGTGCCACAAGCCGTCAAAATAAGCAGCGAAGCCGCTAAAAGAAATCCTATCTTACTCTTCTTTTTCACAAACAAATCCTTCCTGATAAATTTTTGCAACTTTTAAGACATGCAATAAATTTTGTTCCACTTGATGGTAGTCTAGAGTTTCAACTCCCTTGCGAGCAATAACAACAAAGTCATCCTTGGTCAAATCCGCCCGATGCTGAATCAAGACATGACGAATCTTTCTTTTGATACTATTGCGGACAACTGCATTGCCCAGCTTTTTACTAACTGAAATCCCCACTCGAAAATGGCGCTGTTCTTTTTCTAATTTATAAACGACAAACTTTCGATTGGCAAAATTCTGCCCAGCTTTAAAAATCGCCTTGAAATCTTTTTCGCTCTTAACGCGATAGTTTTTTCTCAAAACTCAACTCCATCCACCAAAATTAACTCTATTATACCATATTTTCCCAAAAAGCCAATAAGGGCTAGGTACGAGACGAGCTTCCTTTTTAGAATAGTTTTACCGAATGAAAGAAGTAGTTTGGAGAGAAGAAACCAACCGCTCAGCTCCAAAAAAGAGTCCGGGACAAAAGTCCTAGCCTCTCAATTGTATTTGGATTGTCGAGCAAGACGCAGTGGTTGAGTGGACTCTACTAAGCTTATTGCATCAGCTTTTATAGCCCTACTCAACTGTGCGGAGGTGGGACGACGAAATCAAATTCTAACGTGCCCCACTCTCATTTTACACGGTAAAAAACGTCTGGGTGCTCTGAGATACCTTGGGCAATGATGAAGCGATCTCGACTGCTGTCAGTCGGATCCTGCCCGCTAACAGTCTCTCCTGCTGGCAGCTTTTTCCCTGCTGGAATAATAGACAGGGCAGCACCTGTAAGATTATGCCAACGAATATTTGTGCGATAAATTCCATTTTCATCCAGACCAGCGTAAACCAGCTCCAACTTGGCAACATCTGATACAAGTCCCTTGGCATCAAATGTATAAGTGACGCCATTGGCATCCCGCCAAGTACCAGCCATGCTAGAAAAGTCCCCAGAAGCAATGGCCTGCATATCTAAACTAGAGGTAGCGGCAGGTTCTCTTTCTTCCTTGCTTTCTGACTTAGCAGAAGACTCCTTAGTTGCTGGCTCCGAAGGTTCTTGACTGTTTTCCTGACTGCTAGAAATAGAAGTGTCCGAACTACTTGTTTCGGTAGAAAGCTCTGTCGAACTTTTGCGCGTCTCAGACTTTTTGGAAGGAGCCGAGCTAGTTGAGCTGACCTTAGAACTACTAGAAGGCGAAGTCGGCTGGTCTTTCTTTTGACCGCAGGCCATTAACACAGACGATGCCACCAGAGTTCCAGCCAAGAGAATCATCCATTTTTTCATCTTTAGCACCTCGCAATATTTTCCTGTTCTTGTAACATTATTGTAACATAAATACAGCTTTTTAGAAAGCAAAAACCAGCTCGAAAGCTGGTTTATCTTATTGAATTTTTTTCAACATATTGTCGATATGCTGGATAGATTTTTCACGACCTAATAGGTAAATCGTATCTGGCAACTCTGGACCGTGCATTTCGCCAGAAACAGCGATACGGATTGGCATGAAGAGGTTCTTGCCCTTGATACCTGTTTCTTTTTGGACTGCTTTGATTTGTGGGAAGATGTTTTCTGTCACAAATTCTTCATCTGTCATTGCTTCCAGTTTTGCTTTGAAAGCTTCCAACACCACAGGTACAGTTTCGCCGGCCATCACTTCTTTCTCTGCTTCCGTCAATTCTGGGAAATCTGAGAAGAAAAGGTCTGTCAATGGCACAATCTCATCCACTGACTTCATTTGTGGTTTGTAGAGTTCTACCATTTTCTCAGCCTTGTCGGTCAAGCGTCCTGCTTCTTCCAAGTATGGTTTGGCCATTTCAAAGATAGTAGCAAGTTCTGCTCTCTTGATGTAGTCATTGCTCATCCAGTCCATCTTTTTCTGGTCAAAGGCCGCTGGAGACTTGCTGAGGCGGTTTTCATTGAAGAGTTTGATGAGTTCTTCACGAGAGAAGATTTCGTCTTCCCCACCAGGATTCCAACCAAGAAGTGCGATAAAGTTAAAGACTGCTTCTGGTAGGTAGCCCTTTTTACGGTAATCTTCAATAAACTGGAGAGTGTTGGTATCGCGTTTAGACAATTTTTTACCCGTTTCAGAGTTGATAATCAGGGTCATGTGACCGAACTCTGGCGCTTCCCAACCAAGCGCTTCATAAACCATAAGCTGTTTTGGTGTATTGGCAATATGGTCGTCACCACGGATAACATGGGAAATTTGCATGTCATGGTCATCGATGACAACGGCAAAGTTGTAAGTTGGGTAACCATCTTTCTTTTGGATCACCCAGTCACCACCAATATTGCCACCTTCAAACTCAATATCGCCTTTGACCATGTCCGTCCACTTGTAGATACCAGCTTCATTGACAGCCAGACGAACCGTTGGAATGATGCCCGCTGCTTCACGCTCTGCGATGTAAGCTGCCTTTTCATCTTCGCTCATGCCAAGGTATTCGTTGATGTAGCGAGGTGTTTCACCAGCTGCTTCTTGGCGCTCGCGCTCAGCAGCCAATTCTTCTTCTGTAACGTAAGAGTTGTAAGCCTTGCCTTCAGCTAGTAGTTGGTCGATGTATTTCTGATACAATTCCAAACGCTCTGATTGGCGGTAGTTTTCATGTGTTTCTGGACTTTCATCCCAGTCCATGCCCAACCAACGAAGGTTTTCAAGCTGTGAACGTTCACCATCCTCAACATGGCGCTTGCGGTCAGTATCTTCGATACGGATGATAAAAGTTCCGCCATGATGACGAGCATAGAGGTAGTTAAAGAGCGCCGTACGCGCATTTCCGATGTGTAAAAGTCCTGTTGGACTTGGTGCATAACGCACTCGAATATCTTTTGTCAATTTTCGATCTCCTATTTGGGAATAGCAGGGATATCTCGCTCCTGCTTTCGTATTCAAACGTCATTATTATATCACATTCTCGACCCAGAATCCGCTGAATCGTATGATTTTTTAAGACAGTCTTTCTTCGAGGACAAAGTCAATTGGTAGCCAAGCTAAAACCTGCTCCATATGCTTTTCCCAGTAGTACCACTCATGCGTACCTGGACTGTGGCTGTAAGTAATATCCAAGCCCAAGTCTTGCAGATTTTTCACAGCCACCTGATTGGCCTCGTAGAGAAAATCCTCTTCACCGCACCATGCCCAAAGCTTGGTCTTTTTATCAGATTGCTTGGCTATGTTCTCCAGCGAATGAGGACTGCTGGTCCAGTCTTTATAGTCTCCAAAAATCCCTCGCCAGTAGGCTGGTGTTGCTATTTCAACATCATCTGGATGACTATCAAGAAAACTCAAAGCCCCTGAAAGACTAGCTGCGCATGAAAAACGGTTAGACTTGAGAGCCAGCTTAAAGGCTCCGTATCCGCCCATGGAAAGACCAGCGATAAAATTCTTCTCCCGCTTGTCAGACATATTGGGGAAAAAGCGCTTGAGCACCCGTGGCAGCTCTTCAGCGATAGCCTCGTAATAGTTAAAACCGTATTGAGTATCGGTGTACCAGCCATTGCTGGTATTCGGCATGACAACAATCAAGTTAGTCGAGCGAACCAGACGTTCGATATTTGAGCGCTTAAGCCAGCTATTGTGATTACCGTTCATACCATGAAGCAGATACAAAACAGGAATATCCGTATCATCTGGCTTTTCCACGCGCGACGCATCTGGATAGAGGACATTGACTCCCCACTCCATCTCCAAGGCTTCTGAATAATATTCTATCTGCATCACTGCCATCTTTTTTCTCCTCTTGTATAAACTACTGTTCTTGACCAGGCAGCACAGCCAGCCACACTCTGAAAGCAAAGCCTGTTCTGCGACCGCCAAAAGATAAGAAAAAGCCGATATTCGACTTTCTCTCTGCAAAATACTGGGAAAGTTGCTCCCTCGAGTGACTCTAGCGAACTTCCATGACAACTGGAAGAATAGCCGGCCGTCGTTTGGTTTGTTCGAAGAGGAACTTGGCCAAACTATCACGAACTGTTCCCTTAAGTTCGCCCCAGTCAAAGTTATCCTGAGCCAGATAGTCTTCCACTGTCTTATTGATCAGGTCAGTGCTCTCTCGTAAGATATCACGGCTCTTCTTGACATAGACAAATCCTCGAGTATGAACCTTGGCTTTAGAAATAATTTTCTTCTCCTTACGATTGACTGTAAGGGCCACGATGAAGATCCCATCTTCAGACAAGACCTTGCGGTCACGCAGGACGATATTGCCCACATCACCGATGGCATTCCCATCAATCATGACATCGCCTGCTGACACTGCTCCAGCTGGTACAAAGTCGCCATTTTCATAAGCCATGATGCTGCCACGCTTAGGTATCAAGATATTTTCTGGTAAAATCCCAACTTCCATGGCTGCCTTGGCATGGGCGTCCAGACCACGATACTCTCCCTGAATCGGGAAGAGGTACTTGGGTTGCAGTAAGTTGAGCATGAGCTGCAAATCACGCGCATTGGCATGGCCAGATACACGCAAATTTTGGGTAATCAGCTTGACCACGCCACCAGCTTGGTAAATCATGTTTTCCACACGCGCTACGACTGCTTCCTTGGCAATAGATGGCGTTGTAACGATGTAAACCAAGTCTCCGTCTTTGATTTCTACATAGCGGTGACGACCGATGGACATCTTGCGCAGACCGTTAATGGGCTCGCCCATCCGACCCGTCTCCAGGATAATCAGCTCATGGTCTTCAAACTTAGACATTTCCTTAGGCTTGATCAAAAGGCGTTCATCCGCCAAGGATAATTTCTTGAGGCGGATAGCCGTACGGACGATATTTTCAATATCAAAGCCTGTCAAAACAACGCGACGACCTGTTTCTGCCGCAGCTTCAAAAACCTGTTGGATCCGAGACAGGTTGCTAGCAACCGCTGCTACGATGACACGGCCATCCCAATCCGAAATCGTGTCCGTAATTTCACGGCCAACCTCGCTCTCACTAGCCACTTGCACTGTGCTATCAGCGTTTGCTGAATCACTCAGGAGAGCTAAAACACCCTCACGGCCAATCTCAGCCAAACGGACGAAATCTGTCGCATAAGATTCGCTGGCAGATTGGTCAAACTTGAAATCTCCCGTATAAACAATATTGCCTTCACGCGTCTTGACAACGATTCCCAGACTCTCTGGAATCGAGTGGGTCGTCCGGAAGAAAGAGACAACCGTTTCGCCAAATTCAATCTCGGTATTTTCATCGATAACATGAAAATCATTGAACTTCTTCACGGCGTCATTGCTTTTAACAAAGAGCTTGGCTAGCTCAATCGTCAACTCCGAACCGAAAACCGGTACCTTGGCTTCTGTCAAAAGATAAGGTAGTGCACCGATGGCATCCGCATGACCGTGGGTTAGAAAGACACCTGCAATTCGGTCTTTGTTTTCAAACAAATAATCCATATTGGGAATGACGACATCTACTCCCAACTGCTCATTTTCTGGGTACTTGAGCCCAGCATCCAATACAAAAATGGAATCATCCACTTCGGCGACGTAGAGGTTTTTCCCATTCTCGCGCACGCCGCCCAAAGTAATCAGCTTAATAGTGCTTTTACTCATTTTTACTCCTATTCGATTTTAGAATCTCATTTATCAAAGATTCCTTGATTTTATTACTAACGGTCCTTGGCAAGCCAAGTCGAATTACAGTTTTGCAAACAAAGTTTGCACATCTTAGTCATTATAGCATTTTTTCACGCTTTTTTCAAAACAAAGGAAACTCATAGAGCAAGCTAGACATCTAAGAATAGGTATTTGATACAGCAAGTCTCTGGCCACTTCTTCCTGATTAAAAGTGTAGCTGCGCTCTAGTCAATCTCTTCTCTAGCTCCACTATAACAAAAAAAGAAGACGCTAGCAACGCCTCCTTTTCGACTTCCTAAAAAGCCACTCTTTCTTCTATAATTTGTGGAAGACTGAAAATCCTGTCCTAATCCTTGCAAATCGTTTTAGTGATATCTCAAAATTCCAAATTCCTTTGAGTGCCTTTAACATCCCCTAGCATGATACTCTTGACAAACCTTAGTCAAAGACAATCAAGGCCTTAATGGTCTTCCGCTCATCCATATCTTTATAGGCTTGGTCAATCTCTTCCAGTTTATAGCTGGAAGTAAAGACACGGCCTGGATTGATGTCGCCATCAAGGACTGCTTTCAGCAAGACTTGCTTGTCGTAGGTTGTGACAGAGGCTGCACCACCTGCCACTGTGATGTTTTGAGCAAAGGTGGAACCAATCGGGTGCTTTTCGCAATGAGGAACACCAACAAAACCTAATCGACCACCATTATGGAGGACACCAAGGGCTTGGTCAACAGCCGCTTCTGTTCCGACACATTCAAGCGCAGCGTCGGCTCCGCCACCGAGGATTTCGCGCACCTTGGCAATGCCTTCTTCTCCACGCTCAGCGACCACTGCTGTCGCTCCTGATTCAAGCGCCATCTTTTGTCGGTCTTCATGACGGCTCATGAGGACGATTTGGGAGGCTCCCCGCATCTTAGCTGCGATAACAGCGCATTGCCCAACAGCCCCATCCCCGATGACAACTACCTTGTCGCCTGCTTTCACATCTGCCACACGCGCCGCATGATAGCCTGTCGGCATGACATCAGCCAGCGCCAAGAAGGACTTAAGCATCCCTTCTGAATAATCTGCTGGCCGACCCGGAATTTTCACCAAAGCCCAGTTGGCATATTCGAAGCGCATATATTCCGCTTGCACCCCATCTGACCAGTTATTGCCAATATGCCGGTCACAAGTCCCATCATATCCTGCTCGGCAAGCGTCGCAGTCTCCGCATCCATGGGTAAATGGAGCAATGACAAAATCGCCTGCTTTCACAGTCGTTACTGCATCACCGACTTCCTCGACAATCCCGATCGCCTCGTGTCCACTGTTCATGCGCCCAGGCTTCACCTGCTCATTTCGATAACTCCACAGGTCAGAGCCACAGACACAGGTACGAACAATGCGGATAATGGCATCATCTGGGTCTAGAATTTGCGGATGATCCATTTCTACTAGTCCAACTTGACCAGCTTTGAGATAAACTGCTGATTTCATTGCATTTCTCCTTGTGTTTTGCTAACTATATTATACCACTTTTCAGGTAGATAAACTAAAAAAGCCAAAAGAGCTGTGGGGACATTTTCTTCTCCAGCAAGCGCTAATGCCCTACCTCATCGCTTTTTAAAAGCTGCTTTCTTAGTCCTCACTAAGTAAAGCCAGACTCCTCCAACAACGGCCTGAATCCATCAAAATGACCTCTAGCTTGACTCGGCTAGAGGTCTGACTTACCTTGCTGATATGGGAGCAATCAGTTTATCCTATTCGGAACTGACTAACAATTGATTGTTGATTCTTTAATTTATTAAATTTTTAATTCCTTTAAGCGCTAATGATTTTCTTTTATCTTAGCATTAGAAATATTAATCACAAAGCAACTATCGGTTAACATCTCGAAGACTGAAAACCATCTAAAAGCTTCTACTTTCTATCCCACTGTCATAATCAGATAGGCTAAGCAGGCCTACCCAATGATTTAACCAATAGTCTAGTAAAGCAACGACTTATATGTTACAAATAAATATATCAGCAAAGCAAATCGAATGCGAAATTTAGTTTTTCCTTTCCCTATCTTTACTTCTATTATACTCCTCCTAGCAAAAGATTGCAAGCGTTTACACTATAGAAGTTGAAAATATTTTAACATAAAAGAATGAATATAAAAAGGAAAGGAGACCTTTCAATAAGGTCCCCTTTAGACTGTAGATGATTCCTATAAGTTGCTATAGTTAATAAGGCTTTTTAAAAAGGAAATCAGCTATTAGACTTATTTTTCGTCGTCTTTATGAAGCATGTTTTTCACACCTTCAATAGCGCCTTCAACTGCATCTTTTGCATCTTCAGCAACTTCTTTGACTTTAGAAACAACTTTTTCAGCTGCTCCTTCTTTTTCAAGCTTTTCGTCACCGATTACTTTCCCAACACCTTCTTTGACAGCGCCTTTAGCTTGGTTGAATTTTTCTTCTGTTGACATAACTATGTCCTCCTTTATTTCTTTTTGTTTTTAATTAATGTACGCGAGCTTTTTCACTTGATGAAGCAGCATCTTTAACAGCTTCTACACCTTCACCAACTTTTTCTTGAACGGCTGAAAAACCACCGCTAAGACCAGATTTTGCTTTTTCGAATTGCTCTGAAGCAAATTCTCCTGTTGATTCAGCAACATCTGTCACTCGATCTTGAAGGCTAACTGAGTCAGCTTCATGTTGTTCTTTCGTTTTAATATCAACAACATTGACATTTACTTCAACAACTTCCAAATCAGTCATCTTAGAAACTTCCGCCACAACAACATCTTTAATTTCCTTGTACAAGGCAGGAACATTCTTTTGATATTCCACTACTACGTTCAAGTCAACAGCCACTTGTTCTTTACCAACTTCAACATTAACACCATTCGTTACGTTATCAGTGTTAATCAATTTATCTGCTAAATTAGAGAAGAAGCCACCATCAACAGCTAGCAAACCTGAAACTTTCTCTAAAGAGAGACCAATGATTTTTTGAATGACTTTATCTTCGTAAGTCAATTCACCTTTTACTTCATGAGTTGCTTGCGCAACTTCCTTTTTAGCAACATCTTTAAAATCTTTATTTGTATTTGACATAAGAAACTCCTTATTATTTATTTAATATATTTTTTTGTTGTATATAATATCCGATTCCTGCTCCTATGGCAGCGCAAATCAAGACAAATAGCGTCTTAAAGAAGCCAAAGGATAGGATAAAGCAGGCTAGAACACCGCCCGCTAATCCAGATAGGATTAGATATTGATATTTTTTAAACCATTCCATTTTGGTACTTCCTTACTTTACACGACTAGTATTTTTTTTAGCCTGCGATTTTGGTTTGAAATCTGATACAGAGATTTCAAGCTTGACATCATGATTGAGACCGAAGAATTCTGTTAATCCAGTAGCAATTTCTTCTTGAATCAACTGACTTCTTTTGATGATGTTTTCTGACGGAACAATTGCTCCTTTAACAGAAACCATACATTTGTTTTTCTGGCTATTTACGGAAACTGTAGGATCTTTAATAAAATCATGGTCTGTCACCAGACTACGAACAAATCCTTCTATCGCTGAATTTTTCAGCATTAGTTTACCATCCGCATCAGCTAACTGAATTTCCAAACGTCTCTTAGGATAAAAAATTATCACTAACATCAGCAACAATATTAAGCTTGCTAAAACCAGTGTCCCCCAGAAAACATATCTAGATAGATAGTATCCTACAAACGGAATTTTTTTCCAAGTGAATAACTGGAGCCCTAAACCGCTAACTTTATGAAAATCTAGTAAAACAGGAATCAAAATCGTCAAGATTAAAATACAGAAAATAAGGGAAAGTATTTTTCTTGATTTTGACATATTGAATCCTTTCATCATTAAATTATATTTGTACAAAAAGCAATTCTATGCTTTCTTTCCTACAAAAAACGATACAACTGCAACTACAATAACTGCACCGATAATAGAAGGAATCAAAGCCATGCCAGCCAAACTAGGTCCCCAAGTTCCTAAAAGAGACTGACCAACAGCTGAACCAACTAAACCTGCAACAACGTTGGCGACAATTCCCATAGAACCGCCTTTTTTTGTTATTGATCCAGCAACCAGACCAATAAGCCCACCGATAATAATTGACCACAACATAGTGATTCTCCTTTCTAAATCAAAATTATTTAATATTATTTTTGATTAATATAATTATATAATTTTTCGTAAAAAAAGTATAATCATTCAACTTGGAATTGTTCCCAAATTTATGTACTATAGGTACGAAAAAATAAGAGAACGCTTCCATTATTTGTTTAAACGCGTATCGCGTTTTTTCTTTTTTTAAAAAATACTATTGAATAAGCATAATCACTCATAATATGATATAATTGTATAATAAAAAAACAATATATGAACTATCTAAGAAAGAAAAAATATTATGAGAGAATTATTATCTAAAAAAAGCCTCAGGCAATTAGAATTGTTAGAATTACTCTTTAAAACTAAACGTAGGTTTTATATTTCTGAACTAGCCGAACGATTGAACTGCTCAGAACGGTTGGTAAAAGAAGACCTATCCTATGTCAGGTCCTCTTTTCCTGACCTGATCTTTCACTCTTCTACTAGTGGTATTCGTATCATGAATACGGATGACAGTGATATTGAGATGGTCTATCATTATTTTTTCAAGCACTCAAGTCATTTTTCCATTTTAGAGTTCATATTCTTTAACGAAGGGTGTCAAGCTGAGGATATTTATAACGAGTTCTATATCAGTTCTTCCTCGCTCTATCGTATCATCAGTCACATCAATAAAACGATAAAAAAGCAATATGATTTTGAAGTTATTCTGACCCCTGTGCAGATCGTTGGGAATGAGATTGATATCCGTTACTTTTTTGCACAATATTTTTCGGAAAAATATTATTTCCTGGAATGGCCATTTACAGACTTTCCTCAAGAGCCTTTGTGTCAGTTGTTAGAGATTGTTTATAAAGAGACTAGCTTCCCTATGAATGTATCGACTCATAGGATGTTAAAGTTGCTGCTCGTTACGAATCTCTATAGAATACAGTTTGGACATTTCTTGGAAGTTGAGAAAAATTCTTTTAATGAACAATTGATAGAATCTTTTATGCAGGTTGAGGGGATAGATGAAGTAGTAGATAGATTTGCTACAGATTACGGCATTTCTTTAACTAAAGAAGTAATCGGTCAATTATTTGTTTCCTACTTCCAAAAAATGTTTTTCATTGATGAAACACTATTTATGGACTACGTAAAGTCTGATAGGTATGTGGAAAAGTCCTATCATTTATTAAGTGATTTCATTGACCAGATATCATCCGCATACAATTTTAAAATAGATAACAAGAACCATCTGATTTGGCATCTACATAATACCGCACAACTGCACCGCCGGGAATTATCAACAGAGTATATTTTGTTTGATCAAAAGGGCAATACAATCCGAAACTTTCAAAATATTTTCCCTCAATTTGTTTCAGAAGTAAAAGAGGGAATCTTGAATTACCTTGAAACCTTGGGTATCCATAGTAACCAATTGCATGTCAATCATTTATCCTATACCTTTATCACTCACAGTAAGCATTTGGTTTTGAATCTGTTGCAAAATCAACCTAAATTAAAGGTGCTAGTGATGAGTAGTTTTGATCAATATCATGCAAAATCCATAGTAGAAACCCTTTCATATTATTGTAGCAACAATTTTGAACTGGAAGTTTGGAACGAATTAGAATTATCCATCGATTCTTTAAAAGAATCACCTTATGACATCATCATTTCTAATTTTATTATCCCACCGATTGAAAACAAGAGGCTGATTTATTCCAACAACGTTAATACGGTTGAGTTAATATCCTTACTTAACGCCATGATGTTTATTGGAATAGATGAGTGAGCAAGATTTTCATAAGATAAAAAACCGCGATCTAGCGGTTTTTATTGATTTATTTGAGAAAATGTTAAAAAAAGATACAGTCCTGTGGAAAACAGAACTATATCCGTTTAATAACTATTCACTGCTTATTTCCTTTGTCAGCCTTACAAAAAACTAGTCAACTTTACTCAAACAAGCTATAATAGTCCGCTATGGTCATCTTGGCTTTTTCTTCTTGCTTGAGATCTTGGATGATCTGACCTTCCTTCATGACAATCAGACGGTTGCCGTATTTGAGGGCATCCTCCATTTGGTGGGTAATCATGAGGGCCGTCAGCTGGTCTCTGCGGACAAAGTCGTCAGTTAGCTCCATAAGAGCCACACTGGTCTTGGGATCCAGCGCTGCTGTATGCTCGTCCAAGAGAAGTAGCTCTGGACGTTTGAGCGTCGCCATGAGCAAACTCAAAGCCTGTCTCTGACCACCTGATAGAAACTCAATCGGCGTATCCAGATGTTTTTCCAGGCCATTGCCAATCTTATCAATGGTCTCCTGAAACTCCTGCCGATAGCTATTCAGTCGACGAGGAACTAGGCCACGGGATTCGCCACGAAACTTAGCAATCAGCAGGTTTTCCGCCACTGTCATCCGAGGAGCCGTTCCCATCTTGGGATCTTGGAAGACACGCGACAGATATTTAGCTCTCTTTTCAGGAGAAAAGTTGGTCACATTTTCGCCCAGGATATAAATACTGCCGCTGCTCAGAGAAAGCGTACCGGCAATCACATTAAAAAGAGTTGACTTCCCTGCTCCATTGCCGCCCAAAATCGTGATAAAATCATGCTCATGAATCTCCAGCGACACATCATTTAGGATGACCTTTTCTTCATCAAAGCCGTTATTGACCCGCTTGCTGGCATTTTTTAATTCTACAATCGCTGTCATTTGCTTAACTTAGCTCCTTTAAAGAATTTATTTTTCAAGGTCGGAATCATGAGGCAGACCGCCAAGATAACCGCACTATAGAGGCGGAGATAGCTGGTGTTGAAACCAAGAGCGATGACACCCCAAATCAGAAACTGATAGGCAATCGCACCAACTACAATGGTAATCAGGCGCTCAGCCAAGGTCAGGCTCTTAAAGAGAACTTCCCCGATAATCAGACTAGCCAAACCGACGACGATAACCCCAATCCCGCGGGAGACATCAGCATAGCCTTCCTGCTGGGCAATCAGAGCACCAGACAAGGCAATAACGCCATTAGACAAGATCATGCCCATCAATTCCATGCGGCCAGTATTGATACCGAAACTACGCGCCATATCAAGATTGTCCCCAGTTGCGATGTAGGCCTGCCCCAGCTTGGTATCTAGGAAAAAGAGCAGAGCGACAATAACCAAACTGACAAAAATCAAGCCTGTCAGGAGATTATTGATTTCCCCAGAGAAGGGCAAAAAGTCCTGAATCTGCCGAGTTCCCAGCAAACCTAGATTGGCCCGCCCCATAATCATGAGCATGATGGAATGACAAGAGGTCATGACCAAAATCCCTGACAGCAGGGTCGGAATCTTGCCCTTGGTATAGAGAAGCCCAGTCGCCAAACCTGCCAGACAGCCTGCCAATACCGCAGCCACCGTTGCCAAGAAAGGGTTCACCCCTTTGGTGATTAAAGTGACGGCTACCGCCCCACCTAGAGGAAAGGAACCTTCAGTCGTCATATCTGGAAAATTCAAAATTCGAAAAGTCATGAAAATCCCCAGACCCAAAATGGCCCAGACCAGACCTTGTGAAATAATGGAAAGAATCATCTTATTGTCCTAACTAAATTAAAATCGTATTCTATTTTAACACAAAAAAGCAGCCAATTTCAATGCCGAAATACTGACAGATAAATTGGCTTTCCTAGGTAATTACTGAACGACGGTCATTCGCCCTGTAGCAACGTCATACACCGCTCCTGAGATCTCCACATCATCCGGGATTAGGGGTGATTGGCGGAGAAGCGCCACGTCTTCCCGCACACTTTCCTCCACATCTGTAAAAGGAAGGAAATCCTGACCGCTAACATTAACGCCCAGCTCTTGATTGAGAAAAGCAGTAAATTCTTCATTTTTGAAAGTCTGTGCACCGCAATCCGTATGGTGCAAGACTACAATTTCCCTCGTACCCATCTGCTGCTGTGAAATAACCAGCGAGCGAATCATGTCCTCCGTCACCCGCCCGCCAGCGTTGCGCAAGATATGAGCATCTCCTAGCGCCAAGCCCAGAGCCTGAGCCACGTGTAGCCTAGAGTCCATGCAGGTCACGATCGCTACCTTGGTCTTGGGCTTAATCGGCAGGTGGGAGGTTCCATGCAGGTCCACATAGGCTTGGTTGGCCTTCATAAAATTTTCAAAATAGGACATTCTTTCCCCTTACTAGAATTTATTTGATGTTCAAATTATTTCCTACCATCTTATCATCTTTTACCTATTTTGTCAGTTTTTTAACCCTATATAAAGCAAAAATGTCCGCTTTTTATGAAAAAATGAAAGAAAAATTTAAAAAAGATGCGGAAATTCATCCGCACCTTTTTATGACCCTTTTGCGATATAGCGACTGAGTGAGCCCGCAAAGCTTTGAAGATTGAGACTTTGAACATAGATTTCTCCAGTGCCTCGGAAGGTGTTTACAACTCCCTCTCCCGTTCCAATAGACTGCCAGAAACCATTTTCTAGATGGATATTATAATCCAAGGACTGACTCCAAGCTACGACATGGGCATTGTCAATGGTTACTTCTTGGTTATTTAGTTCAATTTTCTTAATCGAACCAAAGGCATTGGCCAAAAGAGTCCCCTGCCCTTGAGTCGTCATAACGAAGAGGCCACCTTGACCACCAAATATCGCCTTGCCAACAGACTGACGCTCCATCGTATAGTAAGCTGTACCATCCAGAGCCAGAAAGGCACCGTCATTGAGCCGGTATTGCTTTTCTCCCAGATAAAGAGGGATAACTTGGCCAGGAACTTCTGGTGCTAATGCTAGAAAACCGTTATCGGATTGGGCGACAGCCTGGGTGACGAAGGTACTTTCACCCGACACCATGGAACGGCCGACTGCCTTGACAAAGCGGCCCAAACCTGAACCGTTAGCATTGAGCTGAGTGTTCAAGGTCACATTAGGGGTGTGATAGACCATACTGCCACGCTGGATAAAGACTGTTTCTCCTTGATTGAGGTAGAGGTCAACGAGTGGAAATTGCATGTTGCTATCCATGGAAAATTGCATAAGAGTTCCCTCCTTGTTTTTTAAGAAAATTATAGCAATAATAAAATATTTTTGCAATCTAAAACAAAGAAATTATTAAGCAAAAACTTTTTTCAAGACTTCCCCAATTGTTGTCACACCGATGACTTGGATATTGTCTGGAACCTCGAGGCCGTTCAGAGAGTTTTTGGGAGCATAAATCTTGGTAAAACCTAGTTTTGCCGCTTCGTTGATGCGCTGCTCGATGCGGTTGACCCGACGGATTTCACCAGTCAGGCCAATTTCACCGATAAAGCATTCTTGGGGATTGGTCGGCAAATCCTTGTAGCTGGAAGCAATGGCTACCGCTACTGCCAAATCAATAGCCGGCTCATCTAGCTTGACGCCGCCAGCTGACTTGAGGTAGGCATCTTGATTTTGCAGAAGGAGGCCAGCCCTCTTTTCCAGAACCGCCATGATGAGGCTGGCTCGGTTAAAGTCCAATCCAGTCGTGGTTCGTTTGGCATTGCCGAACATGGTCGGTGTCACCAAAGCCTGCACCTCAGCTAAAATCGGCCGCGTCCCTTCCATGGTCACAACGATGGAAGAGCCTGTCGCACCGTCCAGCCGTTCTTCCAGAAAGACTTGGCTTGGATTGAGCACCTCGACTAGGCCGCCAGATTGCATTTCAAAAATGCCAATCTCATTGGTCGAGCCAAAGCGGTTCTTGACTGCTCTCAAGATACGGAAAGTGTGCTGACGTTCGCCCTCAAAATAAAGTACTGTGTCCACCATGTGCTCTAGCGTTCGGGGGCCAGCTAAGGTTCCTTCCTTGGTCATGTGACCAACGATAAAGGTCGCGATATTATTGGTCTTGGCCAGCTGCATGAGCTCGGCTGTCACCTCGCGAACCTGAGAAACAGATCCTTGAACACTGGAAATTTCCGGCGACATAACCGTCTGTATAGAGTCGATAATCAGAAAATCTGGCTTGATTTTCTCAATCTCTGTGCGGATATTTTGCATATTGGTCTCGGCGTAGAGATAAAATTCACTATCAATATCACCGAGGCGTTCCGCCCGCAGCTTAATCTGCTCAGCTGATTCCTCCCCGCTGACATAAAGGACGGTGCCCTGATGAGAAAGCTGAGTGGATACCTGCAGAAGCAGGGTGGACTTCCCGATGCCGGGATCCCCGCCAATCAAGACCAAACTGCCCGGCACTACTCCACCACCCAGCACACGATTGAACTCGTCCATGTCCGTCTTGGTTCGGTTGACATCAATCGAAGTGACCTCAGCCAGCTTCATAGGCCGAGTCTTTTCGCCCGTCAAGGAAACACGTGCATGCTTGACCTCAGCAGCCTCTACCTCCTCAACAAAAGAAGACCAAGAGCCGCAGTTAGGACAGCGGCCTAGATACTTGGGCGAATGGTATTCACAATTTTGACAGACAAAGGTCGTCTTTTTCTTAGCGATGATAAACCTCTTTCTATATCTCTATCTCACATTCAATCACTTGGCAAAAATCAATTTGCTCATTTGGCACAAACTGACGGATGAGCATGCGATGAGCTACAAGGACTACTGTCTGGTAGTCTCGATACTTTGCCATACAGTCTATAAAACGAGCCTTCATCTGCTCAGCTGTCTCATACTGAATAGGACTACTGGGGGGCAAGGCTCCATCATTTTCTAAAAACAGGCTTCGAGCTTTTTCAAAATTCTCCATTCCCAGTTCATAGACCTGCCATTCGTGTAGCAAAGGCTCCACTCTCAAAGGAAGGTCAGTGGCACAAGCTACATAAGATGCCGTTTCTAAAGCTCGCGTCATTGCAGAAGACACCAGCAAATCAGCTGAACGCATTAAAGGATGCTGGCAAAGTCCCTGAGCCTGCCGTCTTCCCTGCTCAGATAAAGGCGCCAAATCTAGACCAAAGCCAGTACAAGAACGCTCCTCTAACTCATGGTAATCAGGCTCACCATGGCGCACAAAAATCACTTTCATCTCAATGCCCAGTAGAGCCAAATCCGCCTGTCCGCACACCGTCGGCTACATCCCCATCCGCAATCAAAAATGGTGCGAAAACAGCTTGCACAATTCGATAACCCACTTCCAGTACAACCTCTTGGTCTGTGATGTTTTGCATCTGAGCAAAGATATGGCCTTCATTTCCAGGATTAGCATAGTAGTCGCCGTCAATAACCCCAACGGAGTTAATCAAAACTAAACCTTTTTTACGAGGATTGGACGAGCGGTCGTAAAGATAAAGCACCTCGCCCGGCTGCATATAGGCCTTGACACCCGTCGGAACCAGCTTAATCTCCCCCGGCGCAATGATGGTGCGCTCTGCTACTTTCAAGTCATAGCCCGCTGCGTGAGCCGTCTCTCTCTTGGGTAATAAATCTTCATTTGGAAAGCTGGAAACCAGCTCGAATCCGCGAATTTTCATACATTTCTCTTTTCTATTTTTACTGTCCCTATTATACTAAATTCGCAAAAAACAAGCAAAAAAACCGCCGATTGGGCGGTTCTCCTTAGTATAAACCTTTGACGACCTCTCCATCCTCTAGGTAGGTAAACTGCTCCGTCAAATCTGACGTAAAAACCTGATACATTTCCTGAAAGCTCACGGCCAGCGAGTAGCAGTCAAGGTCTTTGCGGTCAATCCAGAATACCTCGCCTTCTTCGGATGAGACCAGTTCTCCCTCAAAACGATTGGTCTTGTAAAGAAAAACGATATAGCGCTCATCTTTTTCAGTGTAAAACTGCTTGACACCACACAAGCGAGGCTCATAGATCGTCAGCCCCGTTTCTTCCTTGATTTCCCGTATCACTGATTTGACAAAGGACTCACGATGTTCAACATGGCCACCTGGAAAGCAGAGGCCCGTCCAATCATCATTTACTTTATTTTGCACTAAAATGCGGTCCCCATCGTAAACCATACACATATTTGTTAAAATAACTCGTTCTGCTCTCGACATCTCTGCTCCTCCATCTACCGACCGATTCGCTCGGCCCGCTGTGACTCATTATAACATAAAAGTGATCAAATTGATGAAAATCCAGATTTCTCAGCCCTTCCAGCAAAAAAACCGCCGATTGGGCGGTTCTTATAGGGAGATTATTATGAAAAAGAAAAGTTTTAGGATTTCATCAAATAAAGTTAGGAGGTCTTCATTTGATGGTTATATTATATAAATCTTATCTTAAAATTAGCTAAAAATAATTTAAAAATTTATAATTCTTGCAAAAGATATTGAAATAGTTCTAAATTGCCCTTTTCTTCGTTGATCAAAAACTCTGGATGCCACTGAAGGCCGATGATACGGCTGCCGTCCACAGCCTCGATCGCTTCGATGGTATTGTCCCTTGGGTCAAAGGCGGTTGCTCGAAAATTCGGTGCCAAGTCCTTAATACTTTGGCGATGGACAGAATTAATCTGGCTGGCCTGACCAAATAAGCGCTCCACAACGCTGCCTTTCTCTGTACGAATGGAGTGCGAAGTCCCAAATGGTTGCCCCTGCCAGTGATTGTCAATCTGCTGATTGAGCGTGCCACCAAAAGCGACATTGACCAACTGCAGACCACGGCAGATAGCCAAGACGGGCTTACCCTGACGAATAGCCTCCTTCAGGAGAGCCAACTCAAACTCATCGCGAGCCAGATTGTAATCATCGCTATCAATGACCTTTTCCTCCCCATAAAACTGCGGATGAACATTTTGACCACCTGATAGGATCAGCTTATCAATGGTTTCTATATAGTCCTTGACCAGACTTTTATCCCCAACAGGAATCACCATGGGCAGACCGCCGACTAGCTTGATGCTTTCCGCAAATTTGCAGGATACAGATGAATGAAGGTTTTTGCCCGCCTGATCCACTGGACAAAGATTAGCCGACACTCCAACAATTGTTCTGCACATAGATGATTCCTCCTTAACTTGATATAGAATATCTTACCATTCCACCTCTCAGCCGTCCAATAGTATTTTTTTAAGCTGGCCATAAAAATTTTTTATGTCAAGAACAGTTTTCCACAAAAAAGGATATAGTAGCGACAGACAAGAAAAAATCAGCAGAAATCCGCTGATTTCATTTTTCTAATTCAAGCATGACACTGACTGCGGTCAAGGCATAAAGCGGAGCGGTTTCAGCCCGCAGGATCCGTGGACCTAGACCTGCTGAGACAGCCCCTGCTTGGCCAAAAGCTGCTATTTCATCTGGCGACAGACCACCCTCTGGTCCGAAGATAAAGAGCAGTTTGTCTCCCCTATCCAAGCCTTTCACAGCTTGCACTAAAGCAGCACCTTCGCCCTCCTTTGCTGCTTCCTCATAAGCTACGACAATAGTGTCAAACTGAGCTAGCTGAGCCAGAAAATCTGCCTTTTTATCAAAGAGTCGAACCTCAGGGATCAGATTGCGCTTACTCTGCTCTGCTGCTCCCTGAGCAATTTTCTCCAGTTTTTCACTCTTTTTAGCCAGTTTTTTACCATCCCACTTGGCCACTGACCAGTCAGCTGGAAAGGCCCAGATAGTACTAGCTCCTAGCTCCGTTGCCTTCTGAGTGATAAATTCCAACTTATCGCCCTTGGGAAAGCCTGAAGCAATGGTCACTTGAACCGGCAGCTCGGTATTGTCTGCTAGCTCCTCTACGATTTCCAAACTCTGCTGACTAGGATCCAATACTCGGGCCAGCCGTTTTATGCCATCATCAAAGACCAAAACAACCTCATCACCTTCTTTCAGGCGCATAACCTGAAACATGTGCTTGCTGGTTTCCTTGTCCTCGATGGTGACAGGGGAGCTAGCACTTCCTTTTATAAAATACTGCTGCATCTAACCACCTATCACGCCTGAAATGTCCTGCGTTTTCTTAAAGACACAGGCATTCCATTCGCCCTGAATCATATGCGTTTCTAGGAAAAATCCTGCTGCTTCTGCTGACTCGCGCACCATTTCCCACTTCTCAGAAATAATCCCACTCATAATCAGATAGCCCTCATCCTTGACCAGACGGTAGGCATCCTCTGTCAGATGGATGAGAATATCGGCCAAAATGTTGGCAACAATGACATCTGCCTCGATTTCTACCCCTCGGAGAAGATCCCCCGGCGCCACATGGATGTTCTCCATACCAGGGTTGAGCTCAATATTTTCCTGAGCCACGCGCACTGCCACCTCGTCTAAATCATAGGCGTAGATATCCTTAGCGCCCAAGAGTGAGCTAGCAATAGAGAGAACTCCGCTGCCCGTGCCTACATCCAGCACCGTTTCTCCGCCCCGCAAGACCTGCTCCAGAGCAAAGAGGCTCATCTTGGTCGTCGGGTGAGTCCCTGTACCAAAGGCCATGCCAGGATCCAGCTTGATAATTTTCTCACCAGCTGTCGCTTCATACTCCGTCCATGATGGCACAATAGTCAAGTCATGGGTGATACGAGCAGGCTCAAAGTATTTCTTCCAGTTATCCGCCCAGTCTTCCTCAGCCAGTTCCTGCCGAGTCAGCTGAATATTGCCCGTCTCCAAGCCGAAGCCATCCAGCTCAGCCAGTCGCTCATTGGCCTGGGCTGCAATAGCCTCTATATCCACTGAATCCGGATAGTATCCCGTAATCTTGACCCGCTCGCTCTGCTCAACTTCTGGAAAAAGCTCACCATACTGGTCAACCTGCCCCAGATAATCTGCGCTGTCATCGATAGCCACACCCTGACTGCCCAGCTCAATCAGAATATTCGAGGCTGCTTCCTCCGCCTCTCGCTTCACTTCAATCGTTAATTCCTGCCATTTGTCCATGTTTAAAATACCAAGCCCGTAAAACACAAAGTCAAAATAGGAAATTCTCTGACGACGCTTGCGTCTAAGAGAGCTTTATCTTTTTGCCACAGTGTTTAGGGCGGGTTCAGTTTAGAAATTTAACTGAACAATCCTTTCTTTGTTTATTTCATTGTCTTCGTCATATAGACCATATCCATGCCCTCTTTTTCGGGCTCCGTATGGGTCTGATGATAGCCGTTTTTCTCATAAAAAGCCACCATGCCTTTATCCTGGAAAACCGTACACAAATCCCATCTGATAACGGTGGAGAATTTCTCCTCAATCAGACCAAGGCCTTCAGAACCATATCCTTTATTCTGGTACTGCGGCAAAATCGCTACGGTTCCAATCCAGCCTGCTGTCTGTTCGTCATTTGTATTCAAGCGAATAAAGCCAAGAATCTTCTCGTCGTCTTTGACAAAATAATAAAAACTATTGGGCCGCTCAACCAGCTTCCAGCGAATCCGCTCTCGCTCCTCCAGATAGGGGTCGTATTGATCCTGATATTTTTCATAAACAGCCTTAAAACTCGCTCGCTGAATGGCAATAATGGTCTCTAAATCCTCAGCTACCGCCCGCTCAATATGAATCATGCTCGCACCTCCAAATAATCTCTCAACCTGTCCTGCAGCTGCGGAATAACCTTTTCATCTGCTAAAAACTGGCTCACATCCATCATCTGATAAGCCTGTCCCTCATCGCCAAATACGATGCTGGCACATTCTTCCTGAGTAATGGTTCCCACCATAAAAATAGAGGTTTTGTCTGAATCAAGCATTCCTTGATATTCCTTAGCCCAGACAATAGCCGCTTCTTCAAGCTTCAAACCAAGCTCTTCGAAAACTTCTCTTCGGACGCATTCAAAAGGTGTCTCCTCGCCCTCGCGGCCACCGCCCGGCAACTCCCACATATTGGGCCAAGGGATGGTTGAAATATCGTCTCGCAAGATAGTCAGTAGCTTATCATCACAAATCAAGGCAATCTTGCAGCCAGAAAATTCCATCCGTTTGTGCAGCAAATCTAATTCTTCTGCATTTTCCATAAGCGCCTCCTAATACCTCGGATAGGGATAAAAGTCTGTCTCAATCAAATCCGCTCTGCCATTTTCAAAAGCCTCAGCATTCCAAGCCATCTCAAACTCTGCTGCCTCTGGATCTGCTAAGAAGTCCATGAGCACATCGAGGCCAGACTCAGCTGTTTGGCTTAGGAAATCCACGAAATAAGCCAGAAACTCCCGTGACAGCCCCTTCTTAGGCTCATAGGGCAGGGCAGCCAGATAGTCCTCGGCCTCAAAACGAGACTTGACCGGATTATAGAAAAGCACGGCTTCCTCAAAGTAAATATCCTCAGCCGAGGCATTGCCTTCAGCATCAACCGTCTCAATCCCGCCTGGGTTTTGCACCTCAAGGAGAAAGGCCACTTCCACCGCGTGATTCTTCTTGTCCCAGTTTATCTCATAGTCAAAAGGAAAGCTCTTCCCCATTTCCTCGTCCAATATCTCCAAAAAACCGTACTTAGCCATGATTTCCTCTTTTCATTGTGATAAAATATTACTATCTATAATAGTAACACAAAACGCTAAGAAAAACACTTGCAGAAAGGAAATCTTATGCCAGAAAACCTCGCCCTACGCATGCGGCCTACTGACATTGATCAGATCATCGGCCAGCAATATCTGGTCGGACCAGGGAAAATCATCCGTCGCATGGTTGAGGCTAACCGCCTGTCCTCGATGATTCTCTACGGGCCACCCGGCATCGGCAAAACCTCCATCGCCTCGGCTATTGCCGGTACAACTAAATATGCTTTTCGGACCTTTAATGCCACCGTAGATAGCAAGAAGCGCCTGCAGGAGATCGCTGAAGAAGCTAAATTTTCTGGCGGACTGGTGCTCCTGCTAGACGAGATTCACCGTCTGGACAAGACCAAGCAAGATTTCCTGCTGCCACTACTAGAAAGCGGGCTAGTCATTATGATTGGGGCGACGACGGAAAATCCTTTCTTTTCTGTCACTCCCGCTATTCGCAGCCGGGTTCAGATATTTGAGCTTGAGCCCCTCAGCAACAAAGACATCCGGACAGCCATTCAGCTAGCTTTGACGGATAAGGAACGAGGATTTGATTTCCCAGTGGAGCTAGACGAGGAAGCCTTAGACTTCATCGCGGTCTCTACCAACGGAGACCTGCGCTCCGCCTATAATTCACTGGACCTAGCCGTACTCTCTACCCCAGAAGATGACAAGGGCATCCACCACATCACGCTTGATGTGATGGAAAACAGCCTGCAAAAGAGCTACATCACCATGGATAAGGACGGGGACGGCCATTACGATGTCCTCTCTGCCCTGCAGAAGTCCATCCGTGGCTCCGATGTCAATGCCAGTCTCCACTACGCAGCTCGGCTCGTTGAGGCAGGAGACTTGCCTAGCCTAGCTCGACGCTTGACCGTTATCGCTTACGAAGATATTGGTCTGGCAAATCCTGACGCTCAAGTCCATACCGTTACAGCTCTAGAAGCAGCTCAGCGGATCGGTTTTCCTGAAGCTCGTATCCTTATCGCCAATATTGTTATTGACCTTGCACTTTCGCCCAAGTCCAACTCAGCCTATCTAGCCATGGACAAGGCCTTGGCTGACCTAAGAAAGAATGGAAACCTCCCCATTCCCCGCCACTTACGCGACGGTCACTATACCGGCAGCAAGGAATTAGGCAACGCTCAGGACTATCTCTACCCTCACTCCTATCCTGGCAATTGGGTCAAACAAGACTATCTACCTGATAAGATAAGAGATGCCAATTATTTCACTCCCAATGAAAATGGCAAATACGAGCGAGCCCTGGGATTGACCAAGAATAAGATTGATGACTTAAAAAAATGATGGCATCGTTTGCAAAAAATCACATTTTTCTCTTGAATTTTTCAAAATTTATGGTATTATAGTTATAGAAACGCTGTGGTGTACGACTTCACACTTAAGTGTTGACCGACTATTTTTTGTATTATTAGGGAAACAAAAGACTTCTAACAGCGTGCAGGCCGTGTCACGCGGAAGCAGCTTCAGTTAGAGCGAGTTGCCCACCTGCTTAATTGCGCGGGTTCAATACAAATCGTGAAGGTCCGGCACCAATACAGCTTTTTCTGTTGCCTCCTTAGCTCAGTTGGTAGAGCAGTAGACTCTTAATCTATGGGTCGCAGGTTCGAGCCCTGCAGGGGGCATAGAAAGTATGACTTAAAAGCCTTGGAATCCAAGGCTTTTTCATTATTTAAACGACCTCTGCCCCATTTTTTGCCCCTCATTTTTTATGAGCAATCTTTCTAAATACCTCTGGTTTGAAAACTTTCTCTTCTAAAGTATGAGTATAGACTTCCACTGAGCTTGAAATATCTCGATGCCCTAAAATTTTTGTAATAACTCCAAGGTCAACATCTTCGTCCCATAGAGAGCCAGCCTTTTGTCGTGATAATAGAGCAAACAGCTAATTCCTCGAGTAATACATGCAAAGCTACACATGATCAATATTTTTCCTGCCCCATTTGCTTTCTAAATAGAATTCGGAAGACAGGGTAAATTGCAGATTATTTATTTTATCCTACTCTTTTTAAAATATTTTTTAAAATTTAAAACAAAAGTCTTGCTTTTCTTTTTATTTACGATATACTTGTTCTTGTATCTGATACAGATTTATAAAAAGGAGTTCATATGGATACAAAATTCTCAGTTGCTTTGCATATCCTAACAATGATTAGCGAGAGCAAGGAAACCCTAAGTTCTCAAGCATTAGCTACTAGTGTTGGGACTAACGCTAGTTACATTCGTAAGGTAATCGCCTTATTAAAAAATGTAGACTTAATTAGTTCCCAGCAAGGAAAAACTGGCTATCGACTCAATAAATCTCCAAAAGAAATGACTTTACTTGAGATCTACTATGCAACTCAAGAAATCAATCACATCAGTTTATTTCCTGTTCACCAAAATAGCAACCCTGATTGCCCCGTTGGAAAACATATCCAAGGAGCAGTTTCGCCACTTTTTGCCAATGCCGAATCTCAGTTAGAGAAGGAACTAGCCCACCAAACCTTAAAAGATGTCATTAACAATCTTTATAAAGAAGCCAAACAAAAACGAAACTGATTTGCATGCAGATCAGTTTAAAAAACGCTAGACATGTATCTGTATCAGATACAGCTAAAAATAGAAAAGAGAAGACAATGAAAGTCGCACAACACACTGCTTATAACAAAAACAATATCACACTGAACATTACAGAAATCGCTAAACCAAGTATCACAGACAAAGAAGTTTTGGTCAAAGTCACCGCAGCTGGGGTTAATCCTCTCGATAACATGATCTCTCGTGGTGAAGTCAAGATGATTGTCCCTTACAAACTCCCACAAACTGCAGGTAATGAAGTTGTTGGAATTGTTGAAAGCATTGGAAATAAAGTTAACAACCTTCAAGTAGGAGACCGTGTCTTTGGACGTCTACCGCTTGACCATATTGGCGCCTTTGCAGAATACGTAGCTGTCGATAGCCAAGCCTTAGCCAAGGTTCCAGACTATCTATCAGACGAGGAAGCTGCTGCTGTACCTTTGACTGCCTTGACCATCATGCAAGCCTTAGAACTCATGGGAGCTCAAGCTGGAAAAACCATCTTTATCTCTGGTGGTACAGGCGGTGTTGGTGGAATGGCCATTCCAATCGCTAAAGCCAAAGGTTTGACAGTTATCACCAATGGGGCTGGAGATAGTGCTGAGCGTGTATTGACCCTAGGAGCAGACCGCTTTATCGATTACAAAACAGAGGATTATACAAAAACTGTTAGCCAGGTTGATTATGTCCTCGATACTCTCGGTGGAGCTGAAACTGAAAAACAAATGTCTATCATGAAAAAAGGTGGTCATCTTGTTTCACTTCGTGCCATGCCAAACGTTGCTTTTGCCAAACGCATGAATCTGCCAAAATGGAAACAGATTATTCTCGGCTTAGCAGGTCGTAAATTTGATAAGATGGCTGACAAATACGGCGTTCACTACCATTTTATCTTTGTAAAAAGTAATGGCGCTCAATTACAAGAGGTATCTGACCTATTTAGCAAATTAGAAATCAAACCATCTATCGATACAGTTTATCCATTTGAAGAAGTGAATAGCGCCTTAGACAAAGTCGCTAATGGTCGCTCACGTGGAAAAACAGTCCTCAGCTTTAAGAAATAAAAAGGAAAATACAATGTCATATATTACAACTAAAAATCAATACATCACTGTCCAAGAAAACCAAATCGCCTATCGCGAACTCAGCAAAGGCAAATCAAAACTACCACTTCTGATGCTGGTCCATTTGGCAGCAACTCTCGATAACTGGGATCCAAGACTATTAGACTTGATTGCTGAAAAGCATCATGTCATTGTAGTCGATCTTCCTGGTGTTGGAGCCAGTCAAGGAAAAGTTGCTCCGACTATTCCTGGAATGGCTGAGCAGACAATTGCCTTTATCCAAGCACTTGGTTACGATAAGATCAATCTCCTCGGTCTTTCTATGGGAGGTATGATTGCCCAAGAAATCATCCGAATCAAGCCTAATTTGGTCAACCGTCTCATCTTGGCAGGAACAGGACCTCGAGGTGGGGTTGAAATGGACAAGGTTACAGGGAAAACTTTTAGTTTTATGTTTAAAGCTGGACTGGAGCGCATTGACCCTAAACGCTATATCTTCTATAACCATGATGAACAAGGAAAAATTGAAGCCTTGAAAGTTCTAGGACGAATGGGTATGAGGACCAAGGAATTCGCGGATAAAGACATGAATGTTCCTGGCTTCTTGACTCAACTCAAAGCTATTAAACGTTGGGGGAAAGATCCTCAAGACGACCTCAGATTCATCACCCAACCAACCTTAATCGTCAACGGGGACAAGGATATGCAAGTACCAACGAAAAATTCCTATGACATGCATGAGAAAATTAAAGATAGTAAGCTGATTATCTATCCAAATGCAGGTCATGGTTCTATCTTCCAATATGCAGACGAATTTTCAAAAGAATTAAAAGCTTTCTTGGAGGACTAAGATGGTCAAAACGATTCTGATTACAGGTGCTACTGACGGTATCGGTAAACATTTGGCAAAGAAATTAGCCAGTGAAGGCCATCATGTCATCCTCCATGGTCGAAATCCTCAAAAACTTGAGCTGGCACTTCAAGAGGTTCGTTCAGTCTCCTTGAGAGGCAGAGTTTCTAGCTACCTCGCAGATTTTTCAAAATTAGACGATGTTTATCGATTTGTAGAGGAAATCAAGAGAGACTTTAAAAGTATCGATGTCTTGTTTAACAATGCAGGCCTGTATGCAGGGAAAGAACGAAAAGCGAGTGCTGAAAATGTCGAGTTGACTTTTATGTTATCCGTTCTCGTTCCCTATATTTTAACAACTGAGCTAAGTTCCTTGTTAGAAAAAGCGGCTGACGGCCGTGTCATTAATACTTCTTCCTATATGCATCATTTTGCCAAGGTCAAGGATTTGGACTTTGGTTTTGAGAAAGAATACAATCCAGGATTGGCCTATAATAATTCCAAACTTTACACGATTTGGATGACACGCTATCTAGCAAGGGATTTCTTTTTAAGAGGTTCAAATATCACTATTAATGCCTACCATCCGGGCTTGATTTCAACTAACTTAGGGAATGATTCCAGTGATGAAAAGACGAAAAAGTCTCTCTTCGGACGCCTGATGAAGTCTCTCTCAAAAAATCTAGATGAAGGGATTGAAACAGGCTACTATCTCACCTTATCAGAGGAAGTCAGGGGCTTGACTGGCTACTATTTTGATGAGAAGAAAGTGAAGTCAGTATCTGAAAAAGGCTACACACTTGAAAAAGCTAAAACTTTAATCACTTATTGTAATGATAGAATTGAGTTGTTCCAAAATAAGTCCGAAAAAGTTTAGCTTTCTTACTCCTTGATTACTATGCAGAGCTAATTTTCTAAACTAAAGTATTCTCTACTGCTATAAGATTATTTGTCCCATTTTGAATTAATTACATTTACAATCACTCCAAGCAGCTTTCAAAAATCATTTACATTTCAACCTTTTTCATTATTTTACAAGCTTTCGTCCCATTATCCGTACAATAAAAAGGCTTCAAACCATTGTTTTGGATCAATAGTTTGAAGTCTTTTTTACTTTATTGATTTCAAAAAAGTTGTACTTTCTTCGATGTGTCTTACATCATGCCGCCCATCATGCTTGGGTCCATAGCTGGTGCTACTGGCGCAGGTTCTGGCTTATTAGCCACAACAGCTTCTGTTGTCAAAATCAAGCTAGCTACAGAAGCGGCATTTTGCAAGGCTGAACGAGTCACCTTAACTGGGTCAATGATTCCAGCTTCAATCATGTTGACCCATTCGCCAGTCGCAGCATTAAAGCCTGTACCAGCTTCAGAGTTTTTCAGGCGGTCAATGACGATTGAGCCTTCGAATCCTGCATTCAGAGCGATTTGACGGACAGGCTCTTCCAAGGCGCGAAGTACAATATTGCGACCTGTCGCTTCATCTCCTGTTAATTCGAGACCAGCAACTGCAGCCAATACGCTGACAAAGGCTGTACCACCACCAGAGACGATTCCTTCTTCTACCGCTGCACGGGTTGCGTTAAGGGCATCTTCAATGCGGAGTTTCATTTCTTTAAGTTCGGTTTCGGTTGCGGCACCGACCTTAATCACAGCTACACCACCAGACAATTTCGCCAGACGTTCTTGCAGTTTTTCCTTGTCAAACTCAGAAGTTGTACTTTCGATTTGTGATTTGATAACGGCCACACGATTGGCAATGGCTTCAGGATTGCCAGAACCTTCCACAATCACAGTGCTGTCCTTGTCAACAGTGACCTTAGAAGCTTGTCCAAGCGCTTCAATAGTCGCATCTTTGAGCTCCAGACCAAGGTCTTCTGTAATCACTGTACCGCCTGTCAAGATGGCAATGTCTTCCAGCATAGCCTTGCGACGGTCACCGAAACCTGGCGCTTTAACAGCCACAACGTTGAAGGTTCCACGAATCTTGTTAAGAACAAGTGTTGGCAAAGCTTCACCATCCACATCATCCGCAATAATCAAGAGCGGACGGTTGGTTTTCAAAATACTTTCCAACAATGGCAGAATTTCTTGAATGTTAGAAATTTTCTTGTCTGTAATCAAGATATAAGGGTTGTCCAGATCAGCCACCATTTTTTCACTATCCGTCACCATATATTGAGACAGGTAGCCACGGTCAAACTGCATTCCTTCTACAACATCCAGCTCTGTTTCCATACCTTTGGACTCTTCGATGGTGATAACGCCATCGTTGCCAACTTTTTCCATAGCTTCAGAGATGTACTCACCGACTTTCTCGCTGCGAGAAGATACGGCAGCAACCTGAGCAATCGCTTCCTTGTTAGAAACCGGAATCGCTGTTTCTTTCAGAGCGCTGACAGCAGTCGCAACTGCTGCTTCAATCCCGCGGCGGATACCGATTGGATTGGCACCAGCAGTGACGTTTTTGATGCCTTCGCGGACAATAGCTTGGGTCAAAACAGTAGCAGTCGTTGTTCCGTCTCCAGCAATATCATTAGTTTTTGAAGCAACTTCTGATACTAGCTTAGCACCCATATTTTCAAAATGGTCTTCCAGTTCGATTTCCTTGGCAATGGTCACACCGTCATTGGTGATGAGGGGTGAGCCAAAAGATTTTTCCAAAACAACATTGCGCCCTTTAGGGCCCAAGGTTACCTTGACAGTATCTGCTAAAATATCCACACCACGAACCATTGCACTGCGTGCATCTGATGAAAATTTAATATCTTTTGCCATCTTTAAACCTCTTTCTTCGATTTTTACTCAACAATTGCAAGAATGCTTGCTTCCCCAACAACCAAGAATTTCTCATCCTGATCTTTAACTTCAATGCCAGCATGGCTTTCAACTAAAACCTTATCACCTGGCTTGACACTTGGTGCAACCAGCTCTCCGTTCAACGTACGGATGCCTTGGCCAACTGCGATGACTTTTGCTTCTTTTGTCGCATCTTGTCCTGCACCAGCAATGACAAAGCCACCAACTTTCTGTTCTTTTTCTTCTACTTTTAAGACCACACGGTCACCTAATGGTTTTAACATCTTTTTCCTCCAAAGATTGAATTTTAGCACTCTATGACATCGAGTGCTAATCTATAGTTATTATTTTATCACTTGGTCAGAAATAGTCAAGAAAAAACTTTGCCGAATGACAAAGTTTTTGGGGAAATTAATTGGAAACATTATTGAACTAACTTCAGTTTCTCTTCAAAATCATCAATAACCTTTTGCAGATTTAGTCTACCCTTGTAGATGCCATAGCCAAAGACCAGCATGACAAGAATTCCCAAAACAGCTAAGATGACTCCTACGATGAACAGAAGCAGATTGGTTCGATGAAAGAGATAGATCAGGACAAAATTGATTAATTCCTTTCAAAAAACGAAGGTAGCCTCATGAAATAGCTCCGTTTCTGTATATATTTATTCAAATACAAATTGATTGTGGTAGAGCTCAGAATAGAAGCCACCTAGATGCAGCAATTCATGATGATTGCCTCTTTCAATGACTTCCCCATCTTTTAAGACAATAATCTGGTCCGCATTCAATATAGTCTTTAAGCGGTGAGCGATGACAAAACTGGTTCGACCTGCCACAATAGCCTCCATCGCGCTCTGGATCTTGCTCTCGGTCACCGTATCAACATTGGAGGTGGCCTCATCCAAGATCAGTACTTGAGGATCGGTCAAAAGGGTTCGAGCAATTGAAATCAATTGCTTTTGACCTGTTGAAAAGATGTTTTGATCATCATCTACGATTGTATCGTATTGATCAGGCAAGCTTTCAATATACTCGTGAATATGAGTAGCACGCGCAGCGATTTCAACCATCTCCTGACTGGCATCCGGCACTCCAAATCTAATATTGTCTCGAATGGTTCCGCTGAACAAGACAGAATCTTGCAAAACGATACCTACATGACTGCGCAAGCTATCCAAGTCATAGTCTCGGATATCGCGCCCGTCAAATTCGATACTGCCCTTATCCACATCGTAAAAACGATTGATCAGGTTCATAATGGTCGTCTTGCCCGATCCTGTCGGTCCTACAACAGCTATCATCTTGCCTTTTGGCGCTGAGATGGAAACATCCTTCAAAATCGGCTTACCTTCGACATAAGAGAAATCCACATGCTTTATCTCGACGACTTCTTTCAGCTCGGTAAAGGCTGGTGCATTCTGCGGGCGCACTTCCTCAGGCGCATCAAACATTTCCTGAATCCGATCCGCACCAGTGAAAGCCAGCTGCAGGCTTCCCCAGCTTGCCGCAACCTGAATGATAGGCTGATAGTACTGTTGAGAAAACTGTGTAAAGGTTGAAATCAAACCAATGGCTACCGAGGTCTTCACATTAGGATCATTGAGCATAATGGCTGAACCCACAAAAATCACGATCGCCGTATTGATCAGGCTCATTCCGTTCATGACAGGAAAGAGCAAACCAGAAAAAGCACGTCCCTTAAAGGTTGCTGACCGAACCTTATCATTTTGCTGGACAAAGCCTTTGATGACTTCTTCTTGCATTCCCTGCACAATGACTGCCTTCTGGCCGGAAATCGTCTCATCCATGTAAGCATTAAGCTGACCGACTTCTTTTTGCTGCAAGTCTGTGTACTTGCGAGCCAGCTTGACGATGGACACCAAGACAATGATGGCTACTGGCGTGCTGGCAATCGTCACCCAAGCCAAGGTCGCATGCCGCATAAACATAATGACAATCAAACCGATGTAGAGAGCGATATTGCTCATCACTTGGACTAGACTCTCGTTGAAAGCCTGCAAGATATTATCCAAATCACTGGTAAAACGCGACAAGATATCCCCGTCTTGATGGCGGTCAAAGAAGGAAACGGTCAAGCGAGCCAATTTTCCAAAGAGACCCTTACGCATTTCATTGGTTGAGTAGGAAATGATCCGACTCATCAATAGCATGTAGATCAAGCTAGATAGCGAAAGGAAGATGAAAGCCAGCGCCAAATTCCACATGATTCCTTGGAAAGCGGCAAAGTCTGAAACATCGCCTGAAGCAAGCTTGCCACTCGCAAAAGCACTACCCAACTCCACCAGCTCACTAATGGCTAGACCGGTAAAAATCGGAAAGAGAACCTGTAAAACCGTCGAGATGATAATCATAATCATAACAACCAAAAAAGCCAGTTTATACTGTTTAAAATATTGCCAGAAAAATTTTGCTGTCTTCATATTAGTCCTCCTTTCCTTTTTGAGTCTCATAAATTTCTCGGTAGACATCATTTGTAGCAACCAAGTCTGCGTGTCTACCTTGGCCAATCAAGCGTCCTTGATCTAGCACCAAAATCTTGTCCGCATGGACAACGGAGCTAATCTTCTGGGCAATAATGATGGTTGTGGTTCCCTTCAAATCCTTGTTCAGCGCCTCTTGAACTAGCTTTTCGGACTTGGCATCTAGAGCTGAAGTCGAGTCATCTAGGATAAGAATATTAGGATTGCTGACGACACCCCGTGCGATGGATATTCTTTGCTTTTGTCCACCGGAGAAATTATTTCCCCGTTCTTCGACTTGGCTGTTGTAGGTATCTTCCATGCGATTGATAAACTCGCTCGCCTGAGCAATGCGCGCCGCCTGTTCTAACTCTGGCAGGCTAGCATTTTGCTTTCCTTGACGCAGATTGTCCGCAATCGTCCCCTTAAATAAAATAGCTTTTTGCAGAACGATGGAGACATTTTTTCTCAGCGAAGCTTCATTAATGTCGCGCAAGTCCTTGCCACCAATCTTAATAGAACCTTCCTGAGGATCAAAAAGGCGTGGAATGAGCTGGGCCAGAGTTGATTTCCCTGCTCCCGTCGCTCCGACAACACCAATCATCTCTCCTGGTTTGACTTCAAAGCTAATATCCTTGAGCATAGGCTCTGTATCTGTCGGATAGGTAAAGGTCACATGGTCAAAGACCAGACTACCTTCTAAATCTTCTTCAACTTCATTCTTGAAGGTCATCGCTGGCTCTGTATCCAAGACCTCCTTGATCCGCCGAATTGATACCATTGCACGCGTAACGGTATTGCCCAAAAATCCAACCATGATGATAGTAAACATGATTTGATTCAAGTAAGAAATGAAAGAGACAATTGAGCTAACCAAGCCTGGATCCATCTGTATCATGCTAGACAAGAGCCACATGGTCAGATAGACAGCCCCGTAGCCGACGATCATCATCATCGGTTGAACGATCGAAAAGGCATAACCAATAAAGAGATTTTGCTCCAAAAGTTCATCTGAAACTTGCGTAAACTTCTGATACTGCTCTCTCTCCTGCACGAAAGATTTGACGACACGGACGCCACGCAGATTTTCTTTGGCAATCGAATTGATCTTTTCTAAGAGAACTTGAAATTTGGCAAAGCGTGGACCCATCAAGCCCATCATCACTCCTGTCAAAAAGAAGACCAAAAAGACCATCAGGACAATCACCCACCACAAGGAAGGAATGGTCACCACCGCCAAAATAAAGGAACCTAAAAATAAAATAGGCAGGCGGAATAAAATCTGAAACATCATCATGACCAAATTTTGTACTTGGTTGATGTCGTTGGTCATTCGGACGACGAGATTCCCCGCATTGAACTGTTCAATATTGGCATAAGAGAAGGTCTGAATTTTCCGAAAGGTTTTTTCCCGTAAATCCGACGACACACCTTGGGAAATATAGGCTGCCAGAGTCACATTTGCCCCGCCAGCGAGCAAGCCAACAAGACCAAAGCCTAGCAACCATGCCCCCAAACGATAGATTTCTTGCCGATTTCCTGCCAAAAGAGCATTTAAGACATCCTTGAGATACAGGGGCTGCAACAGCGAGCTAGCCAGCATCAGCGATGTCATAAGAAGAGATAAAAAGATAAATAATTTATAGGCTGATAAAGCTTTTCTGAACATAATTCCTCCTCGTAGATTTTTAACTTTGTTTAGCTTCCTTACTATATCATAGATAAAAACAATGTCAAGTAAGAAATTTCAGTTATTATATGGTACAATATAATAAATAACTCTAAAAGCAAGTGAGTCCTTTTGTAGGTCTCGTACAAGGAGAAAAGATGGATAATCAACGAATTGCTGTGATTGGTCCTGGTTCTTGGGGAACGGCTCTATCGCAAGTCCTCAATGATAATGGCCATGAAGTCCGGATTTGGGGCAATATTGCAGAGCAGATTGACGAGATCAATAACCAGCATACAAACAAACGCTATTTCAAAGATGTGGTTCTAAGCGAAGAAATCAAGGCTTATCACGACTTGAAAGATGCCCTAGCAAACGTAGATGCTGTACTTTTTGTCGTGCCGACCAAGGTGACCCGTCTGGTAGCCAAACAAGTTGCGCAAACCTTAGATCACAAGGTAAAAATCATGCATGCATCCAAGGGACTGGAGCCCAATACCCACAAACGGATTTCAACTATTCTGGAAGAAGAAATCCCTACAGACTTGCGTAGCGAGATTGTTGTTGTTTCAGGCCCTAGCCACGCTGAGGAAACTATCGTTCGTGACATTACCCTGATTACCGCAGCATCTAAGGACCTTGAAACCGCTAAATATGTGCAGGAACTCTTCAGCAACCACTATTTCCGCCTCTACACCAATACTGATGTCGTTGGAGTGGAGACAGCAGGTGCTCTGAAAAACATCATCGCAGTCGGAGCTGGAGCTCTCCACGGGCTGGGCTATGGTGACAATGCCAAAGCTGCCATCATCACACGCGGTCTGGCTGAAATTACTCGACTTGGTGTCAAACTTGGAGCCAGCCCTCTGACTTACAGCGGTCTTTCTGGTGTCGGCGACTTGATTGTCACAGGAACTTCTGTCCACTCTCGCAACTGGCGGGCCGGCGATGCGTTGGGTCGTGGCGAAAAATTGGCTGATATTGAAGCTAATATGGGCATGGTTATCGAAGGAATCTCTACCACCAAGGCAGCCTACGAACTGGCTCAGGAGCTCGGTGTCTACATGCCAATTACCCAAGCTATTTACAAGGTCATCTATGACGGCCATGATATCAAAGATGCTATTCATGATATGATGAATAATGAATTCAAAGCTGAAAATGAATGGTCTTAATTTACAATATTTTTTATAAAGGAGAAATTTATGTCAAAAGTCAGAAAAGCAATCATCCCTGCAGCCGGTCTCGGAACCCGCTTCTTGCCAGCCACTAAGGCACTGGCCAAAGAAATGCTGCCAATCGTTGACAAACCAACTATTCAGTTTATCGTCGAAGAAGCTCTTAAATCTGGAATCAAAGACATTTTGGTTGTCACAGGGAAGTCAAAACGCTCCATCGAGGACCACTTTGACTCCAACTTTGAGCTAGAATACAACCTCAAAGAAAAGGGCAAGAACGACTTGCTCAAGTTGGTGGATGAGACCACTGGTATTGGCTTGCATTTCATCCGTCAGAGCCATCCGCGTGGACTCGGGGACGCCGTACTTCAAGCCAAGGCCTTCGTCGGAAATGAGCCTTTTGTGGTCATGCTGGGGGATGATTTGATGGACATTACCAATGACAAGGCAGTGCCACTCACCAAGCAACTCATGGATGACTATGCAGCAACCCACGCATCTACAATCGCAGTTATGCAAGTTCCTCATGAAGAAGTCTCTGCTTACGGCGTTATTGCACCACAAGGCGAAGGCGTCAATGGCCTCTACAGCGTTGAAAAATTTGTTGAAAAACCAGCACCAGAAGATGCACCAAGTGATTTGGCCATTATCGGACGCTACCTGCTAACGCCAGAAATTTTTGAAATTTTGGAAAAACAAACTCCCGGCGCTGGCAATGAAATTCAACTGACTGATGCCATCGATACCCTCAACAAGACTCAGCGCGTTTTTGCCCGTGAATTCAAAGGCGACCGCTATGATGTCGGTGACAAGTTTGGCTTCATGAAAACTTCTATCGATTACGCCCTCAAACACCCTCAGGTTAAGGATGATTTGAAGCAATACATTATCGATTTAGGCAAAAAATTAGATAAGAAAACGAAAAAATAATAGAAGTGCATAAGCAATAGATTAGCTAATGCAACAGCTTTTAACACTATACAGGAAAACACCTAGATTTACTAGGTGTTAGATTGAAGAAAAAGTCCATTTTGGACAATTTCTTCAATCTTTTTCTTTTGCTGGATAAAGTAAAAAAACTCTTAAAAATGATGTCATATCAGCATCTCTAAGAGTTTTCATTATATGGTAATCAACCTCTATCAGCAATTTTTCTATTGCTGACAGAGGTTGGCCACATTTTGGAATACCGCTTTAAAAAGCGGTAATTGAATTCATTTCTCAAAAAATTGGTCGTTGAAAAGTCAGAAAAATCAAAATAGCTGCTAATCCAAGGTAGGCTGCCAGTGCTAAAAATCGTTGAGTCTTGCTAAAAGCGTAGCGTTCTCCCGATACTGGTAAGATCACAGCTCCTAAAGCTCCGCCAACTAGACCGCCCAAGTGGCCTGCAAGGCTAATTCCCGGTAAAAAACTCATGACCAGATTGACAGCCAGTAGGCTCATATAGGACTGACCCAGCTGCTGCAGATAGTAGTTTCGCGTAGCATAACGAAGCACAACAACGGAAGCAAAAAGGCCGAAAAGAGCAGTAGACGCCCCGGCTGCCAGGCTATTGGGTGAAAAATAGACCACAAATAAATTCCCCATAATGCCTGACATCAGGTAGAGTATCAAAAATTTCCATGAGCCAAAGATAGCTTCAATCTGCCGACCAAGGAAGTAGAGGGTCAGCATATTGACCACAAAATGCTCCAAGCCAATATGGATAAAAATAGCAGCAAAAACCCGCCAAAACTGCTCCGGCAGCGCTTGAATCGTATAACCGTGCACGGCTCCAAAGTGATACAAGGCTTCGGAACTGCTGTATTGAAAACCGTAGGAAAGAAACATCAAGGCAAAAACAAGGCTCGTTAGGATAAGCAGGATGCTTGTCACAGGATAGTCTCTATCAAAGATTTGCTTCATAAATAAGTAACTCCTTTACCGCAACATCATGTTGAGCTGGTAAAAATTCTGCCTGTTGGACAGCATAAATAGTGCTGATGGATGCTCCTGCAAAATCAGCCAGATAACGGTCATAGTAGCCGCCGCCGTAACCAATCCGAAAACCTTGAGAATTAAAGACCACGCCTGGCACATGAATCAGATCAATTTCTGTCTTGTCCACAGCCTCTTCACTTATCGGCTCCATAAGTCCAAAAGAGCTTTTTTGAAGGCGACTTTCATCATAATCCACAAATATCATCCGACCCTGGCCATAGGTCTTAGGCACTAAAACCCGCTTGCCATCCAACTGAGCCTGCTTGATAAAGGATGCAGTTGAGACTTCATGCGGCATAGAAAGATAGGTAGCGATAACCTGAGCTTTTTGATAAGCTGCTGAACTGAGCAAGTGCTGGGTCAGCCAGTTATCTGCCTGCTTTTTTTCTTTTCCTGCAAGTTTCTTCATCTGCTTCAGTACAGTTTGTCTCAGCTCTTTTTTCATGCAGCTCGTCCACCTTTTCCTTATCTTTCGTTGATTTTATAATCTAGGAATTTCCCAATCTTTTCAATAGCAAAGGGCAGTGCTGCCTCGTCCGGTGTCATCTTGGGATGATGGAGGGCATAGGGACTGTCCACTCCCAGCCAGAACATGACGCCCTTGACCTTACTGAGCAGATAGCCAAAGTCCTCGCCTGTCATAGCCGGCGCAATATCAATCAGCTCCACTCCTTCTTCCTTCTGGAAAAAGTCCATCAATTCGTCTGCTAGGTCAGGATGATTTTCTACAGGTAGGTAGCCACCTTGTTTAAGCTCCAAGTCCAATTCCAGTCCGAAACTTTGGGCTATGCCCTCTGCTATTTCCCGTAAGCGTTTCTGGGTCAAGAGGTTCATCTCCTGAGTCAGGGTCCGAATGGTACCATGCAGAAAAGCTGTTTCTGCGATGACATTGTTGGTCGTGCCAGCATGGAGCGAACCAAAGGTCACAACCGCTCCCTCGATAGGATCGACATTGCGGCTGACAATGGTCTGCACCTGGGTGATAAAGTAGCTAGCCGCCACCAAAGCATCATTGGCTTCTTGAGGAAAGGCCGCATGGCCTCCCTTCCCCTTAAAGGTCAGCTTGACTTCACAGGTGCCAGCAAAGAGAGTTCCTCTATTAGTGGCAATATCACCGACCTTGAGGTCCGGCCGCACATGGAGGCCGTAAAACTCATCCGGCAGCCAGTCGCCAAAAGCACCGTCTTCGTACATGAGCATTCCACCAGCTTCATTTTCCTCTGCAGGCTGAAAGAGAAAGAGCAGATTGTGGGTAGGCTGAGTGCTCACAGCTTGCTCCAGCAGTCCTAGAGCGACCGTCATGTGCATATCGTGTCCGCAGGCATGCATGCGACTTTCATGGGTACTGGCAAAGTCCAGTCCGGTCTCCTCCACAATCGGAAGGCCATCGATATCCGTCCGCCAGCCAATCGTCTTATCCGGTGAACTTCCCTTGATAAAGACCAAAATACCCGTCCGCCAAGTTCGGATTTCCACAAAGTCTAGACCTGCTGTCAGTCCATCAATGACCTGCATCAAATAAGCATGAGTCTTGTATTCTTCCAGACCGATTTCTGGTATCTGGTGTAAATCGCGGCGAATGTTCAGATAATCAAGCATTGTTTCTTTCCTATAAAATCTTGTCAGTGCAAACAAAGAGTCAGACCGCCCCCGATGAAGTTCAAGGGCGGCTATCTTTTAACCAATATTAAAGAGTACGCAGAGCGTCTTCCAGAGCTGTCTTCTGCTGCGTCTTCTCATCAATTTTTTTGATAACTCGTGCTGGAACACCAGCAACCACTACATTTTCAGGAACATCCTGGGTCACAATCGCACCAGCTGCAACAACGGAACCACTGCCAATTTGTACACCTTCAATGACAACCGCATTGGCACCAATCAGCACGTTATCGCCAACCCGAACTGGCTCAGCACTAGCCGGCTCAATGACTCCTGCCAGAACCGCACCAGCACCGACATGGCTATTTTTGCCAACAATCGCTCGGCCGCCCAGAATAGCACCCATATCAATCATGGTACCAGCACCAATTTCTGCACCGATATTGATGACTGCCCCCATCATGATGACAGCATTATCACCAATTTCAACTTGGTCACGGATAATAGCACCCGGCTCAATACGGGCATTGATGTCGCGCTTGTCCAAAAGCGGCACCGCTGAATTGCGGGCATCCTGCTCTACAACATAGGTCTTATTTTCTTCTAAGTTCACGAGGAGTGGCTTGATTTCTTCCCAGTCTCCAAAAAGAACATTGCCTAATTTCACAACAGACCAAGGGATTGATCCGTGCAATTCTCCATCAAAGGTTACCTTGACAGGAGTTTTTTTCTTGGCATCAGCGATAAATTTGATAATTTCTTGAGCGTTCATTTTCGTAGCAGACATGGCGTCACCTCTTTGTTCTTTCTATTCTTTGTTGGAGTCTGGGACAAAAGTCCTAGCCTCTCAATTGTCTTTGGATTGTCGAGCAAGACGCAGTGGTTGAGTGGGCTCTACTACGCTGACTTCATCAGCTTTTACAGCCCTACTCAACTGTGCGGAGGCGGGACGACGAAATCGAATTCTAACGAATTACCGATTTCTGTCCCACTCTCTATCTCTTTTATTTCTCTATTATAACACAATTTGGCTATACAGTTAGGACTTTATTAGCAGCTAGTATGCTATTTAGTCTCTTTAAGTTTATTCAGATGAAATTGGCCATCCTTTCCCTTTACAAAGTTTAAATGGAAGAAGGTTTTATCTTCTGCCCTATAGCCCATAGACATACTGTAATATCCTTTCACCACTGCTTTGTAGTAGTTGTTGGGAAGCCCCAAATGTTCTATCACTTCTAGATCAGTGATGCCAGTTTCTTCATTTGATGTCATTCCCTTAAGGAAAGAAAGCCGTTCCCCTGTCAAATCCTCATTTTGATAAATATTATAAGCTATGCTAGTAAGATGTAGACCTGAACCAAAATCCCAGAATTGAAGGACGGCAAAGCCTCCTCCCTTCAAATCATAGATCAGTGATAATAATTTATCCTTCTTGCCAATCACCGTTTCATCGCTGCTTTTAGCTAAACCATGTTGACGAACAAAATTGGATACTGTTATATTTTTATCCTCGTCCTCTTCAATCTTATACTTTATAAAATCCCTTGGTTCCCAATCCAAAACTTCGGCATTTGAAGAAGAATATTTTGCTTCTGTTCTTACTAACGGATTCTTTCTGTAAGAATTGGTCCAATTCCCGATTAAGACAAGTAGACCGATAACAAGGCCTATCAGGGCTAGAGCACTCACTAGCTTGAAAAATGGTGATTTGTGTTTAAACTTTGCGGTTCTCTTAAAAGTTGACTTTGATTCTTGTCTTGTGCCTTCCTTGAGGTTTGTTTCAGCTAGCAAACTAGCTCCTTCCTTAGACTCTCGTTTTATGGGTTCCCTAGTTCTACTAAATTTTCCCTTATGTTCCCTTCGTAATTTTTCTAAATCTCTTTTTCCCATTCTTCTATCCCTGTCTATGTTAAGAAAAAATCCATGCTCTCAGTCTAGGCTCTCAGACCGTACTTGTCATCATACTGGTGAGGCGGTAAGTTCCATTCACTTCGTCAAAATACAAAGAAACTGACATCTTTTCCTTAGTTGGATAGCTCATACTAAAAAAATCAACTTGCTTTTTAAGCGTTTTATGAGCATAAATACTCTTTGGCATCCCCAGTTCTACAATAGCTTGCTTGATTTCCATCCCTTCTCGCTTACTTTGAGGAATGAGCGATCGATAATCATCAACTGTCTTCGTAATCGATTCCCCAGCATTCTGGAAGAAAGTAACTGATACTGTAGAAAGCTCCATTCCTCCTCCAGCATTCCTAAGGTGCATATCAACAACTCCTTTTCTTCCTACCAAATTATAGGAAAGTGTCACCAATTTACTGCCCTTCACGCTATTATCCTCACTCCCAGAACTGGCTTTTCCATACTTCTTAACGATATCCTCTGGAGACACATTAGGTTCGTTCATAGTTTTAATCAATTCTAAAATCTCTTCGAATGGAAAATCGACCTCTCGATTCTTTTCAATAAAAGCTGAATTTTCCTCCGTCAGGATCTCTATCCTATTTTCTGATTCTGTCGGAACAGTATTAACAGACGATATAGCTGATTGATTTCCTTCTGACTTAAAAGTTGGTCGCATATACACCATCAATAAGCTAATCAATCCTACTAGGCCTGCAGCCATCACTAGAAGATAAGCATAACGAGATAGCCAAGAAGATAGCACAGACTTTGCTAAAAGCTGGCCATTAGGATTGACTGCTGACTCTGTTCGCTGCTTTTCTTTCCTTGCTTCTTCCTTTGTCTGTTCGAGGGCAGCTCCTCCCCGTTCCCGCTGGCTCTTGACCGACGAAGTGTTTCTAGCTTTAAACTTGGATTTGTGCTCCCGCCTCAATGCTTCTAAATTTCTATCTTTCACCTTTTCACCTATCAACTAAATACTTGATTGCTCATTCCCTTTCTACAAACGGCTGATTCTTCTGCTAGGCAAGCACTACTGAGCACCTGCTTCTCCTGCTTCGCTTGCCAAACCTGAGCTGTCTTTCAGTCGATAGCTCTGAGTGTCATCTTTTTCAAAAGAAAAACTAACCTCTTGACCATCCTCCAAACGATAAGAAATCGATAAAGTCGTATAGCTCAAGATTCCCCCATGCCAATCGAGGCGCTCTGGAAGTCCCAACTGACTGACAATCTCTTGGTAGGTCTTTCCTTTCTCTATACCAGCAAGTTCTTGGCGAGTGAGTTGAGCATTTCGGTTTGGTAGATGCGCACTACTGAGATGCGTACATTTTAGGGATTCCAACTTAGGAGTTTCAGAAGGACCAAGATAGCTTTTAAAAGAGAGGTTAACTTTCGCCTCTGTCCCTGCTTGTGAATAGTTTAAATCTATTGTCTTGATTAGGTCATCTTGGTTCGTTTCCCTACCAGATTCAGCTTTCCCTAACTTTGCAACCACCTCGTCGACCCTTGTCAGATTTGGAACCGATGAAGTGAAGTCTGAGAACAAAGAAGTGATATCATCATAGGTAATATGAAACTGATACTCCTCTTTCTTAGCAATCCATTCTGGACGATTATCAGATTTTAAATCTTGATCCTTTCCATATGAGTCTAACATACGAGAAATAGCTGCGGCTTTTTCTTTATCTTTTACCTTTTCCATCTCTAGCCACGTCATTCCAGTCTCAGCCAAAAAAGTCATAATCCCCAAACTAGAAAGTACCATCACCCATATCTTAGAAAAGAATCCTAGTTTTTTCTTCTTAAACTCTACTTTATCTATCTCTCTAGCAAGCTCATTAGCGCTTATTCGCGGAGAAAGCTTTGTCTGCTTTGGTTCAACAAAGCCTGACACCGGCTGGCTAGCTTGATTTCCACGAAGGACTTGGTTTTGTTTTTTAGCTTTCAGTGATTCTAAGCTAGAAATGAGACGCTTCAGCTCTCTCTGCTTTAATTCCAACAAATTCTGTGATAGAAGCGACAAAGGCTCCTTCACCTGCTGAGCTCCTTCTAATCGCTCAGAAAACACCGGCTGGTCTTGAAGACTTGTTTTAGCCCCATAGCCATTTTTATCCTCTATCGAAGAGACGGCAGACGGCTCATTGCTTGAGCTCTCTATTGGAAATGCCACTTTTGATGGAGACGAAACGGAAGGACGAGCTTGATTTTCTTCCGGGCTCCCCTGCGCTTCTTGCAATCCAGTAGATGATTTGATATGTTTGTCTTCCTTGGTTTTCCATTTGGATAGAAAGGATGATTGGCTATTTGCTGGCTTTTTCGTTTGGGCCTTCTTGAATTTCGATTGATGTTTCTGCCTCAAAGCTTCCAGATTTCTCTTTCCCATAGCTCCTCCTTATCTATTGGTTCTTCTATCATTAAAAAGACGATTCGTCTAATAGTTAACAATTCTTGCTCGCTGAATGCTGCTATTCCCTTTTCTATAACCATACCGGTCAAATAGCTGCACAAACTGTCAGGATGGCTACCTTTTATAAAATAACTATTTGAAGACAGTAGCCTAGCGTGAAACTTGTCATGCTAATATAACTTTATTCCAGTATATCATATTTTGAACTGGCTTAGCTTGAAAGTACACAAGCAAAAAGGCACGAACTCTCTTCCGTGCCCATGAAACCAACTATATATGACTATTTTTGTTTCACTTTTTCAGCCAATAATAACTTCATCAGGACTCCTTTCCAATCTTGGTTTCCTATTTTTTTCCATAGTCGTCCAAATAGTAGTAAGTTCAACTTTCTAGAGAAAAGTATATCCCATTGCTACTGCATCTTCTCTGATTGTAACATATAATCAGAGAAAGGAAAACTGTTGCTGAGTCGACAAGTAAGTGAAAAAGCCAGATAGCGGACTGGCTTACAAAGTATGATTGAAGTTGAACTTCAAAACAGCAAAAAACCTCCCCAAAGGGAGGTTGCATTTAATATTACAAACGTGCGTTAAGCTCTTTGCTCAATTCTTCAAATCCTGGTTTACCAAGAAGGGCAAACATGTTTCGTTTGTAAGCTTCAACACCTGGTTGGTCAAATGGGTTGATAGCATTCAAGTAACCTGAAAGGGCGATAGCCAATTCGAAGAAGTAGATAGTGTAGCCAAGAGTGAAAGCATCTTGCTCTGGAAGAGTCACATACATATTTGGTACATCACCGTCTGTGTGGGCAAGAAGAACACCGTCCGTTGCTTTTTTGTTTACAAAGTCAACGTCTTTTCCTTGAAGGTAACCAAGTCCGTCAAGGTCTTCTTCCAAAGTAGGGATAATCACGTTCTTACGTGGTTTGTCAACACGGACAACTGTTTCAAACATGATACGAGTTCCTTCTTGGATAAATTGACCCAATGAGTGCAAGTCTGTTGAGAAGTTAGCTGAAGTTGGGTAAATCCCTTTTTGGTCTTTCCCTTCTGATTCACCAGCCAATTGTTTCCACCATTCTGAGAAGTATTGAAGTGATGGCTCGTAGTTTACTAAGATTTCAGTTGCATAGCCTTTGCGGTAAAGGATGTTACGAACGGCTGCATATTGGTAAGCTTCGTTTTCAGCAATCTTGTCTGAAGTGTAGTCTTTACGAGCTGCATTCGCACCTTCCATAAGGGCTTTGATATCAGCTCCTGATGCAGCGATTGGAAGCAAACCAACTGCTGTTAATACTGAGAAACGTCCACCGATGTCGTCTGGAACCACAAATGTTTCCCAACCGTTGGCATCTGCTTCAACCTTAACAGCACCTTTTTGGCGGTCAGTTGTTGCGTAGATACGTTTATTAGCTTCTTCTTGACCATATTTCTTAACCAGGAGTTCTTTGAAGACACGGAAAGCGATCGCTGGTTCAGTTGTTGTACCTGATTTAGAAATCACGTTTACTGAGAAGTCTTTGTCAGCTACATACTCTACCAAGTCAGCAAGGTAAGTAGATGAGATTGAGTTCCCTGCGTAAAGGATTTGTGGTGCTTTACGCTCTTCTTTTGTTTGCAAGTTTGCAAAGTGGTGGTTCAAGAAGTCAATGGCTGCTTTGGCACCAAGGTAAGATCCACCGATACCGATCACAACCAAGACATCGCTGTCTGATTTGATTTGCTCAGCAGCCTTCAAGATGCGGTCGAATTCTTCGCGGTCGTAGTTTTCAGGAAGGTCCAACCAACCCAAAAAGTCGCTACCAGCACCAGTTCCTTTACGGATCAATTCGTCTGCTGCAGTTACCTGTGCTTGCATGTATTCCACTTCATGTGGAGCTACAAATTTATCTAAAACTTTTGAATAATCAAATTTAATATGTGACATGATATTCCTCCATTTTTTCTTCCACTCTATCATATCGCTTTCATACTTTTTTAGCAAGTAATTCCTTCAATGAAAACGCTTTTAGTTGATATTTTGTTAAAATTTTTACAATTTTGCAAATCCTAGACCAGAAGCGAACGCAATCGTTTGCGCAATCTGCTATTTTTACCACAAAATCCCTGCTCTCAATTTCATGGGTAGGTTGAGATTTTAGTTTTTCTCCAAGATTCATCTGCGCCTTTTAGGCTTGATTCGTTAAAAGGCATAGAAAAAGAGCACACAGTTCACTTCGCTTAGGGCTGCTGGATTCCTCCCCTGACCCGCTTCACGCAGAACTGTTGCTCCACTAATTAGTATAACACAAACTTTCTTTTTTGGCTAATTTTCTTTACTTTTTCCTGCGATTTCTGAAAAAGTTCTGCATAATCGCCGCACATTCTTCTTCTAAAAGGCCGCTTTCAACCTCTACGCGATGATTCAACCGCTCATCCGTCAGGATATCGTAGAGACTGCCCCCAGCCCCGAATTTCTGGTTTTTCGCTCCATAGATCACCTTTGGAATCCGAGCCAGACCGATGGCGCCACTGCACATGACACAGGGCTCAATCGTGACAAAAAGCGTCGTATCCAGCAGGCGCCAACTATTTTCACGCTGATTGGCCTCCTCAATCGCCATGATTTCCGCATGCATAACCGCCCGCTGCAGCTCCTCACGTGCATTATGCCCGCGTCCGATAATCTGACCATCCTTGACCAAAATACAGCCAATTGGTATTTCATCATTGGCGAGGGCAATCTCCGCCTCCTTCAGCGCCTCCCTCATAAATATTTCTTTTTCCTCTATCGTGTAATCCATCTTTTCCCTCTTCCTTTTAGTTTCTTTGTTCATTATACCACAGGCAGCTCATGACTCACAAAAAAGCCGCCGATTGGGCGACTCTTATGGGAGATTATTATGAAAAAGTTTAGGAGGTTTAAACAAAGTTAGGAGGTCTTTGTTTATGCTTCTAGTATAGCTGGCCTATCTTAAATAAAGCTTAAGCTCTCTGAGTATTGATAATTTTAGCAATTTCTCCAACTTCTTGGGCAATATAGGTGGCTCCGGCTTCTTCCAATTCTTCCCTGCTACCAAAGCCATAAAGGACGCCGATAGAATCAAGCTTTTGCGCTTGAGCCCCAAGCACATCGTGCTCCCTGTCTCCAATCATGATGGTATGCGCCAAATCTGTAATCTGATTTTGTTCTAAAGCATACTGGATAACATCGCTTTTTTTACTACGTTTTCTATCCATGGTCGCACCAGCTACAAAGTCAAAATAATCATACAAGCCAAAGTGCTTGAGAATCTGAATGGAAAATTCTTCAGGTTTTGACGTAGCTACAATCAACTGTTTGCCAGCCTGCTTCAGAGAAGCCAGCAAGTCAGGTATACCTGGATAGACCTCATTTTCATAAAGGCCTTTTTCAGAAAAGTACTCATGATAGTAGTCAATGGCCTTTAAACATTCTTCCTTAGAAAATCCATAAAAGCGCTCAAAAGACTCCTGCAAGGTCGGACCGATAAAAACTCTCAATGCCCTCTTGTCTGGCACTTGAATCCCATATTTTCCTAAGGCATAGACCACTGAGTTGGTAATCCCTAGTTCTGAGTTGGTCAAGGTACCGTCTAGGTCAAATAAAATCGTTTGATACATTTTTTCCTCTTTCTGCTTTCAAAAAGAGGCTGGGACAAAAGCCCTAGCCTCTCAATTGTCTTTGGATTGTCGAGCAAGACGCAGTGGTTGAGCGGGCTCTACTACGCTGATTTCATCAGCTTTTACAGCCCTACTCAACTGTGCGGAGGTGGGACGACGAAATCGAATTCTAACGAATTATCGATTTCTGTCCCACTCTCTTGTCTTCATTTGCTTATAAACTAGACCAAACACTTTCCAAGATATTGGTTTGCTCGCGACCTGGTCCAACTGAGAAAGTCGAAATGCGAACTCCAACCAGTTCGCTGACACGGCGAACATAATTGCGGGCATTTTCTGGCAGGTCTTCTAGACTGCGGACACCAGTGATGTCTTCTGACCAACCTGGCAATTCTTCATAGATTGGCTTGCAGCGCTTGAGCTGCTCCAAACTTGCTGGATAATGGTCGATTCGCTCCCCATCCAAGTCATAGGCCACACAGATTTTGACTGTATCCAGACCACTCAAAACGTCAATAGAGTTGAGGGAAAGATTGGTAATGCCTGATACGCGGCGGCTGTGGCGCATCACAACGGAGTCAAACCAGCCCACACGACGCGGACGACCAGTCGTTGTACCGTATTCATGACCCACTTCGCGGATACGCTCGCCCACTTCATCAAAAAGCTCCGTTGGGAATGGGCCATCTCCGACACGGCTCGTATAGGCCTTGCAGACACCAACTACCTTGTCAATCTTGCTTGGACCAACACCTGAACCAATCGTCACCCCACCAGCAACTGGATTAGACGAGGTTACAAATGGATAGGTCCCTTGGTCAATATCCAGCATAACGCCTTGTGCCCCTTCAAAGAGGACACGCTTGCCTTGATCCAGCGCATCATTGAGAATGACTGATGTGTCGGTCACATACTGCTTGATTTGCTGACCGTATTCATAGTATTCTTCAAAAATATCGTCAACGCTCATCGCTTGGCTATCGTACAATTTCTCAAAGAGGCGGTTTTTCTCAGCAAGATTCCGCTCCAAACGCTCTCTGAAAATGTCTTTATCCAAAAGGTCCGCGATACGGATACCAACACGCGCAGCCTTGTCCATGTAGGCAGGACCAATTCCCTTGATCGTCGTCCCGATTTTATTGTCGCCTTTCGCTTCCTCTTGCAGGCGATCCAGCTCGATATGGTAAGGCAGGATGACATGGGCACGGTCTGAAATGCGCAAATTATCTGTGGTAACACCTTCTTGGTGCAGATAAGCCAACTCCTTGACCAGAGATTTAGGATTGACCACCATCCCATTTCCGATCACTGAGATCTTTTCTGGGAAGAAAATTCCTGACGGAATCAAGTGCAATTTATATTTTTTTCCGTCAATCACAATCGTATGTCCAGCATTATCACCGCCTTGGTAGCGGGCAATCACTTCAGCATTGGCCGAAAGGAAATCCGTAATTTTCCCTTTTCCTTCATCTCCCCATTGGGTCCCTACAACAACAACTGATGTCATAATTTCGTCTGAGCTACGAGAGCTCTTCCTTTCTTAATCTACAAGGCAGGAGTTTCACCTGCAAACGTATCTTACACTTTATTATAAGAAAATTTTGAATTTTTTTCAAGATTAGGTGTCTTTTAAATTTGGATTTTCACTTTTGAAAACGAATGATTCTTTTTAAAATTATCTATTTTCCCGAAATATATCCAATAAATGGAAATAAAAGTTCGGAAATTTACCAAAAACGTAGTGAATAGTTGTTTTCTGGCCTTTTTTATAATAGACTGAAAGTACTATACTAAGGACGGAAAAACATGATGACTATTGATCGTTTACTCGAAAAGCTAGACCCTGCCAGCCCGATCTTACAGGCGACTTTTGGACTGGAAAGAGAATCCCTACGCGTGACAGAGGCAGGGACACTGGCATCAACTCCCCATCCCAGCTCTTTGGGCTCTCGGAGTTTTCATCCCTATATCCAGACGGATTTTAGCGAGCAACAGCTCGAATTGATTACGCCCATTGCCTCTTCAACTCAGGAGGCCCGTCGCCTGCTAGGTGCCATTACCGATGTGACTGGACGCTCTATCTCGCGAGAAGAACTCATGTGGCCCTTGTCCATGCCACTCCAGCTTCGAGAAGACGAGATTGAGATTGCTCACCTCGAAAATGCCTACGAGCTCCGTTATCGTCAAGGTTTAGCAGAAAAATACGGCAAACGACTCCAGACCATTTCCGGCATTCATTACAATATCGAGTTAGGAAAAGATTTGATGGCGGCTCTCTTTGAGGCTAGCGACTTTTCTTCCTTCAAGGATTTTAAAAATGCTCTCTATCTCAAATTGGCTCGTAATTTCCTCCGTTTCCGCTGGTTCTTGACCTATCTTTATGGTGCGGCTCCACTGGCAGAAGCTGGCTTTTACGATGAGCCAGTTGAGGCTCCTGTCCGTTCACTCCGAAATAGCCAGCACGGCTACGTCAATGACAAGCATATCCATGTATCATTTCGCTCGCTGGAAAGCTATGTCTCGGACATCGAGGACTATGTCGAGTCAGGCGATCTCAGCGCTGAAAAAGAATTTTACTCAGCCGTTCGCTTCCGTGGACAGAAGCACAATCGTGCCTATCTGGAGCAAGGTATCACTTATCTGGAATTCCGCTGCTTTGACCTCAATCCTTTCGACGTTTTGGGTATCAGTCAGGAAACCTTGGACACGGTTCATCTCTTTCTCTTGGCTCTATTGTGGCTGGATGATGTGACAGATAGTGATACACAGCTACAAGCGGCTCATGCTCTCAACGATGCCGTTGCTTTGGCTCACCCCTTGACGCCCCTACCTACAGAGGCCGACAGCTCTGCTATTCTCCAAGCTATGGAAAATGTGACCCAACATTTCAATCTCCCTGAGGCCTACCGTCAATTGCTAGCGCAAGTCAGAGCTACGCTGACTGAGCCCAAACTGACTCTGGCAGGGCAATTATTGCCTCATATTGAGAAAAATTCCCTCTCAGCTTTTGGACTGGCAAAAGCACGGGAATATCGAGATTACGCCTGGACTGCGCCCTACGCTCTCAAGGGCTATGAAAAGATGGAACTTTCCACTCAAATGCTCATGTTTGACGCTCTCCAGAAAGGCCTCCATCTCGAAATCCTAGATGAAAATGACCAATTTCTCAAGCTTTGGCATAGTCAGCATGTGGAGTATGTCAAAAACGGAAACATGACCTCCAAGGATAACTATGTCATCCCTCTGGCCATGGCCAATAAAACCGTCACCAAAAAGATTTTGGCTGCAGCTGACTTTCCTGTTCCGGCTGGGGCGGAGTTTTCTTCTCTCGAAGAGGGACTGGCCTACTATCCTTTGATTAAAGACCGACAAATTGTTGTCAAACCCAAGTCAACCAACTTCGGACTGGGCATCTCTATCTTCCAAGAACCGGCTAGTCTGGAAGCTTATCGCAAGGCTTTGGAGATCGCTTTTTCAGAAGACGCTGCTGTCTTGGTGGAGGAATTCATCGCTGGAACGGAATACCGCTTCTTTGTCTTAGACGGTCAATGTGAGGCAGTCCTCTTGCGCGTGGCAGCTAATGTCGTTGGAGACGGTCAACACACCGTGAGAGAATTGGTTGCCATCAAAAACGACAATCCCCTGCGCGGTCGAGACCATCGATCACCGCTCGAAATCATTGAACTGGGGGACATTGAACTGCTCATGCTGGACCAGCAAGGCTATGGACCAGATGATATCCTGCCTGCTGGTGTCAAAGTTGACTTGCGGCGCAATTCCAATATTTCTACTGGCGGAGACTCGATTGACGTCACAGACAGCATGCACTCATCTTATAAGGAACTCGCTGCAGACATGGCACAAGCTATGGGAGCTTGGGCTTGTGGCGTTGACCTAATCATCCCTGACAGCTCTGCTATTTCTACCAAGGAAAATCCCAACTGCACCTGCATCGAGCTCAACTTCAACCCCTCTATGTATATGCATACCTATTGTGCTGAGGGACCGGGGCAAAGTATCACCCCTAAAATACTGGCCAAACTTTTCCCAGAAATGGACTGATAAAACAAGAATCGCAGGGGATTCCGTGCGATTTTTGCTTGCCCACTTGTGATAAAAAAGAACTCTTACGCTTGCTTGCAGGAAAGGAAGCAAAGCTCTTTCTTGATGAGGCAAACATTCTCATCAAATCTAAAAGTGCATCTGAATATATCAATCTTTCTCCTTCAAAAACTAGCTTTTATGTTAAAATAGAGATATCACATTGAGAAGAAAGAGAAAGGTTCATGTCGAGAAGAAAGAATTATTCTAACCAGCAGCCGGAATGGTTTAGCTGGATTTGGATACTTGCAATTATTTTTGGTTCTGGAGTGGTAGCCAGCTATCTGATCCCCATTGCTATTTTAGGAGGTATTGGCTACGGAATCTATCGCTACCAAAGACAGAAAAGAGTTCGTATTGAAGCTAAACAAGCCAGCATTGGCCGTATTGAAGATTTAAAAGCAGTGATTGGTCAGGCGGACCGCCGTATTAAAGAATTAGAAAGCTACCAAGAATACGGCAAGAAGGAAGACTACCAAGATTTGGCCCTGCAAATTCTTCCCCAACTCACCTATATCAAAAACGTTGCTAAGGAATTACGAGATGAAATTCCTGCATCTGTCTACCAGCGCATTCAGACTAAAATTACTACTGTAACCGAGGAAATTGATAAACAACTGCAAAAGATTGAACGAGAGAAAAGGCAAAAGGAAGCGCAGCCAAAGAAAACGAGTCTAGAAGAACTAGCCCCAGAATTGGTCGCTACGGTTCGCAATATTCAGATTGATCACGAGGCCATTCTTCAAAAAATCTCTCAATCTGAAAGCAACAACAAGGAAGAACTGACTGCCATCCATCAGTCCCAGATGGAGCACTACGAAGATATTTTACAAGGCTACCTCAAAATCAAAGCCTCTCCCAAAGATTTTTACAATGCAGAGGAGCGGCTAGCCAAGGCCAAAGCAGCTATCGAGCAGTTTGACTTGGACCTAGACGAAGCGCTGCGCCAGTTAAACGAAGCTGATTTGAGGGACTTTGACATCAGCCTGCGCATCTTAGACAAAGAAAAGCAAACAGACACCGGCCTTTAAGCTAGATAAACCAAAGGAGAAACTATGAGCCAAGAATTTAATTTTGATATTGATAAAATTGCTAACAATGCCATCAGCAAAAGCGACAAAACAACAGAAATCATCGGAGCCAATACGACTCAAGAAAATGGCCAGCTAACTTTTCTGGAAAAGCTGACCCCTGAGCAACAGAATGCGATTACGGCCAAAGCTCCTCAGCTTGTGGATAATTTCGTATCGGACCAGAATGCCTTGCTGGACTTTGGCCAATCTGCTGTAGAAGAAGTCAACGGTACTGTCAATCGTATCTTAGCCGAGCAGAAAAAATTACAAATTCCTCAGGTAGATGAGCTCTTAAAAAACACCAACAAGGAACTCAATGGCTTTGTCGCAAAATACAAGGATGTTCAAGTAGCGGAACTGGATAAGAAACCTAATTTCTTGGAAAAACTCTTCAAACAGAGCAAAAATACCCTTCAAGAATTCTATTTCGACTCACAAAATATTGAGCAGAAGATGGACGGCATGGCTGCAACCGTCGTCAAGCAAGAAGACGTTCTGGCTCGCAATATTGTTTCTGCTGAAATGCTGATCGAGGATAATACCAAATCGATTGAAAACCTAGTCGGAGTCATTTCCTTTATCGAAGCGTCTCAGCAGGAATCCGGCAAACGAGCGCTCAAGCTGCAGGCTGAAGTTGCTCAGCTAGATATGACAACCGTTGACTATCAAGTCAAATCGCAAGAATTAGCCCGAATGACAGAGGTGGTCAATACCTTAGAGCAGCAACACACTGAATATGTCAGCCGTCTCTATGTGGCTTGGGCAACCACTCCTCAGATGCGCAATCTGGTCAAGGTTTCCTCTGATATGCGCCAAAAGCTTGGAATGCTCCGCCGCAATACCATTCCAACTATGAAACTGTCTATCGCCCAGTTAGGCATTCTCCAGCAATCGATGAAATCTGGTCAAGTAGCTGACGCCATCTCTAATGCGAATAACGCTGCCCTACAAATGCTCGCTGAGACCAGCAAGGAAGTCATCCCTCAGCTGGAGCGGATTTCCCAAAGCCCTACTATCGCTGTTGAGTCTGTCACTAAGTTGGCAGAAAGCCTCGTCGCTCAAAACCAAGGCATTATCGAAGCCATTGATAAAGGACGGGAAAAACGCGCTCTGCTAGAAGCAGCGGTCATCCAATCTGCAGAAACCATCAACAACTCTGTCAAACTGCGTGATCAAAAGATTATCCAAGCGCTGTTGGACCAAGGCAAGGAAGCCCAGAAAGAATTAACTTCAGAATAAGTAAAAGAGCCATCCAGTCTCTTTCAAATCGTAGACAAATATCAAAACTGATGTTTGTCTTTTTGTATTTTCCAAATTTTTTAGTCAAGAAGACAAAAATACACTCAACTCTTATGAAGAATTAAGTGCATTTTTTGGAAAAGTATAATTCTTTACAGACTTTTGACTGCAGCAATGGCTGCATCATAATCTGGCTCGGTATTGATGTTGTCCACATATTCAGCGTAGGTCACAGTGTTATCTTCATCCAGAACTAGAACTGCGCGGGCTAAAAGGTGCCATTCATTGATGAGGACGGCATAGTCGCGACCAAAAGAATGGTCAAAGTAGTCTGATAGCATGACAGCATTTTCGATGCCTTCAGCAGCACACCATTTGCCTTGGGCGAAAGGCAAGTCAACTGAAATCGTGATAACAACGGTATTATCCAAGTCAGAGAGTTCTTGATTGAAACGACGAGTCTGAGTTGAGCAGACACCAGTATCGATAGACGGTACGATGCTGAGGACTTTCTTTTTACCAGCAAAGTCAGCCAAAGTTTTCTTTGAAAGGTCAGTAGCTGTTAGGCTAAAATCGTGGGCTGTGTCGCCGACTTGCAGTTGTTGGCCCGTAAAGGTTACGGGATTTCCGAGAAAAGTTGTCATAGGAAGTCTCCATTCATGTTTGATAGCTCCATTGTACTGCGAATAGTAATTTTTTTCGAATAATTTGACCGAAAATTTGAGAGCGACTCCATATAAAGCTTGTCCTTCAGAAATAAAGAGGTTAGGATTTTATCTTCCCAACCTCTTATTATTATTATTATTTAGACAGACCTTCTGCGATCTTTTCTAAGTTGTATTTCATCATGCTGTAGTAGCTATCACCCTCTTCGCCTTTATCAGCGATTGAGTCAGTAAAGATTTTAGCGTAGATTGGAATGTTGGTGTCTTTAGAAACGGTCTTCATCGGACGGTCGTCTACACTGGATTCGACAAAGAGAGATGGCACTTTGGTCTTGCGTAGTTTTTCAACCAAGGTTTTAATTTGGTCTGGAGTCCCTTCTTCTTCAGTGTTGATTTCCCAAATGTAGGCAGATGGCACATTGTAGGCCTTAGAGAAGTATTTGAAGCAACCTTCGCTGGTTACAATCATTTTCTTTTCTTCAGGAATGTTGTTGAACTTCTCTTTAGCTTCCTTGTCCAAAGCGCTTAGTTTTTCCACATAAGCTTTAAGATTTTTCTCGTAAGTTTCTTTGTTAGCTGGGTCTTTTTCGCTCAAGCGCTTGGCAATGTTTTGAGCATAGATGATACCATTTTCCAAGTTGAGCCAAGCATGTGGGTCTTCTTTCCCTTTTTCACTTTGGCCTTCCAAGTAAATCACGTCCACGCCTTCGCTGACAGCATAATAGTCCTTGTTTTCCTTCTTCTTAGCATTTTCTACTAATTTTGTGAACCAAGCATTACCACCTGTTTCAAGGTTGATCCCATTGTAGAAGATCAGATCCGCTTGGGAAGTCTTTTTGACATCTTCAGGCAGAGGCTCGTATTCATGTGGGTCTTGGCCGACAGGTACGATACTGTGCAAATTGATCTTATCGCCAGCGATATTCTTTGTAATATCCGCAATAATCGAGTTGGTTGCAACAACATTCAATTTTGAAGAACCAGTCTCGGTACTGCTTTTTTGACTAGAGCAGGCTGCTAGGCCGACAAAAGCCAGCAAAAGCAGAACTAAGAAACGACATTTTTTCATTGGAAATCCTCCATAAATATATTATTTTACTTTTCTTTTTAAATACCGCTGTTTTGGTGCGATAAAAAATGAAACCAAAAAGATCAGGGCAGAGGTTAGAACGATACTCGAACCTGCTGCAACATTAAAACTATAACCGATGAAGAGACCTAAAACAGATGCACCAGCCCCCAAGGCAGATGACAATAAAATCATGGTCTTGAGACTCTTGGCATAGAGATAGGCTGTCGCAGCTGGTGTAATCAGCATGGCCACAATCAGAATCGTTCCGACACTTTGCATAGCTGTGACAGAAACCAGAGTCAAGAGAATCATCAGTAAATAGTGGTAAAAATTCACCTTCATTCCCATAGCTTGGGCTAAGAGCGGGTCAAAGGAGGTCAGCAAAAGCTGCTTGAAGAAAATAGTGATGACCAGCAGCACCAAAATACCCACGCCAATACTAATCCACATATCAAGGTCTTGTACCGCCAAGATATTCCCAAAGAGAATATGGAAGAGGTCGGTCGAACTCTTGGCAACGCTAATCAAAATGATCCCCAGAGCCAAGAAGGAAGAAAAAGTAATCCCGATAGCCGTGTCACTTTTGATAATAGAATTGCCCTTGATGTAAGTGATAATAATAGAAGCTAGTAAACCAAAGGTAATGGCACCGATGAAGAAATTAATCCCCAAAATATAAGACAGGGCCACACCGGGCAGCACCGCGTGAGAGATGGCATCCCCCATGAGTGACATGCCCCGCAGAATGATAAAGCATCCAACGGCACCGGCCACCACTCCAATCACAATGGCTGTAATCAAAGCATTTTGCAGGAAATGAAAGTCATGTAAACCTTGAATAAATTCCTGAATCATCCTAGGCACCTCCATTCATAAAGAGCTGAGAGCCGTAGGTCTTCTGCATATTTTCTTTGGTGAAGGTACTCTCGGTTGATCCGAAAGCGACGACTTTTTTGTTAAGTAGTAAGACCTGATCAAAATAAGCGACCACCTTGCCCAAGTCATGGTGGACAATCAAAATCGTCTTCCCGTCTTTTCTTAGCTGACGGAGGGTCGCCATGATAATCTCTTCGCTGACCGAGTCAATCCCAACAAAAGGCTCATCTAGGAAAATATAGTCCGCCTCCTGAACCAAGCAACGGGCAATCAAGACCCGTTGAAATTGCCCGCCAGACAACTGGCTAATCTGCCGCTCAGCAAAATCTTCTAAACCAACGATTTTCAAAGCCCGAGCAACCTTTTCCCAGTCAGACGCTTTGAGGCGTTGAAAGAGCTTGATCTTAGGATACAAGCCCAGAGACACACACTCCTTGACCTTGATAGGAAAATTATAGTCAATGTGAATTTTTTGCTCTACATAAGCAATCTTGCTTAATTCTTGCTTCATGGGTTTTCTATCTAGAAAGGTCTGCCCCTCACTCTCAACAATTCCTAACATACCTTTTATGAGAGTTGACTTTCCAGCCCCGTTTGGTCCGATAATCCCTGTGATAGTCGGTCCTTTTATTGTTAAAGAAGTTGCTTCTAAGGCCAGCTGTCCTTGATAACGGACACTTAAACTTTTCATTTCAATCATTGTTACACCTCTTTTGTTTTAATATACATTAAAATGAAAATTAAGTCAAGTTAATTTTTAAAAAATCCTTAAAATCAATATAGGAAATATTTGAAAAAAGGAGCTAATTTTGATAAGGTTATATCAAAAGCATGAAAGTGAGAACAAGATGACACGTTTACAAGATGATTTTTATGATGCCATTAATGGTGAATGGGCCAAAACAGCGGTTATCCCAGATGATAAGCCCGTAACTGGTGGTTTTACAGATCTGTCAGATGAGATTGAAAAGCTGATGCTCTCCACTACTGATCAATGGCTGCGGGGTGAGGAAGTTCCTGATGATGCTATTTTGCAAAACTTTATCAAGTACCATCGTTTAACAGCTGACTATGACAAACGGGAAGAACTCGGTACCAAGCCTGTTTTGCCTTTGATTGCGGAATACCAAGCACTCAACTCCTTTGCAGAATTTACCACAAAGATTGCCGAGTTTGAGCTGGCTGGCAAGCCCAATTTCTTTCCTTTTGGTGTAGCGCCTGACTTTATGGACGCCCGTATCAATGTCCTTTGGGCAGATGCACCAGGTACTATTCTCCCAGACACAACCTACTATGCCAATGGGCATCCTCAAAAGGACAAGCTCTTGAAAAAATGGCGTGAGTCTTCCGAAGCTTTGCTGCAAAAATTCGAATTTTCAGCAGAAGAAATCCAAGATTTGCTGGATAAGGTTTTAGAACTGGATGCTCGAATTGCTAAAGTCGTTCTGTCACGTGAGGAAAGTTCAGAATATGCCAAGCTTTACCACCCTTACAAGTGGGGAGACTTCAAGACCTTAGCACCGAATCTACCTTTAGATGCCATCTTCACCCAACTCATCGGGCAAATTCCTGACCAGATTATCGTACCAGAGGAGCGTTTCTGGCAGGCTGCCGACCAATTCTACTGCGAAGAGACTTGGCCCCTGCTCAAGGCCGTGCTTATCTTTAACGCTATCGCATCAGCTGAAGCCTACTTGACTGACGAAATCCGTATCCTAGCAGGTGCTTATCGTCGCGCCCTATCTGGAACACCTCAAGCTCAAGACAAGAAAAAAGCTGCCTTTTACCTAGCTCAAGCGCCTTTCAATCAAGCCATCGGACTCTGGTATGCTGGACAAAAATTCTCCCCTGAAGCCAAGGCCGATGTGGAGCAGAAGGTAGCCAAGATGATCCAAGTCTACAAAGAACGCCTCGCAAGCAATGACTGGCTAACACCAGAAACTCGGGACAAGGCCATTGTAAAACTCAATGTCATCAAGCCTTATATCGGCTACCCAGAGGAGCTGCCTGAGCGCTATGCAGACAAAATTGTGGACGAAAATCTCAGCCTCTTCGAAAATGCCCAAAAACTGCGACAAGTGGAAATTAAGTATGGTTGGAGCAAGTGGAACCAGCCAGTGGATTACAAAGAATGGGGAATGCCAGCCCATATGGTCAATGCCTACTACAATCCTCAGAAAAACCTGATTGTCTTTCCAGCGGCTATCCTGCAGGCACCTTTCTATGACCTGCACCAGTCTTCTTCAGCCAATTATGGCGGTATCGGTGCGGTTATTGCCCATGAGATTTCCCATGCCTTTGATACCAACGGCGCTTCCTTTGATGAAAACGGCAGCCTCAACAACTGGTGGACAGAGCATGACTACCAAGCCTTTACTGAGCGGACTCAGAAAGTCATTGACCAGTTCGAAGGTCTAGATTCCTACGGCGCCAAGGTCAATGGCAAGCTGACCGTTTCAGAAAACGTAGCGGACTTGGGCGGTATTGCAGCGGCTCTCGAAGCAGCCAAGAAAGAAGCGGACTTCTCTGCGGAGGAATTCTTCACCAACTTTGCCCGCATCTGGCGGATGAAGGGACGCGAAGAGTACATGAAGCTCTTAGCCAGCGTCGATGTCCATGCGCCCGCTAAACTTCGGACCAATGTCCAGCTACCTAACTTTGACGACTTCTTTACGACCTTTGATGTCCAAGAGGGAGACGGCATGTGGCGCAGCCCAGAAGAGCGCGTAGTGATTTGGTAAAGGACTTCAATAATATTTAATTAAACAAAAAACCTGCTCAGGAAGGCCATTAGAGCCTTCCCGAACAGGTTTTTATAGTTCTTTGATTTCTTTCATATAGCCGGCCGTGATGATACCGGCAGGTAGAGCCACAATGGCGATTCCTAAAAAGGAAGAAATCATGGTAATAATTTTTCCAGTCGTTGAAACTGCGTAAATATCACCATAACCAACCGTCGTCAGGGAGATGGTTGCCCAGTAGAGGGCGTCAAAAAAATTAGGAAATGTGCTAGGCTCGACATTAAAAATGATAAGGGCAGAGATGAAGATATAGCCGAGAGCCAAAAGACTCACGATCATCAAACTCTCCTTCTGCTTTTTTAAGACATTGGTCAATATTTGGATATTTTTAGAATAGCGAATAAACTTGAAGACGCGCAAGATCCGAAGCATGCGCAAAATCTTAAAGAGCCGCAAACTATTATTCAACAAAAAGAGGGATGGCAAAATGCAGAGCAAGTCAGCCAGCGCCAGAAAGGTAAATGGATAGAGGAAAAAAGAAAACTTCCCCTTTTCCAATTTATAATCGGCCGTTACAAGCCGAAGGATATAGTCAATAATAAAAATAATCGTTGACACAAAATCCGACCACATGAAGATTCCTGTGTGACTCTTGGTGGTCAGGGGGATCAGGCTGACAATAATAGTCAGGAACATAAGCACATCATAGGCTTTTTCAATCGCATTTTCCTTTTGATGGGGCTCAATAATCTGAAATAAAATCTTTCTTGTCATCCTCAACCTCACTTTTTTAAACTTGCTTTCATTCTATCTATTTTTAAAAATAAGTCAAGGCCAAGCCGCAAAGATTTTCTTCATTCTCCTTCGTCGGTTACTTTCAAAATCCCTTGAAAATGGTATAATAGATAGAAACGTGTCTAGAACACAGAAAAGATCGTTGGAGAGTAAATGATTATGGCAACTTACAATCACAAAGAAATCGAGCCCAAGTGGCAGAAATACTGGGCTGAGCACCATACATTCAAGACAGGTACGGACAAAGACAAGCCTAACTTTTATGCGCTGGATATGTTTCCTTATCCATCAGGAGCTGGTCTGCACGTAGGACACCCTGAAGGCTACACGGCGACGGATATCCTCAGCCGCTACAAGCGCGCGCAAGGCTACAATGTCCTTCACCCAATGGGTTGGGATGCCTTTGGTCTGCCAGCCGAGCAGTACGCTATGGATACAGGGAATGACCCGGCTGACTTTACAGCAGAAAACATCGCCAACTTCAAACGCCAAATCAATGCGCTTGGTTTTTCTTACGACTGGGATCGGGAAGTCAACACCACTGATCCTAACTACTACAAGTGGACCCAGTGGATTTTCACCAAGCTCTACGAAAAAGGCTTGGCTTATGAAGCTGAAGTGCCAGTAAACTGGGTTGAAGAGCTGGGAACGGCTATTGCCAATGAGGAAGTCCTGCCAGACGGCACTTCTGAGCGCGGTGGTTATCCAGTCGTCCGCAAGCCTATGCGTCAGTGGATGCTGAAAATCACAGCCTATGCAGAGCGTTTGCTCAATGACTTGGAGGAGCTGGACTGGCCTGAGTCTATCAAGGACATGCAGCGCAACTGGATCGGTAAATCAACCGGTGCCAATGTAACCTTCAAGATTAAGGACACAGACAAAGACTTCACCGTCTTCACGACTCGTCCGGACACTCTTTTTGGTGCGACCTATGCTGTTTTGGCTCCGGAGCATGCTCTCGTCGATGCCATTACAAGTGCAGAGCAAGCCCAAGCAGTAGCAGACTACAAACATGCAGCCAGCCTCAAATCCGACCTGGCTCGGACTGATTTGGCTAAGGAGAAGACCGGTGTCTGGACAGGAGCTTATGCCATCAATCCTGTCAATGGCAAGGAAATCCCAATCTGGATTGCCGACTATGTGCTTGCAAGCTACGGAACTGGTGCCATCATGGCTGTTCCTGCACACGACGAGCGCGACTGGGAGTTTGCTAAGCAGTTTAACTTGGAAATTATTCCGGTTCTAGAGGGTGGCAATGTTGCTGAGGCTGCTTACACAGAAGATGGTCTGCATATTAACTCTGGTTTCCTAGATGGTTTGGACAAGGCTGCCGCTATTGACAAGATGGTTGCTTGGCTGGAAGCAGAAGGTGTCGGAAATGAAAAAGTCACTTATCGTCTGCGCGACTGGCTCTTTAGCCGTCAGCGCTACTGGGGCGAGCCGATTCCAATCATTCATTGGGAAGATGGCACTTCAACGGCTGTCCCTGAAAATGAACTACCACTCGTCCTGCCTGTAACCAAGGATATCCGTCCTTCTGGTACTGGTGAAAGCCCTCTGGCCAATCTGACTGACTGGCTGGAAGTGACTCGCGAAGACGGTGTCAAAGGTCGTCGTGAAACAAACACCATGCCTCAATGGGCAGGTTCTAGCTGGTATTACCTGCGTTACATTGACCCTCACAACAATGAGAAATTAGCAGACGAAGAGCTGCTCAAGGCTTGGCTGCCAGTTGATATTTACATCGGTGGCGCGGAGCATGCCGTGCTCCACCTCCTCTACGCTCGCTTCTGGCATAAATTCCTTTATGATCTTGGAGTGGTTCCGACCAAAGAACCTTTCCAAAAACTCTTTAACCAAGGAATGATCTTGGGGACTAGCTACCGTGACCACCGCGGTGCTCTAGTAGCGACAGACAAGGTGGAAAAACGCGATGGTTCTTTCTTCAACATCGAAACGGGTGAAGAACTGGAGCAGGCGCCTGCCAAGATGTCTAAGTCTCTGAAGAATGTGGTCAACCCAGACGATGTGGTGGAGCAATACGGTGCCGATACCCTTCGTGTCTATGAAATGTTCATGGGACCGTTGGATGCATCCATCGCTTGGAGCGAGGAAGGTCTGGAAGGCAGCCGCAAGTTCCTAGATCGGGTCTATCGTCTCCTTAACTCTAAGGAGCTGGTCACTGAAAATAGCGGAGCATTGGACAAGGTATACAACGAAACAGTCAAGGCTGTCACAGACCAGATTGAAGAGCTCAAGTTTAACACAGCTATTGCTCAACTCATGATCTTTGTCAATGCTGCTAACAAGGAAGAAAAGCTCTATGTCGAATATGCCAAAGGCTTTATCCAATTGCTGGCGCCTTTTGCACCGCACTTGGCTGAAGAACTCTGGCAGGCAGTTGCCCAAACAGACGAGAGCATCTCCTATGTAGCTTGGCCAACTTATGACGAAAGTAAACTGGTCGAAGCAGAGGTCGAAATCGTAGTTCAAATCAAGGGTAAAGTTCGTGCTAAGCTAGTCGTAGCCAAAGACCTGAGCTGTGAGGAACTGCAAGAAATCGCTCTGGCAGATGAGAAAATTAAATCTGAAATTGCCGGCAAAGAAATCGTCAAAGTCATTAGCGTGCCGAATAAATTAGTTAATATCGTGGTGAAATAATCAGTTTGCTACAGCATTATAGTGATGATAAAGAAAGGAGTCATTCAAAACGGCTCCTTTTTTCAGTGACTTTCTTCTCTTAAATCGTCGGACTTTTCTCATTTTCCTACTTTCACTTGCTATCCTCATTCTCTTTATTTATAATGATTATAAATAAAAAGAAAAGAGAAAAGTTTCAGAATGGAAGAACATAAGATTGACAAAAATTTTAGTGGACGCCTGAATATTTTGCGGGCTGGGGTTTTGGGGGCCAACGACGGTATTATTTCTATCGCAGGGGTGGTCATCGGGGTGGCCAGTGCGACGGAAGATGTTTGGATTATCTTTCTATCTGGTCTGGCTGCTGTCTTTGCCGGTGCCTTTTCTATGGCAGGCGGGGAGTACGTATCCGTCTCCACTCAGAAGGACACTGAGGAGGCTGCAGTGGCTAGAGAGCGAGAACTCTTGGAAAAGAATCCCGATATTGCTAGACAGTCCCTCTACGCCTCCTACGTCCAAAATGGTGAGTGCGAGACTTCTGCCCAACTCTTGACCAATCGCGCCTTCTTGCAGGATCCGCTCAAGGCCTTGGTAGAGGAAAAGTACGGCATTGAGGTCGAAGAGTTCACCAATCCTTGGCACGCAGCCATATCCAGCTTTCTAGCCTTTGCCATAGGTGCAATTTTCCCTATGCTGACCATCGTTCTGCTTCCGGCTGCCTATAGGATTCCAGCGACCGTCCTTGTTGTAGCTCTTTCCCTCTTGGGAACCGGCTATACCAGCGCAAAATTAGGACAGGCACCCATTAAAAATGCCATGATCCGTAACCTCACTATCGGACTTTTGACCATGACTGTCACCTATCTCCTAGGCCAATTCTTCTCAATTTAAAAGAAGAACTATTCAGGCCAGCATAATAAAAAAGATTGAAAAGAAATAATTTCTCTTCAATCTTTTTTGTTATAAACTTAGATTAGTTTTGGCCAAGAGCAGCTGCCATTGTTGCTGCAACTTCTGATTCGAAGTCGTTAGCTGCTTTTTCAATACCTTCACCAACTTCAAAGCGAACAAACTCAACTACTGAAGCATTCACTGATTCAAGGTAAGCTTCAACTGTCTTGCTGTCATCCATGATGTACACTTGTGCAAGAAGTGTGTAAGCTTGGTCAACTTTAGTGTTGTCAAGCAAGAATCGATCCATTTTACCTGGGATGATCTTGTCCCAGATTTTTTCTGGTTTGCCTTCAGCAGCCAACTCAGCTTTGATGTCAGCTTCAGCTTGTGCAATCACTTCGTCAGTCAACTGAGCTTTAGAACCATACTTCAAGTGTGGAAGTGCTGGCTTATCAACCATAGCGCGGCTTTCATTGTCTTGATCAATAGCATGGTTCAATTGTGCCAATTCATCTTTAACAAATTGCTCATCCAATTCTTTGTATGAAAGAACAGTTGGTTTCATCGCAGCAATGTGCATAGAAATTTGTTTCGCAAGAGCGTCATCGCCACCGTCAATCACTGAAACAACACCAATACGGCCACCGTTGTGTTGGTAAGCACCGAAGTGTTGAGCATCAGTCTTTTCAACCAAAGCAAAACGACGGAATGAGATTTTTTCTCCGATAGTTGCAGTTGCAGATACGTATGCAGCTTCAAGAGTTTCACCTGAAGGCATTGTCAATGCAAATGCTTCTTCGTTATTAGCTGGCTTGCCTTCTGCAATAACTTTTGCAGTAGCATTTACCAATTCAACGAATTGAGCGTTTTTCGCAACAAAGTCAGTTTCAGCGTTGACTTCAACGATAGCTGCAACGTTACCATCCACGTAAACGCCTGTCAAACCTTCAGCGGCAACACGGTCAGCCTTCTTAGCTGCTTTTGCCATACCTTTTTCGCGAAGCAATTCAATCGCTTTTTCGATGTCACCATCAGTTTCAACCAATGCTTTCTTAGCGTCCATGACACCAGCACCAGATTTTTCACGCAATTCTTTTACAAGCTTAGCTGTAATTTCTGCCATTTTTCTTCTCCTATGTTTACTATTTTTAAATAAAGGGGCCGGGCTGAGCCCCGCCCCTTTAGGTTAATTGACTTATGAAAATTATGCGTTGTCGCCTTCTACAACTTCAACGATTTCTTCGATTGAGTCTGCTTGAGTTTCAGTTGCAGCAAATTCTGCTTCAACAGTCGCTACAGCGTCCTCACCTTGACGACCTTCGATAACAGCATCAGCCATTTTCGCAGTGATCAATTTAACGGCACGGATAGCGTCGTCGTTAGCAGGGATAATCACATCGATATCGTCTGGATCAGTGTTTGTGTCAACCATCGCAACTACTGGAATACCAAGTTTCTTAGCTTCCTTAACAGCGATTTGCTCTTTATGAGGGTCAACGATGTACATTACATCTGGGATGCGAGGCATATCTTCGATACCACCCAAGAATTTTTCAAGACGAGCACGTTGTTTGTTCAAAAGTGCTACTTCTTTCTTAGGAAGAACTTCGAAGATTCCTTCTTCTTCCATACGTTTGATTTCTTTCAAACGAGCAACACGTTTTTGGATAGTTGTCCAGTTTGTAAGAGTTCCACCCAACCAACGGTGGTTGATGTAGTATTGACCAGCACGTTCTGCTTCTTCTTTTACAGCTTCAGCAGCTTGCTTTTTAGTACCAACAAACAAGATAACTGCATCGTTTGCAGCTGCATCACGCATGAAGTCATAAGCTTGATCTGCGTATTTTACAGTTTGTTGAAGGTCGATAACGTGGATACCGTTACGCTCAGTGAAGATGTACTTAGCCATCTTAGGGTTCCAGCGACGAGTTTGGTGACCAAAGTGAACACCAGCCTCAAGAAGTTGTTTCATTGAAATTACTGCCATGAGTAAATTCTCCTTTTTGTTTTTTTCCTCTCTTAGATTTCAGCTCGCAGAGCTACCAATCGGCAACGGCTCCACAATTCATCTAAAATGAGTATTTCTGCCGTTTAAACGGCATCTACTATCATATCAAATTTTCTAGCTTTTGACAAGTCTTTGGCCACTATTTTCTCGCTTTGATTCAGCCCATCTGCTAGCATCCTTCAAGAAATTCTCACTTAAGTCAGGTCAGCCTCTTGACGAATAGGCTGTTTTACGATAGAATAGTAAGAGTTGTGGCGGTATAGCCAAGTGGTAAGGCACGGCTCTGCAAAAGCTTGATCGTCGGTTCAAATCCGTCTACCGCCTTTTTTATCGGTTTAAATCCGACTTTATACTAACCAAAAGCCTGAAAAATCAGGCTTTTTTGTTCGCCTTTCTTACATCATTGGTCAAGTTTAATGAATTGTAATGATACCAGAATGACCAGCTTTTATCTAAAATCTCAGAGCTGCTAACAAAAAAGAGCGGAAAGTGCTTTCCGGCTCCTTTTAGTGCATTCCAAAATTATAATTCAGCAATTTGGCTGAGGTTGACTTCTGCAACCGTGTCATTTCCAAACATAGAGATAATCATCTTGACTTTATTATTGTCAATTTCCGTGATTTTACCAGTATAGTTAGCAAAGGCACCGTCAATGATGCGAACTGTATCGCCCACCTTGACATCCAAGTCAAATTCTTGAACCGTTTGTCCCATAGAAATCAGAATGCTGCGGATTTCTTCTTCCAAGAGCGGAGTTGGTTTCGAACGGTTTCCGTGTGAACCCACAAATCCAGTTACGTTTGGTGTATTCCGCACGACAAACCAAGCTTCGTCCGTCATGACCATCTCAACCAATACATAACCTGGGAAGCGGTTTTCTTCGACTTCCTTGCTCTTGCCGTTTTTCTCGACTTGTACGGTCTGAGTCGGAATTTCCACGCGCAGGATATTTTCCAGCATATTATAGGTCTGGGCACGTTGCAAGAGATTTTCCTTTACCTTATTTTCATAGCCTGAGTAGGTTTGCAGTACAAACCAGCCTTTATCAAAACTGTCCATGTTTTGTCCTTTCCTAAATAAAAAAGCCTAGGGCTTCTGCTTGATATCTAGCCTTATTATACCATAAAATCTAAAATTACAAAGCATTTTGGTAAATATTTTACAGACAAATGAGAGTGAGACAGAAATCGGTAATTCGTTAGAATTCGATTTCGTCGTCCCACCTCCGCACAGTTGAGTAGGGCTGTAAAAGCTGATGAAATCAGCGTAATAGAGCCCACTCAACCACTGCGTCTTGCTCGACAATCCAAAGACAATTGAGAGGCTAGGACTTTTGTCCCAGCCTCATCTTTCTTATGAAAACATGTTGATTATGCGGAAGAGACCGCTGGCAACTACCTTATCAAAAATATAGATGACAACAGCAAAGAATGCTGTGTATTCCATTACGGAAAGGAAATCAGTCCATCTTTCTTTACGGGTAGGCCAAGTTGTATCTCGTAGCAAAACGAAAACATCTTTAATGAATTTCACAACTATCTCCTATCTGGTTTCTTTATGCAGCGTATATTTACTGCAGTGTTTACAATATTTATTCACTTCTAGACGCGTAGGTTTTGGAGTGCTACTAAGTTTGATTGAGTAGTTTCGTGACCCACAAACTGTACACGCTAGACTCGCTTTTTTTAATGCCATGACGCCTCCATTCCCCTTATTATAGCAGTTTTCTACTTCTTTGACAAGCCGTTTAGACGATTAATGGAACCACCCAGTAATGGTATCCCATAGATTTTTGGCTTTTTCAGTAATTCCAGACTCATCGATAGCTTTCTTGGCATCATCTACCAGGTTTTGCGCCCGCTCCTGGACATCTTTCAGGAAGTCTTTATTTTCGCTAGTCGTATTCGTTTGACCAGTACCGTAGGTATCGACTGGGGAAATTCCATTTTCAGCATAAGCATTTTTCTGACCCGAGAAGGACGTTCCTTCTGTATAAGGCAGGATGGTGTTGGCTACATTGCGGAAAATAGCCGAAGCTTCATTGGCACTTGTACCAGTCAGATAGTGAGTTTCATCCGTCTTAGGGAAGCCCAGCCATTGGCTGATAACCACATCTGGTGTGTAGCCGATGACCCACTGGTCTCCTGACAAATCAGGGTTAAAGTCAGTCTCTGTCGTTCCTGTCTTTCCAGCCATTGTATAACCATAAGGAGCCGCATAAACTCCCGTTCCGTTTGAGAAAGTTCCCAGCATCATACTAGTCATCTTTTCTGTGGTTGAGCGATTGAGAACGCGGGTAGAAGTCTGCCGGTGGGTTTTGACAACCTGACCACTAGCATTTTCTATCTTGGTGATAAGATGGGCATCATTCATAACTCCATCATTCGCAAAGACTGAATAGGCTTGAGCCATCTGAAGTGGATTGGTCGTCACGCCGCTTCCTAGAGCCACACCTAGATTTTGTTCCACCTTGTCCATATTAAGACCAAACTTTTTGCCGTATTCAAAGGCCTTGTTCACGCCTAATTCATCCACTGTTGAAACCGCGGGAATATTGAGGGATTCAGCCAAGGCTTGATACATTGGAACCGTCGGTGAACTTTGGATATTGCCGTAGTTATTAACCTTATAGTCACCAAAAACGGTCCGACTATTATCTAGTTCCTTATCCGTTGACCAGCCGGCTGCTATAGCTGGGCTGTAGGCCACCAAAGGCTTGATGGTTGAGCCTGGACTACGAGCAGACTGAGTCGCGTAGTTGAAAGTCCGAAAAGCAGAGCCATCAGCACTGTTGACACGACCAACCAGAGCCCGAACACCACCCGTCTTAGGATCCAGCGCTACGCTTCCTGACTCGGCCCTCGTTCCGTCTTCAGCCTGCGGGAAGAGATCAACATTGCTATAGATGACCTGCATGCTGGCTTGGTAATTTTGATCCAATTCGGTGTAAATCCGATAGCCGTTGTTGACGATTTCTTCTTCCGTCAGACCGTAATCATTGACCGCTTCATTGATAACTGCATCAAAATAAGATGGGTAGCGGTAGTCTTCTGACTTGCCCTCATAGGCATCAACTAGCTGGCCTCCAATGCCAACCGTCGCAGCCTGATCCGCCGTCGCCTGATCAATGTAACCTGCCGCCACCATATTTTGAAGAACGGTGTCACGACGGTTGGTCGCATTCTCAATCGAATACAGGGGATTATATAGTTCTGGTCCTTTGAGCATGCCTGCTAGAACAGCCGACTGATCTAGACTGAGCTGGCTGGCAGATACACCAAAGTATTTCTTGCTGGCATCTTCCACTCCCCAAACGCCATTTCCAAAATAAGAATTATTGAGATACATGGTCAGGATTTCCTGCTTGCTGTATTTTTTGTTAATTTCCAAAGCTAGGAAAAATTCCTTGGCCTTCCGCTCAATGGTCTGATCCTGAGAAAGATAGGCATTTTTGGCCAACTGCTGCGTGATAGTCGAGCCACCACCCGAACGCCCCGCAGTCAAAATGGCTAGAAAGAAGCGACTGTAGTTAATCCCGCCATTCTTATAAAAGGATCGGTCTTCTGTCGCAATCACAGCGTTCTGCAAATCCTGACTAATCGCATCCAATTCGACATAGGTTCCTTTTTGCCCAGACAAGCTGCCCGCTTCATTTCCATCCTTATCATAGATCAAGGTCGTGGCTTTAAGAGCATTCTGCAAGTCTTTGACATTAGTCGTCTTAGCTACATAAAAAAGATAGCCACCAACCACCAGACCAAAGGTCAAGCCGAGAATCAAGAATATCTTGGTCAGATGAAACCGGCGCCAAAAGCGGCGGAAGGGATGCTGAGACAGGGGCTTCTTCCGACTCTTGCCTGAGCGACTGTATCTAGGTTCAGGAGTCTCACCCTCCAGCTCCTCAGCAACCTTCTTCTCAGGATGATCCGTTTTAAACAGATTGACTAATTTTTCAAATATATCATTTAATTTCTTCATAAAACATATTTTATCACCTTATCCATGCAGACACAAGGCACGACTCTGCTACTTTCTACTCCTTTTAGCTTTCTTTAAGGAAATAGCAGGGCTCCTTTCCTCTTTCCAACGAAGCATTTCCAAATGGGCTAGTTTTTGCTACAATGAAAACATGAAATTTACTATTACCATCCCCGCAAGCCTGCCTCCGATGACCGTCAAAGAATTACTAGAAGACCAACTGCTCATTCCTCGCAAGATTCGTCACTTTCTCCGAACCAAGAAACACATTTTGGTCAACGGTGAGTCCATCCATTGGCAAACTTTGGTCAAGCCTGGTGACAGCATTCAACTGACCTTTGACAAAGAGGATTATCCAGAAAAAGAACTCCCCGCTGGCCAGCCTCATCTGGTCGAGGAGCTCTATCAGGACGAGCATCTCATCATCGTCAACAAGCCAAACGGCATGAAAAGTCACGGCAATGAGCCGACAGAAGTCGCTCTGCTCAACCATGTGTCAAGCTATGTCGGACAGACCTGCTATGTCGTCCACCGGCTAGACAAAGAAACCAGCGGCGCCATCCTGTTTGCCAAAAATCCCTTTGTCCTCCCCATTCTCAACCGCCTCTTGGAAAACAAAGAAATCTCCCGTGAATATTGGGCCCTTGCTCAAGGAAAATTTCCCAGCAAAACTATCGTCTATAAAGATAAAATCGGACGCGACCGCCATGACCGAAGGAAACGACTCATTGATCCGAAAAAGGGCCTCTACGCTGAAACTCATGTAACCCGACTCAAGGACTTTGGAAATACGACTCTGGTCAAATGCCAATTAAAAACAGGACGGACTCACCAAATCCGCGTCCATCTCGCCCATCACGGCCATCCCATCGTCGGTGACCCCCTCTACCATCCTCAACCCCAAGGTCGCCTCATGCTCCATGCTCACCGCTTAACATTGACTCATCCATTCACCCTAGAAACCATCAACGTGGAAGCACCGTCAGAGAGTTTTGAAGCAGAAATCAAACGGTACAGAAGCAAGGCTAGAAATCGATAGCTTGCCTGATTGCCGAGTCTCCAAGGCTAGCACTCCAGACACTCAACTAGCTGCAGCCTCTAGAAGAGTCAGATTTTTTACCAAAAAATATAAGTAGCTTCAAAGACGATTCCCTACCGGACATCGTCTTTTTCTTCTCCTCTAATTAGCAACTTAGCACGCCAGATACAAACAAGTATCTACCCGTTCTTTATAGATCATCTACCTTGTGTCAAATTGATTTCCAGTCCATACTTGACTATTAGTTCTTACTGCTACAAGCTCCGACCCGCTTTGAATCATCCTATCTGACCAAAGAATAATCACAAAATCACAAGAAAAAGCTCAGCTAGGCTGAGCTTTTTGATTATTGATTTTTAAAACGTTCTACATCACGCGCAATGACTAACTCTTCATCTGTCGGGATAACCAGAACTCTGACTTTAGCAGCTTCTGTTGAAATATCTCCTGTAGCACCAAAGAAATTCTTCTCTGGATCGACATCGCAGCCAAACCAAGAAATTCCTTCGATAACCATGCGACGGATAGTCACAGAGTTTTCACCGATACCAGCTGTAAAGATAATGGCGTCTGCTCCATTTAAAACAGCTAAATACTGACCAATGTATTTTTGAATGCGATCCACAAAAATTTCATTTGCCAATTGTGCCTTTTCATCACCTGCACGCATAGCTTCGTGAATATCGCGCATATCACTTGATTTCTCAGAAACGCCCAACAGTCCAGATTCACGGTTCAGAATTCGACTGATATCTTCTGGCGTGTTAAAGTCATCTGTATGCTGCATCAAGTATGGAATAATCGCTGGATCGATGTCACCCGTACGTGTTCCCATCATAACTCCACCAAGAGGAGTGAAGCCCATAGAAGTATCCACTGAGCGCCCTTTATCAACTGCCGTGATAGAAGCACCGTTTCCGATGTGGCAAGTGATAAGTTTCAATTCTTCAATCGGTTTACCCAAAAGTTTGGCAGCTTCGTGGGCTACATACTCATGGCTAGTTCCGTGCGCTCCGTATTTACGAACCTTATTTTCAGTGTAATACTTGGTTGGCAATGGATAGCGATAAGCCTTTTCTGGCATAGTTGTGTGGAATGATGTATCAAAAACAGCCACACTGGTAATGTCTGGAAGAAGTTGCCTGAAAGCACGGATACCGTCAGCATTAGCAGGATTGTGTAAAGGAGCTAGCAGAGACAACTCTTCAATCTTTTCCAACACATCGTCAGTCACAAGAGCTGATTCTTTGAAATACTCGCCTCCAGCTACGACACGGTGCCCAACACCTGTGATTTCATCGTAAGATTGAATAATTTCAAACCGTTTCAAATCGTCCAATAAAATTTTCACAGCTTGTGTATGGTCAGCAATATCTAAGGTTTGGCGTTCAGAACGACCATCAAATTTAACCGTAGAGATTGAGTCCTTGAGACCAATCCGCTCAATCAAACCTTTAGCCAGCACCTTTTCTTCTGGCATTGAATAAAGTTGCCATTTTACACTCGAACTTCCAGCATTGATAGAAATAGTTTTTGACATCTCGTCACCTCTTTAAGCGTTTTCAAACTATTATATCAAAAATTTGTTTGAATTTCACTAACTTTGACCCAGTTTTGAAAACTTTCACGAAACTTCAAGATTTCATCCTGACTTTGCAAGTCCTGCAAAGGGTAGATAAACGGCTGAATGTCTGATTCGCCTTGTTTTCTCAGGACAAATATCGTCTTAGCATTCTGTCGGCTCGCGAAAATCTTCTCTGGTAGGGAAATCATTGCCAAGAGCTGGGCACTAGAAAGCAGCCATTTTTTCAGCAGATGACTTTGAGGGCTCGTCAGCAGATTATTTGGCGCGAGAAAGATAGCATAGCCCCCCGGTTTCAAATATTTTAACGATTGCTCCATCAAGAGATGATGGGCGTAAGTATGCTCGTCTGGACTGGCAACCTCATAACGAGCCGCCACGGCATCATCTGGATAATAGCCCACTGGCAAATCGCTGACAATCAAGTCGCTTTCTTTCAGAACCTGAGGCCGCACCGAATCTCCTTGAGCAAAGTGTGCCTTAGAATTCATAACTTCGGCAATGCTGGCAGACAAATCAATCAGCAAATCGTCAATTTCTAGGCCCAGATAATCCATATTCTTTTGCGTGTGGTTGAGCAGAGTCTCCGCCAAATTGCCTGTCCCACTACCGATCTCTAGCAAATCAACTCTCTCGTCTTGGGCCAACTGGTCAATCAAAAAACTCAGCAAAAAGCCGACCGAATCCGGTGTGAACTGGTGATTAGCTTGGAGTGGCTCTGTCTGAGAAGCCTTCATAAAAATAAACTGATAAGCCCGACGCCACTCCTCCTTGGTCAAATGCAAGGCACGGAGTTTCTCATTATTTTTCAGAATTTCTTGTAATTCTGTATCTCCGTCCAGATAAATCCCATTTTGCTCAATCAAGGCATCATAAAAATTAGTCCCCAGCACATTTTGGATATTTTGCACGTTTTCTAAAAGTAGATGAAAAGCTCGTTCTATTTTTTCAAATTTCATGGCATCCTCCGTTGTCTTATGATACCAAAAAGAAGCCCTCTTTCCAAGGGCTATCGGATTACAAATCTTTTACATTTATATTAGTCGCTTCTCTTGTCAGTTGAAGGAGAGGACTCTTTACTTTCTTTGGCATTTTTGGAGTCTTTGCCATCTTTAGCCTTCTTCTCTGGCTCCTTTTTGCTCTCAAAATAGAAAGAATAGCTCTTCTGATTGGCGAGTTGGCTACTGACTTCCAGCATATTTCCCTGCCTGCGATAATGGGTGCTCCCTTGGTCGAAGACTAATTGCCCGCTCTCCTCTGTGGCAGTCTCCTTGGTCAAAACAGCCAAGGCATAGGCTTCTGTCCGATCCCGATTGGCTTGAAAGAGGCGCTGATTGGCCACCTGCCGATTCAGATAAAATTGCAAGAGCAAGCTAAAGACAGCTGCCATGAAGAGGGCATAGAGCAAAATGCCTGCCTTAACTTTTATCTTGAACACGATAGATGTACTCTCTTTCTAAATTATTTTCAAACCGGAAGCGAAAGCGAACAAGGTCCCCCTCCTGACTGACCGGAGCAGCTTTAAGTCCATAGATCATGGGTTGATAGCCACGTCCCGAAGCATCCGTCTTGCGAAAATCATCACTCCGAGATTTGCCCAAAGCTATATGTTTGCCATCCTGTTTGACATAGATTTTGTCGTTTTCGACTCGGTCAAATTGGCTGCGCGATAGCTCCGTCTCCAACTGATCGACAAATAAGAGCCATTCCTGCTGCTTATTTTCCTGTTGATGTCGCAGTTCAAAAGCCAGAAGCTTGGTCATCGACTGAAAGACCAACATGCCACCGCTCAAGACCAGCAGGGCGACTAGAGTCTCTAAAAGTGTAAAAGCTTTGATTTTAACGTTTTTTAACACTGAGCACCTTCTCCTCTTGGTGATAGACGGTTAATTGCTGGTCTGTTTTAACCTGGCGGACTGTAATGCCGTTGACCGTCAGATTTTCCTGCCCCGTCTGCATGGCCATCCGAGCAACCCGTAAGACTTCCTCCTCCTGCAATAAGCGAATCTGTTCCTGACGCGACTGACTAATCTGCCCAAGCAGGAGGCTGGCAATAGCCGCAAAAACCGCCATTGCCACCAAGGCCTCCAGCAAAATGCTAGCCTTCATTCGTCGTCTTTTTAAATTTTCCATTACCCATATAAAGCTGGTAAACAACCTTTTTATCCTCCGTTTGAAAAACAATTTTGCTGAGCGAAGAATTCCCGCCAGCCTGATCAAACTGAATAGTCTGAGGAGCATGTTCCTGCAAAGTCTTGGGAAATTCTACTTGCTGATAGCCGTTGGAAATCTTACAGTCCGAAATGGTCAATTTGATCTTTTCATGTCCAGCCACACTTAGTTTTTGGCTCTCCTGATAAAGATGCTCAAATTCTAGGAAAAACAGCTGCTCCTGTACTTGATTGAAACCAGCCTGAACAGAGCCAGATAAACCTAATAAAATGAAACTGACCACAAATAAAGCCAGGAGACTTTCTAACAGCGTAAAAGCCTTAATCCGCAACTGCACGAGGTTCACTGCTGTTTTTTCCATAGTAAGCCTTATAGGATGCTACCTGCTTATCGGTAATCCGACCATCAGCAACCAATTTCCCTAGAGTAGCTTTTTCATTAACATTCTTCAATTCATAAAGCTCAGCTTGACTTTCTACCACCTTGACTACGGCCGCATTGCCCGTATCTGAAACAGCATCCTTCTGCTTAGTCAAATTCGGGACAAACAAGAGCATCAAGACGCTGATGATTAAAAGAACGACTAACATTTCCACCAGAGTGAAAGCTTTGACCTTCAAAGTTTTTAATTTTTTCATAATTGAATCTCCATATTCTGATAAATTGGCAGCAACATGGCTGCATAAAGTAAAACGATCACGAGGGCGACAAAGACGAAGACGAGAGGCTGTATCAAATTCATGGCACGATTGATTCTCAGGAAAAACTCTTCCCAAGTCTTTTCGGCATACAGCTCCAATTCGTCACCCAACTTGGACTTGACCTCCCCGTACTCGATGATTAAGGATAGCTCTTTCTTAAAGAAGGGGTAGGTGCCGACCTTCTCGGCATAGCCCTGACCTGCACCTAGAGCCGTCTCCAAGTCTCGTCCCAACTCCTGAAAGAGCTGAGAAGGCTGGTCCTGCATGATGAGAAAGATCTGACTCAATTCCAATCCTTGCCCAATCATATTTCCCCATTCACGCGCATAGTAGGCCGTCAGATAGGCTCGAACGAGCGTTCCAACAAAAGGAAACTTGGCCAAACGGCTGAAAAACCTCATTTTAGAGCTCTTGCGATAATAAAACCAGCCACCGCAAATCAGCAAGCAATTCACCAGAACGCCTCCCAGAAAGATCTGCGGTAGATAATGAATGAACTGAGTAGCCATATTTTGACTGTCCAACTGAGGCAAGAGATAATTACGCAAGCCCAGCATAATCAGTACTAAAAATCCAAGCAGCATCAAGGGATAAGTCCCCACCTCAATCAATTTCTTACGGACCTTGGATAGATTTTCCAGATAATCCTCGATTTTACCTAAACTTAGATTTAGATTTCCATGCAACTCTGACAAAGATAGCTGGGTGACCACATTATCTGAAAAACCTAAACGCTTCATAATCTGGGAAAATGACTGGCCAGCAGCCAAACCCGAACGCATTTCCGCGACATAGGCCTCCTCTAAAAGGGCACTCCGCCGTAGGAAATCGACAATCTCCGCAAGATGGAAACCGCTGGTAAATAGATTGCGGAACAGCTCGATAATTTTCTTTTGCTTAGGCGTAGATAATTTTTTCCGCCTGCCTTTGATCAGCTGTGATATGTCCATCTGCAAAAAGCTGGTCAATCTGCTGGTTCCAGAGACTGGCTTCATGCTTTTGATAGTCTTGGTTGACAAAGTCGATCACACCTCCTCCCCCGATTAAGCGCTGATAACAAACGCCCTGTAACACCATGCGCAGCTCATCCTCACTGACACCCAGCTCTAGCAGGCGCTCATACACTCCGCGAATGCTCTTAGCATGGATAGTTGAAAAGACCGTAGCCCCTGTCAAACTAGCCCTTACCACCGCTCGGGCCGTTTCTTGGTCGCGGATTTCCCCGATAATCAAGAGATCCGGCCTGTGGCGCAGAGACAGCTTGATGAGGCTGTCATAGGTCATCCCGATAGTTTCATTCAGCTGAAGCTGGAGCATGTTTTCCTGCTTGATTTCCACAGGGTCTTCGATAGACATGACCTGTTGTTGGCCAAATCTCATCTGAGCCAGCTGGTGCATCAGCGTCGTCTTTCCACTACCAACTGGTCCTGAAAACAGATAAAGGCCGCGAGAATTTACTTTTTTACGAAGATCAGGCAGATTGTCAAACCAGAAACGCAGCTCACGCTCCTCATCATGTAAGAGCCGAATCACCAAGCTCTCATAGCCACGGTAATCCCCGACGGTTGACAGACGAAGTGAGACCGTCACATCTCCACAATCATAATCACAGGAGCCTAGCTGGCTGCGCCTCTTCTCCCCGACATTCATGCCTGAGACAAACTTAAAATGGCTTATGACTGACGATAATAAATCAAAATCATAGGTCTGAATAAAACGCCGCTCATCTCCCACCCGCATATAAAGCTCATAGCAGGTGCTCTTGGGAATCAGATAGATATCTTGGGCCGCTTCCTGCCTGGCCAATTGAATTATTTCCTTTGCAATTTTTTGAACCATAAGTCCTCCTCACCTTACTATTCGCACAAAATGAGAAAAAATAAAAAAAGAATGAAGAAATTTTCTCCATTCTTTAACTTTTATCCTATCTAGCCCGCACCTTAATTTTGCAAATACGGTGTTTTTCAGTAGCATTTTGCTTGCGGTAGCCTGGACGATACTTGCTCTTGGGGATCTTACTTTCATTTTCTAACAAAAGCAGGGAGTGGTATTGCTGAATATCTTCATTGCACTCCTCACACCAACGTTGATCGGCCGGATCCCAGAAAATCGTCATAAGATCACTGCGGCTTTTATAAAGTGGCGACGCCTCAGACATCTCTAGCCAGCGGTGCTTATAGTATTTGAGGGCGGTATAATAATCATCGAAATACCTTTTCTCAATGATATCGTCCTCCCAACCGTCTAAAAACCACCAGGGCTCATAATCGCCATACATTTCTATTACGCTGTACATACCTGTCCCCTTTTGTATCCTATATTATATATAAAATTCTTTGATAATGAAACTATTTTGCTCGTGGGCTCTATAATAGTTCGTTTCTCATCAAAGAAAAGCAAAGAAACAAAAGGGAGTGTCCTTTTTTGTGCTTATTTCCAATTCAGATGCACATGCTCTTTCATTTCCTTATAGGCCGTATCAATCCGATCTTTGGTCGCCTGATCCAGCTGATTGCGATATTTTCCACCCTCGATGAAATCTTCTAAGATAAGCGTTTGATAAGTGTAAAGCGGGTAACCCTCTGGCGAATAAGTTCCCTTTTCCACACGGCTGACCCAGCTGGGATGCGCCTGAGCTGTTTTGATAATGGTCCCCTTGTCCGTCTTTTCAATGGTCACATCCATCAAGACGCCACGCTCGGTCCATTCAGCCGTGTCCACACCAGCCATGGTTTCAATCCGCTGATTGGAGATAAAATTCCCCATAGAATAGATAATCAACTTCTTCTGACCATCTTTTTCAAGGATTTCTGAGGGTTGCACCACGTGCGGATGTCCGCCAAAAATGATGTCCGCTCCCCAATCCACCATCTTATGATAGAGCGCTACCTGCTCCTCATTTGGCTCCAGCTGGTATTCGATCCCCGTCTGCGGCATGACTACTGTAATGTCCGCTTCTTTCTCCGCCTGCTCAATCTCAGCCTTCATCTTCTCCTCATCAAAGGTCGATAGGTGATGATCAATCTCCTTCTGACTGAGATTGGACTCCAAGCCATTAAAGCCATAGGAGTAAGCCAAAATAGCAATCTTGATACCTTTTACCTCTTTGATCAGGATGGGCGATTTATCCCTGTTTTTGTGAGTATAGACACCGACTGGGCTAATTCCGTGATCTTCAAAGGCTTTGGCAGTCGTAAAGACTCCCTCAAGCCCTGAGTCTAGGATGTGATTATGGGCCAGATCCACCACTTGGTAACCAGCATCTTTGATGGCGGGGACAACAGCCTCCGGAGCATTGAAAAGCGGATAGCCTCCCAAAGGATAGTCTGAGCGAATGGTCCCTTCAAAATCCCCCAAGACCAAGTCCCCTTGCTGGAGCCAGTCCTTGACATAGGTGAAATTTTCCGAAAAATCATAGCTACCATCGGCCTTTTGAGCGCTCATATAAAGCCCATCATGGTACAAAAGGTCGCCATTAGCCATAATGCGCACCGTTTTCGAGTCGGTCTTCTTTCCTGCAACCGAGGAGGACTTAGGAGCATCTTTAGCAGCATTCCTACCGCTTCCCTTAGACATCCCCATGATGCTTTGGAAGAATAAAATTGCTGCCGCTGATACAAATACTGCTCCCAGCAGGGCAAGGATAAAAGCACGGTTACTTCTTGCTGCTTGTCGCTTGATTTCAGATCTTTTCTCCATTTTGCCAACCTCCATATTACTTATATTTTATCATAAATTATCCTCCTAAGGGAATTAAAAAAGAGTCTGGGACAAAAGTCCTAGTCTCTCAATTGTCTTTGGATTGTCGAGCAAGACGCAGTGGTTGAGTGGGCTCTACTACGCTGATTTCATCAGCTTTTACAGCCCTACTCAACTGTGCGGAGGTGGGACGACGAAATCGAATTCTAACGAATAACCGATTTCTGTCCCACTCTCTAAATATCAAGCCGAGCTCAACATCAAGGACTGCAAATACCAGCGGTAAGCTGCCCGATAATGATAGGCATTAAAAAACTTGATCTCCCCAATATCATAGCGTATCAGATAGTAAATCAGATAGCGCAGATGCAGACTTTCCCACTCCATGCTAGCCTTTTGACAATGAGCATACTCAGCCTCAAGCTCCCCATAGTAATCTCTGAATTGATTATAAATTTTTTGAATTTCCATCATAACTCCAATCTTTTTGCTTTAACACTAGTTTAACGCAAAAAGGAGGGGATTAGGGACAAGAAAGGTATCTGGTCTCATTTTAGAGCCAAAAGGTAGGGGTAGTCACTAGAAAATGACATTTCAGGGAATATTTTTGACATTTGGGGGTTAGGGGGTAAGCCTTTGATAATCATTTACGATTTAATACTCTAAATTTAGAACTCAACTTGAATAGTTTACACTAAACTAAACAAAAATTATAAAGGGTTCTACATTAAAGGAATAAGAAAATTTTATGTTTAGAAAACCACGTCGCATTTTTGCAGATGACTTCAAACAATAGATCATTTCCCTTTATACTACTGGGAAAAAGGATAGTAACGTTATTATGGAATATGATCTTACCCCTTTAACTTTCTATAATTGAGTCAAACAAGCCAGAACTACTAATTCATTTAAAACTATTAATAATTTTACGGATGAACAGTGAGAATTCATTACTCATAGAAAGGGTAATAAAGAACTTAAAATGCAGATTGATATCCTAAAAACAAGCAACAGTGATGTTGGCAAAAAGGAGAAAAATAACTGCTAACAAGGATGATACAGCATTTCTACCATGTGTAGATTCCTAAAAAACAAGAAATTTAGCTTTCACGACGTCTAATCCATCGAATCATGAAGAGATTAAACTTGATCTAAGCGTATCAGAAAGCAAGTTTCAACACCCATTAAAAAAGAAAAAATGAAACTCCAGCTCCAATCATGTAGACAGAGAATTCGACAACTACAAGTCCTTAGAAGTGTTGGTAACTGATTTGACTTATGTCCGAGTTGGGATACGTTGAATCTATGTCTATTTTATCATCTATCTCTATAACCTAGAAATTATAGAGTTATCCGATGGCTAGCCCAAGACAAATGACTTAATCAAAGAAGCTTTACGGAGCATTCCTTATGCTTTAACTGAGGTCTATCTCTTTAATTCTGGTAGGACAAAAGAGTTTGACAATGCTTCAATTGATGAAATACTTCAATCTTTCAATATTGCTCATTCACTGAACCAATCTGATTGTCCCTACGACAATGCTTTAGCTGCAAGTACTTAACATGCTTTCAAGCTTGAATTACTCAATCAAGAGAGTATTCAAGCTTAAAAATAATTAACTATTAATTAAGACAAGAAATTATGTCCACTAGTGAAATATTCACCGGTTTCATGACAATCTTAATTATCAAACACCCATGACAATGAGGTTAATGAGTTAAATCAATACACTTTATAAATTTTGTACAGCAAACTGTTGCCTTTTCAACAACATCTCAGCCGTGCTATGAGCCGTGTTCGTGTTCAAATCATGAATCAATTGGATCGAAAATCGCACGAGTATAAGGCACTGAAACGCTACTGGAAACTCATCCAACAAGATAGTCGCAAACTAAGTCATAAACGCTTTTATCGTCCGACTTTTCGTACGCATTTGACCAACAAAGAGATTCTGGAAAAGCTGCTCTCTTACTCTCAAGAATTCAGAGAACATTATGAAATCTACCAACTCTTGCTTTTTCATTTTCAAGAGAAACAATCTGAACATTTCTTTGGACTCATTGAAGATACAATTTCTTGTATAAATCCTATCTTTCAAACTGTTTTTAAGACTTTTCTTAAGAACAAAGATAAAATTATCAACGCCCTTTCCAACGCCAAACTAGAAGCAACCAATAATCTCATTAAACTCATCAAACGCAATGCCTTGGGTTTTCGGAACTTTGAAAATTTCAAAAAGCGTATTTTTATCGCTCTAAACATCAAAAAAGAAAGGACGAAATTTGTCCTTTCTCGAGCTTAGCTGACTTCAACCCACTACAGTTGACAAAGAGCCACAAAAATCATTTTTCTTCTTTTTTTCTTGCTATTAATCCTAAAGAAGTAGTTGCTGCAATAATCGCAAATACAATTGATAATTTTGAATTTTTCATACCTGTCGTAGGAAGTTTTTGGTTGCTCCCTTTATTAACAGCCAGTTGATTTACTTTCGGTGCCATATAAACTACTTGAGATTTTGAAACTGCTTGATTAGTTTTGCCTTTAATATCATCTCTAGGAACAACTGGTTGAACTGGTAAATTCTCTTTCTTGGTACCTACCAGAATGATTTCGTCAACAGGTTTCTCTAATACCTCTTCACTATCAACTATACGACCAACTTCTTCTCCAGAAGATTTAAAGACTATAGTCTTAACTTTTTTACGACCATTTATACCTTTAAGTTTAACAACACGCTCGCCTTCTTTAAGTGATGGGTCTAATTCTTCCACAATATTAAACTTGATGTCTTCTTCTTTAACTTCTTCATAAAAATTTAATTCAGGATTTTCAGGTTGAGTCAAAGTAGAAATATATTGTTTTAGAAGTTTTTTATACTCTTCTTCGAATTTAACTAGCTCAGTTTGTTTCTCAGCTAAGGATTTATGAAGTTCTTCAACCTTGGCATCCGCATTTTTTTTAGCTACTTTAGCAAGTTCCAATTCTTTTGCTGCATTTTCAAGAGAACGTACTAATTCTTCTGCTTGATCTTTAGCAGCTACTTTAGTCATCACTAGAGATGCAGTAGCCTGAACATCTTTTTCAGCTTTAGCTAATTTAGTTTGAGCAACTGTAAGAGTCGTCTTCGCTTTTTCAGCAGCCTGCTTAGCAGTTGCTAACGCTGCTTTAGCCTTATTAAGCTCGTCAGCTCTATTAGTCGCATCTTGACGTAAGTTGTTTAATTTAGCTTCAGCGTCAGTAAGAGCTTTTTCAGCAACTGTAAGTTTATTAGTTGCATCAGTAAGAGCTTTTTCAGCAGCTGGTAACTGTGCCTTGTATTGCTTCGCAGTCTCTAAGTTGTTTTGTGCTTTAGTAACATCAGCTTTAGCATCATTAACTGCTTTTTCAGCTGCTTGCTTTTTCGCACTATATTCTTTTGCAGCTGTTGGATCATTTTTAATTTCAGTCGCATCGAATTTACTAGGATCAGTTACAATACTATTTCTTTCTTGTCCTACAGCTTTGTTCTCTCCAGCTGTTTGGAAATTGTGAACGAAGATTTCAAGATTAGTGAAGTATCTGTACTCTTTCCGTTGATTTACATACGGGTTTGGATTGAATCTAACAGATGCAGTTACACTTGTTGCATTGTACTCAGAAGCTTTGCGTCCTAATTTGTTTCCTTTTCCATCTTTACGGAATGCAATGCTTCCACCAATAGATAAAGCATTTTCCCATGCACGGTGAGAATTTGCCCCTGTATAGTCTTCGTTATTAGTGAACATTTTACTATTATATGCTTCGAAGATGTATTCTTTTAATTGACCCATTGTCATTTTAGGTCTACGTGTACTATTTTGCATTAAAGTATTTAGATTTTGAGCAGATTTGAATACTTCACTATCTTCTGTTTTTTGGAATGTTTTTGCATTTGCAAAAATTATATCACTTTGGTTTTGATTCTCACCAGTTTTGTACGACAAACCATTTGCTTTTGCTGCAGCATTAATTCTATCGTAGTCAGGTTTAGCGTAAGTTTCTGTAACTTTTGCATATTTTTTGTTACGTGCATCAGCAGCTTCATTTGCGAATTTTTCCATACCTACAGTTGTTTTAACTTTAGGATTTCCTAGTTGTTCGCGGATTTGGTTAACAATGTGAAGACCGAATAAGTTAATCTCTCTCTTTTGATCAGCTGTTAAGTTCCAAATATCAACTTCACGTTTGTCAGTTGTATTAGTGTAGGTATTTTTAGCCATATTAGTTTTTGCTAATTGTTTTAATTTTTCAGCATTAGCAGTTACTTCAGCTTGATTTCTTGTGCTAAGTTCGTTGGCACGTCCATCACCAGTGTTATTTGGATCATTTTCACCCATTAATTTAGCACGTTCGTTTAATGCAGCTGCAAAATCAGCTCCTAAGTTAAATTTAACATCAGAGAAATCGTATCCTTGTGGAGCTTCTCCAAGATCTTTAAGTGCTTTTTCTTTTTCTGCTAAAGCTTGTTTTTTTATAGTTAAATCGTTTTCTTTAACAGCCAGATTCTTAGCTGCAGCTTCATCAGCTGCTTTAGCTGTATCTTTTGCTTTCTCCGCAGCTTCTTTTGCTTTTTCAGCTTTTGCTCTTTCAATAGCAGCTTTTGCTTTAGCCTCTTCAGCTGCAACTAGAGAAGGAACTCCATTTTCTAAGTCTTGTACTTTTTTAGTAGCAGCTTGTACATCTGCATTCGCTTTTTCGATTTCTGATTGTTTTGTTGCTACATCTTTAGCAAGAGCATCTCGAGTAGCTTTTTTTGCATTTATATCAGCCTTAGCGATATCAGTATCAATACTAGCTTTCGTAGCATCAACTTTAGCTTTTTGGATGTTTGCTGGAGTTGCTTCTTTTGCTATCTCCGCCGCAGCTTTTTCATTCTCTATCGCTTGTTTTGCATCAGCTTCTGCCTGCTTTAAGCTAATTTCTTTTTGCTCGATTATTTCTTTAGTCTCTGTTACTTTTTTCTCAGCATCTGAAACTTGCGTATCAGTAACTTGCTTCAGAGATTCTGATTCAGTAGCCTCGTTACCAACTGGTTGATTGCTTGTTTCATCTGCACTTACTTGTTGAGCAGATAATGCCATAAAAGCCGCCGCAGTTGACACCAATGCTGTTTTAATTTTTTTATCCATTAGTTTATAGTCTCCTAGAAATTTTATGTATAATCAATATTAATTATATCATTTTTTTGATTCTTTTCAACTTATTTATTCATATAGTACAATAGGGTAAAAAGGAATAAATCCGTTATAGTAAAATAGTGAAATATTACTAGAAAGAAATTTATTCCTATGTCCCCGTTTACCACAGAGTCGCTTCACTCCCTAGCCCAAAAACAAAATATCAACGAATTTTTCCGTTCTTCCATTGAAACAGCTATGAATGATCTACTTCAAGCAGAATCATCCACCTTTTGAGATATGAACTTTATGATGAGAAGTTTATAATATCGGTAGCAGTCGTAATGGAGCTTATTCAAAAAAATTTTAAAACTAAATATGGCAAGATTCATCTGACCATCCCTAGAGATCGAAATGGGAATTTTAGTCCAGCTTTAATACCAGCTTATGGACAGCCTGATGATTATTTATAAAATATAATTATTAAACTTTATCAGATAGGGATAACGACTCGGGAGATCAGCGATATCCTAAAGCGCATGTACGGTCATCACTATAGTCCAACCACAATTTCCAACATCTCAAAAGCAACTAAGGAGAATGTGGCTGTTTTTCATGACCGAACATTAGAAGCTAATTATCTGTCTTATTTCTTGACGGAACTTACCTTCCATTAAGACGAGAAAATATCAGTAAAGATGGCACTTGTAACCACACCATAAGGACCGAAAACTATTCTAGGTTACGAGATTGCCCCAAATAAAAACAATGCTTCTTAGTCAGATCTTCTGGATAAGATTCACAAATACGGGAGCCAGCTAGTTTCCCCTGTGGCGATAAATGGATTTAAGGGACTTGACCAGATTATAGGAAGGCCTATCCATTAGCCAAGTAACAGTATCGGTTGATTCATGTCAGCCGCAATCTAGCTAGTAAAGTGAAACGAACCGATAAAGCAGTTATTCTGATACAGTATAAGAGGATTTATCGTTTGAATACGCCGAAAGAGGCAGAATAAGCCCTAGATACCTTTATCATCGAATGGAAACCCAAATACGGGAAAGCAAGGGAGAATCTAGAGTTAATGGACGTTCTTTTAACTCTTTATCAGTTGCCCCATCAGATTTGGTTTAGTATCTACTCAACCAATCTCATTGAATCACTCAACAAGGAAATCAAATACCAAATGAAGAAGATTTTCCCCTAATGAGAAAACTCTGGAGCATTATTTGGTGACCTTGTTTGAAGATTACAATTCAGGCAAAGTTAACGAATATCGAATATATAGAGGAATTGGGCAATGTTCTGGCACGCTGGAAAGCCTATTAATTAACATTCCTCAGCTCTACTTAAGTGTTTACGCAAAATTATTGACAGAATCTATATTACACTACATTATTCTCTATTTTTGTTTTTTTAAATATTTCATTGGGTAAAATACAAAATCTCCATAAGGTATTTTTTTAGCTACATAAAGTATGATAATCGAACCAAACCAACCCATTAAGAGTCCCAAAATTACATGAAGGAAGACATTCCCAACACCTAACTTCAATAAAGTTATTCTAGTTACAGAAACTATTGGGGCATGTAACAGATAAATTACTAAACTATCTTTTCATATCTTTCGGAAATATTCGCCAAAACCTTTTACCGTATTCAAAATCGGATAAGAAGCCATGGCTAGAATTACAGACACTGGAAAAATGAGTCCATTTAATCCAGGTCTGTCATATGAAATATAGAAGGTAGGTGCAGATAACTGCCAATAAGTTAAAAATACTGTTATGGCGACAAGTGTCACACAACTAATCGATTTCCATCTATTTGCTAGCCGCTTCCAAATACCCGAGTGTTTAAGCCAAGAACCTAATAAAAAGAAGAAAGCCCAGAGTAAAATTTTCTGCACCACATAGATATTTACAGGTGTAAAAATAGAAATAAAATAAGCAACAATGCTAATGATAAATAAATGACGGTAGGATTTTATCCAAATAGAAAGGAAGGCAACGACTAGGTAAATCCACCAAAGAACATAGAGATACCAGGATACACCAAGTGGTGTTTGATAGATATTTACTAAATCCCAAAAAGAAGCTGCATTTCTTACCGTTGCACCACCTATTTTTTGAAGGATAAACTGTACAATTGAATAAAACAAATACGGAATTCCTAAGATAATTGTTTTTTGTTTTACAAATTTCACATAGCTCTTCAAGTCCGCAACTGGTTTAAAGAAAAATCCTGACAAGGCATAGAATACCGGAATATGGAACAAATAAAAAATCTGCGTCACAAATAATAACCATTGATTGCTATCCTCAAATCGTTTAGATTCAAACAATCCTAAAACAACATGGCCAAAGACAACCATTAAAACTGTTAAACCTTTCCCAAAATCTATCCATTCGATACGTTTAGGATTCTGTTGACTGTAAGCATTCATTTCTTTCTCTATCTCCTATTAAGATTAATAAAATGAGGAAAAGAAGTATTTCCTCATTCTAACATCAAATCTTTAGCTACCTAACTCTTCTTCTACTACATTAAGGGCTCGTTCAATAACCACATGCATATCATAATATTTATAGTCCGCTAAACGCCCACAGAAGATAACCTTATCATTCTTTGAAGCTTCCTCTTGGTACTTAGCAAACATCGCATTATTTTTCTCATCGTTAATCGGATAGTAGGGTTCATCCCCACGTTTCCAGTCAGCCGGATATTCACGCGTGATAACTGTCTTTGGCTGCGTTCCATATTCAAAATGCTTATGTTCGATAATACGAGTATAAGGAATCTCACGCTCTGTATAGTTCACTACAGCATTCCCTTGATAATTTTCCTCGTCCAAAGTCTCATGTTCAAATCGAAGGCTACGGTATTCTAACTCTCCGTGTTTGTAGTCAAAATATTGGTCGATCATTCCTGTGAAGACAACTTTGTTAGCAGATGCTTCCAACTCTTCTCGATGAGCAAAGAAATCTACTCCAAGTTCAACTTCTACATCTTTCAGCATGTTTTCGATAATCACATTATAACCACCAATAGGAATCCCTTGATAACGGTCATTAAAATAGTTATTATCAAATGTTAGACGAACTGGAAGGCGTTTAATGATAAATGGAGGCAGTTCTGTCGCTGAGCGACCCCACTGCTTTTCAGTATAGCCCTTGATCAATTTTTCATAGATATCCGGACCAATCAGCTTGATAGCTTGTTCTTCCAGATTTTTCGGCTCAACATCCTTCATATCAGCTGTCTGCTCAGCAATTTTATCTTTCACTTCCTGTGGAGTTTTTGTCCCCCACATAGCATAGAAGGTATTCATATTGAAAGGAAGGTTATAGAGACTTCCTTTATAGTTTGCGACAGGTGAGTTGATATAGTTATTAAACTCAGCGAATTGATTGACATAGTCCCAAACTTTTTTATTAGAAGTATGGAAGATATGGGCACCATATTTATGGACATTAATACCTTCTATATTTTCACAGTAGATATTTCCACCAATATGATCGCGTTTATCAATCACTTTTACTTTTTTACCACGTTTTGTAGCCTCGTATGCGAAGATTGCTCCAGACAAACCAGCTCCGACAATAAGATAATCGTACATAGTTAACTCCATTATTTTTTAATGATTTGTTTTAATTCTTTCACATCTATTACTTTCATAGATAGAATTGTAAAAAGATAAATGATTCCACCAAGCACTGCAAATGCTAGAACATTTATAGTCGGCGAAAAGTGTATGAATGTTTTTGAACCCAGCAAAATGCCATACATAATAGCTGATGCTAGGATAATTTTGGCCATAGATCCAATAATAGGAACTTCTTTGAGATATACGCGGGTGAAAAACAATTGGATTCCCCATACAAGAGACTCTGTCAAGACTGAAACTATTGCTGCTCCTACATAACCAAGTTTAGGAAGAAATAACAAATTCAAACCAACACTGAGAATTGCAGGCACAGTTGTTGAAACCATAAATTCCTTATTTTTATTGTGTGGAATCAAAATTTGAATTCCCATAATATTGGTCCAACCGATAAAGAACATGCGGAAAATCATAATAGAAATTGCATAGCGTGCATCTTGAAAGTCCTTCCCAAGGAAAAATTGAACAAAATCATCATTAACAATTAAGATTCCAGCTATAATTGGAAAAATAACTAAATTATAAATCAAGAAAGCTAGCTCATGCATCTTGTTCACAGCTTTATGATCACCCTTTGATAATAGACTAGATACTCGTGGCAACATGACACTCCCTAGTGAAGTTACTAAGGTCAATAAAATATTCACCAATTTCAATGCTTGATCATAAATTCCCACATCTCTCGTAGAAGCTAGCGCTCCTAACATCGTACGATCCAAAGTAACATAAAGCGAGATGGCAATCTGCGGTAAGAATAGCAAAATAATAGGCTTCAAATGATGTTTGGCGTATCCTAAATCAAAATGTGGTTTTCCAATAAATTCACGGGCTGGGACCCACATACTTAACTGACCTAACAATTCAAATGCTGTTAGAAGAAAAACATACAAATATAAATCACTAGCTGATTTTATAAACAAGAAAATAGCACTTACACCAACAAGCTTCACTGTGATATTCCTTGCCGTAATCTTACGAAAATCTTCTAACCCTTGAAATAGCCATGAAATATCTAGGCCTTTAGAAACCAAACTCAATCCCAATATATACGCCACTGGATTTTGCATTGTAGAGATCCCCATGCACAAGAGAATATATAAGAGAATCGATAATAATGCTGCACCAAATTGTAGGGTATATATACCCCAGAAATTTTTTTTGATTTCCTTTCGGTTACCTGAAATCTCCTTAGTCCCATAGTTAGCAACCCCTAAAGTCGCTAACAAGATGAAATAGGTAACAATAGAATTAAAATAGCCATATATCCCCAAATCATCTGAGCTAAAGACTCTAGTAACATAAGGTGTGGTTATTATTGGTAGAATAATAACCAATAATTGATATGAGAGATTATATGCGTAATTTTTTAGAACTTTCATTATTTTTTACTTCTAAACATATTTTTATTAATCTGCAAATTTACAATTCAAAACTTGATTTATCAGGGAATTTAGATTGAAATGCTTGATGTATTTTTTGATCATATTCAGAAAATTTCCCATCTTCATCCGTATCGTTGATACAAATAATTTTGTATTTCTCATTTTGAATAGCTTGCTGTATTTGTTCAACTTCCCAAATATCAAAGTACTTCCCAAAATGAATCGATTGAGGCATAAACTTACCTGATTCCACATTCCAGTGAGACATGACATAATGACTAATATCTGATAATTGTCTAAACCTATGGGAACTAACCTCCTCCAACAAATTCATTTCCTTTTCCCAGACTAAATTAAAGGNCGATTTCAAATGTGACAAACTAATATGATAATTTTTATATCCTAAAATCCCCGAATAAAAAATACTGAAAATATTACCAACTAAATACTTTCCTAATCTTAAACTATAAAACTTGTGCCATTCTGAAAATGGTTTCCTTTTCCGTTGAAAATGTTTATTCATCAGAATTGTATTATTTAACTCAATATGATTGAAACTTTCACGTGGAATTATAGGTAAGTAAATACCGAAATCTTTTGGAAGATTTTCTCTAAAGAAATCATCTGCTGTAGTAGGAGCAGCAAAATACATATCATCATTTAACAGTATAAAGTTCTCACTTAACTCTTCGATTCTATGTAAATTCAATTCAATCACATTAGAATTATAAGTCGGAAGATATTCCAGAGGTATATAATCACTATGTTTTACAATTTTTAATTTTGGATTCTTTGTATTCAACCATTCTGGTACATGCCCGTAAGTTATAAAGAAAATTCGGTTAATCCAACCTGCATAGCGTTCAACTGCCCGAAACCAGTACTTGAAATTCTCTGATGGTCTGTAACGATTTGCATTATTTGATTCTGACCATTGAGCACCAGATTCGTATAACCTCTTTTCTTGTAACCATTCAGGGTCTGTACCATCAACCCAAGTAATCACAAGATCTATTTTATTATTCATATGTTTCTCCAAAGAATTTATTCAATTATCTTATTTACTGCAGATNTTAAATAATATCCTTCTTTAAGCTTTTTCATAATGTTTTTAGCATTAGTTACTAGTTGCAGATATTCATCCTGACTGAGTTTTTCCAGTCTTTCAGATAATTCAAATAGACTATTAACTGCTAAACCAACTCCATTTTTTTCAACAAAGTTTGCTTCTGCTGAATCTTTCCATACAATAACAGGCAATCCCGAAGAAAGATACAAAGATAACTTATGAGGATTATTATATCTTAAATAATTTCCTGTCACTCCATCGCAAGTATCTAAACTTTCTCCATCCCATACTAATCCAAATCCACCATTTAAATGATTAGGAACTTCTTCTGGAGCAAAAGCACCTAAATAAGAAACATTAGAAACATCTTCTGTAGGATGATATCCAATCCCCATCAATTGAAAACGAATACTAGGAACCTTATCCAACTGATACAAATATGGACTTTTATCAGGTGATAGATTCCCAGCCACTGTAACTGTTTTTGAATATTCAATTGATGATGATACGCTCTTATCATTTAAATAATCAAATATTTCTAAAACAACTAGTCTCTTTTCATCTACTCCATACCTAACAAACCAATCTTTCATTTCTTCATTATGAACAATGATTGAATCAGCAAAAGATAGCATTTCATCAAACTCTTTCTGGTAGAATGGATCATCATAAATCCCTCTGATTAGTTCCACATCATGAACTAACGAAATTATTTTTACTTTTTTGTTTTTCAATTTTAAAAGACTCGGTGTTCTTCCAAAATGATTTCTACGATAAGGATGTTGTAATAATAAAACATCTCCTTCAGACAATTTATTTAAAACCTTATTCCACTGTTTATAAAAAGAAAGTTGTCTTATTATTTTAGAAACAGGTGATTTATCCTCAGGCTTATGGCGTACAATCTCTATTTTTTCGAATCCTAATTCTTCCAAAATATTAACACAATCATTAGTGGCTTTACTACCAGCGTGCATGTGTGTCCCATACGATTCAACAATCTGATACTTTTTCATTCATTTCTCCCAAGAGTATATTCTGTAAGGTTAATGCTTGAGTTTCAATTTCAAATCCTTTTAATTTAAACATCTTCTCAATCTCAGACTCAGTGGCTCTAGGTTTTTCCAATAACTCAAGTATAGCTTTTGCCCAAACAGTAATCGAGGCATCTAGAGATAGGTAACGGATTGAATCTAATATTTTCAATTCTGTCGTAACTGCATCACTCACCAAAACCGGCAATCCATTCGCTTGAGCTTCTACAGCAGATAGAGGTAACCCCTCAAATATTGAAGGCAAAACAAATAAATCTAAGGAGCTTAACCATCTCTTCATATCCTTCTGACTTCCTGCCAACAAAACTTCATCTTCAATTCCATAAGATTTTATCTTTTCTTTGATTAAATCTACGGTTGAATTTGCACCTGCAACTTTACCAATAATTACTAAGCGAAGATTAGGATTTTTCTTGTAAGCTTCATAAAAAACATCTATTAAGAATGGTTGGTTTTTTTGGATATCTAGTCGGCCGACATTCCCAATAACTCTACAATCATTCCATCCTAACTCTGTTCTAAGATCAAGTCTATCCTTTTCTGAAAATGAAAAGTTATCTACTTCAATAGCATTTTGTATAATTTGCGCACCTGATCGGATTTTATCGATGAACATATAATCCGCAGCTATCCCTGAACAGGCAAAAAAATGAGTAGCTATTTGAGGCAATTTCAAACGATTCAGATTGTGTAAAATTTGTCTTACTTTATTCCCCTTGAACATTGAACTATGACTATGGATGATTCGAGTTTTTATACCATATTTTTTTGCATATTTTAACAGATCGAGATTGGGAATTGCCATCGCATTATACCAAATCGCATCATATTTTTTTCCTTCCGTAGCAAAAAATTCTCTTAATTCTCTCATATATTTAAGAGGATTTTTTCCTTTACGAGGTAAATAATACACTCTTGATCCTTTTGAAATAATCTCGTCTTCAAATACAATCGGTTCTCTAGTTCTTTTAATAAAATCGACTTGAAACTTAGATGGATCAAGATGACGATAATAGTTCATTATAAATGTTTCAGTACCAGCAAGAACAGGAGACATTCCTGTCATTAAAATTTTATAGACCATTACATCTCCTTTGTTAACTCAATAACCAGTTTCTTCGTTTGCGGATATTTCTCAATATCAAATTTTCTTGAAAATAGGTATCCCTTTTGTGCAGCATCTCTCAATTCATGTAAATCTTTTTCACTATCAGTCCATGTATATGGTTTTCCATCCCACCAATTAATATAGCGTAAGTTACCTTGAAACTCTTCTTTATAGCCATGGTTAATTGATGAATCGAACACACTATAGTCTGTTCGTTCTTTATTTAAAATCATTGGTAAAAACACTTCGTCATTGAGAAAAGATTTCCTAAACATCTTCTCAATATCTGCTTCTCTATCTATCAATAATTGCACAATATCGCTTGGTAATGAGACCCACTGACTGGCTTTCATAGGACTAACATTAAATAATTTATACCGATCAACTCTGAGTAGTTTTTGAATCCATACCTCTAAATTACGATAAATCTTGAATGCAAGCTTACCTATGGCACCAGGTAAAGTGCGATAGGTAAAACTCTCAAAAAAGTGATAATATTTAAATCTATTTATATCCTCACCGTTCTCCTCTATATTCATAAAAGTAAGGAAGGAATAATTTGGATAATCATCAAAGAAATTATGGATTCTCTGTTGAGAACTCAATGGTAAGTCTACACCACTTATTAAATGATAAAAATAATAAGATTCTCTCCTAGACGCTGCTTTAAATAAAAGCATTTCAGCTTCAATTTGTGAATATCCACCCCAACTAACTGCAACTCTTTCTGTAAAATAAACATTTGATAGATTGGCACTAGATTCAATAAAACTCTTATGAGAGTCATTAAAATTTGATTTTTTATCAACATGAATAAAAATATCGTTATTTTGATGATCCAATAAAGAAACTAAAAATGCTAGTTGTTTAAATTGACTGTGTGCTAGTATTAGATATGCGTGCTTATGCACCATAATTTTTTATCCTTATCATAGTATTTATTGCATTTGCAAATAAGTTGTACGAAGTTGTAAAAAGTATGATCAGTATTTTTCTACTAACAGGAATGGCCTGTCTTAGTAAAATTTTCTTATTTTTCTTCAATTCGTCTATCATAGACTTTATTTGAACTTTATGTACTATACGAATATTTTTATAATCTAAAGAAAGAGCTATTTCTGTTAAAAGAGCTAGGTCTGCTCTATAACGATTAATTTGAGCCCATTCTTTATACCTATCATTATTACTTGCTTTAGCATACTGGCATACTAAATCCCAACCCTTTAAAACATCAAAATGTTTAGACGTGAATTTAGCTGTCAAACCTGAGTTATTGATAAAATAATTGTATACAATTTTATCAGTAACAACTATTGTTTGAGAATTTAAAATGTATCGGAACGTTGTCGGAACATCTTCTGCAAAGAAACCTAAGGGAAATTCAATTCCTTCGACAACTTTTCTTCTATACAATTTATTCCAAACGTAATATTCAATAGTCTGACTTTCAATCTTAAAATATCGTTTTGCGTATTCTTCTTGTGTTAATAATTCTGAAGTATGGAAACTTTTTTGATGATTCACAACATCTGAAGTCCTATATACCCCACCAACAACCATATCTGCATTTTGTTTTATAGCTTGTTCCAACAAAAATTCGACGGCATCCAATTCTAGCCAATCATCCGAATCTACAAACATGACAAAATCACCTGATATATATTTCAAGCCAGTATTTCGCGCCTCAGACAACCCTGCATTCTTTTGGTGGATAACCTTTGCTCTAATTTCCTTGCTAACAAACTTTTTACAAATTTCCCCTGATCCATCAGTCGAGCCATCATTGACCAAAATAATTTCTATATTTTTATATGTTTGATTCTTTACAGATTCTAGGCAACGTTCTAAATATGATTCAACATTATAAACTGGAATNACCAAACTAACAGTTGGCATAAGAGTTATTTCTCCTTTACATTATTATCTCACTTTCTGAGTATCTATATTTTCTATAGATTAACGAACCGATTAAAATCCAAAAAATATTATAATAGATATTCAATATCAAATCGTCAATCAAAGCATGGAAACTCAGGGAAATTAGAATAATACTTAAGACAATTTGTCCCTTTTTCAAAAGCTTTACTAAAGTTGCAGTCAGTAAAGTTAAAATAATAATTAAAGCTATCAGCCCAAAATGTTGAAGAATCTGAATATATAGATTATCTACATATAAATATGCATCCGTACTACGCTCTCCTTGCATACTCAAACCATTCCCGACCCAAGCAATTCTCTGCCCAAGCATCCCATAACCATATAAACTTAACGAACGATTTGATAAATAAATACGCCCCCCTAGGAATTGATTTGCTTGATGGAAGAAATGATTTAAGAAAGCATTTGAGGTACTTAAGTAATTTTTTGAAATCCAATAACTTAAATAGGCATTAACAAAATAGGTAAGCGTGAAAAGCTTTAATAAAAGACTAATTTTCTCAATAACAGTCGGGATTAGCTTCATGGCTAAATTAGCTAATAGTAACAAACAAGAACTTATAAAAGCCAGTCGTGAATCAGTTTCTAAATATAGGTACATTGAAACTAAAAATAATATGAGAAGACGCTGATACGACACTGTTTCTTGCTTTAAAAAAAAAGATATGGCTATGATATTCAGCATAATTGTCGATGGAAATAGCGAATATCTAAAGCCAAGATAGTGCCGAACTCTAGTTGCTGAAAACTCGATGTAATCAGGAATTAAACCTAGCTTACTACTCAGTATCACAAGGAACAACATAGCAATACTAATGATGAAGGCTATTTTGACGACTTTTGAAAAGGGTATATCCCTCAGGCTATATATCAGAGATAACCCTAAGACCATAAACGAAGTATAGCTCGTTACACTTCCTATGATAAAGTAGAGCATAGCCCCCCCTAGCAAACCTAATAGAGACTCAAAGCTATTACTCCCAGATATAAATTCTTTCAAGAGCATTAACAAAATTATCAAGAAAATCGCAGCATTATATAGCATAGGGGATATAAACTGAGCGTAAAGACTTACATTCAATAGTGAAAATAAGAGGAATATAGCTAATGCTACTAGTCCTAAAATTTCCGGCAGTGAATACCTTTTGATAGTGATTTTCATATTCCCTCCTAGAAACTCTGTCCATACTTCTTTCCGAAAAATTTAGCCATTAAGAAAGATTTCCCTTTTTCAAACAAATCTATTTTCTCCATATACATAAATGGCACTTCTTTAGGCGTTATTCCTTTTTTATCTAACCAAACATTAAATAACAACTCACTAACTCGCCCAAATAACCGTGACTCAAATGGAGTATAGCCGGTCAAGTCCATCTGTTCGTACATAGTATCCAGAATAGAAAAAAGCCACGGTAAGTAGTCATCTAATAGGTCTTTTTTCATGATAAACATATTAAACATATAAGCGCTTCTTTGTTTCATCACTTTATCAAAGGGTGAAAGATACTCTGGACTCTTTTGCTCAATGATTCTCCTAGCAAGATCTAGATGCTCTCCGTTAAGAGTATGGGCATAATGAGAATAAAGTGTTTCAATATAATACTTTCGTTTCTTTGGAACTATTATGTCAGATTTCTCTAATAATGTTTCAACATTAGATCGAGACAAAATGATGTCATCCATATTGACATTTTCATTATATCCTTTAGATTTATTCGTAAAGTAGCGACGGTAATGAACTAAACCTAAGTAATCGTAATCAAGATTCTTCCATGCCCAATAAAGTCCCGTCAACTCACAATAATATGGATTTAGAGAGGATATATTATCGCCAGTATTATCACCGATAAAACCAATATCTGCTTTACCATCTCTCCCAACATGTATTGGAAGGTAGAGGCTATTGTCTTGAGGCATTTTAACCTCTTTATGTGTTGCCACAATGATTTTTACATTTATCACCCTACTTCGCTCCATCTTTCATTAGTACGACTTTGACAGTCTTTAGTAAAATTTTAATATCTGACCAGATGGTCCAATCATCAATATAAGACACATCTAGCTTTACAACATCATCAAAATTCGTGATTTCACTGCGGCCGCTAACTTGCCAGAGGCCTGTGATACCTGGTTTGAAACTCAAACGTTTTTTCTGATCAGGCGTGTATTTTTCATACTCATCCACAGTTGGGGGACGCGTACCGACTAGACTCATATCGCCTTTGAGGACATTCCAAAACTGAGGCAACTCATCCAGACTTGTCTTGCGGATAAAGTGTCCAATCGGAGTAATGCGAGGGTCATTATCGACCTTAAACATACCATCTGACATCGTATTTTGCGCCATCAGCTCTTTTTTGCGCTCTTCAGCATCCACAGCCATGGACCGGAATTTATAAAATTTAAAGATACGACCATTTTTCCCAACTCGATCTTGAGAGAAAATAGCTGGACCACCATCTTTTTTGATCTGAGGCACTAGGAAAATAGCGGCTATCCCACAGATCAATAAACCAAATAGGGCACCAACAATATCCAGAAGTCGTTTCAAAAGGACATGGTAATAACTATAGAAGCGGGTTGAAAACGTAACAATATTAAAACCAGCCACATTGCGAATGCGCTTCTCGCCATTGGTTGGAAAATCTAGGGCATTGATATTAACATTAACGTCGATTCCCATATGCTCAAACTGAGAAATCAAATCTTCCAAGCGATAGAGGTCACTAGGTAGGTTGATAAAAACCTCATCCACTACCGACCGGGTTGCGTACTCAATCATATCTTTTTCCAGCACCACATCAAAAACAGAGCTTGTAAAAGAAGGATCATCCACTACTGTTACTGCCACTATCTGACCAGCAAAGTCTTGTGCTTTTTCAATTTGAGCAAAAAATTTTCCTACCCTAGCGCTTGTAGTAATGACAAAAACTTTCGTACTGTTCTTTGATCTAGCATGAATAGAAGAATAGTAGTTTTTGAACAAAATATTGGCCGCATAAACTAATAGACCATTTAGTAAGATGAAATAAATCAGCCCCCGGCGCGAGATAGAAAAATGTTCCTCCATAATAAAGGAAGCAAAAGTGACAAAGAGGGCATAGAAAGCACTGTATTTTAAAGTTTGGATGAACTCTATAAAGTAACCTCTACGGAAAAAATGATGAAAATAATTACTAATATAAAAAGCAAGAATATGAAGCAAAGAGAGAATAAAGACACTTGTCCTTGTCAAGTCAGAATTAGAAATAAAGCTTACTAAAACAGCTGCTAGCATAGACACTAGCAGTTCCAATACAGCTACTCCTAACTCTTGGATTTCCCTTTGCTTTCTAAACATACATTACTTCTCGCTTTTCTTTTCTTCTTCTCTCAAACGATCTCCATAGTTTCCGTAGGAACCATAGAAACCGTATTTATCTGCTTCGACATTATATTTATTTAAGATTACACCAAGGAAAGGAGTAGAGGACTGCTCCAGCTGGGTCTTAGACTTTTGAACCATTTTCCGTTTCACTACATTACTAGCAACGACTAACATGCTTGCATCACAAAACTTGGAAATAAGAGTCGCATCTATGACCATACCGATAGGAGGAGTATCCACAATAATATAATCATAATGGCGACGGAGAACATCCATCATTACCTCAAACTTTTCGCTCTGCACAAGTGCCGTTGGATTTGGTGAAGCTTGCCCTGAAGTGATAACAAAGAGATTTTCCTCATCCGTTTCACACAAGCCTTGCGATAAGTCTGTATTTCCAGACAAGTACTCTGTTAGACCTGTGATTTTCTCACTACTCCTAAAAACACCACCAAGCATCTTAGAATTTCGAATATCCGCATCAATCAAAAGAGTCTTGTAACCCGCATTAGCAAAGGTCAGGGCCAGATTCGTTGATGTTGTCGTCTTTCCCTCTCCCGGGAAGGTAGAACTCACAGCAATCACCTTGATGTTCTCGCCACTAAGTTGGATATTGGTTCGAAGAGCATTGTAATACTCCTCTACCCTCGAAATAGAAAGTTTTTTCTTTTTTGCTAACTCTAGTATTGGCATTGTATCTCCTAACCTACCTTACTCATATCTGGGATGACACCAAGCAGGGTCATTCCTAGGGTTTCTTCGATATCTTCTGGCTTCTTGACACGGTCATCAAGGATTTCCACGCTCACTACTACAAGCACCATCAAGACACCACCCGCAAGCACTCCAATGATAGTATTGCGACGGATATTTGGAGAAGACGGTGTTTTCGGCGTTTCCGCTTCTTCCAGCGTTGTAACATCAGAGACCTTGGTAACAGCGATAATTTTCTCAGCAGCGACTTCACGTAAGGTATTGGCGATACGGCTTGCTTCTGCCGGATCCGCATGCGTAACCGTAATAGACACAATCCGAGTATCTGTTGGTACAGTCACAGTTACCTTAGATGCCAAGTCAGATGGTGAACCTGACAGTTTCAATTCTGAAATGACGGATGCCAAAACATCTTGAGACAGGATAATTTCCTTGTAGTCCTTTACCAGATAAGAACCGGCCTGCAAGTCTTGGTTTGTCAAGGTAGGATTTTCGCCCTGCTGACGATTAACAACGTAGATACGCGTCGTGCTCTTATAAGTAGGTTTGGCAATAAAAACGCTATAACCTAGAGCTAAAATCCCCGTCAATAAGGCAGTTAAGATAATTAAAAATTTCCGTTTCCAAAGTATCTTTAACAAAGACAACACATCGATTTCGATTATTTGATTTTCTTGATTCATGTATTTACTTTCTCCAGAGTTTGATTGATTAAATAAACTCGTTACTTAATAAGATTTCTTGGTTTGTCTTAAAGAGTTCTTCCGCACGCGCAGCTCCATATTTTTTCACGATAAGCTGATAGGCCTTTTGCATATAAGGCGGTCTGTCATCGAGATTGTGCATATCGCTGGCAACGAAATGAACTAAGTCCCGTTCTAGAAAGAACTGAACACGCTTTTTCATAAATTTGTAACGATCACCAAAGAGCTTGGGTTTCAAAACATTTGAACTATTGACCTGCATATAGCAGCCCATATTGATCAATTCGCTGACTCTATCTTCGTCATTTTCCAGACAGTGATAGCGCTCGATATGAGCCACCACCGGAGTCATTCCGAGGCGGATAACATTACCCAAGGCTGAGTGAATATCCTTATATGGTGTATTCATACTAAACTCGATCAAGACATACTTGGTGTCGCCTAGACTGGGAAACCTTCCCTCTTCCAGCTTTTGCAAGATATCGCTAGTATAGTAAATCTCAGCTCCGTATAGCACGGTCAAGTCGTCAGCAACCTGCTTGGCTAACTCCTGTACCTGCTTGAAGTTTGCTGCAATCTTTTCTTCGGGCGTTTCAAACATGCCCTTTCGGCGATGAGAAGTAGAAATAATGGTACGAACGCCCTGCCGATAGCTTTCTTCGAGCAGACGTCGGCTATCCTCTAGTGTCTTAGGACCGTCATCCACATCAAAAATGATATGCGAGTGAATATCAATCATGCTTTACTTCCCTTCCATCACTTCTTGGATCGCTGCTTTGGCTGCTGCCAAGCTATTTTGATCAATTTCCATCATGTAGAGATTAGCCTCAGGCATGGCATGGGAAGGCAGACCTGTATTTCCAGTTCCAGTCAAGGCCTGAGAAGTCACATTATAACTTCCACCTGACTCTAACTGAGTATTGATCAGATTCATCATCGTTTCCAAGCTCATATCGGTCTGGACAGAATCCTGCAGCCCTGAAAGAATGGCGTTGTAATTTTTCAGCGCATCTGTCGAGGTCAACTTTTTAATGACTGCTGCAATGACCTTTTCTTGGTTCTTACCACGATCATTATCTCCACCATTTAGAGAATAACGCTCACGGACGAAGCCTAGAGCTTGGTCAGAGTTAAGATGGACCTTACCTACAGGGAAATGGTAATTACCGTGCAGACTAGTAAACTCTTGGTCGTTCTCAATATCAATCCCACCCAGCAAATCAATCAACTTGAGGAAGGAAGTGAAATTCAGACGCACATAATAATTCAAATCAATGCCGTAGAGATTTTCCAAGGTGTGAACTGAAGCATCTACACCGTAAATACCTGCATGTGTCAGCTTATCTGGCTGATTGAGCCCACCGTCCGCAATTGGAACATAGGCATCGCGCGGCGTCGTCGTCAGCAAGACTTTCTTGGTCTTACGGTTGACTGTCATGATAATGTTGACATCCGAGCGTGACACAGAAGAAATTGGTCCATAAGTGTCAATACCACTGACATAGATATTAAAGACCTCTGCATTCGGATCTTGCTTGCCAATGGCTGTATCAATCTTCTTGCTTATCTTGTAAGTATAGATTTTTTTAATTTTTGAAGCATAGTCAGGATCTTCGCCACGAATCGTATCTTCAAAGACGCTATTCAGGACCATAGCCTTGGCTTCACCAGAAGTCAGCGACTTATAGGCAGCGAGATAAGAAGATGCTGTATCTACTGTCAGCTCATGCCCTTGTGTCTGACTGATATTTTTCATCAGCGCTTGGATATTGTCTTGGTCATTGCCTGATGGGGCCAAAACATTTGTCAACTGTTTGAGGTCCTTAACATCACTATCCGCCGGCACCACGACACTCATTTCATACTCAGAGTAGTTGGAAGTGGAATTAACGCCAGTCGACAAGTCAACCAAACCCTTTACAGCATACATAGACACTGACCCCACAAGCAGGGCTACTATCAAAATAGCACTGGTGGTCTTTCCTGCCTTACCCTTGAAAATCAGGAATCCTGACAAGGCTGCCACTGCTAGGATGAGGACTGCCACTAAGATATTCACATAGCGAAAAGCTAGAAAATGATAGCGAAAAATTGTGAAAATCAAGAAGGCCGCTAACAAAGTATAAACACCCAAGAGGGTGCTATTAACTATTTTTAATCGATTGCTTTTCTTTTTAGATTTCTTTGTTCTCTGATACATTTCCCTTACTACTTTCTGTATGAAATTACTCTATTCTATTGTAGCATAAAAATATGATTTTTTTAAGAAATTCTTAAGAAGATTACATAATTGTAAAAAAATCCTATTCTTTTGTCAACGACTTCAACTTTGAAATCGAATTCAAGATAAAACACAGAAAATAAAGAGTCTGGGACAAAAGTCCTAGCCTCTCAATTGTCTTTGGATTGTCGAGCAAGACGCAGTGGTTGAGTGGGCTCTACTACGCTGATTTCATCAGCTTTTACAGCCCTACTCAACTGTGCGGAGGTGGGACGACGAAATCGAATTCTAACGAATTACCGATTTCTGTCCCACTCTCCTTTTTCTGATAAAGAAAATAGAGCTTGGCTCATGAACTCTGAGAGCCACTTGCATCATAAGTAAGCATCTTTAAAAATTGTAGACAAAGTTGAACTAAATGTCCTATTTTTATACTAGGAATTCTGATCCAATCTAGACGATTACAGCAGCCCATCTCGGTCCACTTGCTCATAGGCCTGGAGCCCATCATTAAGCTTGTCCCAGATGACTACTTGGCCTGACTGAAGGGACTTCTGCACATCAATGATGCGTTGATTGGAGGAACCGCGAAACTGCAGCATGAGGTTCTTCTTTGTAATATCAAAACGGCCATCCACCAAGATGTCAATCAGACTCAGCAGCTCCAGCTTATCCTCCGTTTCCAGCATCATCTCCTCCCAGGTGTAGCCCGTCCAAGACCAGATATCCTTGTCCGGCAGCTCACGCCGAATCCGCTTGACCAAGGGCAGGAGAATGCCTGTATTGAGAAAAGGCTCGCCGCCTAGGAGAGTCAGCCCCTGCACATAGGGCTCCGCCAAGTCTTTCATAATCTGCTCCTCCAACTCTTGCGTATAAGGAATGCCAGCGTTGAAAGACCAAGTTGCTGCATTATAGCAGCCTTCACAGTGAAACATACAGCCACTGACATAAAGGGAGTTGCGGACGCCTTCGCCATCCACAAAGTTAAAGGCCTTATAGTCAATGATTCGACCCTTACTCAGCTCCTCACTTTTCCATTCTTGAGGTTTGGGATTGTTCATCTTCATCCTCCAAATTAATCCAGTAACGCTGACTTCTGTCGATTGTATTTTCGTAAACACCGCCAGCAGAGAAAATCGTGCGGCGACTGGCTTCGTTGTCTTCATCGCAGGTAATCAGCACTCGTTCTAGTCCTTGCTTTCGAGCCTCTGCCAGCCCTAACTCTAGCTGCAACTTAGCCAAGCCTTTTCTGCGTTGACTGGGGCGAATAGAATAGCCAATGTGACCACCCTCCACAAATAATTTGTCATTCAAGGACAAGCGCAGGGCTAAAAAGCCCAGAGGCAAGCCAGTCTCATCAAAGGATAAAAATTGAATGGCGGGAACCCAACCTGCTGGCAGATTCTCAGTATCCTCCTGCTGCTCTACAATCTTTAACCAATCCTCATAATCCTTTGCTCGCTTCCAAGTGGAGCCCATGCCACCGTGCATATAGGATTTTGCTGCATCGAACTCAGCAATCATTTCTAAAATTGCGTCTTTATCTTCCAAAGTTGGTCGTTGTAACTTCATAAACTATCCTCAATCTAAATCAATCCAATAGCGCTCTTTCCCGCCTCGAATATCCTCCAAAACTCCACCATTAGCTAGAATCACTGCTCGACTGGCAGCATTATCACAATCACAAGTCACTAAAGCACGTTTGATATTTTTACTTTTAGCTACTTGCAAGCCTTGTCGCAGCTGCTCTTTGGCCAATCCTTTCCCACGCGCAGAGGGACGGATACTATAACCGATATGCCCGCCTTCTTGGAGCAAATGGTCATTGAGCCGTAAGCGCAGATTGAGAAAGCCCACAGCCTGACCATCCGCAGCAAAAGAGACCAGTTGGATGTAAGGCACAAAACCTTGCGGCAAGCCTAGACCTGCCTCAGCTAGCTGAATGGTCTCCAGCCAGTCCTCATAAACAAAATCCGCTCCTCCAAAGAAGCCGTCCTGTCGGCTACCAGCTGCTTCAAAGTCAGCCAGCATCTCTAAAATCTTTTCCTTGTCTTCTAGTTTCGGTCGTCTTAGCTCCATAGTGCCTCCTGATACGAAGAGAGTGAGACCGCCTTGCGCCCCACTCTGACTTCTATTATTTCTTGTTTTTTTCTAAAAATTGCTGACGCAGTTTGGCCAATCGCTCTTTTTTGCCATTGCCTCCCCGCGAATGTTTTTCATGGAAACGCTGCACCTGAGCCTTTCCTTTGTCGTCCAATTGATACTTTCCCATCTTAATTTCCTTCGTACTTAATAGTTGAGCCATTCATATGCTTGACCCGAGCTGATATTTCCTTGTGGCGGCCATTGACCATTGGACGGGCTTGCGGGTTTCCTAAGTAACCGCAGGTCCGCTTCACCACATCGACCGTCTTGGGATCGCTGTTGCCACAGTTTGGACAGGTGAAGCCCCGCTCGGTTGGCGTGAAATCTCCCTCAAAGTTACACTTATAACAACGGTCAATTGGTGTATTGGTTCCCAGATAGCCAACCCGATCATAGGCATAGTCCCAGACAGCTTCCAAAGCCTTGGGATTTTGCTGCAGCACAGGGTATTCACAGTAGTGGATAAAGCCGCCTGAAGCACCCACTTCAGGATAAATCTTCTCAAAATCCAGCTTTCCAAAAGGCGTTGGATTTTTCCGCACATCGTAGTGGAAAGAGTTGGTGTAGTACTCCTTGTCAGTGATATCTGGAACGATGCCAAACTTCTCTGTATCCAAACGGCAGAAACGGTCAGTCAGACTTTCGGATGGCGTCGAGTAAACAGAGAAATGATAGTCATACTGATCTGACCATTCTTCCACTCTACGCTTCATATCTTTGACAATGGCAACCGTAAAGTCCTTGGCTTCTGGATTAGTTTCCCAGTCGCCACCGTAAAAGACTGCTGCCACTTCATACAGACCGATATAGCCTAGGGAAACCGTTGCACGACGGTGAGTAAAGAGCTGGTCTACCTGATCATACTTGCCCAAGCGTTGGCCAAAAGCCCCATACTGATAAAGAATCGGTGCATTGGCTGGACTGGCTTCTTTGGTCCGCTCCACTCGGTAGACCAAAGCGTCCTCAGCGATATTCATCCGCTCATTAAAGAGTTCCCAGAATTTATCCAAATCCCCTTCGGATTCAAGCGCAATCCGTGGCAGATTGACAGTAACGACACCCAGATTCATACGGCCGGAATTGACTTCCTGACCATTTTCATCTTTCCAGCCTTGTAGGAACGAACGGCAGCCCATCGGTACCTTAAACGATCCAGTCAATTCGATAATCTTGTCGTAGGAAAGGACATCTGGATACATACGCTTAGTAGCACACTCCAGAGCCAGTTCTTTGATGTCGTAGTTAGGCGTCCCTGGCTCGAGATTGAGTCCACGCTTAAGGGTGAAAATCAACTTAGGGAAAATTGCTGTGCGGTGCTCGCTTCCCAGTCCCTTGATACGGATATTGAGGATGGCCTTTTGAATTTCCCGCTCAAAACGACTGGTGCCCAGACCAAAGCCCAGCGAAGTAAAAGGAGTCTGACCATTAGAGGTAAAGAGAGTATTGATCTCATACTCCAGTGACTGCATGGCGTCGTAGATGTCCTTCTTGGTCTTCGCCCAGGCGTATTCTTCCTGCTTAGCCGGCAAAACCCATTGCTCCGCATCTTTGAGATGCTTTTGATAATTAAGCTCAGCATAAGGCGCCAAGACTTCATCAATCCGATCGGCCGAACAACCACCGTACTGGCTGGAAGCTACATTGGCAATAATTTGTGAGATTTGCGCTGTCGCAGTCTGGATAGACTTGGGACTCTCTACTTCTGCATTCCCAATCTTGAAGCCATTTTTCAGCATGCCGTCAAAGTCAATCAAACAGCAATTAGTCATCGGTGTATAAGGGCTGTAGTCCAAATCATGGTAGTGGATGTCCCCCTTCTGGTGGGCATTAGCCACATGAGGCGGCAGCATCTTAAGCCCAATGGATTTGCCGACAATCCCAGCTGTCAAATCCCGTTGGGTATTGAAAACATCGCTGTCCTTATTAGCATTCTCATTGACTACCGTACGATCTTTGTTGAGGAGCTTGTCAATGGTAAAGTTGATATCAGTCGCTTTTGAGCGCTCAAAATCCCGTTGGGTGCGGTAAGTGATGTAGTTCTCCGCAATGGCGTATTCCTTGGCATTCAAAAGCTCATGCTCAACGATGTTCTGAATCTCATAGATTTTGACATACTTAGCGAAGCGGCTGCTGATTTCTGCCACAACACGGTCTGTAATGGTTTCGAGCTTAGCTTCCAGCATAGGCATCATGGGACCAAGGTCCTGAGCCGCTCGTACCATAGCCTTATAGATCTTAGTCACATCAAAAGCTACTCTCCGGCCGTCTCGCTTCTCAACGTAGATGGTAGGCGCTGTATCAAATTTTGCTTCTCTTAAAATCATCACAAACACTTCCTCTTCTCAATTAATCATCTACCAAACATTATATCACTCCAAAATAAAAAATCAATATGTTGTGGTAAAAATGTCAATTTTTTATTTTACACACAACATATTGATTTGATTACTTACTTTGATAAAGCTTGAAGTGATTGAGTTTTAGGTTCACTTCTTCGTAATCTTGAGAAATTTTCTTTTTTATATCTGAAAAGAGTTTCACATCTTTATTGACTAAAATAAACTTCGGACTCGCCTCGTTTAAAGCGTTGCGCAATAAAATGCGATTTTCCTCCGTTCCTGTATAAAGCGAAGGACTCAGTAGAGAAACAGCCGATAAACGCTGCGCCTTGTTATAGAGGCTAGCTGTATTGTCCCAAGCATAAATGCTATCCTTGGCAGTGCTATTTTCACGGATATGTTGGGCTACCAGATTTCTCTCAGCGGAAACTCCGCTGGATAGAATATACTCATTTACAAATGGATAAGCTAGGAGGTAAAGCATCGCAAGCAAAGGTAGAAAGAGTTGCTTACCCAAATAACGATTCCAGCTAGAAGTCTTGGTAGGCTTACGGTGACGTCTTTCATGACCATCCCTGTCTCCACCTGTATCTAGCCACAAGGCTAGTAATAGTAGGGCAAAAGGCAGAGTTGTCAACAATTGATAAGCGCCCTTCTCTGGCAGACCTAAAACTCCAACAAAGCTAATAGGGAGGCCTAGCAGCCCAATAAAGCGCATGCCACGCGCAGCAGTTGGCTCTTCTTTGAAAGCAAAAGCCGTCATCAGCGCTGTCACAAAACCTAAACCTAGGAAGAGCAAACCATAATAGAGCAAATGATCTAATAAATAGCTGCTATTGAGACGAAAAGCCTCTAGAACATAAGTCACTTGGCTAATCGCCACACCAAAAGAACCATTCAAAACTGTATAGTAGCCCAGTGGATAAAAGACTAAAGAAAAACCTAATAGACCTGCCAGCAATTGATAAAAGCCACGCGCTTTTCGCTTGTCAGCGATATTGTACAGAAGCAAAAACAGCGTCGTCAATGAGTAAAAAAGCAGGCTAAAAGCCGGCTCGATTAGAAAAGCCAAGGCTCCAACCATCCCAAAACGAATAAAAGACTCATCGCGGACACGCCCTTGTAAGTACTTCACGAGATGGTACAAACTCCGAAAGATAAATGGGAAAGCAAAAATAATAGAATAAGTTCCGCCAAATCCCAGTGTCAGTACAAACAAATAGAACAGGATTGTAATCTGGCGAGCTAGACCACTTCTAACCGTTATTTGTGAAATTGTCTGGAAGAGATATATTCCTGCCAAGGTCAAAGCCACTACTTGGAAAAGTAAAAACAATAGCTGACCCAAAAATAAATTCCCCAACCAGCTTACCAAATAGTAGAGAAGACCGCTGGTTCCATAAATATTTGCATAGGCAACTTCTCCCTGAGTCAAGGCCCAGCCAGCATATAGATTTTGTGATTGCAAATTGGTGGATAAGTTGGTTAGTAGAGGGTTGATGACACTGGTCAAACTGACCAAAACGCTCCAAAAAAATAGTTTTAAAGAAGGAACTGGCTCGATTATTTTCTCTAACCGCCGTCTCTCACTCGTATTTTGCCAGGTTTCTGCGGACATAGATACTAAAATTTCCACGTTTTCCTGCTGATTTCTATCGTTCATAAAAGTTCTCCTTGATTTCCATACTCTATAGTATATCAAAAAACACTCTTTCTGTCAGCCTTATCTTGGCTCCCTTTCTTTTTCTGGCTCTTCTTTGCCAAGCGCTCCAAATCGCGGAATTTCAAGTAAACTAGCCGCTCTTCTGGACAAGAAAGCTGATAAATTATTTTTGCTATTTCCATCTATAATCCTCCTTTGATTCTCTGTCCTCTATTTACTATTCGTAAAATAAAGACAGTAATCACAAGAAAGCATGATGTGTAGCTAATGTCTCAGCAAAAGACAGAAAAAAGGGGCTGGGACAAAAGTCCTAGCCTCTCAATTGTCTTTGGATTGTCAAGCAAGACGCAGGGGTTGAGTGGGCTCTACTACGCTGATTTCATCAGCTTTTACAGCCCTACTCAACTGTGCGGAGGTGGGACGACGAAATCGAATTCTAACGAATTACCGATTTCTGTCCCACTCTCTTTAAAGTAGCGGAGCAAATAATTGCATGATTTCCTTCAATAAACGTTGGTACCAGCTATTCTGGAGGGTTTCAAGAGAAATTTCTTTGGAAACATCAAACAAATCTTCAAAATCCTGCTTAATGTCCGCAATCGTTTCTGTCTGATACATAAGAACCGCATTTTCATAATGATGCACCAGACTACGGTAGTCAAAATTAATGGTTCCGACCACGGCTAACTCATCATCTGAAATAACGTTCTTACTGTGGATAAAACCAGGAGTGTACTCGTAAATCTTAACACCAGCCTCTAGCAAGTCTGGATAAGCACCACGAGTGACGATCTGAATCAGCTTTTTATCAGGAATAAACGGAGTCACAATGCGAACATCCACTCCTCTCATGGCTGCATTTTTGATATCCTCTGTCAAATCATAGTCAATAATCAAATAAGGGGTCGTGATATAGACATAATCGATGGCTTGATTGATAATATTCTGGTAGACAGCCTTGCCCACCTGTTCCTTATAAATCGGCTTGGGGCCACTACCATACGGAATATAAAGCCCTTTGCCTTCCACTCGCTGGCTATCAAAATGATAACGGTCAAAGTCTGTAATTTCCCCGCGATTAATGTACCAATTCATCAAGAAAAGACGTGTCAAAGCCTTTACTGCTCGCCCTTCCAGACGGACACCGCCATCTTTCCAATGCCCGAAGCGCACGATATGGTTGATATACTCATCTGCCAGATTAATTCCGCCTGTATAGCCGACTTGCCCATCCACCACTAAAATCTTGCGGTGGTCACGATTATTATAGGCCACCGTCATCCGCGGAATCACTTTGTTAAACTTATGGGCATCAATTCCCATCTTGCGCAGTCTTTTCGTGTAATCTCCCGAAAGGGTCGCCATACAGCCAATATCATCGTAGAGCAGCTTGACTTCAACTCCCTGCTGGACCTTATCTACCAAAATCTCAAGGACACGATTCCACATCAAACCTGGATCAATGATATAAAACTCCAGAAAAATGAATTTCTTGGCCGAACGCAAATCATCCAGCATGGCCTCAAACATCTCTTCGCCAAGAGGGAAATATTGCGAAGCCGTGCCATCGTAGACATCGGCATTGTGATCCATACTCAGCAAAGACTTGACAATACCAAAGGCTGATTTATTTTCCTGCTTGAGTTCGACTCGCAGGTCATAGCTGTTGTCCTCTCGAAACTTCATTGAGTCCATTTTTTCCAGCTGCTGGATTTCTTTTTTGGAAAGGCGTCGCTCCCCAAACATCAGATAAAGCAAGAAGCCAAAAACGGGCACAACTGCGAACAAGAGCCAGGTCACCTTGCTTTCAGGAGGCATATTCCGATTGACAATCGCCAAGATAGTCCCAATATATAAAGAAACAATGACAAGGGCTGATAACCAATTAGGCACCAACTGATTAAAATAGAAAAAGGCCGCAAAAACAAGAAATAATTCCAGTAACATGATAATGATGCTGAAACCATACTTGGACATCAGCAAACGAAACTTGCCTAGATTCATCCTAATCCTTCCTCATCTCACATTTTATCTAGTATAACAATAATTAGCAGCAATTTCAAAATTTTTTCAAAGAAAATGGCCTCTAGTCCAAGATTAAAGGAAGCCCCAAGACTCCGTTATTCACAAACACAAAAAGCTGGAGCGTCTGTCCAGCCTTTTTAGGATATTCCTTTTTTGAAAATTATTGCTTGGTGAAGACGATTGTGTCGTCATCATCGTTTTCCTGCGACAAATCTTCCAGAGTCAGTTGATTGCCCTCTACGCGATAGCGCTTAACGTCATCCCCAACAATCATGGTTTGATTGGTTGGATCAATCTGCATCTGTTCAATTTCCTGCTCACCGTCGTGTTCGACTTTGGTCAGGGTTCCTTTATTTCCAGAAACTTCTAGAGTTAAAGCATCACCTTCATGAGTGGCCTTATAAGTCCCATCTAAGTCACTAGCAGCCGTTTGACTGGAAGTAGAAGCCTCTGAACTACTAGTATTTACGCTACTGTTTGTATTGCTACTTGCCTTGCTATTTGATGACACTGTCTCAGATGACTGAGAAACGGAGGAACTCGCTTGAGATTGAGCAGCTTGATTGGATGGATTTTGGCCAGAATTGCCACAAGCTACCAATACAAAAGCGGTCATAGCCGTAAGGGCTGAAAGAACTAATTTTTTTGAAACTTTCATTTTGTTTCTCCTTTCTTTGTTCCACTTCTATTTTACCAAACAGGGCTTTCTATGGTCAACTTATACACTCTGGAGGTAGGCTCGAACCTCTGCAATAAAATAAAGTGAACCCGTTACAAAAAGAACTTGGTCGGCCGTCTGCTCTTGTTTGAAATTCTCGATAAAGGCTCTGTAATCCGCCACATAGTCAAAGTCCGCAGCTTCTGCCTGCCCCACAGATTCCCCGTAGTCAAAGCTGGTCACCGTCACCTGAACCTCCGGCAGAGCCTCCTGCAAATAGTCCAGCATGCCGCTATAATCCTTGCGCTTCAAAGCTCCAAACAGCAGGCTGCATGTCTTGCCCTTCTGTCCCTTGATAAACTCGACCAAACGCGCCAGAGCTGGCAAATTATGGGCACCGTCCAGATAGATATTCGGACGAATTTCCTCTAGCCTCCCCGCCCAATGGGTCTTCCGCAAAGATGAAGGAAGCATAGAAAAATCAATTTCCCAGCCCATTTGCTTCATAAAAAGCAGAAAGGCCTGCAAAGCCAGCGCTGCATTTTCTTCTTGGTAAGTACCTTGCAATCCCAAGACCAAATGCGATAAAATCAAGTCTTTATTCTTAAAAGAACCATCAGAAAACGAAAAATTTCGCCTGTATTCATACAAATCCAAGTCCAAACTTGCTGCCCGCTGTTCACAGACCTGACGAGCCTCCTCTGGCAAGGGACCAATGACTGCAGAGCGACCGCTCTTGAAAATGCCAGCCTTCTGCTCCGCAATCGCTGTAAGCGTCTGCCCCAGCGTTTCCTGATGATCCAAGCCCACCGATGTCACCACTGCAACTTGCCCATCCAAGACATTGGTCGTGTCCAAGAGTCCGCCAATTCCCACTTCGATGAGAGCCAGATCAACCTGCTCCTCTCTGAAATAAAGAAAGGCTAGCAAGGTCAAGATTTCAAAATAGGATAGCTGGTCGTGAGTCTTGACCAATTCACTCTCCATCTCCTGAATCTGCCGCCCCAAGCGAACAAAATCAGCATCCGAAATCGGCAGGCCATTGATACAAATACGGTCATGGACGCTGATCATATGCGGAGATGTAAAGCTAGCTACCTTTTTCCCTTGATCGGCAAATAGATTCCGCATAAAAGCAATGGTAGAGCCCTTGCCGTTCGTTCCCGTCACATGAATGACGGGGTAAGCCCCTTCAGGATTCCCCAGCAAATCTACCGCTCTCTGCATCCGTTCCAGACCTGAACGAAAGTTTAGGCCAATACGACCGTTCAACCATTTTTCAATTTCATTCATCATTTTTCCTACATAAAAAGAGAAGCGAAGCGGACTTCAAATGTGAATCACCACTCGCTTCTCTCTCTTTTCTATTCTTCGTAAAGAAACTAGCTGTGGCCAAGCCATGATAAATTCTCCAACTGGCTGGCTTCCTAATTTCTAAGTCCGGGCTAAAAAGGTCTTCCAGACCTTTTTACTCCTCCATAAAGCTGTTGAAGACTTCTTCAATCATATCCCACTCTGCATCAGAGTCTTCTGGAATTGGTTCCAATTCGCCTTCTGTGCCGTCTTCATTTTCAGTAAATGAGTAAGCTTGGATTTCAACTTCGCCGTTCTCATCTTCTTCAGCATTTACTGGTACCAAAAGTACGTAATTTTTTCCAAACTCTTCCTTACCATCAATGGTCAGAAGAATTTCAAATAGATTCTCGTTCCCTTGCTCATCTACCAAGGTAATCAATTCAGGCTGTGCCTGTTCGTGGTCATGGTTATGATCGTGTGCCATAATTGTTTCCTCAATTCTTTCTAAAAGTTTCTATCTAAATAATTTTGTAAAATTAGCTGAGCCGCCAATTTATCAATCACTTTTTTGCGCTTGCTGCGGCTGACATCTGCCTGTTCAATCAGCATGCGCTCAGCAGCCACTGTCGTCAGACGCTCGTCCTGATACTCGACCGGAATTTGGAAAAGCTGGGCAATCTTCTCACCATAAGCCTTACTCGCTTCCACTCGTGGACCGCTGGTATTGTTCATATTTTTAGGGAGGCCAAGCACAAACTTGTCCACCTTATATTGCTCGACAAGCTCCGTCAAACGCTCAAAACCGAACTGCTCTTTCTCTTCATCAATCTGAATGATTTCAAGCCCCTGAGCGGTGAAGCCAAGTGGATCGCTAATTGCAACGCCTACTGTTTTCGAGCCGACATCTAGTCCCATAATTCTCATCAGAGGTCAATGCCTTGCCCTTTCAAATAATAACGCACCAGTTCTTCTACGATTTCATCGCGTTCATATTTACGAATCTGATTTCGAGCATTATTATAACGAGGCACATAAGCGGGATCTCCACTCAGCACGTAACCTACGATTTGATTGATTGGATTATAGCCCTTATCATTGAGTGACTTGTAGACATCGGTCAAAGTCTCGCTAATTTCTTTTTTGTTTGAATCATCAAGATTAAAACGTACAGTTTCGTCTGTAAATCCCACAATTACACCCTCTTTCTCTAAGAATACCATCATTATAGCATAATTACAGCAGTTTCACAAACTTAATCCATGTAAATTTTCTACTTTTTCGACATTTTTTCAACTATTTACCGCTCCTTCCCATCAAAAAACTAGCCCTTTTTCAAAGACTAGTTTTCATCAAAAATATTAGGACGGATTGCTAATTTCCTTGCCCCCTTCATCCTGGAAGGATTTGATAAATTCTTCTGGAGTCTGAGACTTCATTTGGCTAAAAATTGGCCCATAGGTCGGTACTTTAGAAGCCGCATCATAATCAAGATTTGTCGGATCAATAATAAAATCAATATCAACAGTGCCTTTTTCAGTCACTTTAACATTCACTTGAATACCTTTTACTTGTTCAAGTTTATCCACTCCTGAACTTTGCTTGAAGCTCTTGCTCACCTCTTCTTGCAGAGAGGACAAGTCTTGACCAGCTAAGGCAGACTTAGCTTCTTCTGGTAAATTTTGTGAAATAGCAATATTCACCTTTTCATACTTCTTGCCCGCGTAGGTAACTGTCAAGGTCATCGTTTGATCGAGCCCTTGTACCTTTTGATTTAACTGATAAGACTTGGTAACCGATTTATCTTTTACCTTGCTTTGAACAGACTGATTGCTACCAGCTTTTCCACTATGTGATTGTTGTCCACAAGCTGTCAACACCGCCAAGCTAGCCATTAAAAGTACTACTGATTTTTTCATTTCTTTCTCCTTTTTGGTTTTCTATGATTGACAAGAAGCTTCCTTACTGTTGCTCCTCAGCCCCGTTTATCAATAAATTATTGATATATTCTTCAGGTTGCATCTTTGTCATTTCTTTTAGATTGCTATTTTTAAAATAATTTAAAGTGAGTGCCTTTTCAATATCCAAATTGTCAAAATCGTAAGTTGATGTGATTTTCAGTTCATTTTCATTAAGAATCTGAACGGTTCCAGTGAAACCAGCAACAGTTTTTGCTTGAGTATAGTCCGTATCCTTTTGCATTGATTCATCCAAAAGTCGCTGAGTCTCCTCCAGCCCCACTTCTTTAATCGCATTTTTGATACTATCATCCGTTGGAGTAATTCTCTCCATAATCACCTTGATAAAGCGTTTCCCTTGATAAGTAATAATTTGACTAGATTGAATTCCTTGCTCATCTTTGGGGAAAACTAGTTTCTTGGTGATAACTTCCTGCTTTTCAGCCTGACTGATAATGGGAAGATTAGTTGTAATTTCCTCTTTTTTCCCCTTTGGCTTGTCCGCTTTCTTATGAGCGCAGCCAGTCAATATCACAGCTGCTAAGCCAAAAATTAGTAAAAATTTCTTCACGTTCCGTCCTCCTCAGAGATATTGTATCATAGTTTAACCGCTTGTCAATCATTTTTAGGTAATGAGACAGAAAAAAGGCAACCTAAAAGGCGCCTTTCCTTATCTAATTATAGAGCTGCTCGTAAGCGAGCCTCTGTATTCTCAACATTGCGCACTGCACGAGGTAAGAAGGCACGGATATCATCTTCCTTGTAACCAACTTGGAGACGCTTGTCATCCACCAAAATCGGACTTTTCAGAATCCGCGGTGTTTCCATGATGATGTCAATGACTTCGTTTACACTCAAATCTTCAATATCAACACCGAGTCCTTTTGCATAACGGTTTTTTGAAGATACAATGCTGGCAATGCCATTTTCAGTTTTTGCTAAAATATCAAGAATTTCTTCTTTGGTAATTCCTTCCTTACCAAGGTTTTGCTCCTTGTAAGTCAATTGATGGGCGTTTAGCCAGGTCTTTGCTTTTTTGCAGCTAGTACAACTTGAAACCGTATAAATTGTGATCATGCAAGTACTCCTTTCGCTACACGATACTACTATCGTAGTATATTATACCACAAAAACCATCGGTCTTGCGACCTATTTTGAAAAATTATTCCTCAATATCAAAGGCATCGTCTAGATCAAGAGTCACTTCTTCTAATTTTTCAAGAGGAGCCTCAGCCTTACCCTTCACTGCTTCTGCTGGCTCATCTTCCTCAATCAAGCCGTAACGTACACGGACTTGACGGTCGATTTCATCAAAGACTTCTGGATGATCAGCCAAATATTTCTTCGCATTTTCAGATCCTTGACCGATTTTTTCATCATTGTAAGAGTACCAAGCACCCGCTTTTTTGATGATATCCAAGTCAGTCGCAATCTTAATCAGCTCGCCTGTCTTAGAAATACCTTCTCCGTACATGATTTCCACAAAGGCTTCCTTGAATGGTGGAGCCACCTTGTTTTTAACGACCTTGATTTTAGTTTCCTTACCGACATTTGTATCTTTCGCATCGCCCGTACCCTTGATTTGGGTATTGCCACGGACATCCAGACGAACAGATGCGTAGAACTTCAAAGCACGTCCACCTGGTGTTGTTTCAGGATTTCCAAACATAACACCAACTTTTTCACGAAGTTGGTTGATAAAGATGGCAATCGTCTTAGTTTTGTTGATAGAAGCAGACAGTTTGCGCATGGCCTGACTCATCATCCGAGCCTGCAAACCAACGTGGCTGTCACCGATATCGCCATCGATTTCTGCACGAGGTACAAGAGCCGCAACTGAGTCGACAACGACCAAATCAACGGCACCAGAGTCAATCAATTTTCCTGCAATTTCAAGACCTTGCTCCCCTGAGTCTGGTTGTGACAGCAGCAACTCATCAATGTTTACACCCAGAGCTGCAGCGTATGACGGATCCAAAGCGTGCTCTGCATCGATAAAGGCTGCGATGCCGCCTTCTTTTTGAGCTTGAGCAACTGCATGAAGGGCAACGGTTGTCTTACCAGAAGACTCTGGACCATAAATCTCAATAATCCGCCCCTTAGGATAACCACCCGCACCGAGGGCGATATCCAAAGCCAGAGAGCCTGAACTCATGACTTGAACCTTTTGCTCCGCTCGCTCGCCCAAGCGCATAATAGCTCCCTTACCGAAATCTTTTTCAATATTCTTAAGAGCGTTATCCAAAGCTTTTTGGCGTTCATCTCCAAATTTCTTTGTGATTTCATCCAAATTTTTCTGTTTTTTTGCCATTTATTTCTCCTATTTTTTCTAAAATATCTTTTGGCCATCTTTTTATTATACCAAAAATCAGTTCTTTAATAAAGTTTTTCGTACGAGGTTGAAGGCATGCATAACAGCAATCTTTCGCACATCACGACGGCTGCGTCCAGCAATATTTACCTTAATGGTTTCCGTTCCTGATTCACTCGCTAAGCCGATAAAAACCGTTCCAGCTGGATGACCTTCCAGTGAATCTGGTCCAGCCACACCTGTCAGACTGACAGCCAAGTCACTCTGAGTCAGCTTTCTAGCCTGCTCTGCCATTTTCCCAGCCGTAAAAGCTGAAACGACACCATGCTTCTCCAGATCTCCCAACGGGATATCCAGCATCCGGCTCTTTTCTTCCATGCTGTAGGTGACAAAGCCACCTGAAAAAATAGCTGAAGCTCCAGCAAAATCAGCCAAGGTCGCTTGAAAGAGGCCAGCTGTCAAACTCTCCGCCGCCGAAATCGTCTTCCCTTGACTCTTCAGCAAGTCGAAAGCCACCTGAGCCAAGGAATTGTCATCTCCATAACCATAGAAAATCTCGGACAAAGACTGCCCCTCAAAACTCTGATACGCCAAAATAGACTTTTCCACAGCCTCAAACTTAGTATCCGCTTCTGCCTGACTCAATGCCTTGGTGGACAGTCGCAAGGTCACTTCGCCCGTCTTTGCATAAGGTGCAATGGTCGGATCGCTTTGTTGATCAATCATTTCAGCCAAAATAGTCACTAACTGACTCTCACCAATACCGAAGAAGCGGAGCACCCGTGAATACAATTTCTGGCCTGTGGATAAGAGGGGGACCAGCTCGTTATTAACCATAGGCTTGAGCTCGCTAGGCGGGCCAGGCAAGACTACATAGGTCACTCCGTCTGCTTCTAACAATCCTCCAACAGCTAAGCCGGTCGCATTTGTTAACGGCGTCGAGCCTTCGACCAGCTGAGCCTGACGCTCATTGTTAGGTGTTCGAGCATAATCTGGTCGGCTAGCAAAAAAGCAATCTAGCTTTTCCACAGCCGCTGGGTCGAAGCTCAAATCTCGACCGACAAATTTAGCCAAAGTCTGCTTGGTCAAATCGTCCTCTGTTGGTCCCAAGCCCCCTGTCAGGATAATTAAATCACTGCGCTCTTTGGCAATTTCTAGGACAGAGAGAAGACGGTTTTCATTGTCCCCCACTGCTGTCTGAAAATAGACATCAATCCCTAGACTCGCTAGCTTTTCAGATAAAAATTGGGCATTGGTATTGACAATCTGACCTGTCAGAATCTCGGTGCCCACAGCAATAATTTCTGCTTTCATAGAACCTCCTACCTTACTATTCGGAATTGGCTTTATTTTATCACAAAAAAGAGTAAAAAAGTTGATTTTCATTTCAGGAAATAAAAAGAGCTGTCAACTTGATTGACAAAGTTGTCAACATCCTGTGGATAACTTTTGAAAATCTGTTTGTTATGGAGAATAACTGGATTGTTAGGCAGATGCTATTGGCAAAGAAACTTTTTCTTTTTATAATAAACATGAAAAGGATGTAAAGAAGAAACTTATTTATTTCACTAGAAAAGAAAGGGAAGCATCATGAAAATTTCTCAAGTTCTCAAAGATATTCGTCAACAACATCAACTCACTCAGGAAGCCTTGGCTGAAAGACTCAAGGTTTCCCGCTCTGCCATTGCCCGCTGGGAAAGTGGAAAAGGAATCCCTGATATTGGCAATCTCATCGCTATCAGTCGGGAGTTTGATCTCAGTCTAGACCAGCTCATCAAGGAGGACGAGCGTTTGGAGAAAAAGGTCATCGAAGACAGCAAGGCCAAGAAATGGCATTATTTAGTCATCCTCTACCTTTTTTCCATCTTGGTTTACATTGGTGTCTTTGCTTATTTGCACCATATCTTTATGGCAGGCTTCCTCGTCTCTACTCTCTTTATGCTTTTCTATGAGCTGCGCATCTTTATCAAGGAAAAGATTTGGATGCAAAAGGAAGAGTAATAATATTCACACTGTATAGAAAAGGCTTAGACAACTATCTTGTCTAGGCCTTTTTTTCGTCATTCTTTAACTGACTTTCATAGCGGAGACGGATGGTTGGCTCTCCGCGAAGGCTAAGGCCCTCCTTTTCCCACATCAAGGTCATCCCAATTTTTTCTAAAACTCCTTGACTAGCAAGATTGGGCTTAGTCGTGTGGGCAAGAAATATTTTTACCCCCGGCATGTTCTGAGCCAATTCTTTCAAGGCTAAGGCTGCTTCAGTTGCGTAACCTTTTCTGTGATAGTCAGCATTGACAGTATAGCCTATTTCCGCCGTTTCTTGTTCCGTATCTATTCGAAGAGAGATATTGCCAATTAATTTACCTTCAGATTTCAGCTCAATACCGTAGCGCCCCAAAGGAGCACTTAAATTATATAAAACAAGACTCTCTCTGCTCTCTTCTATGCTTTGGTGCTCTGGATAATCATATTTTAATAATTCTCCATCTGAAGTATATTCATGATAATCCAACAAATCATCCATAGTCATAGGACGTAGGAGGAGACGCTCCGTCTCCAAGATACGATTCTCTGCCAAATATACTAAGGCTTTATTATCCATCCTTCACTTCCTTTCTGAATAACCTCAAAAGTTACTAGAGCACAATATCTTCTTTTTATTGACTTAGTAGTCTACTGGCTTATTGAAAAAATTGTAACCACAAAAGCAATGATATTATTGCAACAATGGAGGGCAATTGGATACCAGATATTTTTGTCCTTTCTCAGATACAGGAGCGAGAGAAGAAGTCCTCCGCCAAGATAGGAAATTACTGTCACCCACTCTGACAAGTCCCAGCTGTGCATATGAAGGGTGGCAAATAGAAAGGTGGTTAACACAATACCTAGCCAGTTAGAGAATTTTGCCAAGAAAGTGCCTAGGAAAAAGCGACGGAAGAAAAACTCTTCAACAATTGGCCCGATAAAGCAACCGATCACCAAGATTAGAAAGGGGTTTTTCAACAAGGCACCTTGAATACTAGCATCATTCTGCCCCTGCAATGGCAAGCCCAGACTCTGTTTAATCAGAACTGAAAGCTGGTTGCAGGCAATGGACAGGAGGAAAACAAAGAACATATACAAGGAGATCGTTTTTAGAAATTCCTTCTTCTTGGTCAGAATCAAGGCCAGCTGCTCCTTTAATTCTTCCCGATAAGCTAAGATTCCCAAGATAAATAAAAGGAAATAAACTGGGTAAATCAACCAATTTATCCCAATCAACTGCAAGCCTCTAGCTAGGAATAAGATCGTATAGAGGGTGATAAAAATGAGGAGAAATTTTCTTGTTTTCATTGTTCTACTTCCAATCACAATTATTTTCATGGTCATTGATAAGGCCAGCTGCTTCTAGAAATGAATATACACAAACAGGACCGACAAATTTGAAGCCTTGCTTTTTCAGCGCCTTGGACATGGTTTCTGACAGCTCTGTCTTAGTCGGAGCTTCCTTGTAGTTCGTAATTTGATTGTCAATCGTTTTGAAGTCTACAAAAGACCAGATATAGTCATTAAAAGAGCCAAACTGCTTTTGAACAGCCAAAAAAGCTTGGGCATTATCCCTAGTCGCATAGATTTTCATCTTATTGCGGACGATATTAGGATTATCCAAAAGAGCATCCAAGTCTGCATCCGTCATTTGGGCAATTTTCTGGGCATCATAGAAATGAAAAGCTTCTCGGAAGGCTTGGCGTTTATTCAGAATGGTCTCCCAAGAAAGTCCAGCCTGATAGGTCTCCATGCAGAGCAATTCAAATAATTTCTGATCATCATGGAGGGGCTTGCCCCACTCCTCATCATGATAGGCTACATACAAGGGGTTGTTCATTTTTACCCAGCCACAACGTTTGGTCATATCTTCCTCCTATTTCACCAACATCTTAAGAGCGGACTTGATATAGTTTTCTGCTGTATCCGTCGTTCCTTCAAAGAATTTCTTGATTTTATTGAGCTCAGCAGCTTTGTAGCCCAAAGCCAGCATGGCTTCCATGGCTTCTTCCAGCTCCTGATTATCCGCAGTCTGGACGGGCGCCTTGCTTTCTGCTAGGCTGCCTGCCGCCACTACCTTGCCTTCCAAGTCTAACACCATCTGCTGGGCTGTCTTCTTGCCAATCTTAGGAAACTTGGTCAGGTAGGTGATATTTTTCTGCTCAATGGCTTGCACTAAGCCAGCATTATCATCAGCCGCAATGATGGCTAAGGCAGACACTGGGCCAATACCTGAGACTGAAATCAAGTTGAGAAAGAGCTGCTTCTCCTCCTCGGTCGCAAAGCCGTATAAAAGCTCCGCGTCTTCTCTCACCACTTGGTGAACATAGAGCTTGGCTTCCTGATGGAGATGACTTGAGTAAGCATAAGGATTGGCCACATGAAGAATATAGCCGATAGAGTTGACTTCCAATACAATGTATTTGGCTGTAATTTTGCTGATGATTCCTTTAAAATATTCGTACATAATCTTCCTTCTTTTTGTATCATTTTGCCTATCTAGTATATCATATTTTCTACCGGAAAACTGCAAACTCAAGTGCAACCAGCGGTTGACAAAATGTACAGGAAGCTGTATTCTCAAGATAAATAAAAGCTGTTAGGATAGAGTTAGCAAAGAAAAGGAGGCTGCAATCATGAAACTCGCTGATAAATTATTTGAACTAAGAAAAGAAAAAGGCTGGTCACAAGAAAAACTGGCTGAACAGATCAATGTCTCTCGCCAAAGCATTTCCAAGTGGGAGTCTGGTCAAGCGCTACCAGAACTCGAAAAAATTGTAGAACTGAGCAAGATTTTCCAGGTTACGACAGATTATCTGCTTTTAGGAGACAGTGACAAGCCAGAAATAAAACCCGTCCTCTCAGAAGACGAAAAAGATCACTACTATAAGGAAGTAAAATCTTATGGCTTCTGGCAGGTTCTATATATTTTTGTATCAGCTCTGGCTATCTTTCTCTTTTTCGCAGGTTCTAGCTTTCCAGCAAAATTCACTGCGCTGGTCTGGTTAACCTTTTTCCTCTTAATCGCATCAGCAATGGCTATTAACAAGGCGCTAAAAATCAAGAAAAAGTATCTGGACAAGGTGATTGGCCTTGATGATTCTAAGGAAGAAGGTGCTCAAGATGAAACTAAAAACTGACAATCTCATACCTGTCAAAACTCGTCTGAAAGAACTCTTTGGCGACTGGCTCTTCATCTCAGGCTATCTCATTGCTCTTTTTTTACTAGCTATGGGCTTTTATAATCTGGTTCTAAAAGGTATTCCTGCATTCACTGAAGCCCAGAGCCAACTTCTGGCTTTTTCTACCTCAGTCCTGCCTCTAACTATTATCTTTGGTTGGCTAGACTATAGAAAAGGAAGTTTTGGCAAGCGTTGGGCAGGTTTACAGTTGGTTTACAAGCATAGGAGCCTTGCCCACAGCCTTTTGCGCTCTGCTATCAAGTTTTTCCCTTGGCAGCTGGGACATATGGGAGCTATCCGTAGTGCTTATCAAGCAGATACCCTGTCAATTTTCTTGTCAACTTCAGCAGGGATTCTCTTCTTGATCTTTCTGCTGATGGGATTGCTTCGCAAGGACAAACGCCATCCAGCTGATTTGATAGCTGGAACGCAAGTTCAGCTCAAAAATTCAAAACAGCTCTAGTTCTATGACTAGGGCTGTTTGATTTTCTATAAGGTTTAGTATTTCCCCAACTCCCGCAGGCTAGTATGATTTTCCTGAATGCGACGGAACATTTTTTCCATATCCGACTTGGTAAAGTTGACCAAGACCGGCCGGCCGTGTGGACAGTTGTAAGGATTGTCACACTGGGACAGCTGAAAGAGCAAGTCACGCGCAGAGTAGTCATCCAGACTATGATTGGCCTTGATGGAGCGTTTGCAACTCATCATAATGGCTAGCTCTGCTCGATATTTCTTGATAGAAACTTCCTTGGTCAGGAGAAGCATATCACACATCTCATAGATGCCGACCTCAATCTCCTCTTCCTTGAACCAAATGGGATGCTCACGGAGGATAAACTGGTTGGCTCCATACTCTTCTAAAAAGATGCCAGCATCTTCTAACAGCTCCATCCGCTGCTTGATACGCAACATATCGTCCGCTGGAAATTCAAAGATATAGGGCACCAAGAGCTGCTGCTGGCTATTGTCCACATCCCCAATCTTCTCCCGATAATACTCATACTTGACCCGCTCTTGGGCAGCATGCTGGTCAATAATGTAAAGACCGCCCTTGCCCTGAGCAAAGAGATAGGTGCCATGCATCTGGCCGAAATATTCTAACTCTGGGAAGCTTGATTTCTCTTCCTGTTCTAACTTATCCACAGCCCGCTCCAGACTGGCCTGGTCTAGCTCTGGATGGTCCAGTTGGTCATAGCTGGCAGGCTTTCTCTCTGCGAATTTGACCGAAGTCGGTTGTGGTTCTGCTTTTTCATCTGTCGCTTCATGAACAGACTTTGCTGACTCTTCAAAGGATAGCTGTTGCTCGGCCACCTGTGGCTTGAGGAAGAAGTCATTCTGCTCCTTATCGTAATAGAGGCGATTTTCCTTCAGCGGAAGACTGGTCTGTTCGGGCTTAGTCGCACGCTTAACAGTCGATTTGGCTAGATTTTCCAAAGCATCTGGGATAAGGTCCTGCTCCTTGAGACTAGTCGCAATGGCTTGCGAAATCAAGGCCATGAGTTCGCGTTCTTTAGAGATCCTCACCTCTTGCTTGGTCGGATGGACATTGACATCGGCCAGATAGGGGTCAATCTGAATATTGATGACCGCTAGTGGAAAGCGGCCGACCATAAGCTTGCTGCCGTAGCCGTCCAAAATAGCACGATTAAGTAGGAAATTCTTGATATAGCGGCCGTTGATGAGAATCGTAATATAATTCCGATTGGCGCGAGTCAGCTCAGGCAGGCTGACATAGCCGCTGACTTCAAAATCCAAATCCGAAGCAGAGATTTCCACCATTTTCTTAGCTGTTGCCAAACCATAGATTCCTGCAATAGCCTGACGCAGATTGCCACTGCCGGCAGTCCGTGTCATTTCGCGTCCGTCGCTGACAAGGGTGAAAGCCACCTCTGGATGGGCTAGACTAAGCCGATTAATCACATCAACGATATGGGACAGCTCAGCCTGCTGGCTCTTCATATACTTGAGCCGGGCCGGAGTATTGAAGAAGAGATCTTCTATCTTGATTTTCGTTCCCACCGGACTGCTGGTAGGCACATGCTCTTCAATCTCGCCACCCTGAGCAACCAGCAAAGTTCCGTGCTGGCCGGCTTCCGTCGCTGTCTCAATAGTAAAACGTGAGACAGAAGCAATGGAAGGAATAGCCTCGCCCCGAAAACCCAGTGTCCGAATCCGAAAGAGATCCGCCTGCTTCTTGATTTTACTAGTAGCATGGCGTCGAAGAGCCAGAGGGACATCTTCGTGGTCTATACCCTCACCATTATCCGTTACCTGGATAGTCTTGAGTCCGGCCTCCTCGATTTCGATGGTAATCTGACTTGCACCCGCATCAATTGAATTTTCCACTAGCTCCTTGACCACGCTGCTAGGTCGCTCAATGACTTCACCGGCCGCAATCTGATTGGCTAGAATTTCTGGAAGTTCGATAATTTTTGACATCTTTTTCTCCGTATTTGTTCTGCTATCTATTATAACACATTGGGCTCTTTCTAGCAGAGGGCAACCTTGTCTTGACCATTCTGTCCGCCAGCCAAACCATATAGACACAAATAGCTGCCACATAGACAAAAGGGCTTGTTTTCGCTGCCAAGTTGCGGTTTAATAAAGGTGAAAGGAGGAAATTATGAAAGTTAAGCTAAGAATCGATTCTCAAGTCGCCGAAGACTCCGTCAGCATTGAGGCTCGCCTCATGACAGAAAGCATTCAGGAATTGGTCCACTTTGCTCAACATCTAGGCAAAGAGGACAAGATTCATGTCAAGAAAGAGGACGAAATCTATCTGCTGGATGCTAAGGAAATTCACCGACTCTATACAGAAAATCGTCAGGTTCGGGTCCGAACGGCAAAAGACAGCTATCGAGCTCAACAAGCTCTTTATCAATTGCTGCAGGTCCTGCCGAACTATTTCCTGCAGATTTCTCAGTCGGAGATTATCAACAGCCGGCAAATCAGCCACCTCAAGCTGACTCCAAATGGTATGATTCAAATATTTCTGAAAAACGGTGATCAGACTTACTCGTCCCGCCGCTATCTCAAATCCATTAAAGAAAGGTTGCAATTATGAAAACTCGTCTTAAAGAACTCTTTTTCGGAGGGATTGGAGGGATTTTCATCGGTCTCTTCTTCTCCATGATTGTTTCTTATTTTTACAGTCCAGCTTATCTACCGCTTCACCCTGACTCGCCTATTGGTCACTTCTTTTTGAGCCAGCATGTCCATGTTTCCCTCATCATGCTCTACTGCATGCTTGTCTGGTTTATCATGGGAGCTATTTTCAGATGGAGTGGAAGCTTCTTTCAAAGAGATTGGAGCATCCTGCGCTCCGTCGTTAGCCACTATGGCGTGATGATTCTAACCTTTGCACTTTTAGCAAATCTAGCTGGATTTTTCCCAAGAGAAAAAATACTCAGTCTGACACTGGCTGCCGTTGGGGAATTCACCCTCATTTATCTGATTATTTCAGGAATCATCTACTACCGCACCTACCGCAACATTCAAAAAATTAATAGCGGCTTGTCTAGCAAATCGTGAAAAATAAAAAGAGAGTGGGACAGAAATCGGTAATTCGTTAGAATTCGATTTCGTCGTCCCACCTCCGCACAGTTGAGTAGGGCTGTAAAAGCTGATGAAATCAGCGTAGTAGAGCCCACTCAACCACTGCGTCTTGCTCGACAATCCAAAGACAATTGAGAGGCTAGGACTTTTGTCCCAGCCTCTTTGTTTTTACAGCTTTTTCTTGAGCTCGGCTACCGCCGCCATGACTTCCAAGGGGGTCATATTGTAGATGTCCAAGTCTCGGAGTTCAGTCAGGACTGGATTTTCCGGCCCTTCTGCAAAAAGAGACATCTGCTCCGCCACTTGCGACCGTGTTTGTCTAGATTCAACAGGAAGCTCTGAGTCAAGGCCTGTATCCTGACTTTCCAAATGACTCAAAATGCTATCCGCCCGCTCCAGTAATTTCTCAGGAAGTCCGGCAATCTTCGCCACATGGATTCCGTAGGACTTGTCAGCCGGACCCGGCTCAATCTTATGCAGAAAAGTCACCTGCCCGTCCTTCTCCAAGGTTGCCACATGGACATTTTCCAAATGCTCCAAACTTTCCTCTAAGGCTGTCAGCTCATGATAGTGGGTGGCAAAGAGGGTTTTGGCTCCAGTATAGTGATGAATATGCTCGATAATGGCCTGAGCCAGCGCCATCCCATCGTAAGTAGCCGTCCCACGGCCCAGCTCATCAAAGAGGATGAGCGAACGCTCGCTGGCTTGCCGAATGGCCCGATTGGCCTCCATCATCTCCACCATAAAGGTGGACTGGCCGGACACCAAATCATCTGCTGCACCGATGCGCGTGAAAATCGCGTCGAATAGTGGCAGACTGGCAGACTGAGCTGGCACATAGGATCCCATCTGTGCCATGATGACGATGATCGCCAGCTGGCGCATATAGGTCGATTTTCCGCTCATATTAGGCCCGGTAATCAGCTGGATGTCCGTTCCCTGGTCCAGCAGAATACTATTTGGAATGTAGCTTTGGGCACCCATCACCTTTTCCACAACAGGATGGCGGCCTTTTTCAATCTGTAGACGGCGCTCCGCAGTAAAGACAGGGCGCACCAAATGCAGTTGTTCTGCCACCGCAGCAAAACTCTGCAGGACATCCACAGCTGCTAGTGTTTGTGCCAAGGCCTGCAAGCGCTGGATGTATTTGCCAACTTCCTCGCGAATCCGCATGAAAATCTCGTATTCCAGATTAGCAGATTTTTCACGCGCCTCCAACATCTCTCCCTCAATCCGAGCCAGCTCTTCCGTTCCGAAACGCTCTGAATTTTTCAGGGTCGCCTTGCGGAAGAAATGACTGGGAACATGAGCCAGCTGGGAATTGGTCACGTGGAAATAGTAACCATCTTTTTTGTTGTAATCAATCTTTAGATTGCTGATGCCGCTGTTAGCACGTTCTTTAACTTCCAGCTCCGCAATCCATCCGGTCCCCTCCCTCAGCACAAGCCGATACTGATCCAAGGTCTCATCAAAACCAGTCCGAATAATATTGCCCTCGGTGATGATATGAGGTGCATCCGGCGAAATGGCCGAGCTAATCAAGCCTGCCAACTCTGGAATAGGATCCAAGCCCTCAATCAAACGAGCTAGATGCGGACTGCCGATTCCTTGCAAGATAGCCTTAATCTGAGGCACATTGCCCAATGTTGCTGCCAGCTGCAGCAGATCCTTAGGATTGGTCTTGCCAAAAGAAACTCGACTAGCCAGCCGCTCGATATCATAGACTCCCTTGAGGCTCTCCGTCAAATCACTCCGCTCAAAGAAATGATCCAGAAAAATCTCAACGACATCCTGTCGCTGGCTAATTCGCGCTTCATCAATCAGCGGACGCTGGATCCAAGAGCGCAGCATGCGGCCACCCATGGCCGTCTTAGTCTCGTCCATCAGCCAATAAAGACTGCCGTGCTTCTTGCCCGAACGAGCATTTTCTGTCAAATCCAGACTCGCCTTGGTGGCATAATCCATTTGCAGAAAATCCTTGATTTCATAATGCTGGGCCTTCTTCAAATGACTGAGCTCCCTCATCTGGGTCCGGTGCACATACTCCAGCAATTTCCCTGCTGCCTGACGTTCCATAGGAGACAGCTCCTCGCCCAGCAGCTGGACATCGTCCAAGGCCGTCTGTACATAGGACAGTAAAAGATTCATCTGTCCAGCCAACACCTGCTCCTCAGCTTCTGGCAAGGTATAGCCCAGCACCACTTCCCTAGCCTTCAAATTGCGAATTTCCCCGCAGACTAGGCTAAAGTCCTCTAAACTAGTCACCTGAAACTCACCGGTCACCAAGTCCATATAAGCCAGACCATAGAGGCCCTCTGAATAATCCAGAGCCACCAGAAAGTTATTAGCAGAGTCCGGCTTAGTAGAGTCCACCACCGTCCCCGGTGTGATAACCTGAACGACCTCCCGTTTAACAACACCCTTGGCTTCCTTGGGATCTTCCATCTGCTCCGCAATCGCCACCTTATAGCCTGACTCGACCAAAACATCAATATACTGCTGAGCCGAATGATAGGGAACTCCAGCCATGGGAATGGGATTTTCTGCATTTTTATTGCGACTGGTGAGAGAAATCTCTAAAATCTGGGCGGCATTGACCGCATCATCATAAAACAACTCATAGAAATCCCCCATCCGAAAGAGCAAGAAAGCATCTGGATAGTCCTTCTTGATATCCAAATACTGCTGCATGCCTGGCGATAACTTTTCTACTGCCATCTCTATCCTTTCTAAAAACAAACGAGGTCAGGACTTGCGTCTCAAACCTCTCCATCAATCCTAAGCTTTTGGCTATTCCATACCTTCTTTGACACTCATCTCGATTTCTCTAGCCGCTTCCTGATCCCGGCAAATCACGAGCAAGGTATTGGCCCCTGCAACGGTTCCTAAAATACGACTATCCAGAGAACCATCTACCACATTTGCCAAGACCGTCGCTTCGCCCAGTCCTGTACGGAAAACCAGCGTAAACTCCGCTCTAGAAACAGCCTGAACATGACTGGCCAAAAATCCAGCTAGGTCCAACTCCTCTGCTTCATGAGCCAGCACATAGTAGACTTGCCCGTCTTTCTTCAGCTTGGTCAAACCAATCTCTCTTAGGTCCCGCGAGAGGGTTGTTTGGGTCACAAATATCCCCTCATCTTCCAGTCTTTTTTGAATATCCTTTTGTGTTCCTAACTTTTCTTCCTTGATCATCCATTTAATAAGCTGATGACGCTCGCTTTTTCTCATACTCGACCTCATTGACTGAATATTTATACTTTCAATTATATCAAAAAATCTATCTTATACCAAAAAAATTGAAGATTCCTCATAAAATATGATAGAATAGTAACAAAAGACCCAAAGGAGCAAATATGGATAATAAACAATTAATCGCTAGCGAGTTGGCCAAAGTTATTGACAGCTTGGACCAAAGCGCTATCTTTAACCTACTAGAGCAACCGAAAAGTTCAGATCTTGGAGACATTGCCTTCCCAGCTTTCTCACTTGCAAAAGTAGAACGCAAGGCTCCTCAAGCTATCGCTACGGATATTGCTGAAAAGATCGACCCAAGTCACTTTGAGAAAGTTGTCGCAACTGGACCTTATGTCAACTTCTTCCTCAACAAAGCTAAAATCTCTGATCAAGTTATCAAAGAAGTCATCAAGGAAGGCGCTGACTATGGTCAACAGAACGAAGGTCAGGGCGGAAATATCACAATTGACCTTTCCAGTCCTAACATTGCAAAACCTTTCTCTGTCGGACACTTGCGTTCAACCGTTATTGGAGATGCCTTGTCCAATATCTTCCGCAAGATGGGCTACAATACCATCAAGATCAACCACTTAGGTGACTGGGGCAAGCAATTTGGCCTCCTCATGGTTGCCTACAAGAAATGGGGCAACAAGGAAGCCGTTGAAGCTAACCCAATCGATGAACTCTTGCAACTCTACGTTCGCATCAATGCCGAAATCGAAAACGACCCAGCCTTGGATGAAGAAGGTCGCCTTTGGTTCAAGAAACTGGAAGATGGCGATCCAGAAGCAACAGAACTCTGGCAATGGTTCCGTGACGAAAGTCTCGTTGAATTTAACCGCATCTATGAATTGCTCGGCGTTGAATTTGATAGCTTAAATGGTGAAGCCTTCTACAATGACAAGATGGACGAAGCCGTTAAAATTTTGGAAGACAAGGGTCTCCTGAAAGAATCAAAAGGCGCTAGCATTGTGGACTTGGACGATGTCAACCTGCCACCAGCTATGATTAAAAAATCAGACGGTGCTACGCTGTACATCACCCGTGATATTGCCACTGCTATGTACCGTGCACGCACTTACAACTTCGTCAAGAACGTTTATGTCGTTGGTCAAGAGCAATCCAACCACTTCCGTCAGCTCAAGGCTGTCCTTAAGAAGATGGGATTTGACTGGAGCGATGACATGATCCACGTGGACTTTGGTCTGGTTACAAAGAATCGCCAAAAACTTTCAACACGTAAAGGAAACATCATCCTTCTGGAACCAACTCTGCAAGAAGCGATCAGCCGTGCAAAAGCTCAAATTGAAGAGAAAAATCCAAATCTGGAAAACAAAGAAGCTGTTGCCCACGCAGTTGGTGTCGGTGCCGTTAAATTCTACGACCTTAAGACTGACCGCCGCAATGGTTATGACTTTGATTTGGAAGCGATGGTTTCCTTTGAAGGTGAAACTGGACCGTATGTACAATATGCCTATGCACGTATCCAGTCTATCCTGCGCAAAGCAGACTTCAAGCCAAGTCTTGACGCTAACTACAATCTCAACGATGCTGAAAGCTGGGAAATTATCAAACTGATCCAAGACTTCGCTCGCGTGGTTAAACGTGCATCTGATAACTTTGAGCCATCTCTGATTGCCAAATACTCGATCAGCCTAGCTCAAGCCTTCAATAAATACTATGCTCACACTCGCATCTTGGATGAAACTCCGGAACGTGACAGCCGTCTAGCTCTCAGCTACACCACTGCTGTTGTGCTGAAGGAAGCTCTCCGCATGCTTGGTGTAGAAGCACCAGAAAAAATGTAACCCTACACAAACCTTCCAGTTTTGGGAGGTTTTCTTAGGAAGAGATATTTTATGAATGAAACTGCTTATATTTTAGTTGCCCTTAGCTTGGTCATTCTCTTTTTGTACAACAAAAGAGAAAAGGTAAAGTTGCAGATTTTGCTGCAGCAGGAACTCCTAAAAAGTGATCATTTTCGACAAGAACTCCAAGAAAAAATTGCCACTAGTGAAAACCAAAATGACCTTATAGCTTACGTTAACAAAAACTATCGTTTAGGAATTTTATATTCAAAAGAGCTGGTCGAAACTATCACCGGCAAGCAAACAAGTCAAGAATAGAAACAAAAGCCGCTCGGTCAAAAATATTGATCGAACGGCTTTTTTCTTATGCTTTTATTCCGTACAATTCCTCGATAATGCCAGCTACTTTTTTAATATCGCCTAACATACCACGCATTTCAAAATCAGCTAAAACCGGGAAGCCAAAACGTTGGCTGTATTGCTTAGCAGTCAGGCAGTACTGATTATTAAAGTTACGGTTGCCACTTCCGATAACTCCCAAACACTTGCTAGCATTTTGCCCATAGGCAATAAAATCGGCTACATCCGTCGTGAGAATTTCGACATCGCCATTATCCACACCATTACCACCTTCCAGATAGGTCGGTAGAAAAGTGATGAAGGGATTGGCCATTTCAAAGAACGGATGCCCCTCTTTCACTAAGTCTTTGATGTGAATTTTCTCAATATCTAAACTCGGATGCTGCTCTAATAAATAGTCGCTCAAACGACGGACAAAACTCTCTGTATTGCCGCTCAAGCTGATATAGACTAAGGAAACTTTCATATTTGCTCCATTCTAAAAAATAACATTTATCTGCCCATCTAGATTATCAGCAGTAAATGTTATTTGCTAAATCTTAATCTTCTTCAGCCACTTCTACAGTATCAGCTTCCTTTTGCTGCTTGATCAGCTTAAAGATAACAATGGAAAGGAAGATAAGACTAACAACAACAGAGAAGCCAATAGTAAAGTTCAGGCCTAGTATCTGAGATGAGAGTAAGGATGGATCTGAAAAAGAAGACGTTGCAATCCCTTTTGCTACCACATAACCATACGCTGTTCCAATCAGACCAATAAGAACGTTCGCGATGTAAATAAGATTGGCTTTGAAAATATCTTTCTTAAAAACGAAGAACCAAGCTGCAATCAAAAGAAGCAAGCCAACATAAAAGAAAATATTATTTATTAGCGAACCTGACAGTTCAGCGCTCTTACTAAAGTAAGTTGCATACTGAGATTTTGCTGGCTCATTAACCCCTTTTAGCAAGGTTTCCACGGCATCATTTGAAGAGGAGAACTTCGAAATAAGCCCCCACAAAGTGCCTACTGTTTCTAACCCCAGTAAGACATAGAGATAAATTGGTTTCTTTTTCATAACAACCTCCTGTAAAGAAATACTTTTTCTTATTATACACCCAAAAGAAAAGACTGACAAGAGACAAGGTCTGCTACGATTTTAAAAGCTCTATCTACCAGAAAAGCTTATCCTCCAAGGTTACTTACTCGAGTCTTCTAACAAGAGAAAAGCCAAGACAGGACTGTCTAGGCTTTTTAAGTTATTCAATTTATTAGTTATCCAAATGCCATACTTCGTCATTGTATTGTTGGATTGTACGATCTGCTGAGAAGAAGCCAGCTTTTGCAATGTTAACGATCACTTTATCCAACCATGCATCACGGTCTTCGTAGTCAGCAAGCATTTGCTCTTTGACTTTGATGTAGTCTTCCAAATCAAGAAGCGTCATGAACCAGTCTTTGTTGATCAATTCATTGTAAAGACGTTCCAAGCGTTCTTTCTTACCTACTGCAAGAACAGCATCGCTGATGATAAAGTCAACCAACGGTTTGATAGCTGGACGAGCGTAAAATTCGCTTGATTTGTAGGCTGCTTTTGCGTAAAGGTCGATAACTGTTTCTGAATCTTCACCAAAGATGTAGATGTTGTCTTTGCCAACCAACTCAGCGATTTCCACGTTAGCACCGTCCATAGTACCAAGTGTCAAAGCACCGTTGAGCATGAATTTCATGTTACCAGTACCTGAAGCTTCTTTAGAAGCAAGTGAAATTTGCTCAGAAATATCACCAGCTGCAATCAAGAAGCTTGATGCTGTAACGTTATAGTTCTCAACCATAACCACTTGCAAGTGTGGTGCCACTGCTGGGTCATTCGCGATGATTTCTGACAAGCAAAGGATCAAGTGAATGATGTCTTGGGCAATTGTGTAAGCAGGCGCTGCCTTACCACCAAAGAAGACAGTGATTGGGCGAGCAGGAATGTTACCAGCCTTGATGTCCAAGTATTTGTGGATCACATACAAAGCGTTCATTTGTTGGCGTTTGTACTCGTGTAGACGCTTGATTTGGATATCAAAGATAGAATCTGGATTGATTTCCACACCTTGAGCTTCCTTCAAGTGACGAGCCAATTTACGCTTATTGTGAGACTTAATGCCTTCCAACTTTTCTTTCACTTCTTGCTTACCAGCAAAGTCAAGTAGGCCTTCCAACTTAGCAGCATCATGGTGCCAGTCGCGACCAAGAAGTTCATCTAAGTAGCTAGACAAACGTGGGTTAGCGTGCATAAGCCAACGACGGAATGTAATACCGTTTGTCTTGTTGTTGAATTTCTCTGGATAAATATCGTAGAAAGCTTTCAACTCAGAGTTCTTCAAGATTTCAGTGTGGAGTGCTGCAACCCCGTTAACGCTGTATCCATAGTGGATATCCATGTGTGCCATGTGAACACGGCCGCTCTCGTCAATGATTTGAACAGCTGGATCTTTGTATTCTGCTTTGACACGACGATCCAATTCTTTGATGATTGGTACCAAGTGAGGAACCACTTCTTGCAAGAATTCAAGAGGCCATTTTTCAAGGGCTTCAGCAAGGATAGTGTGGTTTGTGTAGGCAGTCATGCTACGAACGATTGAGATCGCTTCATCAAGCTCGATACCACGCGCAGTCAAGAGACGGATCAATTCAGGAATAACCAGTGATGGGTGAGTGTCGTTGATTTGTACAACTGCATAGTCTGCAAGGTCATGCAAGTTGCTTCCTTTTTCGATCGCTTCGTCGATGATCAATTGTGCACCGTTTGAAACCATGAAGTATTGTTGGAAAATACGGAGCAATTCACCTTGCTTGTCGCTATCATCTGGATAAAGGAAAAGAGTCAAGTTGTGAGCGATATCTGTCTTGTCAAATTCGATTCCCTCTTTGATGATGGAAGAATCAACTGAATCCAAGTCAAACAAACGCAAACGGTTTTTAGTAGCTGTCTTGTAACCAGGAACATCAATATCGTAAAGAGTTGATGTCAAGGTGAAGTGTGCAAATGGCACTTGGTAGCTACGGCTTGAGCGAACCAACCAGTTTTGCTCAGTCAACCAGAAATTTGGAATAGTTGTTTGTTCATTGTTTTTAAGGACTTGTTGGAAAAGACCAAAGTGGTAGTTTAGTCCAACACCGTCACCATTAAGACCCAAGGTTGCGATAGAGTCCAAGAAGCAGGCTGCCAAACGGCCCAAACCACCATTACCAAGAGATGGTTCCAATTCTACTTCTTCAACTTCGATCAAGTCTTTACCGGCAGTGGCAAGTTCTTTTTTCACATCGTCATAAAGACCCAAGTTAATCAAGTTGTTTGACAAGAGTTTTCCGATAAGAAACTCAGCTGAGATGTAGTAGAGCTTCTTTTTACCAGTATTGACTGGTTTTTGAGCACTAGCCAATTTTGTGTAGTTCAAGAGAGCCAAGTAAAGCTCTTCATTGCTACAATCAGCAATTTGCTTTTGATAAGTATTTTGGATATATGTTTGTAAGTTTGACATGATTTCTCCTAGTTTAGAAAGTATTGAAATTTATTGTCTTATGAAAGTAAGTCCGTATTCAGACGACGATAGACCTTAGTCAAATGATAAAGCTGACCTTCTACAATCGGGTTAAGCTCTTCAGCCGTCATCCGCCATGCCCAGTTACCACCAATTGTAGAAGGCAGGTTCATGCGGGCAGAGCCATCTAGCTCTAGCAAATCTTGCATCGTTGCGATAGCCATGTAGCTAACGGAAGCAAAGATTGTACGAAGCATTGCATGTGGCACCGTTTCGTATTCTTTGCGGTTAGTGTACTGAGCCATGTATTCACGGGTTGGATCATCGATCTCATCCTTATACCAGCCCAACACAGTATTATTGTCGTGAGTACCAGTGTACATCACAGAATTATGTGGCGCCAAGTGTGGACTATCGATGCTTTCATCATCTGGATTGAAAGCGAATTGCAGAATCTTCATACCTGGGAAGCCAGTTCGTTCACGCAATTCAATGACTTCATCCGTCATGAAGCCAAGGTCCTCTGCAATGATGTTCAAATCACCTAAAGCTTCTTTCACTGCGGCAAACAACTTATAACCTGGACCTTTGACCCAGTGACCAGTAGCTGCTGTGTCAGACTCAGCTGGCACTTCCCAATAAGACTCAAAGCCACGGAAGTGGTCGATCCGAACAATGTCGTAAATCTTAAAGCTTTCGCGCAGGCGCTCAATCCACCAAGCATAGCCATCTTGATCCATGGCATCCCAATTATAAATTGGGTTACCCCACAATTGGCCAGTCTCTGAAAATTCATCTGGTGGGCAGCCAGCAACCTTGACTGGGCGACCTTGCTTATCTGTCTTGAAGAAGTGAGGCTGAGCCCAGACATCTGCACTGTCAGCAGCTACATAGATTGGCATGTCTCCAACGATTTCGATGTGATGGTCATTGGCATATTTCTTGAGTTCTAGCCATTGTTTAAAGAAGAGATATTGAGTTACACGATGGTACTCCAGCTTGTCTGCCAATTTCTCACGATAGCTAGCCAAGCTTTCTGGTTGGCGACGACGAATTGCTTCATCTGGCCATTCTGTCCAAGCTTTCAGATCAAAATGCTCTTTAACAGCCATGTATTCCGCAAAAAGCTCCAACCAAGCTGCATTTTCCGCAACAAAGTGACGGAATTTGTCAAGATCGCCAACTTTAAGGAAACGAGCAACCGCTTTTTCCAAAAGAGGACGACGTGCTTCAAATACTTTTGCATAATCCACAGCTTTTGGATCATCACCAAAATCAACACCTTTTAGATCTTCTTCTGCCAACAGGCCTTCGTCAATCAAGAAATCCAAATCAATAAAGTGAGTATTCCCTGCAAAGGCTGAGAAAGACTGGTAAGGAGAGTCCCCGTAACTAGTCGTTCCCAAAGGCAAGATTTGCCAATAACGTTGCTTCGTTCTAACTAAGAAATCCACAAAATCATAAGCAGACTGACCAAAAGAACCAATCCCGTACTTGCCTGGCAAAGAGGAAATGTGCATCAATACACCACTTTGTCTCGCTTTCATATGTAACACCTCAAAAATTTTTTCATGCTTGTTTCCTACTTTATTTAGCGAAAACGTTTGCGTTGCTTGAATTATAACCTATTTTTTTTTCAAGTGCAAGCTTTTTAAAAAACTTTTTTTATTTATTATACCATAGATTTCCATTTTCTTTCCTTATATATCATCTAAATTAACACTCTTTCCTTAAAAATTTTTTAAAATTTTCTTAAAAACGCTTGCAAGCGTTTACCTTTTGTGCTAAAATTATTTTAAGTTCAAGAAAACGTTTGCGCTATGCAAGCGTGTTCTTAGATGGTATTATATTTTTTATTCTTTAGGAGGAATAATCATGAAAAACAAAATGTTGAAGAGCGTTGCTGTTCTCGGTACTGTTGCTTTAGCAGGTTTTATTTTGACAGCCTGCGGTAGCAAATCTTCTAAAAAAGAAACTGCTGCAAGCAACGAATTGACTGCTTATGTAGACCCAGGCTACAAGAGCTACATGGAAGAAGCTGCCAAAGCTTACGAAAAAGAAACCGGAACAAAGGTCACTATCAAAACTGGTGATGCTCTTACAGGTCTTGATAACCTTTCACTTGACAACCAATCTGGTAAATCTCCAGATGTCATGATGGCACCATACGACCGCGTAGGAAGCCTAGGTGCTGACGGACAACTTTCAGAAGTTGAGTTAGGTAAAGATGCAAAAGCTGACGATACTACTAAATCTTTGGTATCAATCGACGGTACTACTTACGGTGCTCCTGCTGTTATCGAGACCTTAGTAATGTACTATAACAAAGACCTGATCCAAAAAGCTCCTACAACATTTGCTGAACTTGAAGAATTGGCTAAAGATAGCAAGTACGCTTTTGAAGGAGAAGACGGTAAAACAACTGCTTTCCTTGCTGACTGGACAAACTTCTACTATGCTTACGGTCTCCTTTCTGGAAACGGCGCTTATGTCTTCGGTAAAGACGGTACAGATCCTAAAGATGTAGGTTTGGCTAACGAAGGTGCTATCAAAGGAATTGAGTACGCTAAAACTTGGTATGCAAAATGGCCTAAAGGTATGCAAGATACAGAAGGTGCTCCTAACTTGATCCAAACTCAATTCCAAGGTGGAAAAACTGCAGCAATCATCGACGGTCCTTGGAAAGCTGCATCTCTTAAAGAAGCTAAAGTAAACTACGGTGTAGCAACTATCCCAACACTTCCAAACGGCAAAGAATACAAAGCCTTTGGTGGTGGTAAAGCTTGGGTCATCCCTGCTGGTTCTAAGAACGTTGACGGCGCACAAAAATTCGTTAACTTCCTTGCATCAACTGCACAACAAAAAGCTCTTTACGATGCAACAAACGAAGTTCCTGCTAACACAGAAGCACGTGAATACGCTGTAAGCAAGAAAGATGAATTGACAGATGCGGTTGTTAAACAGTTCAAATCTGCAGAACCAATGCCAAACATCTCTGAAATGAGTACTGTTTGGGATCCAGCTAAGAACATGCTCTTCGATGCTGTAAGCGGCAAGAAAGATGCTAAAACTTCAGCTGAAGATGCTGTTAAATTGATCAAAGAAACTATCGATCAAAAATTCGGCAACAAATAAGCAAGTTTAAATAAAGGGGTGGGAATTTTCCCTACCCCTTGTTTGATAGAATGAGGATTTATTCTATCTTCTAATAAGAAAAACTCAGATTAGGACTTGTACTTACTGCAATTCCTCAATCTTTCTCGTATCTAAGGAGACTACAATGACAAAAAAAGATCCCAAACAAGCCATGTTGCGCTCCCTCATTCCAGGGTTGGGGCAAATCTATAATGATCAAAAAGCCAAAGGATACATCTTTCTTGGGGTTACAGTTGCATTTTTAGCTTATTTCGCAGCTATTGCCCTACCAGAAATTGAAAATCTCATCACTCTTGGTGAAGTCCGTGGGGACAACTCACTCTTCATGCTGATCCGTGGTGCCTTCCACCTCATCCTTGTAGCTTTTTTCCTGATTTTCTATGGATTTAACTTGAAGGATGCTCGGACGGTTGCTAAACAGTGGAACAATGATTATCCTGTTCACACTACCTTGAAGGAAATGTTTGATGGAATCTATGAAAATGGCTTCCCTTACTTACTCATCATCCCTTCTTATCTGGCAATGACCTTTGCTATCATTTTCCCCGTATTGGTAACGCTCTTGATCGCCTTTACCAACTATGATTTCAAACACTTGCCACCAAATAAACTCTTGGATTGGGTTGGCTTTACCAACTTTGCCAATATTTGGCAATTGAGTACCTTCCGTGCGGCCTTTGGTTCTGTCTTGACTTGGACTATCATCTGGGCACTAGCAGCCTCTACTTTGCAAATCGTAATCGGTATTTTCACTGCTATTATTGCCAACCAACCATTCATCAAAGGAAAACGCATCTTCGGTGTTATCTTCCTGCTTCCTTGGGCAGTTCCAGCCTTTATCACTATCCTGACTTTCTCAAATATGTTCAACGATAGTATCGGTGCCATCAACACTCAAGTCATCCCGCTTCTCAGCAAGGTTCTTCCCTTCCTAGATGGACAGCTGATTCCGTGGAAGACTGATCCGACTTGGACTAAGATTGCTCTGATTATGATGCAAGGTTGGCTTGGATTCCCTTATATCTATGTCCTGACCTTAGGTATCTTGCAGTCTATTCCAAATGACCTTTACGAAGCTGCCTACATCGACGGAGCCAATGCTTGGCAGAAATTCCGCAGCATCACTTTCCCAATGATCTTGGCAGTTGCGGCACCAACTTTGATCAGTCAATACACCTTTAACTTTAATAACTTCTCAATCATCTACCTCTTCAATGCAGGTGGTCCTGGTAGTGTCGGTGGAGGAGCCGGCTCAACTGATATCCTGATCTCTTGGATTTATCGTTTGACCACAGGTACAGCACCGCAATATTCAATGGCGGCGGCCGTTACCCTCATCATCTCCATCATCGTCATCTCTATCTCTATGATTGCCTTCAAGAAACTACACGCATTTGATATGGAGGATGTATAAGATGAATAGTTCTGTTAAATTTAAACGTTTTATCAACCACAGTTTGACCTATCTCTACCTTGTAGTGCTTTCTATTATCATTCTCTACCCACTCTTGATCACGATCATGTCTGCTTTCAAGACGGGGAATGTCGTGGCCTTCAAGCTAGACACAGACATCAACTTCAGTCTGGAAAACTTCTCTCGTCTCTTCTCAGAGACTCTATATGGTACTTGGTACTTTAACACCATTATCATTGCCGTCTTGACAATGATTGTCCAAACCAGTATAGTGGTACTTGCAGGTTATGCATACAGCCGTTACAATTTCATCGCAAGAAAGCAAAGTTTGGTTTTCTTCTTGATTATCCAAATGGTGCCAACTATTGCAGCTCTGACCGCCTTCTTCGTTATGGCGCTGATGCTCAATGCCCTCAACCAAAGCTGGTTCCTCATCTTCCTTTATGTGGGTGGTGGTATTCCAATGAATGCTTGGTTGATGAAAGGATACTTCGATACCGTTCCTATGTCTCTAGATGAGTCAGCTAAATTAGACGGTGCTGGTCATTTCAGACGTTTCTGGCAGATTGTCCTGCCCCTCGTTCGTCCAATGATTGCTGTGCAAGCTCTCTGGGCCTTCATGGGACCTTTCGGAGACTATATCCTCTCCAGCTTCCTTCTTCGTGAAAAAGAATTTTATACGGTTGCAGTTGGTCTTCGTACCTTCGTCAGCGATGTCAAGAATCAAAAAATTGCCTTCTTTGCTGCCGGTGCGATTCTCACTGCCCTTCCAATCTGTATTCTCTTCTTCTTCCTGCAAAAGAATTTTGTATCTGGTTTAACAAGTGGTGGAGACAAGGGATAATCTTGTCCCACCCTGTTTTTGATTTAAAGACAATTATAGTTATATGGCAGCCAATAAGTTCTTTATTGGCCACCACCTGATTATAATTTTAGAAAGAGGCAGCTATGTTACCTTATCCTTTTAATTATTTTTCGAGCTTGATTGGTTTTAGAAAAACTTTCGCCAATCGTCGGATGCTTAGCTGGTTCCAGCTCATCTTTACCAGCATCTTTTTGATTTCTCTGTCTTTGATTCCCGTGGCCGTTCAAACAGCATCTTTGACGAGCTATGCTCTGGATACTTTTGTTGATAAGGCATTTGACACTCTGGATGAAGACGTGATGATTGACTTTGACCATCATGCCCAGATAAAAGACCATATACTGACCACTGAAAATCCTGAAGGCATTCATCACAATGCCGCTGGGACTGTCATTATCGGCCATCATGAGGAGCTCAAATTAGGCAAGGAGTTGACGCTTTACTTCAACAAAGAAAATCTCAAAATCACTAAAGAAGGAAAAGAACTGGCCAATATCCGCTACCAAGCCATTGACCAGAAGGCTCTGAAAAGTAAAGAAGCCCTTACCAAAGCTATTTCTAAAGACTGGTTCCAACAAAACCGCTTGGTGATCAGCCTCTTTCTAGTCCTCTCCGCAGGCTTCCTCTTTAGCATCAACTTTGCCTTTCTAGCACTCGGTGCTTCCTTCCTGCTCTATCTGACCAAGAAATCACGGTTATTTTCTTTTAAAACCTTTAAAGAATGCTATCATTTTATCCTCAACTGCCTAGGATTACCAACGATTATCGGCCTTATCTGCGGCTTATTTGGGCAAAGCCTGCCTACGATTATCACCGTTCAAAATATCTTGTTTGTTCTTTATTTGGTGATTATTTTCTACAAAACACATTTTCGTGATGAGGATTTCAGAAATTAGGAGGTTATTATGCGCGTTACGATTAAAGAAGTAGCGAAACTAGCGGGTGTGTCTCCCTCAACTGTGACACGCGTCGTACAAAACAAGTCAACTATCAGCGATGAAACTAAAAAACGGGTTCGTGCTGCCATGAAAGAGCTGGACTATCATCCAAATCTCAACGCCAGAAGTCTGGTCAGCCAATCAACCCAAGTCATCGGTCTAGTTCTACCCGATGATTCGGATCTTTTTTACCAAAACCCATTCTTCCCAACTGTCTTGCGGGGGATTTCGCGCATCGCATCTGAACATGACTATGCCATTCAGATTAGCACCGGACAGGACGAAGAGCGTCGTTTAGAAAATATTAAACAAATGATTTTCGGAAAACGCGTCGATGGTTTGATTTTTCTCTATTCTAAGCCAAACGATCCGCTGGTTGACTTTGCGATTAAAAACCAGTTTCCTTTCTTGATTTTAGGGAAAGCAGTGTCACCATTTGTTTCTTTGGTCGATAATGATAATATCAAGGCTGGCTACGATGCAACCAAATATTTCCTAGATCAAGGTTATAAAAAAATCGCCTTTCTGGCTGGGAATAAAGAGCTTGTCGTATCCCAAGACCGCTTTACCGGCTACAAACAAGCCTTGGAAGAGGCAGGCATCCCTCTCGATGAAAACATCGTCAAATTTTCTTTCGGTTTCCTCTTGGAAGATAGCAGTTATAAGATTATGGAAAAGATGCCTATTCAGGAAATTGAAGCCTTTGTGACATCGGATAGTATGGTTGCCGAAGGGGCTCTCCACTATCTCAAAGACATTGACTACCGCTTCCCGATTATCACTTTTGACTCTATCAAGCCACGCATCGACGTAGATGCCTATATTAATATCAACACCCTCGAGTTGGGGAGGGAATCTTTCCGTACCTTGCTCCAAATCATTAAAGATAATAAGGATGACAAGCATACTTGCTATCGCCAAGTCATCCCACACAGTATTCTTACTCGTTAGTTAAGGAGAAATTTCATGGTTTATCGTATTTTCCAAGCCTACTTAGATGATGAAAATAGCATCACTATCGAATTGGAAAAGTCCTTTAATGCTTATTCTATCCATTTCACTCTAGAGGACAAACATAGCTCTAGTCCTTTGACCATCAAAAAAATTGAGAATCAAGAACATCAGATTGTCTACACCCTTTCAGTCAATGACCCGATTGATTTGACTGAATCCTACACAGTCTATGATCAGGATCGCAACCACACCATTCTCCAGTATCGTCACATTGTCCAAAAGCCAATTTTTGATGAATTATTTAGCTACCAAGAAAGAGATTTGGGAGCTAGCTATAGCCCTCAGGCAACAGATTTCAAACTTTGGGCGCCTATTTCGGAAAAAGTCTTGCTGCATCTGGAAGATCAGGTCATCTCCCTCCAAAGGCAAGATAGGGGCGTCTGGCATACGCAGGTCCTTGGAGACTTAGAAGGCAAGGCCTACTACTATATCCATAAGGTGAACGGAAAATGGGTAGAAGTACATGACCCCTACGCCCTCTCTTCAGATGCCAACTCTGGTCATAGTTATGTCATTGATCGCAAAAAGATTAGCAAACCTATTCATCGGGCTGCCAGCCAAGTAAAACCAACAGAAGCCGTTATCTATGAAATGAGCGTGCGTGATTTCTCCATGCAAAAGGAAGCTGGTTTTTCACAACCTGGTAAATTTGCTTCTCTGTCCGAATCTCCAACCGTACACGGCCAGACCTTTGGTCTAAAATACTTGCAGGATTTAGGCATTACACACGTTCAGCTTATGCCAGTCTATGACTTTGGTAGCGTTGACGAAAAACACCCCGAGCTCGTTTATAATTGGGGCTATGATCCCGTCCAGTATAATGTTCCTGAAGGCAGCTTCTCAAGCGACCCACACGATCCCTATAGCCGTATCTTTGAACTACAAGACGCGATTGCAGCTTATCACAAGGCTAATATGAGCGTCATCATGGATGTTGTCTACAATCACGTCTATGAGGCAGATGCCTATGCTTTTGAAAAGATTGTCCCAGGCTACTTCTATCGTCTCGATGAGCAAGGCCTACGGACAAATGGTACCTTCTGCGGAAATGATGTAGCTAGTGAAAAAGCTATGGTGCGCCATTATATCCAACAATCCGTCCAGCAATGGGTTAGCCTCTACGGCTTTGATGGTTTTCGCTTTGACCTGATGGGCATTCTCGATATAACCACCATGAAGCAAATCGCTCAGGAACTAAAAGCCATTCATCCCAACATCTACCTTTACGGAGAAGGTTGGCAGATGCCTACTGGTCTTGATAGTGACCTTCTAGCTCATCAGTTCAACGCTGAACAACTACCTGAATATGGATTCTTCAGCGATCATTTCCGTGATACGATCAAGCAAACCATCGTCCAAGGTAGCAGACTGGACAAAGAGCATGCGACCAGCTGGCTAGAAAATGTCCTGACAGCCAATGTCGGCTTGACAGGAGAGCAACATTTCCTAGCGCCTCATCAGGCGATCAACTATGTAGAATGCCATGACAACGCAACGGTGTTTGATTATTTTGATATTCAAAATCCAAATATCAGCCTCCGTCAACGCCTAGCTAACTCTCGTCTAGCACTGCATATCGTTCTCTTAGCGCAAGGAGTTCCTTTCCTCCACAGCGGGCAGGAATTTTATCGGACCAAGAATCTGATTGACAACACCTATAACCTGCCTGATGATGTCAACAAGCTAGACTGGCTGCGCTCACTTCACTACACTGAAGACATTGAATTTTTAAAGCAACTCATTGCCTTTAGAAAGGCTCACCCGCTTTTGACTCTGACAACTAGCTCTGCTATTCAAAAAGCTTGTCAGGTCAAATGGCTCAGCCCTAGCCTCCTTGAATATAAGATTCAAAAAGACAAACAAGCGCTGACCATTTTGATTAACTTTGGTACTGAAGCAGTAACTTATGAAAATAAAATGAAGCAAAGTATTCACCTTCAGTATCCGCACATTAACGCTAAAAAACCAATCGCCCCGCTAGCAGACTCTTATACGGTTCCTGCTAAGCAAGTCTTGGTTTTGAAATAAAGCAATAACTAAAAAAAAGAACAGGTTCATTTTGGATGGGAAAACATCCAGCTGAACTTGTTCTTTTTTTTATGTATAAATGTATGCACTGAGTTTGAGTAAGATTCACTAGCAATGTCGATAATCGAGACTACTCTTCTACAAATCTTCCTAAAATATGTACATTGTCAGATACGGAGACAAAGGCTGTCGGATCTGTCTGCTTCATGATGTACTTAAATTCACCAAATTCAGCACGCGTAATGACTGTAATCAGCACCGCCTTTTGCTCGTGATTGTAAGTTCCCTCCGCTCCATTGATAATGGTTGCACCGCGGTGGAGTTTGTGGTGAATCTTGTTAATCACCTCTTCAGGATGACTGGTGATAATCATGGCCTGCATCCGCTTTTGCTTGGTAAAGACAGCGTCCGTTACACGGCTCGATACAAAGATGGTAATCATCGAGTAGAGAGCGTATTCCCAACCGAAGGTCAGACCAGCAATCAGCATAATAATACCATTTACAATCAGGGAGATACTGCCTACATTACGGCCTGTTTTCTTGCGAATGGTCAAGCTAACAATATCTGTCCCTCCACTTGAAATGCTTGACTTGAGGGCAAAGCCGATCCCTGTCCCCATGACAACTCCCCCAAACAAGGCATTGATAATAGGATTGGTCGTCAATGTCACTTCTGGCACAAAATGGATAAAAAGCGAGCTCATCGAAACAGTGATAAAAGTAAAAACAGTAAACTTATGCCCGATTTGGTACCAAGCCAAAATCATCAGTGGAATATTGATCGCATAAAAAGTAATGGAAACTGGAATGGTAAAGCCGATAAAACGACCACTCAAAGCCGAGACAATCTGCGCCAAGCCCGTTGCACCACTTGAGTAGACATGGCCCGGCTGAAAGAAGAAATTGACCGCTACTGCTGAGAGAAATCCATATACCAGAGAGGCCGAAAATTTCTCATCATATTTTTCACGCGAAATACTTTTCAGAACTTCTAGCAACTTGACATGATAGGCAAAGCGATGAAGATAATAGCGAAAAAGTTTCCGCAAACTAGTCTTTTTCATGTGATTCTACTTGTAAACTTAATTCCTCTAATTGTGCAGGAGCAACCAAGCTTGGTGCTTGCGTCATTGGGTCAGAAGCCTTGTTATTCTTAGGAAAAGCAATGACTTCACGGATATTTTCTTCACCAGCCAAAAGCATGACGAAGCGATCCAGACCCAAAGCCAGACCTCCATGTGGTGGGAAACCATAATCCATGGCTTCTAGAAGGAAGCCGAACTGGTCTTGCGCTTCTTCAGCTGAGAAGCCTAAAGCCTTAAACATCCGTTCCTGCAGATCTTTTTGGTTGATCCGTAGGCTACCACCACCTAGTTCATAGCCATTGAGTACGATATCATAGGCAACTGCACGAACCTTGCTCAAGTCTCCTTCCAGCTCCTGCTCAGAATCCTTTTGAGGCAGAGTGAATGGATGGTGAGCACTCATATAGCGGCCTTCTTCTTCAGACCACTCAAACATTGGCCAATCTACCACCCACAAGTAGTTAAACTTAGCAGGGTCAATCAAACCTAATTCCTTACCTAGGCGAACACGAAGAGCCCCCAAAGCTGCGTTGGCAACATCCAATGTATCTGCTACAAAGAGAACCAAGTCGTTTTCTTCTAATTGTAAAGCAGTTGTCAACTCACTTGACAGGTCTGTCAAGAACTTGGCAACAGGACCAGTCAGCTCTCCACCAGCAAATTTGATCCAAGCAAGTCCCTTAGCTCCGTGCTGCTTAGCTTGCTCTGTCAGCTTATCAATGTCTTTACGCGAGTATTTGTCAGCAGCATTTTTCACTACAATCGCCTTGACAGCTGGTGCCTCAGAAAAGACCTTAAAGTCAACACCCTTGACAAGCTCTGTCAAGTCCTGCAATAACATGTCAAAGCGAGTATCTGGCTTGTCGCTACCATAGAGAGCCATAGCATCGTCATATTTCATCCGTGGGAAAGGCAAGGTCACTTCAATACCCTTGGTTTCCTTCATGACACGGGCAATCAAACCTTCTGTGATGTCTTGGATTTCTTTCTCAGATAGGAAAGAAGTTTCCAAGTCCACCTGTGTAAACTCTGGTTGACGGTCTCCACGCAAGTCCTCGTCTCGGAAACACTTGACAATCTGGTAATAACGGTCAAAGCCAGCATTCATCAAAAGCTGCTTGGTAATCTGTGGGCTTTGAGGCAGGGCATAAAAATGACCTTGGTTGACCCGGCTCGGCACCAAATAATCACGCGCCCCTTCAGGCGTTGACTTGGTCAAAAATGGTGTCTCCACATCGATAAACTCCAGCTCATCCAAATAATTGCGGATGGAATGGGTCACTTTGGCACGTAACTTGAGATTTTCTAGCATTTCTGGGCGACGCAGATCCAGATAACGGTAACGCAAGCGCGTATCATCATTGGCTTCGATCCCATCCTTAATCTCAAAAGGAGTGGTTTTAGCAGTATTCAGTACTGTCAGACTGTCCACGTGAAGCTCTACACTTCCTGTGGCCAGCTTATCATTGGCCTGCTCACGCGCGGCTACCTTACCAGTCACCTCAATGACAAACTCGCTGCGCAGGCTCTCAGCTGTCTTCATGACCTCATCTGAAACACTCTCAGGGTTAATAACTAGCTGCATAATACCTTCGCGGTCACGCAAATCAATAAAAATCAAGCCTCCCAAATCGCGACGGCGGGCAACCCAACCTTTCAAAGTAATTTCCTGACCGACATGCTCACTACGAACACGTCCCGCATACATTGAACGTTTCATCTTTACTCTCCAAAATTTTAATTCTGTTACTATTTTACCACAAAGAGCCTAGGAAAGCCCCCCTACCTGTCCTTTTTCTGAAAAAAATTAAAAACCTTCATTTACATTGCCCACTTTTATAAAAAAGCCTGGAGGCAATATCCCCAGACCTGCTAATTTATATAGATTATTCCTTTTTCTTCCCATCCTCATAAAGACTGGGAGCCAACGTTTTTGTCACCATGGCTGTCAAGAAGCGAAAGGCCCCAGCTGCCAGACCAAAAATCGGCGCCAAAGCACGGAAGAAAAAATCCCCTCGGATAAAATAACAGAGCAGACCCGTTATCACAAATAAGGCCACTCCCTGAACCACAACCACTAATAATATTTTCTTCATCATTCCCTCGACTTTCTATAGACTATTATAGCATAGACGAGATACAAACGATACTTATATCAACAATTTCTTCGATCGTAGTCCCCTATCTTTCACCAAGCCATAAAATCCAACATACACTTCCTCTTCATAGAGTCAGCATAAATCCGCGCCGTACGGAACCTCAAAAATTTTCAGCATAACTGGGGCAATCTTACTATATTATTGTTCCTAAGATTATGCTTTAATTTTACAACTCAAACCTTAAAACGAATAACAGCAATACAGTCCTAACAATTAATATCTATAATTTCAAGTATTTAGATAAAAATAAATACATTTTTGTATAAATACTAATCATCTACAGATAATTTAAAGGCTAATTGTAACTTGATTTACTGGGTTCAGCTTAGTTTTTCAGCTTTAATAAATTGGTTATTTAAATCTAAAAGTCTATTAACAACCCAATTCTTCGAGAACAGCCTGATAGTTTTCTTGAACTTGATCCAGTCCAACCACCACTTCTTGACGAGTTTCATTATTCTTCACAGTGACTTGGTTGCTTTCGATCTCACTTTCACCTAAAGTAATGATGGTCTTCGCTCTGAAAGCATCTGCTGACTTGAATTGTGCCTTAAGCTTGCGGTCCAAATAGTCTCGCTCGGCCGCAAATCCTTGATTCCGAAGGGCTTGCACCAATTCCAAAGCGCTGCGATTGGCAGCTTCACCCAAAACAGCAATATAGGCATCCAAGCCTGTCTCAAGTGGCAGAGCTGCTCCCTGTTTTTCTAAAATCAAGAGGAGACGCTCCATTCCCATACCAAAACCAAAGGCAGGGGTTTCTGGTCCACCGAAATAGTCAACCAAGCCATCATAACGGCCACCCGCACAGATAGTCAGTTCGCTGCCTGCCACATCAGTCGTAAACTCAAAAATCGTGTGATTGTAGTAGTCCAGACCGCGCACCATATTGGTGTTAATGACATAAGGAACGTCCAAAGACTCTAGCATTGAGCGGACAGCCGCAAAATGCTCCTGGCTCTCCTCGTCCAAAAAGTCCAAAATCGAAGGAGCCTGCGCAACAGCTGCCTTATCTTCTTTTTCCTTCGAATCCAGCACCCGCAGCGGATTTTCCTCCAAACGACGCTGACTATCCTTAGAAAGACTGTCTTTCAGCGGAGTCAAATAATCAATCAAGGCCTGACGATAGGCAGCGCGACTTGCTGCATTGCCCAAACTATTCAGCTGCAGCGTCACCTGCCCAATTCCAATTTCCTTGAAGAACTGAGCCGCCATAGCAATCGTTTCTACATCTGTCGCTGGATTTTCAGAGCCAAAGCACTCCACCCCGATTTGGTGAAATTCGCGCAAGCGACCAGCCTGAGGCCGCTCATAGCGGAACATAGAGCCCATATAATAAAGCTTAACTGGCTTTTGAACCTCTGGCGCAAAGAGCTTGTTTTCGACATAAGAACGAACGACTGGCGCAGTTCCTTCTGGCCGTAGCGTAATATGACGGTCCCCTTTATCGTAGAAATCATACATTTCCTTGGTCACGATGTCTGTCGTATCCCCAACAGAACGACTGATGACCTCATAGTGCTCAAAAATCGGTGTCCGAATTTCCGCATAGTTGTATTTTTTAAACGTCTTACGAGCAAACTCCTCCAGATACTGCCATTTAGCAGATTCCTGAGGGAGAATATCCTGAGTTCCTTTAGGTTTTTGTAATTTCATTTTCTAATCCTCTGCAACTATATAATATCTATTATTTTACCATAAATCAGATGTTTTGAGGAGTTAGAGCAGAAAAATTCCCTCCGAGAGACTAAATCCGTTTTCATTCGCCAGAATTTCTTGAAAAATTGTCAGAATTATGAGAAAATAAGACCACTATTCTATAAAGGAAGAAGGACAGAAGATGAGAGACGATATCAAAATCAATGACCGAGCAGCTGCAATTCAGGATAAATTGGTGGAGAAGCTCGAGCGTATTTACGATCCGGATGTAGAGCTGGATGTCTATAACTTAGGGCTGATTTATGAAATTAACTTAGACGAAAATGCCCACTGCAAGGTTGTTATGACCTTTACTGATACAGCCTGTGACTGTGCTGAGAGTCTGCCCATCGCCATTATGGACTCTCTGAAAAAAATAGATGAGATTGAAAGTGCCTCTGTTGAGGTTACTTGGTCTCCTGCTTGGAAAATCACTCGTATCAGCCGCTTCGGCCGCATTGCTTTGGGAATCAGTCCTAGATAAGAAGATGATTCGTTTATCAGCATTTAAAACAAAAACATCAAACCCGCTAGAAAAACTAGCGGGTTCTTTTGTCATATATAGGCTATTTCTTGCCGGTTTCTTCTGGTTTCCAGAAGTCAGTAACAGCACCTTTAGCAGCAGAAGATACCATGTGGGCATATTTACCAAGTACCCCGCGACTATAAAGCGGTGGAATAGTCGTTTCTGCCTTACGTTTCGCCAGTTCTTCATCAGATACCGCCATGGAAATTTCCTTGGTGTCTTGGTCAACCGTGACCATATCGCCTGTACGAAGATAGGCAATCGGGCCACCATCCTGGGCTTCTGGAGCAATGTGTCCGACAACCAAGCCGTAAGTACCGCCTGAGAAGCGACCATCGGTCAGAAGGGCTACCTTGTCTCCTTGACCTTTCCCTACGATGATAGACGAAAGTGACAGCATTTCTGGCATACCAGGGCCACCCTTTGGTCCAACGTAGCGAACTACAACCACATCGCCATCGACCACTTCATCGGCCAGTACCGCATCAATAGCGGCTTCTTCTGAGTCAAAGACCTTAGCTGGTCCAACGTGACGGCGTACCTTGACACCTGATACCTTGGCAACCGCGCCATCTGGTGCCAGATTACCATGCAAGATAATCAATGGACCATCCGCACGTTTTGGATTTTCAAGCGGCATAATGACCTTCTGACCTGGCGTCAAGTCAGCAAAGTTAGCCAAGTTTTCCGCCACCGTCTTACCTGTACAAGTGATGCGATCCCCGTGCAAGAAGCCGTTAGCCAAAAGATATTTCATAACGGCAGGCACACCACCGACATTGTATAGGTCTTGGAAGACATACTGACCAGATGGTTTCAAATCCGCCAAATGCGGCACGCGCTCTTGAATAACATTAAAGTCATCCAAGGTCAGCTCCACATTGGCCGCATGGGCAATGGCCAACAAGTGCAGAGTGGCATTGGTAGAGCCGCCCAGAGCCATGGTCACTGTGATCGCATCTTCGAAGGCTTCGCGAGTCAGAATGTCAGACGGCTTGAGCCCCATTTCCAGCATTCGGACAACAGCTCGACCAGCTTCCATGATATCATCCCTCTTATCTTGAGATTCTGCTGGGTGAGAAGAAGAGCCTGGCAAGCTCATACCTAGAACTTCAATAGCTGTCGCCATAGTATTAGCCGTATACATACCGCCACAGCCACCAGGGCCAGGGCAGGCATTACACTCGATGCGGCGTACTTCCTCAGCAGTCAAATCGCCATGGTTCCACTTCCCGATTCCTTCAAAGACGGAAACCAAGTCAATGTCTTTTCCATCAAGATTCCCGGGTGCAATAGTTCCGCCGTAGGCAAAGATAGCAGGAATATCCATGTTAGCAATAGCAATCATGGAGCCAGGCATATTCTTATCACAGCCGCCGATAGCGACGAAGGCATCCACATTATGTCCGCCCATGGCAGCTTCGATAGAGTCTGCGATGATGTCGCGTGAAGTCAGAGAGAAGCGCATGCCCGGTGTTCCCATGGCAATCCCGTCTGCTACGGTAATTGTACCGAACTGAACAGGCCAAGCACCTTGTTCTTTTACTCCTTCCTTGGCTAGTTTACCAAAATCATGTAGGTGAATATTACAAGGCGTATTTTCTGCCCAAGTCGAAATCACTCCGACAATCGGAGTCTCAAAGTCCTTGTCTGTCATCCCTGTCGCGCGAAGCATGGCGCGGTTAGGAGATTTGACCATACTATCATAAATCTTACTTCTGTGGCGTGTATCTAATTTATCTGTCATGTCTTTCCCTTTCATTGTAGTCATCTTTGTGCTTTATTATACCACACTTATGCTCTGTTGGATAGAAGAAAATTTTTAAATTTTCAGAATATTGGAATAATAATCCAAAAAATAGATGCAACTGCTAAAAAGCTTTGCTATTGTCCAAAAGAAAATCAAAAAATTCTGTCAAGTAACTTTACTTTACAAAAAAGTTTTGTTATACTGTTAAAGTTGATGAAAATCATGAGATTGCATCGAATTACATTCTAAAAGGAGAAACAAACAATGGCAGTACCTGCACGTCGCACTTCAAAAGCGAAGAAAAACAAACGTCGTACACACTATAAAGTAACAGCTCCATCTGTAACTTTTGACGAAACTACTGGAGATTACTCACGTTCTCACCGTGTATCACTTAAAGGATACTACAAAGGACGTAAAATCGCTAAAGCTGCTGCAGCTGAATAATAGAAGGGAGATACCATGCGCGTAAATATTACACTTGAACACAAAGAATCTGGTGAACGCTTGTACCTTACTTCTAAAAACAAACGTAACACTCCAGACCGTCTTCAATTGAAGAAATACTCACCAAAACTTCGCAAGCACGTTGTGTTTACAGAAGTGAAGTAAGCATTCACTACGAATCAATACAGAAGAAAAACGCTGATTTCAAGCGTTTTTTCTTTTTCTTGAATTCAGTACATTGCAGTATAAATCATTTGAATCACTACTTTTTTCACTACCTTTATTTGAAATGAGAATATCGATTCGGACAATCAAAAGTAAGAGGAACTTCATTATGAGGCTCCTCTTTTTCTATGCTTGCTCCAGCATCTATTTTACCATTGTATTATAATAAAACAGCTTATAAATTTATGTGCTCAGCTTTATTCAGCTCGATAAGCTGGAATCTGTTTACTTACGGTACTCCTCTACTTTAGATTCATACTTTTTTAAAAGTTCCCGTGAGTAAACTTTTTCATGTATCGAGTTTCTAACTTCTTTCCAGAGAATAGCTGCAACTTTTAACTTGTTAGAATAACAATCGCTCAATTCATCTAAACAAAAGTCTTTTAGAAACTGATTCCATTGGCAAGCCGAACTATCATACTTGGCATAATCTGACTCACCATAATATATTTTAATCATATCTTGAATAGTGAATGTTATATCTTTATCCCTTTTTACTTTTCGCCAAGCCGTTGCCATATCAGCACTAAATTTAAAGGGACTAATCCCTGTTATAGCTGAAAAATAATCTCGAAATTTTTGGTTAAAAGAAAAACCACAGTTAAGTAACGGAGTCTCCAAAGTTATCACTTCGACTTGACTTTTGTTTCCTTTACTCAAAAATTTTTCTACTTTATTTCCCCTAAAATATTGTTCGATAATATAGTTCAATTCTTGCTTCGTACATCTATACTCTAATCCAAGCGACTTACAAATTTGTGAAAGTTCTTCTCGATACCAATAGTATCTATTAAATTCTTCAAATGATTTTATATCTCGAAAATCAGGTCTTTTTTCTCCCATATGCACACCTTAATAAATTAAAATTTGTCATACAATCAATCTATTTACCAACTTGTAAACCCGTCTTATCACTTTACTTTCTAAGTTCCAGCTATCGAGCTCAATTTTAAGCAACTCTGGAAATTTCTTACTAACATCCCCTAAAGTATTTCCAACCGATTTTCTCACATATTCGCTTGCATCTTCTTTTAAGTTTGCAATCTTTCAATAGCTTCATTCGGATTTCCTTAAACTATGATCTACTCGTCTATATTCTTAACCCCTCTATAACTGCTCTCCTTGTATTAGGATTGAATAACCAGAATACAATCATAACTGTTCATATTATATCATTATTTCTAAGATATTATTTCTATCAACTTCAAATCCTTCAAAAAAGAGAAGAGAAATGGATAAAATTCGGAGAAAAACTCTTATAAAATTCCAAGAAAACCCTTACTTTTGAAAATATTCATTTTAATGCAATAAACTTTGACAGATGCCCTACTAGCCTTTATAATAGTATTATTACTAAAATTAGGGAGAGTATGTCCATGCCAAATAATGAAGAGAACAAAGGTATGTTTCGTAATTTTTTAGGTGGCTTTAAGCGTCTTATAAAAGGAGAAGAGGACGAATCATCCACTTCTGCGGTTCATAACAATGAAGGAAGTACCCCACAAGTCAATGTGAACCCAGAAGATAGAGAAAATTTCCTCATTGAGAAAGCTTTGGAATCGATCCAATACTACGACCGCTTGGATGTTATGAATATCGGTGGAGAAGAGGATCCAGACGAATCTCAAGCTGTAGAAAGTGAAGCTAGTCTGGAGCAAGAAAAAATGGTAGCGAAAAGCCAGGCAGCTAGCACGACAGAATCTGCTGAGACAAGCATTTCTTCAGATTCTATGAAAAAGAGGGGCTTGAAGAGCACTGCTGATTCAATATCTCTATCATTAAGTATAGAAAGTAAAAAGGCTTCTCGTAGTTTGGAAGTAACCGAATCACAGACACACAGTTTGGAAGTTGGGCAATCTGACAGCAAAGAAACGGATACTTCTGCTAGCTTGTCAATTGCGCAAAATCATGCCTTCGAGCAATCAATCCTTGAAGAAAATAGAGCGTCGCTGAGCTTATCAATTTTCGAATCTGTTTCTCAAAGCATGGCCGCTGAAGAGTCTCTCAGTGCGGACAACGAAGCATCGCTAAGCTTGTCGATTGCTGAGTCTGTGGCGCAAAGCATTGCAATTCAAGAATCTATCAGCGCGGAATTCGAAGCATCTCTTAGCCTGTCAGCAGCAGAATCTGTTTCTCAAAGCATTGCTATCCAAGAATCGATCAGTGCAGAAATCGAAGCATCTACTAGCTTGTCTGTGGCAGAATCTATTTCTCAAAGCATTGTCATCCAAGAATCAATCAGTGCGGAGGCGGAAGCGTCGCTTAGCCTGTCCGTTGCTGAGTCTGTTTCTCAAAGCATTGCCATTCAAGAATCAATCAGTGCGGAATTGGAAGCATCTACTAGCTTGTCCGTTGCTGAGTCTATTTCGCAAAGCATTGCCATTCAAGAATCAATCAGTGCAGAAACAGAAGCATCACTGAGCCTGTCGGTGGCAGAATCCGTAGCGCAAAGCATCGCCATCCAAGAATCTATCAGTGCGGAGGCGGAAGCGTCGCTTAGCCTGTCCATAGCAGAGTCTGTTTCTCAAAGCATCGCCATCCAAGAATCTATCAGCGCGGAAATCGAAGCGTCTGCTAGCCTGTCTGTAGCTGAATCTGTGTCTCAAAGCATTGCCATTCAAGAATCGATCAGCGCGGAAATCGAAGCGTCTAAGAGCTTATCTGTAGCCGAGTCTGTGTCTCAAAGCATTGCTATCCAAGAATCTATCAGTGCGGAAATCGAAGCATCTACTAGTCTGTCGATAGCTGAGTCTGTGTCTCAAAGCATCGCCATCCAAGAATCTATCAGTGCGGAAATCGAAGCATCTACTAGTCTGTCGATAGCTGAGTCTGTGTCTCAAAGCATCGCCATCCAAGAATCAATCAGCGCGGAAATCGAAGCATCTACTAGCTTGTCCGTTGCTGAATCTATTTCTCAAAGCATTGCAGTCCAAGAATCGATCAGTGCGGAAATCGAAGCATCTACAAGCTTATCTGTAGCTGAGTCCGTTTCGCAAAGCATTGCCATTCAAGAATCGATCAGCGCAGAAATCGAAGCATCTACCAGCTTGTCTGTAGAAGAATCCCAAGTCTTAGATAGAGCTATTGAACAGTCTATTATCACGGAAAACGAAGTGTCTACTAGCTTATCTATCGTAGAGTCTGAAGCACTAAGTAAAGCGATCAAGTTATCAATTAGTGCAGAAAATGAAGCGTCTATCGGCCTGTCTGTGGCGGAATCTGCAGCCTTAAGTCGAGCAATTGAACAATCTATTAGCGTGGAGAATGAGGCCTCGCTAAGCCTATCTGTTACTGAAAATGAAATTCAAAGCATCGCAATTGAACAGTCTATCAGCCTAGAAAATGAAGTATCTACTAACCTGTCTATGGCGGAATCCGAAGCGAAAAGCGTGGCCGTAGAGCAGTCTATCAGCTTGGAACAAGAACAGTCACGCAGCCTGTCTATCGCGGAATCACAATCACAACATGCGGCGGTAGAACAATCTCGCAATCTGGAACAGGAATATTCATACAGTTTGACAGCTGCGGAATCTAGAGCGAAAAGAGATACTATTGAGCAGTCTACCAGCTTGGAGCAAGAACAATCATTTAGTTTATCTACTGCAGAATCTAAAGTCCTCAGTAGAGCCGTTGAACAATCAATTAGCGTCGAACAGGATCATTCATTCAGCATTTACCTTGCCCAATCTGAAGCCCAAAGTAAGATCATTGAGCAGTCTATCAGCCTAGAGCAAGAACAGTCACGCAGCCTATCTGTTGTGGAATCACAATCACAAAGCATCGCTATTGAACAATCAATGAGCGTGGAAAGAGAGCGTTCAATCAGTCTATCTATTGCTGAATCACAGTCACAAAGAATGATTATTGAACAATCAATCAGTGCAGAGAGAGCCCATTCGATCAGTCTGTCTGCTGCCGTATATCAATCGCAAAGCATGGCTTCTGAGTTTACTACTGTCACACAGAATCTATCAACCTTGGCCATGATTACTAAAAGACAGAAAAAATAAGCTCAGAACAAGCAGCGAATGAATACTGAAAGGAACTAATATGATTAGAAATATTCTATCAAGTAATGGTAAAAGTCTAGGAATCACCGACATCCTGCCCCAGTATGGTGAAGACTATCGTCTCTCTGTCATGGACGGAACAGTTGACTATCGAACAATTCCCCTAGGAGCCTACGATTTATTCAAACAAGGCTATAGTAAACAGGATTATCTGGCAGATATTGAAAAAATTAAAACAATGGGCTTCAATACCTACCAGCTGTCCTTTTCATGGACTCGCCTCTTCCCGACCGGAGAAGAGCGAAGACCCGATGCTAAGGTCCTTGCTTTCTATGAGTCAATTATCGATGCACTGCTCGAAAATGACATTGAACCAATTGTGACCCTGTCTCATTTTGACTTCCCTCTTCATTTGTATGAAAAATACGGCGCATGGAAAAGCCGGCAAATGATTGCCATGTATGAAAAGTATTGCGAAGCCGTTTTGACCCACTTTAAAGAAAAAGTCACTTACTGGATTACCTTTAAAGAAATGAGCGCTCTTTCCTATTTGCCATTCTTAGGCGCTGGACTACACTTTGACAGCACGGAAAACCAAGAGCAACAAATTTGGCTGGCTGCTCATCATCAGCTAATCGCATCTGCAAATGTGGTTAAGCTCGGCCAAACCATCAATCCAACCTTCCAATTTGGTAGCTTGATTACCATCAATAGTGATTCCCATCAAGAAAATCACTCAGCTACCGATGCCTTGGGCCATGAGCTGAACAGACGTAAAAACTACATTTTTACAGATGTGCAGACCAAGGGCCACTATCCAAACCACTTCCTTCGCTACATTGAGCGAAATCAGCTGGATCTGGGCATTACGGAAGAGGATGTCTTCGCCTTAAGAGAAGGCATCGTGGATTTTGTTGCCTTCTCACATTATGCGGCGGAAAATATCCAAGATTTGTTTACCAACAAATATGTCCGCAAAAATGTAGAAACTTGTCTTGCACAACCTGTTCTTCTTCGCATTGCCATGTCTGAGCTATACGAGCGCTACCACAAACCTCTATTGGTCATTGAGACTTGTTCTGAGGTCTCTGACCACCCGCAATTAGCTAAGAACATTCAAGACAACGTTCAAGAAATTATTAAATCCGTTGAGATTGACGGGATTGAGTTGCTTGGCTACACACCATTTAGCTGGAGCGATGTAAACATCTAGGATCCAGTCCCATTTCAAAACATAGAAAAAATCTCCCTAAGAAAGTGGACAACCACTTGTGGGGAGATTTTTTGATGTTTTAGGATAGAGATCAAAGCCTTACTCTTTTCCTTTGCTACCTCTAAAAATCCGATAGCTGGTCTCAGCGACAGACAGGCCGATGATGGTGTGCATATCACCTGTAATTGAGCGGATAAAGCGAGGATCCAGCTCCTGAAAGCCATAAGCACCCGCCTTGTCTAGCGGACGCTTGTCATGCAGATAGGCCCCGATGACAGCCTCTAATTCTGGGTAATAATCCACAAAGTCCACCTGCGCCACGGTGTAAAAAACTTCTAGAAAATCCTGCATACGTAGGCAGACCGAGGTCACTACATGGTGACTCTTATCAAAGTAAGAGCGAAACATCCGACTGGCTTCAGCTAAATCCTGTGGTTTATTGTAAATCTGATCATCCACTACGACGATGGTATCAGCCGAAATATAAAGAGTCTCGGCTTCTAAGTCCAAATCAGACTTGGCCTTGGAAATCTCACAGCAAATCTTGGCTGCCTTGGTCAGAAAGTCCTGATCATCGATGCTTGCCATACAATGCTCTTCGATAGCTCGCTCGTCCACTTCTACAGCCTGAATCTCTGGATTCAAAAAGCTCAGCAATTCCTTGCGTCTGGGCGACGTAGATAGCAGGACAAAGCGGCGAATCTCTCCTTTTTCACCTTCCCTTTGGTAGTCAAAAACCGTCTTCATGATTGTCCTCCTGTGTCCTTTAATTGAAAGAGTTCTTCCACCCGCAAATCAAAAACCTGAGCGATTTTTAAAGCCATCTCTAGCGAGGGATTGTAGCGATTATTTTCTAAGTGCAAGATCGTTTCGCGCCGCATTCCAATGCGGTCAGCTAACTCCTGCTGGGTCATGCCTCTGGATTCGCGGACAGATTTGAGATTGGTGATAATATTGCTTTCCTTGGCCATTTTTAACCTCTCTTTTCAAATAAAAAGAAGACAAAACCAAAGAGCAAAACTAAGACACCAATCATGATGAAAAATATTCCGACATTGACTGTGATGGATCCTATATTAGCACTAATCCCTGCAAGCACCAGTAAAATTGCTATACAGACGGCAAACATCAAAGTCGCTGCTTTTGCTAGATTGGCATAAAAGCGCTCGTCTGCTCTCTCCTTGACCTTTTTCAAGGCAAAAAATAAAAGAAAGAGAAACTGGATAGCGAGGAGGCTTCCCAAAGCAATGTGCTTTATAATGGGCGGATTGGTGCTCGGAGTCCACAACCAGATTCCGACAGTATAGATAGAGGTTGCCGTAAGATTCAACAGATTATAAAATTTCATGGTCAGATCATAGACCTGCTTTTCTTGAATCTCTTTCATCTTCTTAGGCCATGGTTTCATGTGAAACCAAGACCAGATGCTTATAAGCTGACCTATACTTACCAGACCGACAATCATCCACTTGGCTGACCAGCTGAGATTGCTGGGTGCAAGGAAAACAGTAAAATCAATAAAGAGAGCGGTGGCGACCAAAATGAGGCCACCCATTTTTTGACTTTTTTTCATGATAGGCTCCTTTCGTAGTGTTATAAATATTTAACATCTTTATGTTATAAATATATCACACACAAGAATAAAAGGCAAGCATTTATGTGCTGTTTGGGAAAATTTTTCCGCAAACAAAAACCCCAGAATTTCTCTGGGGAGCTGGCTTATTCTTTACCAATACAATATTCTTGGTGTTCCTGCAAGCTTTCATCGGTCTGAATGGTCACTTTGGCAATGCCATAAACCAAAAGCCTTTGGCGCAGGACAGCCTGCGTTTCAGCCAGCAAATTTGGATTTTTCAGACAGATATGAAGCATGGCAAATTTTTCCAAGCCATCTGTTGTCCAGACATTGAGCTGGGTGATGGCTCGCACATTTTCCAGCGCTGCTATTTCCTGATAAAGCTGACTAAGATCCACATCGCTGGGCACATGGTCTAGGAAAATCTGGATATTCTCCCAAAATTTTGGCAGAGCCTTGCTGAGAATAAAGCCTGCGATGACGAGAGAAAGCAGCGGATCCAGGAAATACCAATCGGTGAAGCGCAAAATGAGAGATACGAGAATAACCGCTAGCCAGCCCAAGATATCCTCAAGAAAATGCAAGCTAAGAATGGATTCATTGTGACTGTGGCCATGGCTGACGACTCTGCTAGCTGCTGTATTAACGGCAATAGCGACAATTCCCAAAACCAGCATGCCATCATAATTCACCTTCTCAGGAGCAAATAATTTAGGGACATTTTCCACGATTACCAAGGTCGAACCGACCAGCAAAATCACCGAAGTCAAGAGGGCACCCAGCAGGCTGTAGCGTTTATATCCTAGGGTATATTCTCGGTCTTCTTTTTTTGTGGAAATCTTCTCAAAAAGAGTCGATAGGCCAATAGCCAAGGCATCTCCCGTATCATGAACCGCATCGGCTAAGACAGCGCTAGAATGAAAGAGAAGCCCAAAGATAAACTCAATAATAGCAAAAGAAAAGTTCAAGAGAAAAGCGATTGTCATATTTTTACTGGATTTCATGTGAACCTCCTTATTTATTTTCCCAAAGGAATAATACTTATGGTATAATCTAATCAATACCGAACACTCTGTTCAATTATATTATCTCCTATTATTAGAAAGGAAACAAGAGCCAGTTCATGCCCTTTGTCTCTTAGCAGACAAAAAGCTCTTTTTGTACGGAATTTCCATGGATAGACGAGTAAAAAAATCACGCGCAGCCATTTACCAAGCCTTTATCAGCCTGCTCAATCAGAAAAGTTACGAAAGCATCACCGTTCAGGAAATCATTGACCTAGCAGATGTAGGTCGCTCCACCTTCTATAGCCACTTTGAGACCAAGGAAACCCTGCTGGAGGAACTCTGCCAAGAGCTCTTTCAGCATACCTTTATCGAGCGCTCTGAAGGACGCGATTTATTTGAAGCGACGGCCCATATTTTCCATCACTTTCGGAAAAATCAGGATCGGATAGCCACCCTTCTCCTAGCTAAAAATACTTATTTCATCAACCGCTTGAAAATCGAGCTAGAGCGCTATCTCTTTCCCATGATTGAGCAGACATTATTGCAGAAAAAAAGCCATCTGCCAGACAACTTTTTAAAAAATTATGTGACGTCAACTTTTGTGGAGACGGTCAGCTGGTGGCTGCAGCAACGAAATCAGGTTGACGAAGACACGATTTCTCGTTATTTTCTGGACTTGATGGACTAAGCCGCAATTCACCTATCATTTTCTAAAAAGATATGGTATAATCGTTCCTTGACGTACGAAAGGAGATTGACTATTTATGAAAAAAGAACACTCACCATTTTTAATTCCAGGTATAGTGATGATCGGGATAGCACTGCGGGCTCCTTTTACTGTTTTGCCTATCGTTCTGACAGACATTGCGGAGGGGCTACAGGTTCCAGTTAGTTCCCTAGGCCTCTTGACCAGTCTGCCTTTGATTATGTTTGCCCTCTGCTCAGTCTTTGCTCCGCGCTTGGCGCAAAAGATGAGCTTGGAAAAACTGTTTGCTATTGTTTTACTCGTGCTAACTCTAGGCTCGCTGATTCGCGTATTTAATCTTCCCTTACTCTATACGGGGACTATTATTTTAGGAGCGGCTATTGCTGTCTTAAACGTCCTTCTTCCGAGCTTGATTCAGGCCAATCAGCCGCATCGTGTCGGTCTTTTGACAACTCTCTATATCACATCGATGGGACTGTCGATCACGATTTTGTCTGCTTTGGCTGTTCCCATCGTTCAAATGAGCTCTTGGCAAGGTCTCATTTGGATATCAACCCTGATTTGCTTTGTGATTCTCCTGGTTTGGTTGCCCAATGTCAAATATAGCCATCGCTTGGCAGCTAAACAGCAAGGAAAGCAAGAGCAAGGAGCTCTTCTAAAAAATCCAAGAGTCTGGGCCTTAATTTTATTTGGTGGCTTACAGTCACTACTCTTTTATACCAGTATGACTTGGTTGCCAACCTTGGGGCAGCAAGCTGGCCTTTCTACTGATACGACCGGACTACTAGCAGCGGTCTTTTCTCTGATTAGCCTGCCCTTTTCGATGACAATTCCTAGCTTGACAGCGCGCTTGAAGGCTCGTCAACGTCTAATTATGATTAGCTTGGTTTCTGCGGCAGGTCTGATCGGCATTACCATGCTCTTGATTCAGACAGATTCCTTTGCTTATTGGCTGATTCTTAATCTGCTCATTGGTATGTCTGTCAGTGCTCTCTTCCCCTATCTCATGGTGACCTTCTCCCTCAAGACCTCTACGCCTGCACAAACGGCTCAACTATCCGGACTGGCTCAAACTGGAGGATACGTCCTAGCCGCCTTCGGCCCGAGCCTCTTTGGCTACAGCTTTGATTTGTTCCACTCTTGGACACCAGCCATCCTCATCCTCCTCGGACTGACCGTCATCATGACTATGAGCCTCTTTTACATAGAAAAATTTGATAAGATTCTATAAAACTTCTGATTCTCCATCAGGAGTTTTTTGCTGCCAAGTTTCTTGTAATTTTCAAAATTCGCTTGAAATCATCTTGCCTTCATCTTACCTGCTTGATTTTTTGATTATAACATAATTTCAAAAGGATTTTTCATATTTTTGACAAAAATACTTATATTTCATTATAAATACTTGCATATACTTAAACAATAGATTATAATGAACTTATAAAGAAGCAGAAAGGATGGGAAAGATGTATCAAGAGCAACGGCTTTCAAAAATGCTGGAACTTTTGGAGGATAAAAAACAGCTGGCAGCCAAGGACATGGTGGACTATTTTCAGGTTTCAAAGGACACTATTCGCCGTGATTTCTCAATTTTGAGCGAGCGAAAACTAGTTCAGCGCACCCATGGCGGGATTATTCCTTTGGAAACTAGTCGGCAAATTCCTTCTTTCAACGACCGTGTCAGCCAACTAAACCAAGAAAAAAAGGCCATTGCTCAGAAGGCTCTGGACTTTCTCAAACCCAATCAGGTCAATTTCTTTGATGTATCGACGGTGGTTCTCAAGCTGGCTCAGCAAGTTCAGCAACCGATGACGATTTTTTCTCATTCTTTGGACAATGCCATCATGCTGAGCGATCAGGAGCAGGTTGCTTTCCATCTTTTAGGTGGGAAGTTCTACTCTAGAAATCGTTTTTACTACGCCCTCAATGAAGCCGAGCTGCTCAGAGAAATTTCTTTTGATCTAGCCTTCATCGGAGCTGCAGGTCTGAAAAATGGCCAAATCAGCTTTGAAGATCAGGAAGATGCCTATCTAAAGAAGCTAGCTCTCAAGCGGGCCAAGACAAAGATTCTGCTGGCTGAGCAGGCTAAAGTTAAGAAAGAGTCAACCTATATTTTAGGAAATATCAGCGATTTTGACTACTGGATCACCGATCAAAAACCTAGCCCTGAGCTAGAAGCCCTTCTGACTGGAAAAGTCACCATTATTTACTAGCTCGATAAGATTTCATTTTGTAGCTTATGGAGGAAGCAACCATGACCAATCAAGATATTCGCTTGATTATCAGCGACATTGACGGCACAATCCTTGATGACCAGCACCAAGTAGATTCGCAACTGAGGGAGCAGATTCCCTTGCTAAAAAAAGAAAACATTCCCTTTGTCCTAGCTTCTGCCCGCTCTCCTCTGGGCATGGAGCCAATTGCGCGTGAGCTGGGACTGGGTGATAACCCACTAGCCTGCTACAACGGTGCTCTGGTCATCAAGGGTGACCCGCAAGATTACAAGACCATTATCGAGCATCCATTGGATAAAAAAGAAATCCGCACTTTTCTGGAACTGGTCAAAACTAAGTTTCCTAGTGTTTCCATCAATCTCTACTCTGGTAAAGATTGGATTGCTGATCATTTGGACAAGTGGGTACAAATTGAAGCCGATATTACAGGTGAGCAGCCTATTATTCAAAATATTCTGCTGCCCGTTCTAGATATGCTCATTTCAGCCCATAAGCTGCTGTTGATTGATGAGACAGCTGTTATCCAGCAACTCCATGCCTACTTGCAAACGATGGATTTTCCAAATACGGCCTTCTACCTGTCCAAGGACAACTATTTGGAAGTCACACATAAAGAGGTGTCAAAAGAGCTGGCTCTTCTGGAAGTGGCCAAGTACTACCAGATTTCGCTGGAGTAGGTCATGACAGTTGGAGACAACTTCAATGACCTTCCGATGCTACGACTGGCTGGTCTGGGAGTCGCCATGGGCAATGCTCCTGAAACAGTTAAAGCTGAGGCAACAGTCGTCACTAAAAGCAACAACCAACATGGGGTCGCCAAAGCTATTGAGGAATATGTTTTACTATAATGCAAAAAAATGGCTCTATAATTTCTGTAGTGGGTAAACCACTGTAAGAGTTATGAAGCCTCTTTTGTTGTAGAAAAAAAGTCCCATAAGACCTATAATGAAAAGCGACCAAACCATCATTAGAAAGAATCTTATGGAACAATTAAATTTTATCACAAACTTACTCGGAATAAAAGACCCTGATATTACTATCTTAGATGCTCTAGATGCGGGTACACATAAAGAAATCATCGCTAAGCTAGATTATTCTGCTCCTGAATGCTCCCACTGTCAAGGACAAATGGCTAAGTATGACTTCCAGAAAGAATCCAAAATCCCCTATCTAGAGTGTGCGGGATACAAAACGCTAATTCGGTTGAAGAAACGACGTTTTCGTTGTAAATTCTGCGGGAAAATGGCTGTCGCAGAAACTTCCTTAGTCAAGAAAAACCACCAAATCGCAACCATCGTCAAGCAGAAAATCGCTCAAAAACTGATCGAGAAAGTCCTATGACGGCCATCGCCGTAAGTTTATCTGTATCTACTTCCACCGTCATTCGTAAGTTGAAAGAATTCAAATTCAAGACAGATTTATCTTTCCTCCCAACTCACATGTCTTGGGATGAGTACGGCTTCAAGAAAGGAAAGATGAGCTTTTTTGCTCAAGATTTCAATTCAAGAAGGATTATAGTTATCTTAGATGGGCGGACACAAGTGACGATTCGCAATCACTTCCTTCGTTATTCCAGACAGGTGAGAAGTCTCGTCAAGGTCATTACCATGGACATGTTTAGCTCCTACTACGATATTGCCAAAAAACTATTTCCATGCTCTAAAATCGTCCTCGACCGCTTTCACATTGTACAGCATCTCAATCGGACTATGGACCGCCTCCGCATCCAAATCATGAATCAGTTTGATAGGAAATCACACGAATATAAAGCACTCAAACGCTACTGGAAACTCATTCAACAGGATAGTCGGAAACTAAGTCACAAACGATTTTATCGTCCAACTTTTCGGTTGCACTTGACCAATAGAGAGATTCTAGAGAAGCTACTTTCTTACTCTCCAGAACTCCGAGAACACTATGAACTCTACCAACTCTTGCTTTTTCATTTTCAAGAGAAACAGGCTGATCATTTCTTTGATCTCATTGAAGATATCATTTCTTGTGTAAATCCCATCTTTCTAACTGTTTTTAAGACCTTTTTGAAAGATAAGGACAAAATCCTGAACGCACTGGAACTTCCCTACTCAAATGTAAAACTAGAAGCTACGAATAACCTCATCAAAATCATCAAGCGCAATGCTTTGGCTTTCGGAACTTTGACAATTTTAAAACTAGAATTCTCATCGCTTTGAACATCAAAAAGGAGAGAACCAATTTGGTCCTCTCTAGGTTGTAACTTTTCAACAACCCACTACAGTTGACAAAGAGCCAAAATAATCACTGTTAATAATATTCTTCAGTTAAAGACATATAGAACATTATCACTGTGCACTATTTCATGATTTTACCACTATTCAAGCCTTTCATAAAGACCAATTCAACTAATGTAATTTTATAAAATAGAACGATTAGTTTTTATACTTTGCTTTTGTCAACCAAAAAGTAATTAGAATAGAAAATACACTTGATCCAATAATAGCAAGAATAATCCAAAACTGATTATTTTCTGGTGAGATGGCAATCGTCTTAGATTCCTTTTTAACTTCAATTGGTTGAGACAAGAAATTCATAACATTTTGATTCGTTATGCCGCCATTTCGAGCATTCTTCATCAATTCTTTAAAGTTATTTGAATAAAGCCGATTCTCTTGAATAACTGTTGCTTCATTTACAATTAATTCATTTGTTGTAGATGCTGTTTTATCAATATTCTCTTTTACAGCCTGAACTTGACTTAAAAGATGTTCAAATTGTGGTTTAATTGTTCCAAGCGCTTCATGATTTTTAGAAGTCTCTTTAGCGCTATTTTGAGTAGTAGTCACTAGAGCCTCAATTGAAGTATAAATTTGATTTGAAGCTTTCTCACTATTTTCCAACGCTACTCCATTAGCAGTTTCCTTATTAACTATGTTTGTGGACTGTTTCGTCTGAAGATCCTTCCAACTTTGATATTCAGATTCAAGGGAGCCTTTGGCGTTAGTATACCAATCTGACAAAGCAGTTAATCTATCTTTAAAATAGTTATTGGGAAGGTATAAGTTTTCATCTTTATCTTCAGATGCCCCTAGCTTAGGCATGTCTGTCAAACTTTTTTCTTGTTTAGAAATGGTTAAATCAATCTCTTCTAATAATTTCTTACCAGATTCTTTGAAACTCTCAACTTGCGTATCAAGTAATTGACTAGCAATATCGTTGCGACTAATATTCCCATACATTGAGTAAACTGAGGTTGAAGCAGGAGAAGCGATATTGACTGTCATATTTCCTAAATTACTAGGTGCTCCATAGATTGCCTGCACCATAGAAGAAGCTCGTTCAATTCTCCCTAAATATTGTAAAATCGTCTTCAAATCTTTTTTGACAAGCTCATATTCTTCCTCCTTGTTACTTACATATATAGTTTTAGTAATCGGAATTTTAGTATCACCAATGTGTAAAGTAAAGGAGATGGTATTCTCACCATATTTAGGCGTAAAACTATAAGATATCCTTAACTGATGAGGAGCTGCATCACTAATTTCTTGTGCTCCCCCATCTAAAGCCAGAGATAAGTCAGAAGTATTAGTAGCAATATCTGTAATAAAGACTTGTGCCTTTGGAGTTTCATACTGTACTGTGCCACTTGTTGAAGAAGCTACAGTTTGTCCACTAACAGAGTTTGTTGTAACTGCAGTGCTACTGCTTGCCCCTGAAGCTGTCTGAGATGAGCCGCTAGGAGCTACAGAGGAACTACTTCCAGGTGTTACTGCGGGAGAAGATGTTTTAATTGTTGGTTGAGGAAGTTGCACCGTGATTGGAATATCACCATTTTTTTGTGTCAACTGATCATTTGTTACCTTTACAAATTCGAATGCAGGTGCTTGATTTGTTGTTGCACCATTAATTCGAGCATAATCTGCTAGTAGGCTCATCTGAGCTTTATATGTATTTATTTCAGCATCCGATAATGCATTTATAGTCTTAAGCTTATCAAATAAAGGTTCGTAGCTAGCAGGATCAATATTCGTTCCAGCTAACTCATTATTAATCATATTGGTAAACTCTTTTGGTAAATTATTCTTTCTCAAACTATTATCAATCTGATTAGCTAAGACTTTTTTAGCCTGTGCTATTAAAAATTTATCATCATTCAGTTTATCCTTAGGAAGTTCCTGACCAAAATAGTTATTAGATATGGTTTTCCGCTCTTCTTTAAGCTCTGCGACTCTCTCTTCTAATTCTTTTTTTCTAGCTTCAATATTATTTTTGTAATCACCCACTGTACGATTGTAGTCTTTTACAAGATTAGCAAGCTTATCAAGTTCTGATTCCGATTTCGATTCTTCATTCAATTTCAAGTCCGTTGAATTGTCAAGTGACACAGATAGAGGGCCTAGTTTATTCATATCTTCTAAAATTTTCTGATTAAATATACTAGCTTGTATATCATTTTCCTTCTGTTGTGCCTTTAATATTTCAAGCATTTCCGAAATGTTCTTTGCATCTACCTCCTTTTTGGCATCAAAGTGACTTTTCACTTCAGTCATTTGCTTATTCAAGTCTGTTCCAGTGGTATCTAGCAGCGATACAACCGAATCAGAAAACTGCTTTTGGGCTTCTTCAAATGAATTATTGTTCTTTTGCAAAGATGTAGTAAAATCTGCAACTCCTACAATAGATTGCATAGCATCGCTTGAATAAGGATAAATAGTCTGAGAAATTTTTGTATATGCACCTGATTGCTCGTTAACAACGTTCTCAACATTTCTTTTGGCATCATCTAGATTATTGATAACACTAGAGAAATACATTTTAATGACATTCTGATTAATCAGATTGAGATATTCTCCAACTTTAAGCTCAACATTTTTTGCCTTGGCTGAATCTAAATTAGATTTTGTTTTGTACGTAATCTTAGCTTTGCTTGGGTTAAAACTTTCTAATTGAACAATTTTTTCAGAAAACTGTTGCTCAATATAAACAATAACATCTACCGACCCATCTTCAAATCGATTTTCAGCAATATTTCTTGACATAACAGTCCATTGATTAGTTGAATCTTTAGACAAGAGGGTCGTAAAATCGCTTCCGAAGTTATAGCTCTCTCCTTGTAGCTTTCCTCCCATATCTTCGTTAACCAAAGCAATGTTTAGTTTGCGATCATTCACTTTATTAGTTACTGAAACTTCTTGATTTTTAAAATGAATAAAGGTGATTGATGAAACTGTCAACAAGCTAATAAATAAGCTGACAGCAATTATGACTTTTTTCATATTATTCTCCTTTGAATTGTACTCTTCTAGTATAGCAATATTAGCATGTTTTTTCAAATACTTATTATCAATTACTTACAAATAATTAACGATCTAAGCGCATTTTATCAGTCTATAAAAAATCCCAAGAGAAAACTCTCGGGATTCCTACTCTATTTATTAAACTCTTCTACTGTAAATCTGTCATAAGAAATCTTACCAACTTCTTCGTCATAGCGAGACAGAAACTCCTGAAACCGACGGTCAATATAGCCAATAAACAGCACTTCATCTATATCTTCTTTATTGAAAAAGATAATATTTTGATTCACTAAGCCAAGTGGCAGAGTGACAGCTCCAAAGTCAAAGTAACCTTGCGCACCGTCTTTTTCTGTAACTGGGCACTGATTGATGATCATAAACGGCTCTGCGCTATCCTTTACTCGGACAACACTTCCAATCGGTAAAGCAGTACGTTTTGACATTATTCTACTCCTTCTAAATACTTCTTCGCTTCCTGAACATAGAAAAGCTCAGGATTTTCACTAGAGATGCTTTCAAATAGACTACGTGCACGGGGTTCATCGCCTTTTAACTGGGCGTTGAGCGCACCGTAATAAGAAAACATAATTTTAGACAGTTTGTTTTGAGGTGCTGTTGTATCAAAATAATCATTCACTTCCTGATTGAACACGATATCCTTGATTGCCTCTGCTTGAGAAACCAAGGTTCCTTTAGTATTTTTCCAATCAGATGCTTTCAATAATTTTTCTTCAAAGTGGACTATTGCCCTTTCGTCTTGTAAATGAATAGAGATGAGAAGCTGATAATATGATTGAATTAATTGATGACTCAGTTTGTATTGCCTAGTAACCTTTTGAATATCTGACTGATCAAACTCAGCCTGTGCCAAAGAAAATTCTCCTTGTAAAAAATAAATTTGCCCTTTAACATGATGTAGAGTTTGAATATAATGTGGTTGATCATATTTAATGGAATGATCTGCTGCATACTCGTAAAAACTTTGATATTTTCCTAGATTAACTAATTCATTTTTTAAATAATTCATAGCTCCATTGAATAAATATTTTACTCGATAAACAATGAATAATATTAGCCAAAGCAAAATAGCCATGCTACATACCATCGAAAATTTAGTTTTATCAAATAGGAAAAATAAACCCAGCACCCCCAAAAATGTAGCGATAGAAACCAAAACTTTCATTAAGATATCTACTACAAAAAACAGTCTATAATTTTCTAACTTAGAAAAAAATATTATAGATTTACTTATTTTCATTTGTTAACCTTTCTTGTCACCATTAAAAATTGCAATAATTCCCACAAATATTGCTGCTGCTGTAGAAAAAGTTACAGTTACAGGAGCAGTAAGCGCAGCGGCCACTAATCCTGCAGCAAGTGCAACACCAACAGATAGCACTCCCACATTCTCTGCCACCCACTCAAGCGCATTTCCCATATGATCCACATTCCTCTGTCCAATTTCATCAGTGGCTGTCAATGTTGCGAAGTCCTGCTTCACTGTGGCTGTCTCCTTTACATAAGAAACTCGATAGCCATCTTCAGCCTTGTTCCCAACCTCAAAAGAGTGGTTCTTATAACCAAAAGTCATTGATAAACTAGGGTTAAGGTCATTAAAGTCTGAGTCTAACTTGCCTGAGGTATTAAAGCCACTGCTTAAATAAAAATCTCCAAATGCGACTTTGTTACTGTACTTATAATCATACTTGCCTTGAAAAGGATCAGTCGTCAAGCCACCAAAAGCCATATCACCAGTAACACTGGTCTTACCGTTCTTGTATTTCCCTTTAAAAGTGATAACAGAATCCTTTTTAGTTTGCGCTGTAAAAGTAATTTTACTCTTAAAATATTGAACCCCTGTGTCATAAACAGTAATTTCTTTCTCAAAAGTAACCTGATGACCTTCAAGAAAGCGAATCAACTCTTTCGGCTTCTTACCGCCATTAGAATATGAAACCAAAGAGATTGAACGGCCAAGTGTCTGTAACTCATCTTCACTCATCTTACTTAGATCAAATGTAATCTCAGGATTGTAATGCTGTAAATTATTGATTAGTTCCTGACGAAGGGTCTTATGATTCTGGTCCTGCTTCTTCTTCAGTTCAGTATCATTAAATATAGCTAATGCCTTCACATTATGATAAGGATCCTTCATGCTGACAGCTTTTCGAACTTTGCTCAGACCTGTTTCTATTGTCGAAAGAGTATCTGTTACTCCCTTCCCCAAAAGTTCCCCATTAAAACTCTGCATCGCTTTTTCAGTTGTATTCAGAGAATTAACTGCCTCACCTTTTTTACTTGCAATATCTGCACTAGAAGGATTACTCACAGAAACCATTCCTACTATAGCAGAGTAAGCTATAGATAGATCAGGATGAGCAATTAGGTTTAGAATATCTTGTGTCGGTTGCTCCACCGATTTTTTTAAACCTGCAAATTCAGATGTGTCAATAATTGCAGAAGAACTTGTCTCTTTCACTACTTCTTGGAAACGGAGAATCAGACGATCTAGTTCATTATATAAACCATTCACTAAGTCGCGATAACTCTGTAAAAGAGGAACATTATAGTTACTCAACTCAGCATTAATTGCGTCTTTAGTAGTCGAAACAAAACTTTCTGTTTGAATCAAATGATATGTACTCTTATAGGCACTAAGTAACTGATTTTCAAATGAACTTTTCGCTTTATATAAGTTCTCTCGCATTACAAGTAATTCTGTATATTTATATTTCATTCATTCTCCTCCCAGTGACGACTTTGAAAGGCATAGGAATCAACATCCAGTGCTAAAAGTTTTCGACGTAAGTTTAAAACATATTGATTCTCAATCTCATTGTTTTCTAACCCTCTAAAAAGAACCTTCTCAATCATATTCTCTGATATCACTACCGGATCCTGATTAGGAATAAGACCATTAGGCCAAAAATATCCCGTATAATCAAGATAAAACTTATTCTCAATACAAATACGTTGACCCGTAATCATCACATGAATGAGCAATTCATCATCAAACATAGAAAGAATGTCTTTAGGGAGTTTATCTTTCGAAATTTGTACAACAGTTCCTAGAGGTAAAATTTCAGTGTAAATTTTATCAATTAAAACTAGTAATCGAACAAACTCTGCCCTGGAGAAACATTGTGTTTCCCCAAGACGAGTTACAGTTACTATTTGCTCTTCAAACTGGAAATCAATCGCTGCTCCAATTGTTGGAGCATAATGATAACTAATCTTACTTTGATATAGGCAATCATTCAAGACTCGAAATAAATCTGAACGATAAATAATACTCTTTGCAATTTGATCTACCAAAGATGTGGGATGAAACCCCAGATAAGACTCTGTGAAATACTGTGTCCATAACATTTCTTGAGAAATCATCCTATTCCCCTCCTGTAAAACCTCTAGCTCCTGCCGTATCATCCTTAATTTTGTTCTCTACAGCAGAACTCATATTTCTAGTCTGATCCACCGCACAACTCTTAAATTTTTTTAGAGAACTATTTAAGCTATCAACCATAGCATTAATTTTCAAAAATGGTTGCAGATTAGTATACTCCAAAGAAGGTTTTGAGACTTCTTTCAACCCATCAATAGTAGTAGAATACTTAATAAGCTCAATAGACCATGCACTATAATCTAATTTTATTTTATCCATAGCGAGTCCCTCTATTTGTTATTTTGATTTTGCATATAAACATAATAATTTAAAGTTTTATTAGCATAACTCATACCTATAGATAAATTCGAAGCTTCAGCTGTATAAGTAGCTATTTTTTGATTAATCAAATCTATATTATTTTGAGTACTATTAATCCAAGAAGTAACAGCACCTTTCAACAATTTCACTTTACTATCAAAATCATCTCTTCTAGTACCTATAAAATTTGAAGCAGCCTTATTTTTTATAGCATCATATGTTGCTAATTGCTCTGAAACTGCTTTTTTCTTACTTTCTATCTTACTTTTATTCTGCTTCAAAACACTAATTTTTTTTAATATTTCCGTTCTTTCCCTGGACATATCTGCAATCTGGTTTTGTAAAGAATATATTTCAGAACTATAATCATAACTCATTTAAATTCTCCTTTTGAATAGCTTAAACCTACCTATTAATATATCTTTATCCATTAGCTGTAACAAGACGCAAACGGTATCCTTTTCTGCCTACAAAAAAGTTAGTTTCATCCTCAGCTACCACTGACTCATTAAAACTAGTTTGGACTTTGGAGATGTTTTGATCTTGGAATCTCGTTCCTACGCATCCCGCAGGTACATTGGTTTTTAATGCCTTATCAGCTTCTAAATACCCGACACTAATCGGTTGCTGTTCCCCAATAAATATAAAGTGTATATGAACATTACCGCTATTTCTGATAATCTTTTTAATAGCATCTTCAGTTATTTTAAAATTAAGTAAACTTCCTAATAAATGTGCTTCTGGCACAAAGATATACATAACAGAATGATTTTTGCCCCTCTGACGACTTTCAATCTCTCCCTGAATATCATTAAAGAAACTCGCTATATCATCCTTATCAATTATTCTATCAAAAATATCTATTTTTTTATAGCTATTATTCGTATTTAATAAGATTTTTTCAATATTTACTAAGTGTTGCAAACCTAATAATAAACTATTTTCTCCATATTCTAATTGTTGTGGAGTATCATATAAGTATTCAAAATAGCCATCTCTATCAGGAACAAAACCTTGCGGTTCCGTTGTCTCCTTAGCAAATCCTAATGGCAATTGGCCTTTTGACCACATATCAATTACTTTTGGATGAGCTCTAAAATGAGCCATTGTAATCTCATTTGGCAACATTGGAATTGGCTCTGGACGTACCCCCGTCCACATATTTGATATCGTCTTAATTTCCTCTTCTAACTGATAGAGGCGCTCAATATCATTGTCACCACCTGTAGGTAAATAGACCTGAATAGCATAAGGGATATCTTCTTTAATTTGAGCACGTCCGAAAATTTCTTGCTGAATGAGGGCTTCGCGACCTACTATTTCTTTAGCAGCCCCTTCATCTACCATGAAGAAGGCCATCCGTGAAGTTATATTGCTTGACATACTAATTTTAAGACTATTCGAACGAAGAACTGTTAAAATCACATAACAGCCTAAACTAGCTCCCTCACGTAGAATTCGATTAACCAAATTTTCAATTGACTCTTCTAAAGGTGTATCCTTTATAGAATCAAATCCATCAAAAATGGTTAAAACTATCGGAAGCTTTTCACCAGATTTCTGCTCATATTGAGAAAGACTTGCTACATTGTAAGCCGCAAATTTCTCCTTGCGAGCTTTCAATTCATGATCAATTCTCTTTAAGAATTTAACTAGTTTTTCTTCTTCATCAAATCTTGTCAAATCAACTACATGAGGTAACTCCTTAAGCGGTAGCAGACCATTCGTACCAAAATCAAACAAATTAACATGGACTTGTTCTGGAGTATTTAGTCGAGCAAGATTCATCACCAAGGTTTGGAGTGCAACAGACTTACCAAAACCAGGGGAACCGTAAAAGACAGTATGACCCATCTTTTCTATGTCAAAGTTAAAATTAGTTTGTCTCTGCTCAGTAGGGATATCCATCTTAGCAAAAGGAACCGCCAAAACTTTTTTATCTGTCCAATGCACATCCGTTTCTGGTGATATAATCCTTGTCTCCAATGGCTCCAGCCAAGGTCTATCTGGCATAGTAATAGAAAAATGACTAGTAAATTCAGAAATATAATTCACAAGTGCATCAAGCTCAGTGATTTCTTCAGACTCTGTAGTTGTATAATCCTCATCAATTGATAAATCCTCAGATAGCAGCTCATATTGTCCTAAATCATTAATCAGCCAAATCCGTTCATCAACCGTCTCTTTTTTATCATCTCCCTGCGGAGCATAGGCTGCACCACTCCAAGCGGATTGGAATAATTCGTATATTTCATTATTTCCAACTTGTAGATAAGCACGTCCTGGTTCTTTGATACTTGCTGCATCTGGTGTTTTTATAATTTCAGACGAATCTGATGCATCTGAAACTTTTAAGGCTAATTTAAAGCGCGAGTTAGACCATATTTGGTCATTAACAACACCTGACGGTTTTTGAGTCGCGAGGATAAGGTGAACCCCAAGAGAGCGTCCAATACGAGCAGTTGATACAAGTTCTGTCATAAATTCTGGCTCATGCTGTTTCAACTCTGCAAATTCATCACTGATAAGAAATAGATGTGGTAAAGGCCTGCTTGGAAAAGAATCCTTATCAGCAGCCAACTGTCCTTCTTTATACATTTTAGTATAACCATTGATATGGTTCACTCCAAATTGACTAAACAATCTTTGACGCTTTTGCAGTTCCGCCTTAATAGAGGCTAAAGCACGTGCACTTGAAGCCCCATCTAAATTCGTAATTGCCCCAAGCATATGAGGAAGATTTTTGAAAAGATTGGCCATTCCTCCACCTTTAAAGTCAATGGTAAGAAATCCAACATCCTCTGGACTGAAATTTACTGCTAAAGATAGAATATAGGATTGAAGAATTTCTGATTTCCCTGAACCCGTGGTTCCGGCCACGAGTCCGTGCGGCCCATGAGCTCGCTCATGAAGGTTCAACTCAACAACATCATCTTTCCCACGCAGTCCTAAAGGAACTGCCAATGTCTTTGAAGTATCAGCCCTTCGCCAATTCGAACCTAAATCTATTTCTTCTACTGTTTTAACCTTATACAGCTCTAAGAAAGAAACAGACTTAGGAATCGTATTTTTTTCAACTTCCAGGTGTTCTAAATTTGCCAATGTCCGAACGCATTGTTCGTAAGTCGGCAAAGCTGAATATGGACAAAATGTCTGAGCGCTGTAATTTCGACCGTCATTGATAATCTGCCCAGCATTCTGATTTTTATATTCAATCAATGTTGTGACTGTTTCAGGCAATAAACGCTGAGCTTCTTTTACCCAAATAACAGTAACACCAAGTTCTGTCAAATCTTTTGCAAGATATTCGTTTAAACTATGACCTAAAAGATGTGAGTCATCTAAAATGGTTAAAACATAGTGAGGCTTAAATCGTGCATCTTTCTCACCCATCTCTTTTTTTAGCTGAGAGCGCTTTTGGATAATACGATAAAAAGAATTTAAAACTGCATCACGACTTCGAGCATCATGCACAAAACCTCGAATATTTCGTTCCTGCATTTTGAAATGAGGTAAAAAACGCCATTCTGACCAATCTTTCTCATAATCATGCTCATGAACCAAATTAATAAAGTTCACATCTAAATAACTATGAAAAATTGCCAACTGCAAGAGCAAATTATAAATAGCTGTCTTGGTAACTTCTTGATTACCAATCAATCCAACCGTCGCTTGTGCAATATTGACAGTAATAGGAACCTGTCTTTGCATCTGATATTTTTGAAGAACCTTTTGTGCAAATTTAGATGACTCATCTTTACTTTGAATATCAAAATTCGTTTGCAATTGGAGCTGACTTACTTTATTACCAAGCCCAAGAGAAAGTTGCAAAAAATCCTCATTGTAATCTAAGCGTTCGTAAATACGAGAATCATACTGAGCAATCATATCTGCTAAAACTTGAATTTCTGGTTGATTATACCTTAGAATCGCTGCCTCTTCTTGATAATATCGATTTAATTCTGAAACTTGCTTAAGCAAGTATTTTTCATAATCTTCTACCCGAATACGCTCCTGCTCTTTATTATCTTTTCTTTCTTCAAAATACTGGCTCATTGTTGTACCAGCAGTTAGCAGGCTAAACCCACCCATACCAATCATCATCAACGGGTTCCCTTTGAAAACAAAACTACTAAAAGCTGTAATTGCGAACATCCCCAGTGCAGGGACAATCGCTCTTACTAATGAATTTTTGGCTGGTTTTATCGGCAAAGGAGGTTGATTAATATGAATTTTTGAACTATAAATGGAGGGATTAATCCGAGGGCTTCTGCGATACTCTGGAAAATCTTGAGGATATTCGCTTGCACACTCTTCAACTAATATTTTCTCTAGATTAAAAATAGGAATTGAGTAGAGAGAAGAAATTTTCCATTGTAACTTTCGCTTTTCAATGAAATGCTGAGCAGTAGCAATCATATCTCCTATTTCAAATGGAAATAACCCACTTTCTTCAATTAGTTTATAATTAAGATAAACTGGCTTATCACCAATTTCAATCTGTACTTGTTTATCGGAGAAAATCAAAACTGTTGAAGAACTAATCTTCAGATCAGCTTCTCCCTGACTACTGCAAATGAAAAGCTCTGTCGGAGGAAAAATATAGGTCGTAAAGATTTCTTTTTCAGACTCTAATAAAGTGACTTTTTCCTCACCAAAAACTGTCTCTCCTAACTTTAAGATATCTCCATTTCGATAAACAGTCTGGTTCTCCAATTTATATGCACTACCATTCAGTAAAATAGACTGTGAATCCATTAGATTAGCAGTGAAGAGTTCTCTCGTTTCTATTAGTAACGTGTAGAGGGGATGATACTCTTCGAAAAGTTGATCACCTAGCTGGTGATAGTATACGTTCTTATTTTCTTCCATCAACTACTCACCATTTCCTTTTGATGAAGAAGTATCTTTAGAGTGACTACTGTCATCCGTACTTTTTTCACCAATTTCTGAGGATAATTCCTTTATTTTTTTCTCATATTCACTCAATTTTTTCTGTTTCTCTGAACCATTCATATTTACATTTGACCTGACTGATTCATAAAGATTTGTATAAGCATGCAGAATAAGTTGGGTATCTCCAATATTCTGGGCTACATCCAGTGCCTTTTCAAATTTTCCACGACCCAAATAAATCCAATAATTCAAAATAGTATCATCACTAGATTCCGTAATCGTATTTAATACTGTTTCTTTTTGCTTATCACTCAAACTATCTAAACGAACATAACTAGCTGCTAGAATGTATTTCGCCTCTTTAGGTAATGAATCTACACTATAAGCCTTTAGCGATTCGACTGTCTCAGAAAAATCTTTTCTCATAAAGTTTGATTGTGCCATGATGACTGCAGATTTTAAAGGTCCATCCTTGAACATAGATTGATAAGTTGTGAAACTAAGAACCGCAGAAACAACAGCTAGAACCGAAGTAGCAATCAATAGACCTTTCCATTTTTTAGTATTGACCAAAATATTCTCTATCGAACTCTTTTTTGACAATGTATAATATTTTTCAGAAACATACTGATTGATTTCTTCCAAAGTCCTTAAGGGAATAATATCCTGAGCAATTTTATCTTTAACAGCATCTAACCCACTAACAGCCAACTCAAAATCTACTTTTGGCACTAAAATAGATACCATCAATGCTTTGTAGGATGCTAGACAAAATTCTTCATCATATATCCGTGGAGACAATAACTTCTCAATCCCTAGATGAAGCATCTTCACTTTCCCACCTAAAATAACAATATTTTCTGGATGTATATAAGGAATTTTAAAATTATTTTCTCCTAATTCTATAGAAGTCATTTTTTGGGCTAGAGCAAATCGCTCCAATTCTGTCTTTAATGATAACAACTCCTCTGTAACTGTTTTAAAATATGCAGGTATTTCATAATCTAAATACAGCGAAACATCTTCTTGTCTTATCGCAACACGACAGTATTCTTTGATAGCATCTAGCCGTTCTCTGTCATATCCTGAAGAGGAAACTTGAACAGTAACTTTATTCTCCGCCTTCAAAAAAATTAGCTTATCCCCGTCAAACATATATTACTACCCTTCCTAATTCTTCTTTCTAACCGATAATTTCTAGTATATCTCCATTACTAATAGGATAATTGGCTAAAATATCATTTCCTTCTATATGAATATGTTTATTTTTTACTTTAAACCAAAATTGATCATCAACTGGCAACCCCAGTTTTGTTCTAATCACTCTATTATTCAATATCTTCTTAAAATTTATCCAAGTTAGAGACTTTGAAACTCTAATATCTAATTCTCTCTGTTTATATTCTATTGTTATCTCTACTTTTCCTAAGTCCATGCCATTTCCTTCCTAAAAATATTCCTGCAGTAGTCATAAAAATTAAAAAAACAGTAATCAATATATTAAATACTCCTTTTCCAATTTTTTTGTTATTATGTTTAGTTACAGAAAAACCTTCAGCTAATTTATAATCTGTAAATAGTGATTTTTTTAATTGAAGTGTATCTAATCCATAAATAGAAAAACTTTTCTCTTGCTTAAAATTATTTATTTCTGCTTCTTGCAGTAACTCTTTAGTTGTCCGATTTCTTTCATCTACCGCTTTTTTTGTTCGATTTAAGAACAAGTTAGGTGCATACTTTGATTCGATTAGATTGGCATTATTATTTTCCTGAGTACCATTTGTAATAATATCTGTGTCTAGCTTTAACTTCCCATCATCTGCAAACACTAATTGAGGTAGTAACAAACAACATATAAATAGAATCTGTAATTTTGCTTTTTTTTTCATAACAAAAATAAGCGTCAAGTTTCCCTGACGCCCCTCAATTCTTTTTACAAACCAAAACTTTGCGCATCATGTTGGTCGCGTTCAGCAACAGTTTGAGCATAGTTGTTCAATTGTTGATTAATACTTACTAAAAGTTCTTCAAATTTTTGAACATGAGTATATAGTTGATTATACTGTTCGAGGTAAGCATTAAAAGCTTGACCTTTCCACTGTGATGCAATTTCACCGTTTGTTTTATTAACAGTTTGAATTGCTTGTTCAATCTGATCTTTAGCACTAGTATAAATACGTGCTTGTTCTTTTAGCTGTTCTGGGGTTAAACTAATAACTGACATAGGTGTCTCCTTTTGTGTTTTTATTACTTCTTTAATTTATCATATTTATAAGAGTTTGTCAATTTTGAAGTACAAAGTACTGCTAAAAACAGATTCCCATGTTACTTATTAAATAATTAAACTATATCTATTATTTCTTAAGTCTCTTTTCGTACCTATCCTTAGACAGTAGAATCTATTTACCACTTTATACTTCCAGTAGAAACTTTCTTTTCATTTTATATAAGGCATTAAGGCAATAGTACGCCACATCCTACCTTTTCTCATAAATCAACATCCTTATGGTATCCTATAAAATCTTTACATATTAGGCGCCTTCTAAGCTAACGTAAATAGCATATTTGTCCAACTATTCAGCATATTTGAATTATAAATACTTATTGCAACAATTATCAGGAGATAATTCCATATGAGAAATTACTTATTCTTATAAAGACTATACAATCCATTTAAACTGTCGTCTATTGTCACTACTCTCATTAAATGAATCACAATTTTATCCACATCTATTTTTGCATTTCTATCAAGCGCTATAGCTATAGAACCTATCATCTCTATAACATAGAGGTATTGTGGAGTATTTTAGTATAAACAAAAGATCCTATACGAATTATAGTCTAATTGTGNCTATAACACATTAAAAAGAATCATATGGAACTAATTAATTCATTAAGAATCCTCGATAATCCCAATAAGCAGATTTTTTTATTGATGATAATCGTAGGCAAGTCGAGGGCTACCATCTGGCAAATAAATCGTGCCACACTGGCTAAAACCGTAGCGGCGAATGGCTGCTTGCATCGGATGGTTATCCGCATGCGTATCGATGCGGAGATAGGAAATCTGCTGCAAGCAAAAGTCAAAACACAGGTAAGCCAGACCCTTGACTTGTCCATTTGAAGCGATACGGTGGATTGTACCGTAAGGCTCTGAAAAATGCCAAGCACCTTCAATCTCTTGGTAGGTCGGATCTGGTCCGATGATGAACGCAAAGATTCCAACAACTTGTCCAGCCTCTTCAAAGACATAGCAGTGACCTGCCCGAATATCTTCCTCTACCAGCTGACGATTCGGATAGGAAGCTGACCACTGATTTGGATTCCCCGTATTCCGCATAAACTCCCTAGCCTGACCAAAAATTGCTAAAATCGCTGGGATATCCTGCATTTCCGCCAAGCGAATCATGTCGCCTCCTTCCAGCCTATTACCTTATTTGACAAATTCCTCGTAGTTCCCCGTGTAATTAGCCCACTCCTTACTGAAGAATTTTTCATTGATCTGATAATTTGGAGCAGGTTGAGGATTAGACACAAAAGGATCGACAGCCTTGTCGAAAGCCAGCCAGCCATTCCAACCCATGTGGATCGTGTCCTGCATAAAGTAAGGCTTATCGCCGTCCTTAGAAAAATCAGCAATATTTGTAAAGCCTTGACTTTCCAGCTGGAACTTAATCTTCTCAACTGTCCGCTGGTACATCTCTTCACTCAATCCAGTATAGGCCATCCATTTGGCATTGACTGGTGGAATGACAAAGATGACATTCGTATGAGATTTGGCAAATTGTTCCAAAACTAGCTGCAAATCATTGTACTCAGGAGACTTTTCGTAAGACTGTTTGGATTGGAAGCCTTTGAACTTCTTGATTTTTCTAGCCAAACGCTTCTTATAAAAGTCGTTATCGATCCCTAAATCATTGTTATTAGTCTGCTTGACAGCATCTGCCGTAGCCAGTTTTTCCAATTCTTCATAGGAGAATTCATCTGGAAGACGGGAAAGCTGAGGTAAAACCTTCGTGTCATAGTTGCCATTATTACCAGCAGCAAATGTACTGAAAAAAGCATCCTCCCGCTGATAAATCCGGCTCATAGTATTAATATACTGCTGCTCAAAAGAAGTTAGTTGGCTTCCATCGGCCACTTTCCTGACAATATCCCCCATAGCAATGTTGGGATAGAGCTGCAAAAGTCGCTGGGCTGCATACTGAGCGCCTACACCACCGTCCTGCCAGCTAAGAAAACCAGCTAGCTGGTCGCTATTGAAATACTGCTGAAAAGCCGCCGCGTCATAGCCCTTTTTGGTAAACCATTGCGGAGAAACGACATAAACAGCCGTCTTATTTTCCAGCTCAGAGGTCATCTGCTGCATTCCAAAATATTGGTTGAGCGAAGCCGCCCCCCGCTGCCCTAGAAAATAAGGTCGGTAATTGCGGTCATACTTCTCAGCCAAAACAGCTGGGTGCATGCTGTCAAAGCGCAGCCATTCGCTGGAGCCAAAGTAAGGCACAAAACGGGTATCTTGATCTGTCAGGGCCGTCATTTTTTTGCTACGGCTTTTGAACGTTTCTGCTGTAAGGGTCACAGCCGCCCGCTTCTCTGTTTCCACATCATGCTTTTTCTCAAGCGGATAGAAGAAAAAGAGCAAGACGACCATGACCAAGGCGCAGAAGACTGGCCCCAGAATCAGCCAGAGTCGTTTAAGCATTACGAAGCTCCGTTACGCCTTCAACGATTTTATTGGCTGTATTCCAGTCATCGCGGCCAAATTCTGATACTGGCACACGGATGTCAAAACGGTTTTCCAGCTCAACAATCAGCTCTACTGTTCCCATACTGTCCAAAACACCAGCATCAAACAAATCCTCGTCCATCATGTCTGAAACATCTTCCATAAATAATTCGTCAATAATTTCAATTACTTCTGCTTTTACATCCATTATAGTTTCCTCGTTTACATTTTATTTTTTAAACCAAAGGTCATTCAAAAATCCTGAGAAGATCAAGAATGAGAACATGACAACATGGAAGGTGATAACAACCCCCAGCGCTTGGGTCCACTTGTTGTCAGGCAGGGCTGGCAGTCCCTTGCTTTTACGCTCTTTATTGATAGTCTTTTTCTTACGGAGCCAAGCGTCATTGACCACCAAGCCCAGACCGTGGAAAAGACCATAGGCGATATAATACCAGGTCACACCATGCCAGAAGCCCATGACCAACATATTGATCAGATAGGCCACACTGGAAGTCGTATTGCGGTTTTTAAAGACCTTGTTGCGCATGAGCACCATGACCAGCCGCATAAAGACAAAGTCGCGGAACCAGAAGGATAGGCTCATGTGCCAGCGATTCCAGAATTCCTTCAAATCGCGTGAAACAAAAGGCTTGTCAAAGTTGATAGGGCTCTTGATGCCCATGAGATTGGAAATGGCCACCGCAAACATCGAATAACCGGCAAAGTCAAAGAAGAGATCCAGTCCAAAGACATACATGACACCTAGCGTTCCCAGATTGAAGAAACCGCCAGTATAGAGAGCATAGGTCTTGACATGCCCTAAAATCATGTGGCCAAAGATATGAGCTAGGACAAACTTATAGAGAAAGCCCAGCATGATATACTTGACCGACTGCTCCAGCATATCTAGAAGCTCATCGCGCTCTGGAATTTGGAGATAATTTTCATTGAAACGCTTGAAACGATCAATGGGACCACTAGAAAAAGTGGGCATAAAGAGCATAAAGCGGAGGAATTCCCAGAGATTGAAATCAGTCAGCACGCCATCCCTCAGCTCAATGATCATACCAACTGAGCGGAAGGTCAAATAGGAAATTCCCAAAAAGCCAAAGAGTGATTGGTGGCCACTGATAGCTGGCTCGACCTTAACCCAGAATAGGGGCAGAATCGCCAATGCTGTATGCAAATAAAATATCCACTTGCTGTCCCGCTTTTTGCGGTAGAATTTATAAGAATAAACCCAGATCGTCTGCCAGACGACATAAAAGAGCAGGGCATAAAGCTGCGCCAGACTAGGGCCCGTCAGCATCAAGACGATAAAGGCCAAGCTGACTAAGGCTTCATAGACCGGGAAGCGTTTTTTAAAGAAAAGTCCGATAAAGATTGGCAAAACAGCCAAGATAAGATAAAGGAAATACTGTGGGTCTCCGTAAGGCTCCAGATGAGGAAGCTGTTTCAAGAAATCCATCATGACTTGTTGACCTCACTAATCAGCCCCTTGATATCAATCTTACCGTTTGGTGTTAGGGGCAGAGATTCCCGATAGAGGAACTTAGATGGCATCATATAAGACATCATGATATCCTGTAGATCCTCTTTGATAGCCTTGGTAATATCGATTTCGCGGTCAAATTGCTCTGCAACACCGTCCTTCAAAATAACGTAGGCCAATAAGTTTTGAACCTTGTGGTCCTTATTGTAGCGTGGCACTGCTACTGCCGCCTCGATATACTTGGATTTGTTGAGGTTTTGAGACACATCCTCTAGCTCGATGCGATAGCCGTTAAACTTAATCTGGAAGTCCATACGACCGCCGTAGAGTAGGAGACCTTCATCAGTCATCGTACCAACATCACCTGTATGATAGGCTGGTAGCCCTTCAAATTCAAAGAAAGCTTCAGCTGTCTTTTCAGGATTGTTGAGGTAGCCCTTGGATACGGCTGGTCCACAGACAATGATTTCACCCTGCTGACCATTCGACAACTTTTGCCCATTCTCATCAATGACAAAGGTTGGTGAATCCGCCTTGGTATAGCCGATTGGCAAGCGCTTGAGGGTAGCTAACATCTCATCTGTGACAGCAACTGCAGACAGAGCCACCGTTGCTTCGGTTGGGCCGTAAGCATTGATAATACGAGCCTCAGGGAAACGCTCCCGCAATTTCTGAGCTGTCTTGACCGTCAACTCCTCCCCATCAAAGTAAAAATGCGTAATGCCTGGCATTTTTTTGCTGTTAAAATCTTCCGAAAGCATGGCCATATCCGCAAAGGACGGTGTAGAAGTCCAGATTGCTACAGGCAGGCTGAGAATCGCTTCAAATAGCTGCTTGAAGTCCTGAGTCAGACTAGAAGGCAAGGCATAGAGAGTGCCCCCCAGCGCCAAAGTCGGTGCCCAGTACATAACTGACAAGTCAAAAGAATAAGGCGGTTGCGCCAGCATTTGCGGACGGCTCGGTGTCGCAAATTCCTTGTCTGTAATCATCCAGTTGGTAAAGCTGAGCAAATTATCATGAGAAATTTGCACACCTTTGGGTTTGCCAGTCGTACCAGAAGTAAAGATGATGTAGTAATTGTCATCACCCTTGACAGGATGGCTCATCTCATAGGCAGTCTTTTCTGCGTAAGCCGCTCGAACCTCTTCCAGACTGAGAATATCTGCATCTGTATCAGCCAACGGAAAATCCGCAATGGCAATAATCAGGCTTGGTTCAGCTACTTCCAAAATAGCAGTCACGCGCTCCAAGGCTGAATGACTATCAATAGGAATATAAGCATGACCAGCCTTGGTCAAGGCCACAAAAGTAGCCAGCATTTCGTACTCCTGACCACCGTAAACAACGACTGGTGACTTGGGAGCCAGCCCCAAGCTATCAATCTTGGCTGCCAATGCATCGGAATCGGCCTTTAGATCTCCGTAGGTATGGACTTGTCCGAGGACATTGTAGACAGGGAAATCTGGCTGCGTCTGAGCAAAGTGCTCAATCGCTTCAATCATATCTGTAATTGCTGTATTTGACATGTGTATAGTACTCTCTTACATTAAAATTCATTGTAGATAAAGCCACCTTGACCTTGACCAAGATAACTAAAGAAATAAAGCAGGGCTACGAAAATCACAAAGTATAGCAATGTCTGCCCTACAAACTTATAAATCGTCTTATATTTTGTCATTTCATTCACTCTTATCTTTTTTAGATAGACATAGATTATTTTACCATTTTATAGAGAAAGATTTCAATATAAAAGCTATCAATTGTGTAAAATTCTTGTAAGGAAATAAAGCGAAAAAGAGTTACTTCCCTTATCTTTCAAGGGTGAAAACCTTTTCAAAATCTATAAGTAAAATTTCTATATATTACTTGACTTTTAGTTCGAAAGAGGATATTCTATATGTAGAAAGTTTATATATAATATTTTTATATATAGGAGGTAGTGCATGTATTTCCCTACATCTTCTACCCTGATAGAATTTCTGATTTTAGCGATTTTAGATAAAGAAGATTCCTATGGCTACGAGATTAGCCAGACTATCAAGCTCATTGCCGATATTAAGGAGTCCACGCTTTATCCTATCCTGAAAAAATTGGAAAAGAGTCAGTATTTAGCGACTTACTCTCAGGAATATCAAGGTCGAAAACGAAAATATTACTCTCTGACCCCAACAGGTCAGAAACAACTGGTCAGCCTCAAAAATGAATGGGAGCTTTATACCAGCATGATTAAGGGCATTATCGAAGGGAGTGTTCGCCATGACAAGAACTGAATATCTAGCCCAGCTAGAAAAATATTTAAAAAAGTTGCCAGCAAAAGACTATCAAGAAGCCATGGACTACTTCACCGAGTACTTTGACGAGGTCGGTCCAGAGGGAGAGGCAGCAGCTATAGCTGAACTGGGCAATCCTAAGGAAGCGGCTCACGAGATTATCATCAATCTTCTGGACAAGAAAATAGAAGAAGACAGTCAAGAAGCTGGCTCTGTCAAAAATAGCAAGCAGATCGTCCAGATTGCCATTCTGTCCATCTTGGCGGCTCCACTAGCAATTCCTCTATTAATTTTGGCTTTGACCTTGATTTTTACTTTCTTCCTCCTCGTCAGTGTCCTTGCTTTTGTTATGGCCGTCTTTACCTTTGCTATGCTTCTCCTAGGGGCTAGTCTGATTTGGGACAGCCTGACTCTCGGCATGGCTACTTCGATTCCTGCTTTTGCCCTCAGTTTGGGAATGAGCCTCTTAGCCTTAGGCTTGGCTGGACTCTTCTATCTCAGCATTGGTCCTATCCTTCGCTTTATCAAACTCAGCTTTGTCAAACTCGCCCAAGCCTTGGCACGGAAAGGAGGCCGTCATGTTTAAAGTAAGAAAAACCGTGTTCAGCATTGCGATTGTTGTCTGTCTGCTGGGTCTAGGCCTCATACTGGCAGGGCTAGCAAGTGGTGGTCTGCAGGATCTGGTGAGAAGCTCCGTTTCCAGCGCTAAGATGGCCAAGCAAGAAGAAACCTATGGCAATATCCATTCCTTAAATCTAGAGCTGAGCAACCGCTCGGTTATTATCGAAGAATCGCCCGATGATAAGGTTCACTTGACCTATTATCAAGGAGATGGCAAGACATCTGAAAAAGTAACCACTAAAGCTGAAAACGGAAGTTTATACATTAACGAATCAAGCTTTTTTATCAACATTAACAGCGGTCTGCGCTCTCTACTGGGCTTGATAAATGGAGATTTGGAAAGGACTCAACAAATCACTCTAAGCCTACCTAAGGGAAAGAGCTTGGAAGAGGTTAAGGCCAGTTTAGCTAACGGCAGCCTATCAATCAATGACCTGACAATCAAAAAATTAAAAGCCGATCTCAGTAATGGTTCGATCGAACTCAGTCAGAGCCAAATTAAGAGCGGTAGCATTGAAAGTGCTAATGGCAGCATCGAGCTAGTCCAAACCAGCCTGACCGATACTCAAATCAGTCTCGCCAACGGTAGTATCACTAGTGATAAACTAACCCTCAAGGGCAATATCAACATGTCCAGCGGCAATGGTTCCATTGATCTCCACCTCGCCGAAGAGACCTACAAAGCCATCTCACTGGATCTCCAAACAGATCTAGGTGACATTGAACTGCCCAAGGACATGCAGACCAGCCACGACCAAGAGGACTTCATAGGCGATCGGGTCATTCATACCAATGAACAGGCTCAAGCCAAGCTGACCGCCCGCACCAGCACCGGCAGTATTGAGATTAGTCATTAAAAATAGAACGGAGCCTGATTGGTTCCGTTTTTTAAAGTTCAAAATGGTAAAATAAAATAAAGAGGTGTTTCGAATGACAAATTATAAATGGCTATTTTTTGATATTGGTTCTACTTTAATCAATGAAGAGAAAGCTTATCAGGATAGGATTGAACAAGCAATCGCAGAAACAAATATCACTTATGATACATTTTATCAGAGAATGCTAGTTTTATTTCAAGAGGGGCTAAAGGGAGATTTAATAGCGCTACAAGAGTATGGTTTAGAACGACCAAAGTGGAAATCTGAGCTAGAAATACTTTATCCAGATGCAAAAATAGTTTTAGAAACTTTGCATAATCGCTATAAAATAGGTGTTATTGCTAATCAGCTACCTAACTTAGAAAAGCGGTTAGAAAACTTTGGTATCAGACAATGGATTGACCTGATTATCTCATCAGCTGATTGTGGATTTTCTAAACCTAGTTCTAAAATTTTTCAACTAGCCCTTCAACAAGCTTCATGTTCTGCTTCATCTGCGACTTTGATTGGTGACAGACTTGATAATGATATTGCGCCAGCTAAGGCATTAGGCATGAAAACTATTTGGATAAAACAAGGATTTAGTGCATATAGTCCAATCCAATCATCCTCAGAAGAACCCGATTTTACTGTAAATTCCTTATCGGACTTACTAAAAGTTCTCTAACCCCACCTTTACTTCCTATAGCCTTTATGTTATGATACTCTATAAAAATTTATCATAAGGAGGTCCCTATGAAAAAACTCACATCTGGCATGCACATTCGGGTCGTCAGTCCCTCGTCGTCAATCGAACGTCTTGGCGGCTTTGAGGCCAATCTAGCCGCCAAGGAGCGCTTGGAAAAGTTAGGATTTACCGTGTCTTTTTCGGAGCATTATCTGGAAAATGATATGTTAGGTTCTGCCTCCATCGAAAGCCGGGTGGCAGACATTCATGCTGCCTTCTCAGATGACTCCGTTGATGCTATTCTGGCCACCATCGGAGGTTTTAACTGCAATGAGCTCCTGCCCTATCTGGACTTTGAATTGATTGCTAGAAATCCTAAGATTTTCTGCGGCTACTCAGACACAACAGCCGTGCTCAACGCTATCTATAGTAAGACTGGTATGAAAACCTACATGGGACCGTCCTACTCTAGCTTTAAGATGGATGCCCTGCAGGACTATCAGACCGAGAGCTGGCTCAAGGCCGTCAGCCAGACTTCTTATGAATTGACTCCTAGTGAAAAATGGGGCAGTAATGCTTGGTATCTTCCAGATGCGCCACTGACTTTCCATGAGACAGAGTGGAAAGTCTACAACCATGGAAAAGCCCAAGCCACTGCTATCGGCGGCAATCTCTCTACCTTCTCACTTCTGCGCGGGACACCCTATGCCCCGACAGATGAAAACTATGTCCTCTTTGTTGAAGAGGCAGAGGAAGATGATTATGTAGAGTTTGACCGCAATCTTGCCGCCCTCCTTCAGGCCTATCCTAACCCACAGGCCCTTCTCGTCGGTCGCTTTCCAAAAGAATGCCAGATGACAGAGGAGTTGCTCCTTTACATCTTGGATAAACATCCAATTCTCAAGACTATTCCCGTCCTCTATGACTTGGACTTTGCCCATACTCAGCCGCTCTTTACCATTACCATCGGTGCTCAAATGACCGTGGATACGGAAAAAATGGCCATCAGAATTGATGAATAAACATGAAACGACCTCCAAACAAAAGGTCGTTTTTGATATCTAAAAGTCATGAATCATCGCTAAACAGCGCTCCAAATCCACATCCCGCTCCAGATGCTCAACTGTCCAAGGAATAAGGATGTCTGGTTCAATCCCCTTGTCTGTCATCCCCTGTCCCTTATCAAGTGCTAGAGCGCGTGAAGTTGGAAAGTTCAAACTATAGTCACCATAATCTACCTGACAGCAGTTGGAATAATCTAGTATTCCAAGAGTCGGGCGCCCCAGAACCGTCACCTTAGGAAACCATTTCATCATCTGGACAAAATTGTCTCCCGACGAAGCACAGTAAACATCTGCCAAGACAAAAATCTTCTCAGGATGGCTTCCTCCTTTCACATTAGGAAACATTTCCCTGTCCTCGCCTCCAAATTTGACATAGCCTTTGCCCCGATTGGCCTGCAGGTCTTGCATGATTATCTCCAACAAATCCTTCGTCTCCTGGTTAATCCCTTCCTGTTGCACGTAGGCTTCAAAATCTTTCAAACGCAGGTCGACATTCCGCTCTGTGTAGAGAATTTCCATCCCTTCATCAGTCCAGTCCAAGTCAGAATAGCTTTGCCCCTCAGAAAGAGCATAGTGGAGCAGGGGAAAATACAGCGAGTCCATCCCGCCAGTATTCTGACGGACATCAATCACCAGACAAGCAGCCCTCTTGATAGTATCTTGTGCTTCCTGATAGAGTTTGTTGATGGCTTTCTCGTTCCTAAAGTCATCCAAACGGAGATAAATAACACCCTTTTCTAACTCTTTCCATTCAAATCGGCTCTCTATAGGATTCTGGCTAGGCTCAACTGAAAGGATTTGCTCTGCTCCTGCTCGCAAAACAGTCACTTGCCTAGCTTTTGAAATCAATTCGCTCCACTCACGGTAGTTTCGCTCGGGTGTTGAACTGGTAAAATACGCTCGGTGCATCCTATAAAATTCTTCTAGATGCTGTCCATCCAGTTTCACAATTTGATCGCCCGCCTGTAAATTCGTATCTGCATTAGCCTGCTCAACATAAAGTCCTTGGATTATTGAACGTAGAACAAAACCTTTTGGCTTAGCATATTTCTCCCGAAAAGCTACGTGGCCGATAACTCCGAAGCTAGCTAGATAAGTCTGAACCTGATAAAGAAAGTCCTTTTCACTCATATCGTCTGAAATACATTCGCGAAAACCAGTCGGATCCGCACCGGCAATATCCTTTTTAGTTGCCGAATCTTGGGTCATAATCGAAACAACATCTTCAAAAATAGCCGTTTTTCTCATCGTATTACTCCTTGTCATTATTGAGACTAGTATATCATTTTTGTACATTTTATGCCGATTTAAACAAAAAAATCTAAGCACAATCTCTGCTTAGATTTTTTCTAATCAATGCCCGCCGGGACCGCCACCTTGGCCGCCTGGGGCACCGCCACCACCAGGGCCATCTGCTGTGATTTCGGTTCGATTTTGCCCATTAACCGTGATAGTCCCGCCCGTATAGGTAGCCTTACCATCAAAGTCAAAGGCAGATACAGTGGATGTGATGGCTAGGTTTCCGCCTGTCATGATGATATCGCCATTGGAGTCAAGAGCATCTGTATCGCCTTGGCCGACCTCAACCTTGATATCACCACCAGTAATCTTGATAAAAATCTCAGCCCCAGTCGCCGTACTGGCTGCATTGATCCCATCATCCGTCGCATAAAGATCAAGTGTACCGCTGTTAATCGTGACATTTGTTCCCTCTAAAGCTTCGACACTGGACTTGACTGTGATGGTGCCACCGTCAATCACCGCTGCATTGCTGGCATGAAGGCCGTCATCTCCAGCATTAATCGTAATGGTGCCAGACTGGATATAGAGATTTCCAAGCGAAGTATCCTCGTCATTATCTGCGTGGATCGCATCCTCCGTCGCGGTAATATCCAGACTAGCTTCCTTGATGTTGATGGCATCATTGGCTGATAAGCCATTCTTGTAGCCTTTAATCGTATAAGTCCCGCCTGTGATGCGCAGGTCATCATTAGACTCGACTGCGTTACCGTATTTTCCTTCGATGGTCAGACTGCCTGAGCCGTTGAAAGTCAAGTCGTCTTTACTGTAAATGGCCGCATCGTAGTCAGTATTGGTGTGATTGGCTGAGTCAGAAATGCTATTTTTGCTGCCTTCAGCTAGGGTAATGAAGGTTTTATCCGCATTTTCTACCACAATGGCTGCATCCGTCCCTGTCATAGTCACGCCATCCAAGACGATTTGCACCTTGTCTTGATCGCCAGCCTTGACGACAATCTGCACATTTTCACTGCTGCCAGAGAGGACATAAGTCCCGGCTGCCGTAATGGTCACCGTTGAGCCAGAAACGCTCGCTCCGTCACCGGATACCTTGGCTGTAGAGCCGCTCAAGCTAATCTTGGTTGCTGTCGACTCATCATAAGAAGCATCCTGATCACGATCCGTAAAATAGCTAGATGTATCTGTCTTTGTCGTACTGATAGCCGTTTGAGTGGTCGTGGTACTAGCACTCGTAGGAGCGCTGGACTGGCTGGTCAAGCTGCAAGCTCCCAAGCTAACGCTCATCAGCGCTAGGGGCACCATTAGTTTTATTTTCTGAAATATTTTTTTCTTGCCTGTTTTCATGATTGGCCTCTTTCTAGATATTATAATTCATTTTCTTTCGTGATATAGCGGCTGATGGCAATCTCTAGATTTCCATTGCGCGTGCGTAGGGCATCGATGAGTTCTTTTTCGGTCATTCGACCATTCAGCTGAATGATGTATTTAATCTTGAACAAGCTCCCCATATCAGAGGTTTTGACATTAGCCAGTTCAACATGATTGGCAGCTTTGTTGAAAATATCATCAAAAATGCTTTCATAGTCCAGACTTTCTGGTATGACAACAGTCAGCTGGCGCATGGAATGCTTCATCTGTCCAAAATTAACCACTTCAAGCAGCAGCATGGCGAGCGACATGATGAAGGTAAAGACGGTCGCAAAGACCAGATAGCCCATTCCGATGGCAATCCCAATTGTCATGACCAGAAAAATGGACACCAGCTCCTTGGCACCTCCCGGTGCAGAACGGAAACGAATCAAGCTGAAAGCTCCCATAACGGCAACCCCTGCTCCCAAACTTCCATTGACCAAGAAAATCACAATTGCAATCAAGGTCGGCAAAAGCGCCAAACTCATCACAAAGGATTTGCTGTAAACTGTCTTAAACTGGTAAACCTTGGCAATGACTAAGCCCAAAAGCAAGGATACTCCAATAGCCAACATCATCATAGCCGGATCTACGGCCGTATCGGTAAAAATATCATAGAATAAGTGACTAAGCATGATTTACAGCTCCTTTATAGTCTGTCGTTTTCTTGTAAGCAACCCCGTATTTGGAAAAGGAGCTTGGGAAGACCTGATGGCGGTCCAAAATCTCACTTAGCCAGAGCGGATAGGCTCCTGGCACCTTGACTTCCATAATCACATGATGATCCGACAGAAGATTTTCCCCGTAATGACCATGCAAGAGGCTCAAATCATAGTTGCGGTAGGTCAAATCGTGGTCAATGGTAATGCGAACATTGGGATCCTCAATCCCCTTCATAGAATAACGATTATAGTAGATATACATCATGGGCTGCAGGCCACCATAGCGCTGACTCAGCCAGTCGATTTCCTCACGAATCTGACAATCTTCAATCTTACTGTGATCGCCCTCCAAGTAAGCCTCGGCAGCCACTAGATCTGTCGAAATGCGGCGCTTGTAGACAATCTTACGCACTTTTTTCTTGATTTCCAAAAAGACTTGACTGTCTTCTCTTGGATTTTCATCGTAGGTCCGCACGCGCAATTTTTCTTTAAAATAGGGCTTTTCTAAGGACTCACGAATCATTTGATAAGTCGCGGTGTCGTAGTAAAGATTATGGATGGTCGAGTAAGCATGCTCATCCTCCACCAGATGGCTTTCAAACTCGGTCAATAAATCGGCCAAGGTTTCTTTGGAAATAATGTATTTGGTTTCAAATCGTTGAAATTTATCTTTAAATGTCTTTTTAGCCATGGATTCTCCCCCTGTCTTTCTTGTAACTAGAGCCATTTTACGGATGAAAACTTAAAGCAAGGCTAAAGAAAACTTAAAGAAAACAAAACATTCTTATTTTCATACTGAATAACATAGACTTGTGGAGAAAATCTACACAGCAAAATTCTCTACTGTTTCACGTGAAACAAAAAACTTGGTTCTGTTCACAAAACCAAGTTGTTCCTTTCATAGAGAAAATAATCTGCACTCTTCTCTATCTTAAATGATTTTCTTCTTATCAGGGCGATAAGCTATTGTACCTAAAACCATGAAAAACAGTAAAGTCGCAGTCAAGAAGGCTAGTTGGCCACCGATTTGACCATTCATCGAGATCGTTTCCCTCAGTCCTGACACCGCATAGCTCATCGGCAAGATTGGATTGAGCATTTGGAAGATTTCCGCCGTCAGGGGCAGCGGATAAGTACCAGCGCTGGAAGCCAGTTGCAGGAGCAAGAGGATCAAGGAGATAAAGGCCCCAACCTTACTATCCCAAGTGACCAGAGTCGTCACAACCGCCATAAAGGCCATGCTGGCTAAAACAGTCAAGGCCAGCGTCATCCATTCGTAGTTAGCCTTAAGACCGATCAAATGAACTGCTCCGTAAACCAAGATGCCAGCCAAAACAGAAATCAAGCCATTGACCTCCAAACGAGCCTTAAGCCAAGCTTTGCGAGAAGCTGGAACTTGACCAGAAGGAAGCGTGCCAAAAATAACATTGGTAGAAATCGCCGCTACAAAAAGAGCAACAGAAATCATGTAGGGAGCCATACCAATACCATTTTTACCGACCTGATCTTTATCTGTCTTTTTCAGTTCGACAGGACCAGCCAAGGCAGCCGCATTGTCCTCTGTCACTGAAAGCTCGGACAATTGACCCTTGGCATCCGTCAACCCTGTATTTAGAGTCTGAGCGCCGATTGATAAATTTCCCAGCCCACTGTTCAAGGTGAGACCACCAGTCGCTAACTGCTGAGAACCATCTGCCATTTGAGTGGCACCTGTAGATAATGTTTGCATCCCTGCGACCAAAGTAGATGATTTATCATGTAATTGAGAGAGGCCTGAGCTGATTTGACCGATTCCTGAAGTCACTTGGTCATTATGGCTCGCTAAATTAGCCGCTCCTTGAGAAAGCTGGTCGACCCCTGTAGTATAAGCCGCTACTCCCTGAGCTACTTGAGAAAGGCCACCTGTATAAGCCGTAATGCCTTGAGAAAGGGTCGCTGAACCAGTGCTGGCAGAGGATAGCGCTTCATTTACCTGACCCAAGCCACCATAGAGACCACTAATCATAGCTGAAGCACCTGGCAGGACTTGGTTGGCCGCTGCCGACAGCTGACTTGCCTGACTGCTGGCTGTTTGCATACCTTGCAGATTCGTCTGGATGGTCTGGACTTCCTGTACAATAGTTGCCGCTGCACTACTGCTAAAATCAGTACCACCTGCTAGAGCTGATTTTAGTTCTTCTTGCTCATCGGTAGAAAGTTTTTGGTAAGCAGCTGTGCCTTCTAAAGCAGCCACGGCTGCCGCCCGATCACTTTGCGCACTACTTGCCAAAGACTGCGCATTGGTCGCAATCGTCGTGAGAGAAGCCGCAATTGTTTCCGTTGGCAAGCTTGTTCCCGATGTGGCATTCTGAATGGCTGTATTGAGCTGATCTAGACCCGCCGTCAACTGAGCAACCTTTTCTTGATTAGCAGTAACACTACTATTAACAGATGATTGCAGTTCTGCCAAGCCGCTGTTTAGTCGCTCCACACCAGCGACTAATTCCTGTGAATTGCCCGTCAGTTGGTTGGTTCCATTTAGTAAAGTTTGTGACTGAGCGGTTAATTGACTGGCACCAGCTGAAAGCTGCCCAACTCCATCTGTATACTCTGTCATCTTGCTAGTAAAAGTCGGCAAGCCAGCATTGATCTGAGCCACTCCATTTGTGTATGCTACCAGACCAGTTGACAGCGCTGTGGCTCCATCTGAGAAAGTGAGGCTGGACTGAGCTAGGCTTTCCAAGTTAGTAGAGAGCTTTTGGCCGCCATTTGCCAATTCCTGACTGCCTTCGGCCAATTTAGCTGTACCATCTGCAGCCGTGCTAAGTCCACCTTTTAGCTTATCCATACTCGCAAAAAGGCTGGTCACATAGCTGTTCGTGATCTTCTGACTGACCGATTGCTTCATCGAAGTCATGGCAGAATCACTCATTTTACTAGCGATAAAACTATGCCCACTGGATGTTTGATAGTGAATCGTGACCTGCTTGGGCTGATTGCTCAAGATACTAGCCGCATTGGCTGATAGATCCTTGGGTAGAGTCACCACCATGTAATAGTCGCCCTTTTCCAGTCCCTTCTCTGCCTGATCCTTATCCACAAAATGAAAATCCATCGCTGCATTTTTCTTCATATCTTGAACCATATCTGAACCAATGGACAAGTCTTTTCCATATAAGCTTGCCTTCTGGTCCTGATTGACCACCGCTACTGGCAAATCAGAAAGTTTGCCATATGGATCCCACATAGAGCTCAAAAAAATCACATTATACAAGGCTGGAATTAAGGCAACCCCCAGCATGACTACAATAATCTTTGGTTTTTTGAAGATCGCTTTCCATTCTTTGAACATCTCTTCTCCTTTTTTATACACATTGTCTAAAAATTTGATATAATAGATTATACACAATAAAAAAATTAAGGCAAGCAGAAAATTCTGTTTTTGTACACCTTGTCTAATTTTGTACAATTCAATCATAAAGGAAAGATTAAAATGACAGAAAGTAATAAACGTAAAAAAACCAAGGCCATCATTGAGAAGGCCATGGTTGAATTATTGCAGAAAGAGTCTTTTGACCACATCACAACAGTCGAATTGGCCCGAGCTGCTGGTATCAGTCGCAGTAGCTTTTATACGCACTACAAGGATAAATATGATATGATTGAGCGCTATCAGCAAGGGCTCTTTCATCAACTAGAATACATCTTTGAGCACAATCGTGAAGATGTCGCAGTCGCTATCACAGAGGTCTTTCAGTTCCTGACCCAAGAGCCTCTTCTGGCTGCCCTCTTGACGGAAAATGGCACCAGGGAAATCCAAAATTTCCTACGCCATAAGCTCCAATCCTTACTTTCCCAAATCCTACAGGAACGGTTTCGCAATAAAGCTTTCAATCAAATCGAAAAGGAATACGGCATCGTCTACCTCGTTAATGCCTTCTTTGGCGTCTACCAAATGTGGATCGCCCGAGGCAGTAAGGAAAGCCCTGAACAAATGGCTAATCTTCTTTTAAAGATGCTATAAAACCCAAGAACTAATAAAGACTGGGACAAGATATCCCAGCCTCTTTTTATTAATCGAATAAAAAAGAAGCCGAAAACGGCTTCTGAATAAATTTCCAATAGAAATTAAAGCATTTTGTTGTAGAATTCAACGACAAGTGCTTCGTTGATTTCTGGGTTGATTTCGTCGCGTTCTGGCAAGCGAGTCAATGAACCTTCCAATTTTTCAGCGTCGAATGATACGAATGCTGGACGTCCAAGAGTAGCTTCTACCGCTTCAAGGATTGCAGGAACTTTCAATGATTTTTCGCGAACTGAGATCACTTGACCTGGAGTTACGCGGTATGATGGAATATCAACGCGTTTTCCGTCAACAAGGATGTGACCGTGGTTTACGAATTGACGAGCTTGACGACGAGTAGTCGCAAGACCAAGACGGTAAACAACGTTATCCAAACGACGTTCCAAAAGAAGCATGAAGTTGAAACCAAGGATTCCACCTTTGATTTTTGTAGCTTGTACGAACAAGTTACGGAATTGTTTTTCACCTACACCGTAAGTGAAACGAAGTTTTTGTTTTTCAGCCAATTGCAAACCGTATTCTGACAATTTAGAACGGTTGTTTGGTCCGTGTTGTCCTGGTACGTAGTTACGACGTGCCAATTCTTTACCTGTACCTGTAAGTGAAAGGCCAAGGCGACGAGCTTGTTTCCAAGATGGTCCTGTATAACGTGACATGTGAATGTCCTCCTAAAAATAAAAATATTTCGGTGGAAATAGTCACTTAGAAAGCCCTGATTCGTGCAGAACATTTTCGCCCAAACAGCTAAGGCTACTTTTATAGCTGATGTTCTGTTGACGAGCTCCATGCTTTCCTGCTGCTATTTCACACAAAGGCTATTGTACCATGAATAAAGTCAAAAGTAAAGGGACTCCTACAAAAAAATCAAGCCCAGAGGCTTGATTCAAGTCATTTTTAGAAAACAAGGCAACTTATAGCCCCAAAAGCTTCAAAATCTCCTGCTTGTATCGCAGCTTTTGTAGTTCCTTAGCCTCACTGTCTGACCAAGTCAGCTGGAGATCTGCTACGATTTGCCCAGGCCGATTTTTCAGAATATAGATACGGTCGCTGAGAGCCAGAGCCTCCTCGATGCTATGAGTAATGAGAAGAGTCGTCAAGCCCAACTTACGGTGAATGTCCAGATACCAAGCGTGTAGCTCCATCTTGGTCAGCTCATCCAAGGCACTAAAGGCCTCGTCCAGAAGAAATAGCTTGTGCCCGAACATATAGGTCCTTAGCAGGGCCACGCGCTGCCGCATTCCCCCGCTCAGCTCATGTGGATACTTGTCTGCCACATCAAAGAGCCCGAACTCCTTCAAAATCTGACTTGCCTGCTCCGTCGCTTCCTTTTTGGATACCTTTCGGATTAGCAGGGGCAAGATGACATTGCCCAACACCGTCTTGTGCTCCAGCAGCAAGTCCTTCTGCAGCATATAGCTCACCCGCCCCTTAGGATTTTCCTGCCCGTCTAGGATAATCCTGCCCGACTGGACCTCCAAAATCCCAGCAATCAGATTAAAGAGAGTCGATTTCCCAACGCCACTAGGACCCAAAATCGCCACCACCTGACCTGCTTCTACCTCTAGGCTGATATCTTTCAAAATCTGCTGCTCATCATAAGCGTAGCTTACATTTTCAAGTTTAATTTCTGTCATTATTTTATATAATCGTTGCTGAATCCCTTGTCACTCAAGTCATTGTTCACGATGCCCTTATCCTTGGTCCATTTGTAAAAGGCATTCCAGCGGCTAGCCTCAAACTGACCCCACTTGTCCTTATCCGATGCATATTGCTCAGACAGATATTTTTGGGAAGCCAAGACAAAGTCTCGTTTGTTCTTCAGCTCTGGCGCATGCTTGATTAAAATATCCGCTGCTTCTTCAGGGTGCTCCATAGCATATTGGTAGCCCTTCTTGATGGCCTGTAAAACCTTTTTCGCCTCGTCTGGATTCTTCTTCAGATAGTCATTATTGGCAATGATCACTGGAGAGTAATAGTCAAACTCCTTGACATAGTCCTTCATGTAAAAGAAATTTGTGTCCATGCCCTGAGTTTGAGCCATGATACCGTCCCAGCCATGATAAATCCATGCTGCATCAAACAAGCCATTTTCAATCGGCGTAATTGAGTTGGAATCGTTATTTGGAACCTTCTCTACATCATCAAACTTGCTACCTTGGCTTTCTACCAAAGTTTTCAGCATACCCAGCTCCACTGGATCATTCCAAGTACCGTATTTCTTCCCGGCCAGATCCTTAGGACTTGTAATCCCTGCAGATTTTTTGGAAATAATGCCCGAAGTATTATGCTCTACAATGGCTGCAACAGCCGTGATTTCTGCACCCTTATCCAGTTTTTTAGCCATGGAGTCCTGGAAATAGATACCAAAAGGTGCCTTGCCGTTGATAATCAAATCCGAACTGCTATCTTCAGGCGGTAACTTGATATCCACATCCACACCTGCTTCCTTAAAGTAGCCCTTTTCCTGAGCTACATAAAGGCCAGTATGGTTGGTGTTTGGTGACCAGTCTAGAATAAAATCAATCTTTTTATCCTTACTAGCAGACTCTGAGCCTGACTTACCACAAGCCGCTAGGCCAAAGATTGACACGGCAGCCAAACTTGCCAAGAACACTTTATAAGTTTTTTTCATTATAATCCTCTTTTCTTTCTTTGGAAATAGCAGAGCTGAGCTCCTATTTCCACTTAATGACATATTTTTCACTGACAGCCACCAGCTTCATCCCCAGAAGACTGATAACCGAAACCAATATGATAATAGCAAACATAGTATCGTACTGGAAAAGTTTCTTGGACTGAATCATATAAACACCCAAGCCTTCGAAACCGCCCAGCCATTCAGAAACCACGGTCGTGATAAAGGCATAGGAAACACTGACGCGCAAGCCCGCATAGAAATAAGGCAAACTAGCTGGAATCTTAAAATGCCAGAGAATCTGCCAGCGATTGGCCTGCATAAGCTCAAAGAGAGTTAGAGTATCCTGGTCACAATGCCGAAAACCATCCAGAATACTGACGATAATCGGAAAAGTCGTCGTCAAAATAATCAGCACAATCTTAGGCAAAATCCCATAACCCAGCCAGAGAACCAGAATTGGCGCCAAAGCAATGGTCGGAATCGTCTGGACCACGACCATCATTGGGTAAATCAAATCATTGAGCCAGCTCATGCTGTCCATGAGCACAGCTAGTATACAGGCCAAGATGACACCCAAGACTAAACCCAGCAAGGCTACTTTTAAGGTCGCCCAACTATGACCTGCTAGAAAGCCTGCATCTCTGATAAAGGCCTGACCGATTTCCAGAGGTGTCGGAAGGATAAACTTGGGTAAGAGCTTGAGCCAGCCCATGACCTGCCAGATGACAAGAATTCCCAGCATACCAAAAAGGCTAATCTGCTGTCGCAGGATATTTTTCAAGTTTTTCATCAATACTTAAAATCTTTCCATAATTTATTTTCACATTAGCAAAGACATTGTCTGCCTGAGTGCCTGCAAGCTCAATCGCCTGCTGCAGAATAGGAAATAAGGTCTCCCATTCCCCTTCTAGAACGGTCTCAAAAGGCGTCACGACCATCTTCACTGGCTGTTTTTGCAAAAATTCAATTACTTCCTCTATGACTGCCAAACGATTCACATCATGTGACAAAGGAAGAATTTGTAAAGCGATACTGGCTCTCATCTCTTCACCTCCTTACTTTCATGCTTCATCTGAGAATAATGTATGCAGATAGGATTAAAATTCACAAGAAAATAACTTGGTTTTTAATCAAAAAGACAGCGAGCTCCCTTTATAAACACCTTGCTTTCCATACAAAAACACCTTTTCCAATATGGAAAAGGTGTTGCATGCATCAGTAAACTAAAGATTGGTGAATAATTCCCCATTTTAGCAAAACCACAAGGTCTTTACAAATACAATTCCCTACGCTGGCATTACCCAGATCAGGTGCGGTCGAAGCTTACACTTCCTCTCAGACTGTACACAGACTCCCATATATAGGATTATGATAACGCAATCATCAGCAAATGTCAAGATTGGAGCTTGGACTCACTACTTTTCAACGATAAGTGAATCAAACGATCATCAATTAGCCAAACTTCCCTTTCGCAGCCAACAAAGACTCCATAGCCCTGATATTCTCTGGCTCACTTGTGGATAAGATGGTTTCAAAACCCAGTTCAGCTGCCGTATCCAAGTTAGCTTGAATGTCATCAATAAAGACTGACTCTGTCGGATCAAGACTATACTTTTTTAGTAGCTTTTGATAAATCTCTAGCTCTGGCTTGACAACCCCGACTTCTGAGGAAAGGATATAGCCCGACAGCAGTGGAAAGATGGGCAGCAAACCAGCTTTTTCAATACGGTAAAAAATCTCGCAAGTAGTTGACAGGATGTAAATGCGATAACCTTGATTAGCCCATAAGCCAATCTGCTCCTGTAAACCACTGTAAACCTCCACAACCTCATACCAATTGTAGAAGATATTCTGAACAGCAGGATGGTAGGAGTCATCCAGCTGAGCTAGCACTTCGTCACAGGCTTCTTTCAAGCTCAACTCTCCCTTGTCTGTTTGATGCCAGACATCCGAATCAAAAATAGCCTGTCTAAGAATCTGTCGACGCTCTTTCTCAGGTTCGAAAGTGGTCAAGATTTTTTCAGAATTCCATTCAATCAAGACATTTCCTAAGTCAAAAACTAAATTTCTTATCAATTCTTTCACCAGCCCTTTCTCTATATGTAGGAGCTTTCGTAAGCTCTAGCTCATGCCTTCGCAGATACACCATTCGGCTGATCTTAACCATCCTTAGTATAGCATGTTTAGGTTAAGAAAAATCCCAGAAATGAACTGTTCCTCAAAGTTGGGTTTTACCCAACTCTAGGAAGCAATACAAAGTTCTGGAATCACCTATTATTCTTAGTCAAAATAGCGAATTAAATTTTTCTCTGTCAAAATATCTGAGTAAGTATAGGACTCCACATAGGTGTTAGCAATTTCACCCGGCTGCCCCCCTTCATTTTCATACTCAACGATAAATAGAGAAGGATAAACTTCAATCAAGCGACCTTGTTTGCTTTTTTGGCGCTTACGGCCATTTTCTAAGGTCATCTCTACCATCTGCCCCTCGTGAGCCTTGATGTCCTCCTTGATTTTCTTCATTTTTGCTACATCTGTAAATGCATCACTCATACTATACATCCTCTCTTTTAGAAATACTTGAAAACTTATTATATTCTTTTTGGAAAATTAGCTCAACCGTACCACGCGCTCCGCTCCGGTTTTTCTCAATAATGACTTCAACCTTATTGTTAGGAATGCCTTCCTCTTCCTCACCGGCCCGTTCATAGTAGTCATCCCGGTAAAGAAAGGCTACGATATCCGCATCCTGCTCGATAGACCCAGACTCCCGAATATCAGACAGCACTGGTCGCTTATCCTGCCGCTGCTCCACGCCACGCGAGAGCTGACTCAGAGCAATAACCGGCACCTTGAGCTCCTTCGCTAAAATCTTAAGCTGGCGGGAAATTTCCGAAACTTCCTGTTGACGGTTTTCTCGACCCGTTCCTGTAATCAGCTGCAGGTAGTCAATCAAAATCAGACCAAGATTGCCTGTCTCTTGAGACAACTTACGAGCTCGCGAACGAATCTCCGTAATCCGAATCCCTGGCGTGTCATCAATATAGATACTCGCATTGGCCAGATTAGCCGTCGCAATGGTATATTTCTGCCACTCTTCATCTGTTAGTTGCCCCGTACGAATGGAGTGAGAATTAATCACTCCTTCTGAAGCCAGCATCCGGTCGACCAGGCTCTCTGCCCCCATTTCTAGAGAGAAGATAGCCACTGTCTTATCCAGCTTAGTCCCGATATTCTGGGCGATATTGAGGGCAAAGGCTGTCTTACCGACCGCTGGACGAGCAGCTAGGATGATTAACTCTTCTTCGTGCAAGCCCGTCGTCATCTTATCCAACTCACGGTAACCCGTCGCAATCCCTGTAATATCAGTAGTTTGCTGAGAACGGGCTTCTAGATTAGCAAAGTTAAGATTTAGAATATCTTGAATATTTTTAAACCCACTGCGGCTGGCCGTTTCGCTGACATCAATCAGAGCCTTTTCTGCTCCTGCAATGATTTCCTCGGATGGTCTTTCCCCATCATAGGCTTGGTTGATGGATTCTGTCAAGCGTGAAATCAAGCGGCGTAAGATTGCTTTTTCAGAGACGATCTTGGCATAGTACTCTGCATTGGCAGAAGTCGGCACAGAATTAACGACCTCCACCAGATAGCTCAAGCCACCAATATTCTGCAAGTCTCCTTGGCTATCCAAAATATTGCGAACGGTGGTCGCATCGATAGCATCCCCACGATCCGCCAAGTCAATCATAGCCTTAAAAATCAGCCGATGGGCATATTTAAAGAAATCCCCAGGCTCAATATATTCACGGACAAAGACCAGTTTGCTCTCATCGATGAAAATGGCCCCTAGTACAGACTGCTCTGCTAAAATATCTTGAGGCTGAGCTCGCAACTCATCAATCTCTGCCATAGGTGAATCCTTCCTTTATTCCCTTTCTACCCTTCCGTAACCCGCAGGCGAATCACACTTGTCACATCTTGGTAAATCTTTACAGGAACATCAATCAAACCAATCGAACGAATGGGAGAATCAACCTTGATATTCCGTTTATCAATTTTTAGACCAAATTGCTTTTGTAGTTCATCAGCAATTTTTTTGTTGGTAATCGAACCGAAAGTCCGTCCGTCTGGTCCGACTTTCTCTGTAAAAGCCACGACCGTTGCTTCTTCTTCCAACTTAGCTTTGATAGCTTGAGCCTCTGCTACCATTTCTGCGTGGGCTTTTTCTTGAGATTTTTGCTTTCCTCTCAGCTCACCGATAGCTTGCGCATTGGCTTCCTTAGCCAGATTTTTCTTAATCAGGAAATTTTGAGCATAGCCAGTAGGTACTTCCTTGATTTCCCCTTTTTTCCCTTTTCCTTTTACATCCTCTAAAAAAATAACTTTCATTTTATTTCTCCTTTTCTATTGATTCCTCATTATCCATCACTTGATCCATAATCTCTTGATTTAGACGTTGAGTGACTTCAGCAACCGTTTGATCGCTAACTTGTGCTGCTGCTAGATTAAAGTGGCCGCCACCACCCATTTTCTCCATAATCCGCTGAACATTGATCTTACTGCGACTACGAGCTGAAATGGATACATAACCCTCGGTATTCCTGCTGACCACAAAGGTTGCTTCAATGCCTGACATGGCAAGCATGGTGTCAGCTGCCTTACTAATGACGACTGTATCATAGCTAGCATTTTCAGCACCCGCTGCTACAATCACATTTGGCAAAAGCTTCTTACCTGTCAAAATCAGCTCATTGACTGCTCGATACTCTTCAAAATTCGTCGAAGAAATATCCTGAATGACTACACTGTCACTGCCCCGAGCCCGCAAATAACTGGCTACATCAAAGGTTCGACTGGTCACTCTGGAAGTGAATTTCTTGGTATCCAGCATAATCCCAGCCATAAGCAGGCTGGCTTGAATTTTATTCAGGCGATTCTTCTTGGAATTTTGAAACTGAATCAGCTCCGTTACCAATTCGCTGGCACTGCTGGCCCCACTTTCGATATAGGCGATAACTGCATTTTCAGGGAAATCCTCATCACGGCGGTGATGATCCACCACAATCGTCTGACTAAATCGGTCAAATAATTCCCTTGAAAGCGTTAAGGCCAGCTTCGAGTGGTCCACCATTATCAAGAGAGAACGACTGGTCACTCGGTTCATGGCTTCCGAAATCGACAAAAGATAATCAGCGCCTTCCGACGTCAATTTTTGAATAGAGCGATAGATATCTGAACCCATCTGTTGGTCATCATACACAACATAGGCTTTCTCAATGATATTGCTAGCAAAAAGCTGCATACCCACCGCGGAGCCTAAGGCATCCAAATCAAGATTGCGATGACCAACCACAAAAACTTGATCCACACTCTTGATTTTATCTGAAATAGCCGCCATCATAGCCCTCGTACGCGTACGTGTACGTTTGACAGATGCAGCCGTTCCACCACCAAAATAAACTGGATTCTTGGTCTCGTCATTCTCTTTGACAACCGCTTGGTCACCACCCCGGACCTCAGCTAGGTTAAGATTAAGGAGGGCAATCTTACCAATTTCATCATGCTTACCATCTCCGTAAGAAAAGCCCATACTAAGCGTCAGGGGAAGTTTTCGATTCTTGGCTTCTGTCCGAAATTGATCAATGATCGAAAATTTACTATCCATCAGTTGTTCCAAAACCGTATAATCCGTGAAAAGATAATAACGATCCATTCCCACCCGACGGTAGAACATATGAAATTGCTCAGAAAACTCTGCTACAAAGTTAGCTACAAAGCTATTGATATGGCTGATATCTGAATCTGATACAGCATCTTCTAAATCATCATAATTATCAACTGAGACAACACCGATAACTGGTCGCGTCGTAACGAGCCCAACTGTTGCTTCATACTCACTTGATGCATCAAAAAAGTACAGGACACTAGAAGCTGAATCAAAGTAAACAGAATACTGGTTATCTCCTACTGTTGCGTAGCTACCCGATTTCGAAGCAGCAAGCTGGATAATTTCCTGAAGGAGATCACTATTTAGCTCCCCATCATCCGTTGTAAAAATCAATTCAGCATAAGGATTGAACCAGTCCACATCTCCACTATTTTCATTGATTTTAATCACACCAACTGGCATCTTATCCAACAAAGAAGCTAAACTTCCCTCTGCTTGATGATTGACATAGCGAATCTGCTCAAGCTCGTCCAATTCAGTCACTCTTTGCTGCTGAATAAATAGCCAAACTAAAAGCGCCAGCACTATGAAAAGAGACACCAGCATAGGCAAACTATCACCAAAAAGGCGTAGACAAATAGCTAATATGATAAAGGAAGTAACCCCCACTATCGCAAAGTGGCTCGGGGAAAAACGAATTCTTTTCATTAAAAAACCTCTTATTGCGCCATTTTACCATATTTTCTTAAAAAAAGCGAGTTTTCACCGCCCTTGAATACTTGTAAAGCAAGAAAGACTCAAATCCCAGATCTATTCTCAAATAAGCATTCATAATCAATTTACAATATGTGTAAATCTTGTAAAATTTATTAAACAAAAAGTTGACAGTAGTTGTAAATATTTCTCTATATAAAAGAGTTTTTTTGTAAACAGGTATTTACAATTCTGTAAATTATTCAAAAAAACGTACTATCAATAAGATAGTACGTTAATATGGCTATGATTTTGCTTTGTTTTTAGAAATGCTTCTAGACTTTCCTTCTAAGTAAACCATCAAAATAGAAATATCTGCTGGATTGACACCCGAAATACGGCTGGCTTGACCAATCGTTTCTGGATTGATTTTCTTGAACTTCTGACGCGCCTCTGTCGCAATCGAGTCAATATCATCCCAGTCAATATTGGCTGGAATCCGCTTTTCTTCCATACGTTTCATCTTCTCAACCTGATCAAGAGCTTTAGAAATATAGCCTTCGTACTTAATCTCTGTCTCAATTAGCTCGATAATCTTTTCATCCAATTCTTCTGCCGCTGGACCAATGAATTGAACCACATCTTGATAAGACACTTCCGGTCGCCGCATAAATTCTTTGGCTGTCACTGCATCTGTCAGAGCTTTAAAGCCAAGCGCTTCTATCTTAGCATTGGTTTCCTTGACAGGTTTCAATTTGATGGATTCCAAGCGCTTCATCTCGTTGTCAAATTGATTCTTTTTAATCTCGAAACGAGCCCAGCGCTCATCATCTACCAGACCAATTTCTCGGCCAATCTCTGTCAAACGCATATCAGCATTGTCATGGCGGAGAATCAAACGGTACTCCGCTCGGCTAGTCAAGAGTCGATAGGGTTCTACAGTCCCCTTGGTCACCAAATCATCAATCATGACTCCAATGTAACCATCACTACGCTTCAAGATCAACTCTGGCTTACCTTGGATCTTCAAGGCCGCATTAATCCCAGCAATAATCCCTTGACCAGCGGCTTCTTCATAACCAGAAGTCCCATTGGTCTGACCTGCTGTAAAGAGCCCTGAAATTTTCTTAGTTTCCAAGGTTGCCCGCAACTGGTGAGGCATAATCATATCGTACTCAATGGCATAGCCTGTCCGCATCATCTCAGCATTTTCTAAACCTTTGATAGAGTGAACCAAGTCCTTCTGTACATCTTCTGGCAGACTAGTTGACAGCCCCTGCACATAAACTTCTTCCGTATCACGACCCTCAGGCTCTAAGAAAAGCTGGTGGCGTTCCTTATCCGCAAAACGGACGATCTTATCCTCAATAGATGGACAATAGCGAGGCCCTACTCCTTTAACGATACCTGAAAACATAGGAGCCCGGTGCAGGTTATTTTGGATAATTTCATGACTTTCTGCATTGGTATAAGTCAACCAGCAAGGCACTTGATCTTTCACATAGTCTTCATCACGAGATGTGTATGAAAAATGATTGGCCTTTTCATCACCTGGCTGAATCTCGGTCACATCATAATTGATCGATGATGCCTTAACACGTGGAGGCGTTCCAGTTTTAAAACGGCCAATTTCAAAGCCTAGATCCCGCAGGTTATCTGCTAAAGGAATGGCTGCCAAGCTATGGTTTGGACCAGATGAATACTTGAGATCACCAATGATAATTTCTCCCCGCAAAGCTGTTCCAGTTGTAACAATGACAGCTTTAGCTGCATATTCCTGTTGCGTCGCTGTTTTAACACCAATTACTTTACCATCTTCAACCAAGATTTCATTAATCATGGTTTGTCGCAAAGTCAAATTTTCTTGATTTTCAACAGTCTTGCGCATTTCTTTAGAATAGAGCTCTTTATCTGCCTGCGCCCGAAGAGCCCGAACTGCAGGTCCCTTACCCGTGTTGAGCATTTTCATCTGAATATAGCTCTTATCGATATTCTTAGCCATCTCCCCGCCCAAAGCATCTACTTCACGGACAACAATGCCTTTTGCAGACCCTCCAATAGATGGATTACAAGGCATAAAAGCCAGCATCTCAATATTGATAGTTGCTAGCAGAACTTTACATCCCATGCGACTGGCAGCCAGAGAAGCTTCTACCCCAGCATGCCCCGCTCCAATCACGATAACATCATAACTTTCAGTAAAATTGTGTGTCATTTCTTTTTCCTTCATTTTTTCACCAAAAAAGGCCAAGTCTCTAGAAGTGCAGGGCAAAAAAGCCTGCAACATCCATGAGCTTTGACCATCATAGGTATTGCTTATCTTATTTTAGCAAATTATGTTGAATTGTCAATCTAAAGCAACTAAGATTGGCGAATCGCTTCAAAAGCTTCTTTATCAATCTCGACAGATTCAGAGAATGCGTCTAGAACAATCCCTCTTAATGGAAATCTCCCTCTGCCTTCAACTGCAAACAAACAATCTGTGACAGGCAGTTGCAACCAAGAAAAGCGATCATAGTATTCTTTTGGAATCTCTTGCTCGTTTGAGAAACAGGGATAGAAATAATCATCTCCCTTTTGCAGAATATCGGGTTTTAGGCGAACACCTTCTTGACCTTCACTTTCATCTATCAGATAAGCATTGAAGGGAACCCAAACCTTAGATTGCTTTAATACCTTAAATAATGCCTCTATAGATTCTGTCGTTTTTTCATGCAAATACTGCTTCTTGTAGTCAGAAAGAGTTTCAAGTCTGTCCTTCTTATCAGTCTTTTTCTTAAAAAATTGAAACATTCTCGTTCCTCTTGTAGTTACTTAAATGTACTGCAAGACTTGACCATTCTTATAAGCTCTGTCAATCAAGCCACCACCTAAACACTCTTCTCCATCATAGAAAACGACTGCTTGGCCTGGAGTAACTGCCCTTTGTGGTTGATCGAAGTTGACAACAGCCTTGTCACCCTTTACAGTAACTGTCACCTTGGAATCAGGCTGACGATAACGGAACTTAGCTGTACATTCCATAGTAAATTCTTCCGGCATTTCTTTCGTGAAATGAACCTGACTAGCGTCAAGGCTGGTTGACATTAAATGGTCATGATAGAATCCTTGACCAACATAAAGAATATTTTGGCTAAGATCTTTTCCGACCACAAACCAAGGTTCATTATCACCACCCTGCTGACCACCGATCCCAAGACCACCTCGCTGGCCAATGGTATAATACATGAGTCCTGCGTGCTGACCCATATCTCGGCCATCCATTGTCATCATGCGACCAGGCTGGGCTGGTAAATATTGACTCAGAAATTCTTTGAAATTCTTCTCACCAATGAAGCAAATACCAGTCGAATCTTTTTTCTTAGCAGTGGCTAAGCCGGCTCTTTCAGCAATCGCCCGAACTTCTGGCTTTTCTAAATGACCCAGAGGAAACATAGTTTTCTGAAGTTGTTCCTGTGATAGTTGGCTCAAGAAGTAGGTCTGATCCTTATTGTTATCCTTGCCACGTAACATATGGACCAAGCCATCTTGGTCTCTCTTCACCTGAGCATAGTGACCCGTTGCAACGTAATCTGCACCCAGTGTCAAGGCATAGTCAAGGAAGGCTTTAAACTTGATTTCCTTGTTACACATGACATCTGGATTTGGAGTCCTACCAGCGCGGTATTCCGCCAAGAAGTATTCAAAAACGCGATCCCAGTACTCTTTCTCAAAGTTGACAGAGTAGTAAGGAATGCCAATCTGGTCTGCAACAGCTGCTACATCTTTGTAGTCTTCTGTGGCCGTGCAGACACCAAATTCATCTGTGTCGTCCCAGTTTTTCATGAAGATACCAATTACATCGTAACCTTGCTCTTTCAAGAGTAAAGCAGTTACTGATGAATCGACACCTCCGCTCATACCAACGACGACACGAATCTTAGAGTTATCACTCATTGTGTTCTCCCATCTTTTCGTTATTTCACGATTGAAGGTCGTGCTGTGCTTTCAACGATTGAAGGTCGCTTGAGCAAGGTCTATTATAGCATGATTTAGCAAGGAGAACAACGAATAACCTTTGCTCAATCTGATGAGCTTTATAAGTTGTCAAGTAAATTTACAGTATTGTAAATACCTTGATGCAAAATATCATATTCCAAACAAAAATGTACTAATAATTATAAAAAAGGAACTAGAATGCAAATTCCAGTCCCTCTAAACATATTTCTAAATAAAGTTTTAATACCAGCCATTTGCTAACCAGAAATTTTTAGCAGCCGACCATGAGCCATAGCGACCTGCTACATAAGCATCCGCTGTCTTCTCTTGATTTTCTGGTGATAAATCTCCATTTAGATAGGTGATAGTCAACTGATAGCGACCATAGTATTGCCCATTTTGCGCTGTATAACTGCCGCTAGACTCTTTTTGAGCAATCCACTCCTTAGCTTCTGCATCCTCAGCACTCAAGCCAGAACTTGGTCTCGCCACTGTTTCTTCAGTCTTATCTGATTTTTCAACAGTCATTTGCTCAGACACATTATCGTCCAGCTCTAAAATCTGACCAACACTAATCAGATTGATATTGCTAATCTTGTTTTTTTGCGCAATCTTGTCAATAGTCGTCTGATGAGAAACAGCAATCGCTGACAAGGTGTCACCTGACTTGACAGTATAACTTTCTGCATTGGCTACAATCGGAAGCAAAACAGCAGCTCCTGCCATCAAACTGAGCAAGCCTGCTCGCATCATTCTACTTTTAAAATACAAATTCATGTTTAGAATTCTCCTTTTCTGTGATATATCTATCCTAAAGCAAAAGTATTACAGAACCTTATTACTTTGATGAATTATATTACAGACTATTGAAGAACTTGTAAAAACAGACCTATATTCTAAAGTTTTTTGATGGATGTAAAGGCTATACTGAACTCTCCCTATGTTTTTTGCTCCATTTAAATCGAACTCTATCATAGAAGAAAAATAAAACTATTCCTAAAATGAAAGCTGCAGTTCCTTCCTTTAATCCCCTTGGAACAAATGATAAGGTAACTCTACCTGCTCCTCTGCTCACATCGAGTTTCATAAAACCATTCTGCGCACGTTTTAACGGTACCTTCTTGCCATCTACACTAGCTGTCCAGCCCTTATCATAAGGAATGGTGAAGAAGAGAGAACTATCTCTATCCGCATGATAATCAACCGTTACCGTATTAGATTTTGTCGTCACAGAAACTTCTTGTTCTTTCAATTTACTTATGAGTTGCTGATATTTGTTTACATCCACAGAGAAAAACTCTGGTTGCTTAAAAGAAACAGTTCGATTCTCTGGAAAAGAAAATTGAATAGAAACCGTCTGTGCTTCATTAAAGTAGCCAATATTCAAAAATGTAAAAACATTATGGGTCGGGTAACGATTCGTGATTCCATTTACAGTGATATTGACATCCGTTTGATTATCGTTTGAAAAATCAAGATCTGAAAGGTTGGCATAGACTTGACTACCTGCAGGCACATCAATTGTGTAAGTACGGCTAGCATAGCTTAATTGAGCGTCATTTTCGATGCTTGCAGTTACTTTCCCTTCAGTTTCTTCCTCATTAGCAGCTATAGAAATTCGCTCATAATATTTATGCTTCAATCCTGATAATTGATTTAAAAAGGCAGTCTGATTGTCAAGCGTCAAATTAGTGAACTTGACATCTTTGTAAACATCATTGGTTAAGAAAGCTAAGCCCAAAGCATAATTATTTTCATACAGTGTCATTGACCGCTCAGTCTTCTCTGCAGAAAAACCAAATTTCTGTGGATCTTTTTCAGACAAATTATACTTTACAGCAAAGATACTATCCATCAAAATAGTATTATTTTGATAGCGGAGATTGAGATTAGTTCCTGCCGATTTAAAACCTAATTTATCTAAAGTCGAGCTTGCTTGCGTGTTTCTGACTGATGAGAATTGAGAAATTCCATTATAATTAAATTTCATACTGTCATTCCCAGTCTGAGGATCAAGCCTCTCTGTTCGAAAGAAATCTCTGTTTTCTTTCTTACTATAATTGACAAGACTGTCAATTTCGTTCATCTTTTTCGAATAGGACGAACGACTTGCAAAGACCCATTCTTTAGCAATTCCATCAACCTGATAATAAGAGTTTAAGGTAAGCTCAAAAATCACAAAAAACAGTAAAGATAGTGTAAACATACTCTGCCTAACGTGACATCGAATAAAAGCAAAGCAGATTAAAAGATAGGCAAAGAAGAACTCTAATGTAAAAATATAATTTTCAGGACCAAGAAAATCATAGTGTTTTCTATAGTACAAAGTGGCTAGAAAACCAAAAGAAATGAGCAGAAAGCTAAGGAATACTTGTCTCCACTTAACTTCCTCCAAACGATTGAGCGTTTCTGCAGCCATCAAAATGACAAGAAGACAAAAGAGCCAAGAATAGCGATGTAAAAACATATTTGGCGCATGCATTCCTTGCCAAAGCAAATCCAAATACTGCAGTCGAAAACTCACTATAAAAATACCAATCAAGAAAATGTAGGCCAGTTTCACTCGAAGCTTAATACTTTTTATCGTGAAAAATAAGATACTTAAAATGAGAGGAAATAGGCCAACATAAATCATAGGAATGGATCCATACTTAGTCGTATCAAAACTTCCTACAAAATTTTTAGCAAAAACATCTAAGTACCAACTTTTTTCAGTAAACAAGTCTTCAACCTTTGTCAAGGTTTCACCATGTGAACTCAGATCTAAATAAGTCGGCAAAATCATAATTAGACTAGTAAGGCCTGCTAATATTGACACGATAGCAAAATCAGGGAGAGACTGAATCCTGACCTTAAAGTCCCAAGAAAGCTGAACAAGGTACCAAAGAACTAAAAACAGGGCCATCATATAACCAAAATAATAATTTTGGATAAAGAGGATTGACAAGCTTGTAAAGTACAAAAATCTCCCTTGTCCATTCATCAACTTGTGTAAACCAAATATGATAAGAGGTACCAGTATAAATACATCTAACCAAGTTTTTATTTCTAGTTGACTAACTGAGAAACTCATCAAGGCAAAGGAAGTTGACAGAATCAAGATTAGTGTTTCTGGAATTCTTTTAAAGATCCCTTTAATACTGATACAAGTTGTCAAGCCAATCAAGCCAAACTTAATAAGAGTAAACAAGTAGACCGCATCCGGCATTGATTTTAAATCGAAAAAGTAGACGAAGGGAGAAAGGAAACTTCCTAGATAATAGCTGGAGAGAGCATAAAAATTTTGCCCTAATCCACTCGAAAATGTGTAAAAAAGACTATCCGTTCCATGAAGGATATTTCTCAATGTCGTATCAAATACGACATATTGATGGAAGCCGTCTCCAAGAAGCGGCGAAATATCGCTACCCCAGTAAATACCTTGACTCAGATAAATAAAAAACATAATGAGAAAAGGTAAGATGAAGGAAGCAAAATAAAGCCAATTTTTCTTAAAAAAATATCTGATTTTTTCCATGTTTCTTATAGAGAAAGAGGCCGAAACGTTGTTTCATGCCTCTGTAAACTTATGTCAACTTATGTTGACAACTTATTAATCTTTCCAAAGTTCTTTGACTTTTGCCTGAACTTCTTGATTTTCCAAAAATTCATCATATGTCTCGTCAATGCGGTCAATCACACCATTTTTTGAGAGAACGATGATATGGTTGGCCAAGGTTTGAATAAACTCATGGTCATGGCTGGCAAAAATGATCGACTCTTTAAAGTTCTTCAAACCATCATTAAGACTAGAAATAGATTCCAAATCCAAGTGATTGGTTGGATCGTCCAAGACCAAAACATTCGATTTGAGAAGCATCAGTTTAGACAACATAACTCGAACTTTTTCTCCACCTGACAAGACGTTGACAGACTTGTTAACCTCATCGCCAGAGAAAAGCATCCGACCTAAGAAACCTCGAAGGAAGGTATTATCGTCTTCTTCTTTACTAGCAAATTGACGAAGCCAGTCAAGAATAGATTCACCGCCCGCAAAGTCACGAGAATTATCTTTTGGCAAATAAGAACGACTGGTTGTAACGCCCCACTTGACAGTTCCTTCATAGTCAATATCTCCCATCAAGGCACGAATCAGGGCAGTTGTCTGGATATCATTTTGTCCAATCAAAGCTGTCTTATCGCCGGGACGCAGGATAAAGCTGATATTGTCAAGAATAGTCTCACCGTCAATCTTGACAGAAAGATTTTCTACTGTCAAGAGATCATTCCCGATTTCCCGTTCCGCTTTAAAGCTGATAAATGGATATTTTCGGCTTGACGGAACAATTTCTTCCAATTCAATCTTATCCAGCATCTTTTTACGAGATGTTGCCTGTTTAGACTTAGAAGCATTGGCAGAGAAGCGAGCCACAAACTCTTGCAATTGCTTGATTTTTTCTTCCGCCTTAGCATTTCGGTCAGCGAGCAACTTAGCTGCCAATTCACTTGATTCTTTCCAGAAATCATAGTTTCCGACATAAAGTTTGATCTTACCAAAATCAAGGTCAGCCATATGCGTACAAACTTTATTTAAGAAGTGACGGTCGTGGGATACGACAATAACTGTATTCTCAAAATCAATCAAGAAATCTTCCAACCAAGTGATAGACTGGATATCCAAACCATTGGTCGGCTCGTCTAGAAGCAAGACATCAGGTTTACCAAAAAGAGCCTTGGCAAGAAGAACCTTGACCTTGTCGCCGTTTGTCAATTCACTCATATTTTGATAGTGCAAGTCTTCTGGAATGTTGAGGTTTTGCAGCAATTGAGACGCTTCGCTTTCAGCTTCCCAGCCACCCAACTCAGCAAATTCACCTTCCAGCTCAGCTGCTCGAACTCCATCTTCGTCAGAGAAGTCAGGCTTCATATAAATAGCATCTTTCTCTTTCATGATGCTATAAAGGTGCTCGTTCCCCATGATAACAACATCAATGACCCGCTCATCCTCATAGTCAAAATGATTTTGACGCAAAACAGAGAGTCGCTCATCTGGCCCCAAAGAAATATGGCCTGTCGTCGGCTCAATATCTCCAGCTAAAATTTTCAAAAAGGTGGACTTACCCGCACCATTCGCCCCAATTAGGCCATAAGTGTTTCCTTCTGTAAATTTAATATTTACTTCATCAAATAATTTTCGATCACTGAAACGCAGTGACACATCAGATACTGTAAGCAATAATTTTCTCCTATATATGTAATCTCTTCCATTTTACTAGAAAATTCTTCTTTTTTCAAATTATTATAGGACAAAAAACTATTTTAAGAGATAAATATGCCGTAAATCTTGTAAATATACTGTAAACATATTGTCAAGTAATTGCTTTTTAAACTGCGTTTCTTCTTTTTTCTTCTAGCTTCTTCCGCATTTCCTTTGAAAATGATATAATGAGAGCAACACTAATTGAGGAGCAAGCAATGACAAAACCCATTATTTTAACCGGAGACCGTCCGACTGGAAAATTACATATTGGTCATTATGTCGGAAGTCTACGTAACCGTGTCCTTTTACAAAATCAAGACAAGTATGAGATGTTTGTTTTTCTGGCGGATCAACAAGCTCTGACAGACCATGCAAAAGATCCACAAACAATTGTAGAATCCATTGGCAATGTAGCCTTAGACTATCTGGCAGCTGGACTGGATCCCCAAAAAGCAACTATTTTCATCCAGAGTCAAATTCCAGAGTTGGCAGAACTGTCAATGTATTACATGAATTTGGTGTCTTTAGCTCGTTTAGAGCGCAATCCGACTGTCAAGACAGAAATTGCTCAGAAGGGTTTTGGAGAAAGTATCCCAACTGGATTTTTGGTTTATCCTATCTCTCAAGCTGCTGACATTACAGCCTTTAAGGCAAATTATGTACCTGTCGGAAATGATCAAAAACCAATGATTGAGCAGACACGTGAAATTGTTCGTTCTTTCAATCATGCCTATAGCTGTGAGGTTTTGGTGGAGCCTGAAGGGATTTATCCAGAAAATGAAGCAGCTGGGCGTTTACCAGGGCTTGATGGTAATGCTAAAATGTCAAAATCATTAAACAATGGGATTTATCTAGCGGATGACATGGATACACTCAAGAAAAAGGTCATGAGTATGTACACCGATCCCGACCACATCAAAGTTGAAGATCCAGGAAAAATCGAAGGTAATATGGTATTCCATTATCTGGATGTTTTTGGTCGACCAGAAGATGCTGCTGAAATTACAGCTATGAAAGAACACTACCAACGTGGTGGTCTGGGTGATGTCAAAACTAAACGCTATCTCCTGGATATTTTAGAGCGGGAATTAGGACCAATCAGAGAGCGTCGACTTGAGTTTGCAAAAGACATGGGACAAGTCTATGACATGCTGAAAGAAGGCAGTGATCGTGCTCGACAAGTTGCTGGACAAACCCTGTCAGAAGTCAAAAATGCAATGGGAATTAATTACTTTAAATAACGAACAATAATAGCAGATTATATCAAAAACCATCGTCTTTTACCTTCAAAAGAGATGGTTTTTAATTTCTGCATAATAATCATTGACAAATGCCTATAGAATGGTATGATATTAACAATAAAAAGACGAGCCTTGCTCAATATATAAGAAAAGAGGAAACTGTGGATGTCTAACTGGGACACTAAATTTTTGAAAAAAGGTTTTACCTTTGATGACGTATTGCTTATTCCAGCTGAAAGTCACGTGTTGCCAAATGATGCTGATTTAAGTACAAAACTTGCTGAGAATTTAAAATTAAATATCCCAATTATTACTGCGGCTATGGATACAGTTACCGAAAGTCAAATGGCGATCGCCATTGCCCGTGCCGGCGGTCTAGGTGTCATCCACAAAAATATGTCTATTGCACAGCAGGCTGATGAAGTTCGTAAGGTAAAACGTTCTGAAAATGGTGTCATTATCGATCCATTCTTCCTGACTCCTAATCATACAATTGCTGAAGCAGATGAATTGATGGGGCGCTACCGCATTAGTGGGGTTCCAGTGGTTGAAACGATGGAAAATCGTAAATTAGTCGGTATCTTAACCAACCGCGATTTGCGCTTTATTTCAGATTACAATCAACCAATTTTCAACCACATGACCAGTGAAAATCTTGTTACAGCTCCAGTCGGAACTGATCTAACAACGGCTGAAAGAATCTTGCAAGAACACCGGATTGAAAAGCTACCTTTAGTGGATGAAAACGGTCGACTTTCTGGCCTCATCACCATTAAAGATATTGAAAAAGTGATTGAATTTCCAAATGCAGCAAAAGATGAATTTGGTCGTCTGCTAGTTGCTGGTGCGGTAGGTGTAACTTCAGATACTTTTGAGCGTGCAGAAGCCCTCTTCGAAGCGGGAGCAGATGCCATTGTTATTGATACAGCCCATGGCCATTCAGCTGGCGTTCTACGTAAAATTGCTGAAATTCGTGCTCACTTCCCAGATCGCACTTTGATTGCCGGAAATATTGCAACTGCTGAAGGTGCACGCGCCCTCTTTGATGCCGGTGTTGATGTAGTAAAAGTCGGAATTGGACCAGGATCTATCTGTACAACTCGTGTCATTGCTGGTGTTGGTGTCCCACAAGTAACAGCAATCTACGATGCAGCTGCAGTTGCGCGTGAATATGGAAAAACCATCATTGCTGATGGAGGCATCAAGTACTCAGGTGATATCGTCAAAGCGCTTGCTGCAGGTGGAAATGCAGTTATGCTTGGTTCCATGTTTGCTGGAACAGACGAAGCACCAGGTGAAACTGAAATCTTCCAAGGACGTAAATTTAAAACTTACCGTGGAATGGGCTCTATCGCAGCTATGAAGAAAGGCTCTAGCGATCGCTACTTCCAAGGTTCTGTCAATGAAGCGAATAAGCTAGTTCCAGAAGGAATTGAAGGCCGTGTGGCATACAAGGGAGCGGCTGCAGATATCGTTTTCCAAATGTTGGGCGGTATCCGTTCTGGTATGGGATATGTCGGTGCAGCTAACCTGCAAGAACTTCGTGAAAATGCTCAATTTATTGAGATGAGTGGTGCTGGTTTGAAAGAAAGTCATCCTCACGATGTACAAATCACCAATGAAGCTCCAAACTACTCTGTCCAATAGAATTATAAAGAAAAACAACCTTGTCAAGGGATTGACAAGGTTGTTTTTCTAATTTACAAAGTTGTAAAATATGTTTACAATTTATTGACTAATATGTAAAGTTAACATTCTCTTTTTTCTTTATTACACCCTGACTTATCTGAAAAATATTAATATCTTCTGGTAGATTATGTAAGTGATCTAAGCTAGTTGTCGTGATGAAGGTCTGGATATTTTGAGAGATAGTTTCTAGCAATTTTAATTGACGTATATTGTCAAGTTCGCTCATTACATCGTCAAGCAATAATATTGGTGTATCTTTCGTAAGGTTTTCGATTAATTTAATTTCAGCTAACTTGAGAGATAGGACAACACTACGGTGCTGGCCTTGGCTACCAAATCCAGCATCCATATCATTGATAAAAAAGTTGATATCATCTCGGTGAGGTCCAACACCAGTATTTTTTTTGAAAAGGTCTCGTCTACGACTTTCTGATAAGGCTGCTCGAAAAGAAGCTTCCAAATCTTCGAGACATGAAAACGGAACAGAGGATAAATACTTGATTGTCAACTTTTCTTTCCCTTGAGAAATATCGCTGTGACTTTCCTGAGCAAAACCTTCTAGCTTTTCAATAAAGTCTAAGCGATGTTGCATGACACGACAACCAAAATCAATCAATTGTTCATCTAAGACAGAGAGAAAGGTTTCATCTACCTTATCATTAGCCTTAAGATAGGCATTTCTTTGCTTGAGTACATGATTATAGTTAGACAAGTCAGAAAGATAGATGGGCTTGATTTGCCCAAGCTCAATATCAATGAATTTTCGGCGCAGAGCAGGGGCACCTTTAATGAGCTGTAAATCTTCTGGAGCAAATAAGACAACGTTGACAACCCCTATATAATCGGATAGTTTCCCTTGTTTTAAATGATTTATTTTGGTGATTCTCCCCTTTGGTGTCAACTCGATGTCAAGCGGGATTTTACCCGCTGTTTTTTCAATGATTCCTGAAATTTGAAGATTTTTCTCTTGGAAATGAATTAAATCCTTATCGGTTCGGGTACGGTGACTGCGAGTAAGGGCTAAAAAATAGATGGCTTCTAGAATATTGGTTTTCCCCTGTGCATTTTGTCCCAGAAAGATATTAAGGCCAGGATCAAAATCAACCTCTGCAGACTGGTAATTACGAAAATGTTTAATTTTCAGCGTTTTTAACCACATGGCTTAGGTTCCTGGAAAACGAACAGGGGCTTTTTTACTTTTCTGCTCGGGCTTTCTTTTCTTCTGTTCTTTTTTGGTTGGTTGAGATTTTTTCAAGTCCTTATTCATGGCTTTAACCAAGTCTGCCACTCTTTTTTTCTCTGCTTGCTCCACTTGATGTTCAAGGATCTCCTCCTGACTTGGGGCAAGGAGGACAATCTCCAGTTCTTGGTCTGGAAGAAAGACGACATCTCCAATTCTAAGTTTTTTTCCTCGTCTATTTTCCAGTTCACCGTTAAAAAAGACCCGATTATCCCCTAAAAAGGACTTGATTGCTCCGCCACTTTGAATGATACCAACTTCTTTTAAGAGAGCCTGTAGAGTAATAAATTCGTCAAATAATTTGTATTCCATATTTCACCTCAATCCTTGTCATTATATCATAATTTAAGCGGAAACTGTTCCGTGGTAGTCTCATTTAAGGACAAGTTTTACTAGAAAAATAGAAAACGCTTTAATCTCTAAAAATGCCGTTCCTTACAAAGCATTAAACAGCATTTCGTGTTATAATAGAAGTCTATATTATTCGGTATGAGGAGAGCAATGGAAATCATAAAAGGAGTACATCTTCACTTCATTCAGTCAGAAAAATTTAAAACCAATAAAATTAAAGTGCGATTTTCAGCTCCTATGTCTGAAAAAACAATAGCTGGGCGGGTTCTTACAGCCAGTATGCTGGAAACTTCAAATGCTCTTTACCCAACATCACAAGCCTTTCGAGAAAAATTAGCAAATTTATATGGGGCTAATTACTCGACAAGCCTTTCGCGACGGGGATTAGTGCATTATCTGGATATCAATCTTTCTTTCGTGCGGGATCAATTCTTGAGCCGAAAAAATATGTTGGCAGATGAAATACTAGATTTTTTGAAGGCTAGTCTCTTTTTTCCTCTGTCAAATGGACAGGCTTTTGATACCAAAACCTTTGAAATTGAAAAGAGAAATGTTTTAACAGACTTGGAAGCTGAAATTGAGAATCATTTCTACCATGCTCACAGAGAGTTAAATAATTTATTTTACGATTTACCAGAAATGCGGATTCCACGCGTGGCAACAATCGAGCTAGTAGAAAAAGAAACGGCTGAAACTAGTTTCGCTGCTTTTCAGCAAATGCTAACTCAGGATCAAATTGATTTTTTCTTCATCGGTGACTTCAATGAGATTGCTGTTCGTGAGAAAATCCAAGAATTCCAGTTTTCTGAGCGAGAGCAACCTTTACAGCTTAGCTATCAGCAAAACTATTCAAATATAACTAGAGAAAAGCTGGAACAGCGAGATGTACATCAGTCGATTGTTGAACTGGCCTACCATTTTTCCAGTCAATATGGGGATCGCAGCCATCTGCCCCTAATTGTTTTGAATGGCTTATTAGGAGGATTTGCTCATTCTAAACTCTTTGTCAATGTTCGGGAAAAAGAGAGCCTAGCCTACACTATTTCTAGTAGTTTTGATATTTTTTCTGGTTTGATGCGAATCTATGCTGGAATTGACCGAGCAAATCGGACAAAGACCATCGCTTTAATCAACCGCCAAATTCTAGATTTGAAGCGGGGACATTTCACAGATGAAGAACTTGAACAAACCAAGAATATGCTGAAAAATTCAATCCTTCTGGCTCAGGATCGACAAAACACCTTGATTGAGCGTGCTTACATGTCCTCTGTTCTAGGGAAAAAATTTCTGTCACTAGAGGCTTGGCTGAAAGCATTAGAAAATGTCAGCAAAGCTGATCTTATAGAGGCAGCCCAGCAGTTGAAATTACAGGCGATTTACTTTATGGAAGGGAAATAATGCAGAATCCAGGTTTAGAAAAAATCAATTATATAGCCGTGGGAGAAAGCATCTATCGGGCGGTGCTAGCAAATGGATTGCAGGTTTACCTACTCCCTAAAAATGATTTTAATGAAACCTACGGCATCATCTCAACACATTTTGGCTCTGTTGATACTAAGGTTGTTTCACGTGAAACAAAGCAAGTCTCTCATTATCCAGCAGGGATTGCGCATTTTTTGGAGCACAAATTATTCGAGCGTGAAAACGGTGAGGATTTGCTGCTAGAATTTACTAAATTTGGCGCAGAAAGTAATGCCTTTACAAGCTTTACACGTACCAGCTATCTGTTTTCTACGACAAACTGTGTAGCAGAAAATCTGAAGCTGTTGCAGGAACTCGTTTCCCAAGCTAATTTTTCAGAAGAATCTGTTCAGCGTGAGCAAGGAATTATCCAACAAGAAATCGAAATGTACCAAGACGATCCAGATTATCGGCTCTTCTTTGGTGCTTTGAGCAATCTCTACCCTCAAACTCCACTAGCAGAAGATATCGCTGGAACGACAGAGTCAATCATGGATATTACTGTGGAAGATCTGACAGAAAACTTCGAGCTTTTCTACCGTCCGTCCAACATGACTTTATTTGTCATTGGAAATTTCGACTTGGAGTCCACTTTTGAAGACATCATACAAACACAAGAGACCTTATCTCCTAAATTATTAACTGAAACGATTGAAAAAGAGCCTCTCATCTTACAGCCAGTAATTCCAACTGCTACTAGTCGGATGGAAGTTGCCAGTCCTAAGTTAGCGATTGGTATTCGTGGCAAAGATGCGATACAGGATACGGAGCTTTATCGCTACAAAATTGCCCTGAAATTGCTTTTTGCCATGATGTTTGGTTGGACTTCCAAGCGTTTCCAGACCCTGTATGAAAATGGCAAGATTGACAATTCGCTTACTCTTGAAGTAGAGGTGGAAAAGGATTTCCACTTTGTCATCCTAACTATGGACACACAGGAACCAGTAGGGATTTCTCATCAATTCCGCTCAGCCATCCGGAAGTTTGCTCAGGATCCAGATGTCACAGAAACACATCTAGACACGATTAAAAGTGAAATGTTTGGAGATCTTCTGCATGGTCTGAATTCTCTTGAATACATGGCAACTCAGTATGAACCGCATTTAAAAGGTGAAAATCTTTTTGATTTACCTAAAATTTTACAGGATATCACTCTAAATGACGTCTTAAAAGTCGGATGTCGCTTTATTGACCAGTGTGATATGACAGATTTTACTATTTTCCCAAAATAGTTCCGAGTTTATTTCAAAATTTTGTTAGAATAATGTCTAAGAGAAAAGGACTATCCCTATGAGAAAAAAAACGATAGGAGAGGTACTCAGACTTGCTCGAGTAAATCAAAAACTTACTTTAGCAGATGCAGCCAAAAAAACAGATATAAAAACTGACTACCTAAAGGCTCTTGAAAACAATCAATACAAAAAATTTCCTAATACCTTTTACGTCCGTAGCCTGCTACGAAAATACGCTTGGGCCTTGGATTTAGACGAGACAATTCTTTTAGAGGCTTACGACACAGATAATACTGTCGTTTATGACGAAATTGAATTAGCTGAAAATGAAGAATTTCGAAGCAGAAAATATAAAAATCGTTCCTTTTCACTTCCGCTCTTTTATTTCCTAGTAGTTGCCTTGTCTATCATTATTTTTGTCACCTATTACGTTTGGCAATATGCAAATACAACTACTCCGCAGTTTACCAGCTCTGATAGTTACAGCCTCGTCTCTAGCTCAAGTCTCGAAGATCGTTCAAGTCCACCTGAGACCTCCACTACAGATTCTAGTTCAACAAAAGAAAAGCTGGAAGTCACTGGAGAAGGAAACTATTTAACTGCAAAATATCGCGGTGAGTCGCAAACTACTCAGTTAACAATCTCAGCAAGCAATACCTCAAGCTGGATTAGTGTGACAAATACAGACTTGGCAGCAGGTACAACCCTTACTCCAACCCAATCAAGCCAAACTGTGACACTCTCTCCCAATACAACTTATACAATTACCTTAGGAGTTGTAAAAGGCGTCACTGTCACTGTCGGCAGTCAGAAAATAGACCTATCTACCTTGACCAGTGACAGTGCTGTAATTACCCTTACAATTGAACCATAAAGGAAGAATGATGAAAAAAGAAAATATCCCCAACGCTTTAACCCTTGCCAGAATTGCCTTAATTCCAATCTTTATTTTGATTTTGACTTTTGGGCATTCGCCAGCCATGCATATCCTAGCTGGAATCATTTTCGCCCTTGCCAGCATCACAGACTACCTGGATGGCTATCTGGCTCGCAAGTGGCAGGTCGTGACCAATTTTGGAAAATTTGCCGATCCCATGGCCGATAAACTGCTGGTTATGTCCGCTTTTATCATGCTGATTGAAATGAAAATGGCTCCTGCTTGGGTAGTAGCTATTATCATTTGCCGAGAGCTGGCTGTCACTGGTTTGAGACTTCTTTTAGTGGAAACTGGCGGAACAGTTCTAGCGGCCGCTATGCCAGGCAAGATCAAGACTTTCACGCAGATGTTTGCCATCCTCCTTCTTCTGCTCCATTGGACTTTACTCGGTCAGATTCTCCTTTACATAGCCCTGATTTTCACTATTTATTCTGGCTATGATTATTTCAAGGGCAGTGCCTATCTCTTTAAAGATACATTTAAATAATATGGAAAATATCATTGAAGTAAAAAATCTTAGTTATCGCTATGACCATAAGTCTGAAGATTATATTTTAAAAGATGTCTCGTTTCACGTGAAACAAGGAGAATGGTTATCTATTGTCGGCCACAATGGCAGCGGAAAATCGACTACGGTTCGTTTGATTGACGGTCTTTTAGAAGCCGAGAGTGGCGATATCATAATTTCTGGAGATAAATTGACGGCTGATAATGTTTGGGAAAAACGTCGCCAAATCGGCATGGTCTTTCAGAACCCTGATAATCAGTTTGTTGGGGCGACTGTTGAGGATGACGTTGCATTTGGTCTGGAAAATCAAGGCATGGATTATCCCATGATGGTGAAACGCGTCCATGAGGCTCTGGAGCTAGTCGGCATGCAGAATTTTAAAGAGAGGGAACCTGCTCGACTTTCTGGCGGACAGAAGCAAAGAGTCGCTATTGCTGGCGTAGTCGCGCTCCAGCCAGATATTATCATCTTGGATGAAGCAACCAGTATGTTAGACCCTGAAGGGCGACTGGAACTGATTCGGACTGTCAAGGAAATTAAAGATAAGAATCATTTAACAGTCATCTCCATTACTCACGATTTGGACGAGATTTCGCTGAGTGACCGTGTCCTCGTTATGAAAAATGGTCAAGTTGAGTCAACCGCTACACCAAGAGAACTCTTTTCCAGACCTGATTTGGAAGACTTGGGCTTGGATCAACCCTTTGTCAACCAGGTCAAAGCTGCCATGATTCAAACTGGGCTAACTCTGCCAGAAACCTATTTAACTGAAAAAGAATTGCAGGAACAATTATGGGAATTATTCTAAATAAAGTCAGTTATACCTATCAGGCTGGAACTCCATTTGAGGGTCCAGCGCTTTTTGAAGTTGATTTGGAAATCAAAGATGGTAGCTATACTGCTTTGATTGGGCATACTGGTAGCGGAAAATCAACCATTTTACAACTCTTGAATGGCTTGCTGACTCCTAGTGAGGGCAGCGTGAAAGTCAATCAGGTCACCATTACTTCAAATTCCGTCAACAAGGACATTAAACAAGTTCGTAAACAGGTTGGTTTAGTGTTTCAATTTGCTGAAAGTCAGGTTTTTGATGAGACTGTTTTGAAAGACGTGGCCTTTGGTCCGCAAAATTTTGATGTCTCTAAAGAAGAAGCCGAGGCTTTAGCGCGTGAAAAATTAAGCCTTGTCGGCATTTCTGAAGAACTATTTGACCGCAGTCCTTTTGAACTTTCTGGCGGGCAGATGAGAAGGGTTGCCATTGCCGGAATCCTAGCAATGGAGCCTGATATCTTGGTTTTAGATGAACCAACTGCCGGACTTGACCCAGCAGGACGCAAAGAATTGATGGAACTCTTTAAGAAACTGCATCAATCTGGAATGACCATTGTTCTTGTAACCCATTTAATGGATGATGTAGCGAATTTTGCCGATACAGTCTATGTGTTGGAAAAGGGGCTCGTCGTCAAAAACGGTCAGCCTGCTCAGGTTTTTCAAGATATCGATTTTATGGAAAAGATTCAGCTAGGAGTTCCGAAAATCACGAAATTTGCCCAAGAATTAGCTGAAAAAGGAATGAAATTTTCTCATTATCCAATTACCATTGAGGAATTTAAGGAGATGATACATGGATAAATTGATTTTAGGACGGTACATCCCAGGAAATTCGGTCATCCATCGATTGGATCCGCGCAGTAAATTAGTGGCCATGTTCTTCTTTATCTTATTAATTTTCTGGGCCAACAATCTCATCACTAATTTGCTGCTATTTGTTTTCGTTTTTACTCTGATTTTTCTCTCAAAAGTTCCTTTGACATTCTTCCTAAAGGGAATTCAATCAATGGTTTTCATTATTTCCTTTACCACCCTCTTCCAGCTCTTTCTGACGGGGGGAGGCAAGGTACTTTTCCAATTTGGTTTCATTAAAATTACGGAATTTGGTCTTTCTCAAGCGGGGATTATCTTTAGTCGTTTTGTTTTGATTATCTTCTTTTCAACTCTGTTGACCTTAACCACAACACCACTCAGCCTTTCAGATGCAGTAGAAGCTCTACTAAAGCCACTCAAAGTCTTTAAAGTTCCTACGCATGAAATTGGCCTCATGCTTTCTATGAGCCTGCGTTTCGTACCAACTTTAATGGATGACACTACGAGAATTATGAACGCTCAGAGGGCTCGAGGAGTTGATTTTGGCGAAGGAACGATTGTTCAAAAGGTCAAATCAATCATTCCAATCTTAATTCCCTTATTTGCTTCTAGTTTCAAACGGGCAGACGCCTTAGCTATCGCAATGGAAGCGCGTGGCTATAGTGGTGGTGAAGGAAGAAGCCGCTATCGACAACTTTCTTGGAAAATGATTGACAATCTGGCTATTCTCTCTATTTTCCTGATCGGTATCTTGCTCTTTATCTTAAAAAAATAAAGAATAGTATAAGTTTGATAGCAATATTTTTGTTAGAGATCTAATGAAATACACTAAAAATCCTTTTAAAATAATATTTTTATGTGTAAATCTCAATATTTTTGTAATATTCGCACTTAAAATGTAATCTTTTAGTAATATTTAATGTGTATGATAGTATTATAACTAAAGGAGAAAACTTTTAAAATGAGTATGAAAGTGAAAAAATTGACTCTAGCAGGAACGATTGCTACAGCAACACTATTTGCATCAACTATTGTTGCTAGTGCTGAATCTTATACAGTAAAAGCTGGAGATACCCTATCAGAAATCGCTGAAAGTAAAAAAACAACTGTTGAACGTTTGGTAGAATTAAACAAAATTTCAAATCCAGATTTTATCATGACTGGACAAGTTTTGGAATTGGGTGATTTGAAAGATGTTGCAAAACAAACAACATCAGCACCTGCTGTCTCACCAGCGACACCAGCAGTCCCAGCTCCAGTAACTCCAGCTGCCCCAGTAGCTACGGAAACTCCAGTAACGACAGAAACTCCTGCAGTTACTGCAACTTCAGACTACTCTGCCTATTCATCAGATGTCGTACTCGCAAATGGTAATACTCCAGGTGCTGTAGGTTCTTACGCAGCTGCTCGTATGGCTGAAATGACAGGAGTGTCTGCATCTACATGGGAAAATATTATTGCTCGTGAATCTAACGGACAAGTCGATGCTTACAACCCATCAGGAGCAAGTGGTCTTTTCCAAACAATGCCAGGTTGGGGATCTACTGCAACTGTTGAAGATCAAATTCAAGCAGCTTACCGTGCTTACAGTGCACAAGGACTATCTGCTTGGGCTTACTAAAATAAGAAAAAATGACTAAAAATCTTTAGTCATTTTTTCTTACTCAAAGATACTATTTATTCTCCAAAAATTTCTTTTGAAAGTCTGCGGCCTGTAGGAGTTGTAGCTAGCCCTCCTTCAGCTGTTTCCCTGAAGGCAGTAGGCAGGCTAGAGCCGACCTGGTACATGGCATCAATGACTTCGTCAACAGGGATTTTGGACTCGATTCCGGCCAGAGCCATGTCCGCTGCGATGAAGGCATAGCTGGCTCCCATAGCATTTCTTTTGACACAAGGAACTTCTACCAAACCAGCTACTGGGTCACAGATCAATCCCAGCATATTTTTAATGACAAAACAGATAGCTTGACTCGCCTGAAAAGCAGAGCCACCAGCAGCCAAAACCAGGGCAGCTGCGCTCATAGCAGAAGCGGAGCCCACCTCAGCTTGACAGCCCCCTTCTGCGCCGGAAATAGAAGCGTTATTGGCAATAACCAAGCCAAAAGCGCCAGCAGCCAGCAAAAATTCTAATTGCTGTTCCTCTGTCAAATCTAATTTTTCAATCGCTGATGTAAGGACTGCTGGCAGACAGCCAGCGCTACCTGCTGTTGGTGTAGCACAAACCAAGCCCATTTTAGCGTTGTGTTCATTGACAGCAATGGCATTTTTTGCAGCAGTCAGCACAGTATAATCTGACAAGGCCTTCCCCGACTGGATATAATAGTGTAGCTTGGCTGCGTCTCCACCGGTCAATCCGCTGCGAGACTTGCTCTCGTCAAGCCCAAGAAGGACTGAGGCTTTCATCACCTCAAGATTTCGACTCATCAGATGTAAAACTTCGTCTCTTTCCCGACCCGTCAATTCATATTCGGTCGCAATCATTAATTCAGCAACATTGCCATTAAAATCTAAATCAGCCTGCTCAACTAATTCTTTTATTGAATAAAACATCTCTTCTCCTATTTAAAGAAATTGACATTATGGAGATAGGGGATTTTCCGAATCTCTTCGATAGCCTCTTCGCAACTACGACTATCCACCTCAATGATCATAATCGCTTTCTCGCCCGCTTTTTCTCTAGTCACCGTCATTTGAGCAATATTGATATTGTAGCGTGATAGAGCCTCCGTTACATGGGCAATCATACCTGGAACATCTTGGTGGACGATGATAATGGTTGGAGTATTCATGCTGAGAGAGACTGAGAAGCCATTTAACTCGGTCACCTGAATATTTCCACCACCGATAGACACACCCGTTACACTGATGCTTTTATGGGCGTTTTTAACCGTGATTTTTGTCGTATTTGGATGAGGAGCATTGCTATCTTTCTGAATAGTCCAGACAATCTTGATACCGCGTTTATGGGCAATTTCAAGGCTGTTAGGAATTTCAGGATCATCCGTATCCATTCCTAAAATACCTGCTACCAGAGCCAAATCTGTTCCATGCCCGCGATAAGTCTTTGCAAAGGAATTAAAAAGCTGGAATTCAACCTCGGTTGGTGTATCATCAAAAATAGAGGATACGATCTTACCGATACGCACAGCCCCTGCAGTATGACTGCTGGAAGGACCAATCATGACAGGCCCGATAATGTCAAAAACAGACTGAAATTTTAATGATTTCATAAGAAACCTCTTGAACATATTTTCTAAAATTATTATATCAAACTTATCAAATTCCTGCCTGATATCATACAAAAAAAGAGGACAATTGTCCTCTCTTCATTATTGGTAATTCGCATACCTGAAACTCTTTTACTCCGCCAGTAGGACTCGAACCTACGACATCATGATTAACAGTCATGCGCTACTACCAACTGAGCTATGGCGGATAGTATAGTCCGTACGGGATTCGAACCCGTGTTACCGCCGTGAAAAGGCGGTGTCTTAACCCCTTGACCAACGGACCATCTATGTTCTTTTCAGAACATATTCTATTATATCAGGTTTTGAATCTTTGTCAACAGTTTTTTATTTATTTTTTAAAATTTCTTTTAAATGTTTTGTTCTTAGCCTAGAAACAGGGCAACGGCGGCCTTCATAAAATATAATTTCCTTTGTTTTCTTATCATAATCGCAGATATTATCGATATTGACTAAGAAAGATTTATGGGAAGCAAAGAAACGTTGGGTTTTCTCATCCTGCTCTTGAACACTGGCAATCGTTCCATAAAATTCTTTTATAAAGTTTTTTCCGACCATCCGTAACTTATGAGAGGAACTTGAGGTTTCGATATACAAAATATCATTAAATGGCACGCGCACATCATTGCCTCGATAGCTGTATTCAAAGTAGTCAACCATATTGGTGTTTGTAATTAAGGTGTTTTTCGTATAAATGATACAATCTTTGATACGTTTTTTAAACGAATCATCGTTAATATCCTTGTCAATAAAATCAAGAGCTGATACCTTGTATTTGAAAGTCATGGTCGCAAACTCTGATTTTGAAGTTACAAAGACAATAATAGCATATGGATTATGATGACGAATAAAACGAGCGACCTCCAGTCCTTTGGTCTCTTCCCCTTTAATATCTATATCCAGAAAATAAATCTGATTGACATCTTCATTTTCGACGTAGTCCTTAAATTCCTGAATTTTTCCTGTGATTTTGACCTGGATATCGAGACCCATTTCTTCAGCAATCTCTGCTAAAGTTTTTTCCATGCGGAGTTGGTGGGCTAAGGTATCTTCTAATGCTAAGATTCTCATAAACTATTCCTTCTTTTAATTGTTAATACTTGGGTGAAATCATACTTACTTATTTCTGTATCTAGCATGATGTATTCATAATTCTCTAAAATTTCTTTCAGATTATTTAAACCTAGGCCTCTTCGATAACCTTTCGTTGAGAACTCTGGTTCATAAATTTCTTCTAAATCTAATTTTCTTTGCTTGCGGGAATTTTTTACAACAAAAATGATTTCCGTATCGAGTTGAACTAAAGTCACATGAATCATTTTTTCATAGCTTTCGATTGCGCCTTCAACAGCATTGTTTAGCAATATACTAGCCATTCTTACCACATCTAATAGCTTAATCGGTAATTTCTCAACAGGATCTTTGACTTCGAATGTCAAATCAATCTGGTGCTCACGCGCTTTGAATAAAGTCTCCGTCATAACGCTTCGGAGAGCTGAGTCACCAACATTGTTCAAATCAAAATAAGTGTATTTATCCGAGCGTAATTTTAAATTTGCATCAACTAAAACTTCTTGATATATTTTTTCAATTTCCTTGATATCTTGAGTATTGATGGCCGTCTGAAAGCTGGTCAGCATGCCAGCATAATCATGACGGAAACCACGAATTTCATTATAGAGAGAAACAATTTCATCTGTATACTGCTGCAGCTGCAACTGTTCCAATTCTCTTTGTCGAATCTCCTCTTCTTTTTCATACTTTTCCCGAATCGCCTTCAAATAGAAAAGAGTCGTCATAAAGATCAAGAAACAAATAGTCGCTAGCATACTGCTAAAACTATTAAAATGATCGTCTTCACTTAACCAATGAGAAACATTTAAAATGAAAATATCTATAACATAAAAAATATTAATTCTCTTAATTGTCTTTTTAAAGACCTCCTCTTTAAAATCACATGCGTAAAATGGTAAGTAGTCGATAAACTTAAGCATAAATAGAACAGAGATACTGTTTATCATGATATAAAAGACAGCCCAATTATCTTTTACAAATGAATCCCCTGTAATTGAGGAAATAATGACGGAAAAAAAGGTAGTAGAAGCCTGGACTGTTAAATAAAGGAGAAGAGATAGAAATATAGAGAAAAGAGTTGATAACTTCTCTTTTTTATAAAAATACCTGTAGAAAAAAAGAGGATAAATCAGTAGTAAAATAAAATACAGAACATGCCTTGACAAAGAAAATATAGATTCTAAATTTAATATGAGTAATGGTAATAAAATTAAGACTATAGCACACAGAAAAGTAAAGTAAAAACTAGATTTTACTTTATTGATCTTTTCATATATAACAATAGTGAAATATACTTCAATGGCGGCTTGCAATATCCAAAAAAATAATTCAAACATCATTCCATCTCCTCAGTTATCAATGTTATTTTTTCTTAAATTTAATTTTTAAGAAGATATTTCTTAAATCTCCTCCAAGAACTTCTTTAAGTTCTTTTTCATTCAAGACTGGGAATTGAGCGATTGTTTTAAAGTTTTTCTGAGTATTTTTCATATTAGATTCTCCTAAACATTTTTTCGTAAGTGTTACCTTACAAGATCTATTATAAATAAAATTTCAAATAATCTGTCATCTTTCCCTGAAATGTCATTTTTTATTCCTGAAATGTCGTTTTCTCAAAAAATATAATAAAAAAACACGAAATTTTTCGTGTCTGAATAGTGTATATTATGATCCCAGCAGGATTCGAACCTGCGACCGTTCGCTTAGAAGGCGAATGCTCTATCCAGCTGAGCTATGAGACCGATACCTTTTCATTCTATCAGAAAAATCTATTATCGTCAAGATTTACTTATGGTAGGGACTCCCCTGTTGAATCATGAAAGCACGGTAAATCTGCTCTACCAAAACGAGGCGCATCAATTGATGAGGCAGGGTCAATTTTCCAAAACTCATCAGTAGATTGGCTCTCTTTTTGACAGCAGGAGATAAACCCAAGCTGCCGCCAATCACAAAAGTAATGTCGGAAAAGCCACGGACTGTGATGTCACTCAAGATAGAACTAAACTCTTCTGAGGGAAATTGTTTTCCTTCAATAGCTAGAGCAACCACGAATTCTCGTTCAGAGACTTTTGCTAAGATCCGATTTCCCTCTTTTTCGAGGATTTGCTGATTTTCTAGCTCACTGGCCTTATCTGGTGTTTTTTCGTCTGCTAATTCTACAATTTCTAACTTAGAAAATCGACTCAGGCGTTTAGCATATTCAGCAATTCCATCCTTAAGATACTTTTCTTTTAATTTTCCAACGGTTACAAGCTTTATTTTCATATTTCCATTCTATCATATCCACATGGATTTCACACTTTATTCACATCAGTTTTTTATGGAAAACTTGTTGAATCTATGTATTTTCTAACCTCTATCAACATTTTTTATAAGTTTTCCACAACTTGTGGAAAACTTGTGGATTTTAAGTTATAATTAAGAATAGATTTCTATAATTTTATCAATTGTAATCAAGGAGGAAAATATGAAAAACGCTTCAAATTTCTTTAAAAAATTTTTGTTGCTTTTTATTGTTTTAGTTGTAGGATTTATTGGCGGAAGCCTAGGAAATTTAGCCACTGCATTTGTTAATAATAAAATGGCTAATATCAGTCCTTCTAGCTCAAAGACCACTGTATCAACGTCTTATAAAAACACAACTGACACCACAAAGGCTGTAAAAAAGGTACAAAATGCAGTTGTATCGGTGATTACTTATACCGGTTCTAATCAGGAAGGAGTGATCAATAATGAATCAACCAGTGATCCTCAAGTAGCTAGTGAGGGATCTGGTGTCATTTATAAGAAGGAAGGAAAATATGCCTACCTTGTTACCAATACTCACGTGCTAAATGGAGCAAAAAATCCCGATATTCTACTAGCAGATGGTAGTAAGGTTCCTGGTGAAGTAGTGGGATCAGATGTTTATTCTGATATTTCTGTAGTAAGAATTAGCTCTGAAAAGGTGAAAGATGTAGCTGAATTTGGAGATTCAAATTCCCTGACAGTAGGAGAAACGGCTATTGCCATCGGAAGTCCTCTCGGAACAGAATACGCTAACTCTGTTACACAAGGAATCATCTCTAGTTTGGGTAGAAATGTAACTCTACAATCTGAAGACGGCCAAAATATTTCGACGACTGCCTTGCAAACAGATGCTGCTATCAACCCTGGTAACTCTGGCGGCCCACTCATCAATATCCAAGGGCAAGTTATTGGTATTACGTCCAGCAAAATCTCTCACAATGGTCAAACTGCTGTAGAAGGCATGGGCTTTGCAATTCCATCAAACGATGTTGTCAATATTATCAAGCAACTAGAGAAAAATGGAACAGTCACTCGTCCTGCTCTGGGTATCCAAATGCTTGATTTATCTAATATCGCCACTTCTGACTTAGCAAAATTACGTCTGCCTTCATCGGTAAAATCAGGTATCCTTGTTCGCTCTGTACAAGAAGGAATGCCTGCTGAAAATAAACTTCAGAAATACGACGTCATCACAAAAGTTGACGATAAGGATGTTGAGTCAACCAGTGATTTACAATCTGCTCTCTACAGACACTCTCTAGGGGATGAGTTGAAAGTGACTTACTTTAGAGATGGTAAAGAAGCTACTACAACCATTAAATTGACCAAATCAACCCAGGACTTAAGTGACAACTAATCCTTTACATAATTGTCAACACACCTTTACACGATCGTAAAGGTGTGTTATGCTATATACAAATGGAAAATTATCAATACATACCACTAAAAGACATTCGAACCAATCCTTATCAGCCTAGAAAAAGCTTTTCTCAAGAAAAAATAAATGAATTGGCGGCTTCCATTAAAGAAAATGGAATTATCCAACCCATTATTTTGAGAAAATCTTCCTTATTTGGTTACGAAATTTTAGCAGGTGAAAGACGATTCAGAGCTGCTAAGATTGCTGGCTTAGAAAACATTCCTGCCCTCATTAAAGACCTATCTGACGATGACATGATGAAGCAAGCTATCATCGAGAATTTGCAAAGGGAAGACCTCAATCCGATCGAAGAAGCGGAATCCTATCAACATCTGATTGAGAAAGGTCTGACCCATGAAGAAATTGCAAAAATCATGGGAAAATCTCGTCCTTACATCAGTAATCTTGTCCGCTTGTTACAGCTACCAGCTTTTATGCTGGACGCTGTCAAAGAGGAAATGATTTCGCAAGGGCATGCTCGTCTCCTCATCCCACTCAAAAAGGAAGAACAAGTCTTTTGGCTGGACAAAATCATTCAAGACAATTTATCCGTTCGTGCTCTTGAACTTTCATTACAAAAGACCAAGAAGTCAAAGACTAAGAAGAACAAAGAAATTTTTGCCCATTCAGAAGAAGAAAAACTAAAAAAAATCCTTGGACTTAATGTCTCCATTCAATTAAAAAATTCTTCAAAAGGAAAGATCGTTATTCCTTTTGAAAATGAGGAAGAGTACCAAAGAATTATAAACAGCCTGAAATAGGGCTGTTATTTTCTTTTTTCAAACTAACAGACTTTTCCACCTTTAAAAGCAGCCTAAATTGTTGAAAAATAATGATTTTACCTGTAATTCACAATCTGTGGATAAGTCTTATAAACATTGTTAATTTTTCTCCACAAGTTGTGGAAAACTTAGTCGTTTTATGTTAAAATGAGAGTCGACATAGAGAATAATTTTTTGAAAAGGAGGAGGCAATGACCAAAGAGCAAGAATTTTGGCGAAGAATTTTAGAACTTTCAGCTGCTCAACTAAAACAGACAACCTATGATTTTTTTGTTTCAGAAGCAAAATTAATAGCCATTGAAAATAATCAGGCCACTATCTTTCTGGATAGCCCAGTCAAACAGCTGTTTTGGGAGCAAAACTTAGTGGGCGTTATTCTTACAGCTGGCTTTGAAATTTTTAACGATCAAATCACGGCCAAATACGTCTTTGAAGAAGCAGGACATGATAGTATTTCTAAATATCAGCTGGAAGAACTTCCTGAAAAATCTCCATTTCGGCCAAGTTTGCCGCCAATTGATACTGGACTAAAAGCTAAATATACATTTGATAATTTTGTACAAGGGGACGGAAATATCTGGGCCAAAGCAGCAGCCTTGGCTGTGTCTGAAAATCTAGCAACTACTTATAATCCCCTATTTATCTACGGCGGTCCAGGTCTAGGAAAAACCCACTTACTAAATGCTATTGGCAATCAAATTTTGGAAAATATTCCTGATGCGCGTGTAAAATATATTCCAGCAGAAACCTTTATCAATGACTTTCTGGAGCATCTGAGACTCGGTGACATGGATAATTTCAAAAAAATCTATCGAAGTTTGGATTTGCTCTTGATTGATGATATCCAGTCTCTTGGCGGAAAAAAAGTCTCTACCCAGGAAGAATTCTTCAATACTTTTAACGCCCTGCACGGCGATAACAAGCAGATTGTGCTGACCAGCGATCGCAGTCCAGATCATCTTGATAATTTGGAAGAACGCTTGGTCACGCGCTTCAAATGGGGGCTCACTCAAAATATTACGCCACCTGATTTTGAAACGCGGATTGCCATCCTCCGGAACAAAATCGAAAATCTGGACTATATTTTCCCTAATGATACATTGGAGTACCTCGCCGGACAATTTGACTCGAATGTCCGTGACCTAGAAGGAGCCCTCAATGATATTACGCTTATTGCAAGAGTCCGCAATCTCAAGGAAATTACGATTGATATTGCTGCCGAAGCCATTCGAGCTCGCAAGCAGGATTCTAGTCAGGTAACAGTCATTCCGATTGAAAAAATCCAGTCTGAGGTCGGCAATTTCTATGGCGTTAGTGTCAAGGAAATGAAGGGAAGTCGTCGAGTCCAAAATATCGTTTTGGCTAGACAAGTGGCCATGTATCTAGCCCGCGAACTAACAGACAATAGCCTACCAAAAATCGGACGAGAATTTGGCGGCAAGGACCATACAACAGTCATTCACGCGCATGGAAAAATCAAAAACCGACTCGAAACTGACGATAGCCTGCGACTTGAAATCGAAAATATCAAAAACAAGATAAAATAAGGGTGTGGAAAAGATTGAGCTAATCTTAAGTTTTTTCCACAGGTTGTGAACAAGTCTTAAAACTTGATTTTAGATACTTTGCTCCATTTTTCCACAGCTTCCACAAGAACTACTATTACTATTAACTTAATAATCATAAATAATAAAAGGAGTCCCTATGATTCACTTCTCTATTAATAAAAATTTATTCCTACAAGCTTTGAATACAACTAAAAGAGCTATCAGTACCAAAAACGCTATTCCAATTTTATCAACGGTTAAAATTGATGTAACGAAAGAAGGCATTACATTGATTGGTTCCAATGGTCAAATTTCCATTGAAAACTTCATTTCAGTTCAAAATGAGAATGCTGGGCTCTTGATTACTTCACCAGGTTCGATCCTCCTTGAAGCAAATTTCTTTATCAATGTCATTTCTAGCTTGCCAGATATCGTGCTTGATTTTAAAGAAATTGAGCAAAAACAAATCGTCCTTACCAGCGGCAAGTCAGAAATTACGCTAAAAGGAAAAGATGCAGATCAATACCCACGTATCCAGGAAGTCTCTACCAGCAATCCTTTGGTTTTAGAAACAAAAGTCCTCAAAAACATCATCAATGAGACAGCTTTTGCTGCTAGTACGCAAGAAAGCCGTCCTATTTTGACGGGGGTTCATTTTGTCTTGACAGATAATCAATCCCTCAAAACAGTTGCGACAGACTCTCACCGGATGAGCCAAAAGAGAATTACTTTGGACAAGAAGGGTGACGATTTTGATGTGGTAATTCCTAGCCGGTCTCTGCGTGAATTTACAGCTGTGTTCACAGACGAAATTGAAACAGTAGAGGTTTTCTTTGCCAATAATCAACTTCTCTTTAGAAGTGAAAATATCAGCTTCTATACACGCTTACTGGAAGGAAACTATCCTGACACAGACCGCTTGATTCCGACAGAATTTTCAAGCGTTGTGACCTTTAATACCAATAATTTACGTCATGCCATGGAACGGTCTCGTCTTCTGTCCAATGCGACCCAGAACGGAACAGTGAAACTAGAAATTGTGAAGGGCATTGTCAGCGCTCATGTCCATTCACCAGAAGTTGGACGCGTGAATGAAGAAATTGATACAGAAAGTGTGTCAGGAGAAGATTTGACCATCAGCTTCAATCCTACCTACCTGATCGAAGCGCTAAAGGCAGTCGATAGCGAGAAGGTGACCATCAGCTTTATTTCAGCTGTTCGGCCTTTCACCTTGGTGCCAAGTGAAGATGCTGAAAACTTTATTCAGCTGATCACGCCAGTCCGTACTAATTAGAAGATAAGATTTTAGACAAGGCTGACTCGATCTGCCTTGTCTTATTTTGATCATTTACAAGCCAGCTGACTCTAAACTTGTGGTATAATACAGCTAGGGTTGAGAGAAGCACCAATCTGTATTTCTAAGAGAATAAAAAAAGATTGTCAAAAGGAGAGAAGATGTACGAACTTGGAACTTTTGTAGAAATGAAAAAGCCCCATGCCTGTACCATTAAGTCGACGGGCAAGAAGGCCAATCGTTGGGAAGTCGTCCGCATGGGAGCAGATATCAAGATTCGCTGCAGCAACTGCGAACACGTTGTTATGATGAGCAGATATGATTTTGAAAGAAAAATGAAGAAGGTCATTGAATAGTCTAATTTTAAATGACCCACCTCATCAACAAAGAACGGATAAGACCAAGAAAGTCTTATCCGTTTTCTGCTTTTATTTAAGTTCTTCAAATTTGCCGTCTTTGACTTCTTTATAGCCAGAAGCTTCAAGGGATTTTACCGTTTCTTTATAACTGATATAATTTGCTTTTTGGTCTCCATCTGTTTGGATAAGCTGTTTGCTTTTCAGTTCTGAAATATCTGCCTTGCTAAAATCCATCGTCATCTTTTGCGTCAAATGATCGTCTTTATACTCGATTGTATTAGTAAGTCCTTTAATGTTTTCCAGAGTTTTCATGTAACCTCCAATTTGCTCTTTAGCGGTATCTTTTGTCAATCCGATAGGCTCATAATAGAAAACATTGCTGGTTTCATTTTTCAGCAAATCATCGCCCTTATACTCAAGAGTGATCCGGCTGTCTTGCTTGGTCTTTTGGTCAATCAATTGAAAATAGGATTTTTTAGGACTGCTACTGCAGGCAGCTAAAAAAAGTAAAGTAAACATCGTCAAGAAAGAAAGAACAAAGGTTTTAATTGTCATTTTTTTCATGGCTAACTCCTTTTATAAAAATATTAATTATATTATATCATTTTTTGCAGAAATATTTTCTATTTCTATCCCGAAAGCAGGAAATTTTTCATTCAAATCCGCTGTTTAGGATAAGGATTTATGGTATAATGGTTTGGATTGAAAAGATGAATGGAGAAGATACGAATGGCTTTAACAGCAGGGATTGTGGGACTGCCTAATGTGGGCAAGTCAACTTTATTTAATGCAATTACAAAAGCAGGGGCAGAAGCTGCTAACTACCCTTTTGCAACCATTGATCCAAATGTCGGTCGGGTAGAAGTGCCAGATGCTCGTTTGGACAAATTAACAGAATTGATTAAACCTCAAAAGAAGGTTCCCACTACATTTGAGTTTACAGATATTGCAGGTATTGTAAAGGGAGCTTCAAAAGGAGAAGGACTAGGAAATAAATTCTTGGCCAATATCCGTGAAGTGGATGCTATCGTCCATGTAGTTCGTGCCTTTGATGATGAAAATGTCATGCGGGAACAGGGCCGTGAGTCTGACTTTGTCGACCCCATGGCTGATATTGAGACCATCAATCTAGAGCTTATTTTGGCCGATCTGGAAAGCATTAACAAACGCTATGCGCGTGTTGAGAAGATGGCTCGTACCCAGAAGGATAAGGACTCTGTTGCAGAATTTAATGTTTTGCAGAAAATCAAACCTGTTCTGGAAGATGGTCTGTCAGCTCGGACAGTTGAATTTACAGAAGAAGAGCAAAAAATAGTCAAAGGCCTTTTTCTTTTAACGACTAAGCCAGTTCTCTATGTGGCCAATGTCGGTGAAGATGAGGTGGCTGATCCAGACAATATTGACTATGTAAAGCAGATTCGTGAATTTGCTGCTACAGAAAATGCTGAGGTTGTTGTCATCTCAGCGCGTGCAGAGGAAGAAATTTCTGAACTGGATGATGAAGACAAGGCAGAATTTTTGGAAGCTATCGGCTTGACAGAGTCAGGTGTAGACAAATTGACACGTGCAGCCTATCATCTATTGGGACTTGGAACCTACTTTACTGCTGGTGAAAAGGAAGTCCGGGCTTGGACCTTTAAGCGTGGCATGAAAGCTCCTCAAGCAGCTGGTATTATCCACTCAGACTTTGAGAAAGGTTTCATCCGTGCAGTGACTATGTCTTATGATGATTTAGTGAAATATGGATCTGAAAAGGCTGTAAAAGAAGCTGGACGCTTACGTGAAGAAGGAAAAGAGTATATCGTTCAAGATGGCGATATTATGGAATTCCGCTTTAACGTGTAAATTAAGTGTAAAGTTAAAATACATAGGTTGGAAAGGAATTTCCAGCCCTTTTGGCTTTTATAAAGGAGTAAAATGACAAAATTAATTGTTGGATTAGGAAATCCAGGAGATAAATATTTTGAGACCAAACATAATGTTGGCTTTATGTTAGTTGACAAAATGTGTAAAGAATTAAATCTAAAGTTTACAGCAGATAAGATTTTTCAAGCAGACATTGCTTCAACTTTCTTGAATGGGGAAAAAGTCTATTTTGTAAAACCGACTACTTTTATGAATGAAAGTGGGAAAGCAGTCCATGCCCTGCTCACTTACTACGGCTTAGATATAGATGACTTACTCGTTATCTATGATGATCTGGATATGGAAGTTGGGAAAATCCGCCTTCGTACCAAAGGTTCAGCTGGCGGGCACAATGGCATTAAGTCCATCATTAAACATATTGGAACACAGGAATTCAAGCGAGTAAAAATTGGCATTGGAAGACCGAAAAATAATATGTCAGTTATTCATCATGTTTTAGGTAAATTTGATAAGGAAGACTATATTAGTATTTTAAACACATTAGAAAAAGTTGACAGTGCTGTAAACTATTATTTACAAACTGAGAATTTTGAGCAGACTATGCAACAATATAATGGATAAGAAAATGACACTACTTGATCTATTTGGTCGAAACCAACAAATTGTAGACTGGAAGAAACAATTGCAAAAAAAGACCCGTCAGTTAGTGATGGGACTTTCAGCTTCAACAAAGGCTTTAGCGATTGCTAGTAGCTTAGAAGAGCAGGAGAAAATCTTAGTCATCACTTCTAGTCAAAACGAAGCAGAGCGTCTAGCTAGTGACTTGATTTCTTTGTTGGGGGAGGAAAAAGTCTATACTTTCTTGGCAGATGATACCCCTTTGGCTGAGTTTGTTTTTTCATCGCAAGAAAAAATATTTGCCAGATTAGAAGCCATGAATTTTTTATCAGACAAAGAGAAAAATGGGATTCTAATCATCAATTTTGCAGCCAGTCGTTTATTCTTGCCCCAGCCTGATATTTTTAAACAATCTGAGCTTATTCTTTCTGTTACTGAAGAATATAACCTTGACAACCTAGTAAAGTCCTTGTCAAGTAATGGTTATAAAAAGGTTTCTCAGGTTCTCAGTCAAGGAGAGTACAGTCTGAGAGGGGATATTCTAGATATTTTTGAACGCTCGGCTCAATATCCTTATCGGATAGAGTTTTTTGGAGATGAGATTGATGGCATAAGGATTTTCAATCCTGAAAATCAACTTTCTCTTGAAAATGTGGAACAGATTTTGATAGAGCCTGTTACAGATCTTCTATTAACAGAAGAAGATTATGCAAGAGGACAGAAAAATCTTGAAGCGTCACTTTCTACGGTTCTTGATCCTTCTTTAAAATCCTATTTAGAAGAAGTATTAAGCTCTGTTAGAGAGCAATATCATCATGCAGATATTCGTAAATTTCTTTCCTTTTTCTATCAGAAAGAATGGACCATTTTAGACTATTTGCCAAGGCACACTCCTATATTTTTTGATGATTTTCAAAAGATAATGGACAAGCATGCACAGTTTGAATTAGAAGTTGCGAATATCTTGACAGATGATTTACAAAATAGTAAAGCATTGTCAAATCAACAATACTTTGCAAATAACTATCAGGACTATCGTAAATATAAACCTGCTACATTTTTTTCTAACTTCCATAAAGGATTGGGAAATCTAAAATTTGATGCACTTTATCAATTCAATCAATATCCAATGCAGGAATTTTTTAGTCAGTTCTCTCTCTTAAAAGAAGAAATTAATCGCTTTAGGAAATCGGACTATACGGTAGTCTTGCAGGCAAATTCGGCTTCAAGTTTACAAAATTTACATAAAACTTTACAGGATTATGAGATTCATTTAGATTACATCAAGGACAAAGACATCCATGAAAAAGCTGTCCAGCTCATAGAAGGAAATATAGTTCAAGGATTTAATTTTGTAGATGAAAAAATCGTTTTGATTACTGAACATGAGATGATTCAGAAAAAAATCAAACGTAGGATTCGTCGTCAAAATATTTCTAATGCTGAAAGGCTGAAAGACTATAATGAGCTGGAAAAAGGCGATTATGTGGTTCATAATATTCACGGTATTGGTCGCTATTTAGGAATTGAAACGATTGAAGTTTCAGGAGTTCATCGGGATTATTTGACGATTCAGTATCAGAATGCGGATCGTATCTCTATTCCAGTGGATCAAATCAACCTTCTATCTAAATATGTAGCTAGCGATGGAAAAGCACCTAAAATTAACAAGTTAAATGATGGGCGTTTCCAAAAAACAAAGCAAAAAGTACAACATCAGGTTGAAGACATTGCCGATGACCTTATTAAATTATATGCAGAGCGTAGTCAATTAAAAGGTTTCCAATTTTCTAGTGACGACCAGCATCAAGTAGAGTTTGACAATGCCTTTCCGTATGTGGAAACAGATGATCAGCTCAGAAGCATTCAGGAAATCAAGAAGGATATGGAGAGCGACCGTCCAATGGATCGACTCTTGGTTGGCGATGTTGGTTTTGGGAAGACAGAGGTGGCTATGAGGGCTGCTTTTAAGGCTGTCAACGATCATAAACAGGTGGCTATCTTGGTTCCGACCACTGTTTTAGCTCAGCAACACTACACAAATTTTAAAGAACGTTTCAATGATTTTGCAGTGAATGTCGATGTTCTCAGTCGTTTTAGAAGTAAAGGGGAGCAAAAAGAGACTCTGGAAAAATTGGAAAAAGGGCAGATTGATATTATTATCGGTACCCATCGCCTCCTATCAGCAGATGTAAAATTCTCCGATTTGGGGCTACTGGTGATAGATGAAGAGCAGCGTTTTGGTGTCAAGCATAAGGAAAAGTTGAAGGAACTAAAAAAGAAGGTTGATGTGCTAACCTTGACGGCCACTCCTATTCCACGAACCCTCCATATGTCGATGTTGGGAATTCGAGATTTATCGGTCATTGAAACACCACCGACAAATCGTTATCCAGTCCAAACCTATGTTTTAGAGAATAATAGGACGGTTATTCGGGATGCGGTTTTACGTGAAATAGACCGAGGCGGACAAGTTTACTACCTTTACAATAAAGTTGACACCATTGAGCAAAAAGTTTCAGAATTAAAAGAGTTGATTCCAGAGGCTTCAATTGGTTACGTTCATGGACAGATGACCGAGGTGCGTTTAGAAAATACCTTATTAGACTTTGTTAATGGTGAATATGATATTTTAGTCACAACAACGATTATTGAAACAGGTGTCGATATTCCAAATGCAAATACTCTCTTTATCGAAAATGCTGACCATATGGGTCTGTCAACCTTGTATCAACTTCGTGGTCGAGTTGGCCGCAGTAATCGAATAGCTTATGCCTATCTTATGTACCGACCAGATAAAACTCTAACTGAAGTTTCAGAAAAAAGACTAGAAGCCATTAAAGGATTTACTGAGCTAGGATCTGGATTCAAGATTGCTATGAGGGATTTGTCTATCCGAGGAGCAGGAAATATTTTAGGAAGTTCACAGTCAGGTTTTATTGATTCTGTAGGATTTGAAATGTATTCTCAACTTTTGGAAGAGGCCATTGCTAAGAAGCAAGGTAAGGAAACCAAGCGCCAAAAAAGTAACGCTGAAATCAATCTTCAAATTGATGCCTATCTTCCAAGTAATTATATTTCTGATGAGCGTCAAAAAATTGAGGTTTACAAGAGAATTCGAGAAATTGACAGTCGTGTAAATTATGAACATCTGCAAGATGAATTGATCGATCGCTTTGGAGAATATCCGGACGTAGTGGCTTATCTACTAGAGATTGGCTTAGTCAAGTCCTATCTTGATCAGGCTTTTGTGGCACTTGTTGAGCGGAAGCAAGAATCTGTCATCATTCGTTTTGAAAAAATTTCTCAGCAAATCTATCTGACCCAGGATTATTTTGAAGCTATATCAACGACAAATCTAAAGGCTCGAATTGGAGAGCAGAAAGGTTTGATTGAAGTCGTTTTTGATGTTCGGAATAAAAAAGATTTCGAGATTTTGGAAAACTTGCTGAACTTTGGTGAAAAACTGGTAGAAATCAAGAATCGAAAAGCTGAATAAACATTACAATTCGGTAAAATTTCAGCTTTTTAGCTTTGTTTCTTTCAAAAGAATGATAGAATATTAAGAGAAAATCGAGGAAAAGACTATGAGATTAGACAAATATTTAAAGGTATCACGCATTATCAAGCGGCGCCCTGTAGCTAAAGAGGTAGCAGATAAAGGTCGTATCAAGGTAAATGGAATCTTGGCAAAAAGTTCGACAGATTTGAAAATCAATGATCAAATTGAAGTTCGTTTTGGCAATAAGCTGTTAACAGTGCGGGTGCTAGAAATGAAAGACAGCACCAAAAAAGAAGATGCTGCTAAAATGTATGAAATTATCAGTGAGACAAGGATTGAAGAAAATGTCTAGAAATATTGTTCAAATAAATAATCGCTTTATCCAAGATGAAAATCAGCGTCGCAGATACCTCGATGAGGAGCGTCGGAAACGAAATCGTTTTATGGGATGGGTTCTAATTTTAGTCATGCTACTTTTTATTCTTCCAGCCTATAATTTATATCAAAGTTACGAAACTTTACTTAATCGTCGTGCTCAATATGCACAACTACAAAAAAAATATGAAAAATTAGGTGAAGAAAAGAGATATCAATCTGATATTGCAACCAAGTTGAAAGATGACAGCTATGCTGCCAAATATGCTCGTGCCAAGTATTCTTTTTCAAAAGAAGGAGAATACATTTACACAACACCAGATTTATTACCACAATAATCATGGAAAATTTACTTCAAAATATAGAGAAATTTTTATCTTTTTCGGATGAAAAACTAGCAGAATTATCCGAAAAGAATCAAGCTTTAAAACTTCAAGAAACAAAAAAGGAAAGGGGAGGTCATGCGTAAGTTACTTTTGCTGATATTTTTACTGCCAGCCTTATGGAGCAGTCAAACAGCAATCAGTACTGAAAAGGAACTTGTTTTAGACGAAGAAGAAAAGTATCAGCTGACAGGTACAGCTTATGGCCGTTATCATACGAGTATCCCTACAAATCCTAATGTTTATGAAGAAACACCTACTTTTACAGATGCTACTTTGACTAAGGTAGCTGGGAAACTTTTGCCAGATCAGCCACTACAGCTGACAGAGTTGCACGTGAATGAGGCTGGGATTCCTATCTTTAAATTAAAGAATGGCCAGTTTGTAATTGCAGATAAGAATAGCATTTATGAGGATACGGTTCAGTCTATCACAGATGTTAAACAGGAAAGATGGCTGGGCCCTAACTATATGCTCTACGATACTATCCCGATCAATTCTTCTAAAAAGATTGCAGCTAAACTACCTGCTTATAGCAAAGTAAAGGTGGCACAAATTGCTCAAACAGCTAAGGGAGAATATGCTAAAATTGAAGGTCAAGGTTGGGTTTCTGTTGATTTTCTTTCCCAAGAAGATAATCGAATGGAAAAGGTTCAGGAGCTTCTAAATTCTAAGTACAAAAAAGCTGACTTTTCTATTTATGTAAAACAGCTAGAAACGGGCAAAGAAGCAGGCATTAATCCAGATCAACAGATGTACTCAGCCAGTGTTACGAAAATTCCTTATCTTTATTATGCGCAGGAGCAACTGAACAATCATAGCCTTTCCTTGGATAAAAAGTTAAAATATACAGCAGCTGTCAATGATTTTGCAGGTGCCTACGACCCTGAGGGAAGCGGTAGTATTTCCAAATCAGCAAATGACAAGGAATATTCTGTGCAGGACTTAATCAATGGTGTAGCAAAAGAGTCGGATAATGTTGCTCACAATATCCTTGCCTACTATACAAGCAATCAATCTGATAGTCAATTTCAAAATACTATTGAAAAAATTGCGGGCAAGAAGTGGGATGTGGAAAGCAGACAAGCTTCAGCTCGAATGGCAGGAAATGTTATGGAAGCCATTTATAAGCAAAATGGCATGATTATCGATGCTTTATCTCAGACAAATTATGACAATCAGCGAATTTCTAAAAACATCAATGCAAAAGTTGCCCATAAAATTGGTGATGCTTACGACTTCAAGCATGATGTCGCTATTGTATATGCGGATTCGCCGTTTATCATTGCCATTCTCACGAATAATTCGGATTACGATACAATTTCTAAAATTGCAGATGATGTGTACGGAGTTCTGAAATGATCGATCAGAAGTTTCGCAAACAAATGCAGGAAAAGCGGTATTTTCAAAATCATCGAAAAGTGCTGGTAGCAGTTTCTGGTGGCTTGGATTCGATGACCTTGTTCCATCTTTTGTACAAAAACAGGGAAGAGCTAGAGATTGAGCTGGGGATAGCGCATGTCAACCACAAGCAACGTCCAGAGTCAAATATGGAAGAAAAAGAGCTGTCAAATTTTGCCCAGAGACTTGGTGTGAAATTTTTCAGCTCAAATTTTTCAGGTAATTTTTCTGAGGAAAAAGCTCGGCGATTTCGCTATCGTTTTTTTGAAGAAATCATGTTGACAGAAGGCTACACGGTATTGGTAACGGCTCATCATGCTGATGATCAGGCCGAGACAGTGTTTATGAGATTATTAAGAGGAGCAAGACTGCGCCACTTGTCTGGAATGACCGAGGTTCAACCCTTTGCAAACGGGGAATTAATCCGACCTTTGCTTCATTTTCATAAGCAAGATTTCCCTGATATTTTGCATTTTGAAGATAAGAGCAATCTTCAAAATGACTATCTCAGAAATCGTATCCGCAATCTTTATCTTCCCAGTCTTGAAAAGGAAAATCCACGCTTTAAGGATTCACTGATTTCTTTGGGGAAAGAAGTTGAGAACTTACAGACAGCTCTGTCTCATCTGACGCAGGGATTGGACGTTACAAATCTTGAAGTGTTTGAGCGGCAAATTCCAGAAGTTCAAAATTTCCTTCTGCAGGAGTATTTGAAGAAATTTCCTTCATTAGATATAAATAAAAAGCAATTTGAAGAAATCTTAGGAATCTTACGAACCAAGGCTAATTACATCCACCCTTTAAAGGATGGATATGAGTTGGTGAAGGATTATAAGCACTTTGAAATCAGAAAAATCAGTCGTAAGTCTGATTTGAAAGTGGACTCAATTCTGTTAGAATGTGGTAATCAACTTCAATTTTGGGACTATCAATTCTCACTTGGCACTCCTTTGGAGGGTGAAAATGTTCAAGCGATTGCAGTTTCACGTGAAACACCACTTCTTTTACGTCGCAGGAAAACAGGCGATTGTCTTCGTTTGAAGGGACATCACAAAAAACTTCGTCGACTATTCATTGATCAAAAAATTCCATTTGAAGAACGAGAAAAAGCGATTGTTGTTGAGCAAAATCAGCAGATCTTGGCAATTGTAAATATCGCTATCAGTGATTTGAGTAAGAAATTAAAAAGTGATATAATGAGTACTGTACTTTATATTCAGAAATTAGATAGGTGAAATTATGCTAGAACAAGATATTAAAAAAGTATTGGTTTCTCATGAGGAAATCGTAGCAGCGGCAAAAAAATTGGGCCAACAGCTGACAGTAGACTATCAAGGTAAAAAGCCTATTTTTGTAGGAATTTTGAAGGGATCAGTTCCTTTTATGGCCGAATTAATCAAACATGTGGATACAGATATTGAATTAGATTTTATGCTGGTGTCTAGTTACCATGGCGGTACAACTAGTAGTGGCGTGATTAATATTATCAAAGATATTGATCAAGATATTACGGGTCGTGATATTCTTTTTGTCGAAGATATTATCGATACTGGCCAAACTTTGAAGAATTTGTGTAATTTGTTCAAAGAAAGAAATGCAGCTTCTGTAAAAATTGCTACGTTGTTGGATAAGCCAGAAGGACGCATTGTTGATATTGAGGCAGACTATACTTGCTTTACAATTCCAAATGAATTTGTAGTAGGTTACGGACTAGATTATGATGAGTATTATCGCAATCTTCCTTATGTAGGTGTCTTGAAAGAAGAAGTTTATACAAAATAAAGGTTTACTAGATATAAATGAAAAATAAACAAAATAATGGTTTTATAAAAAATCCTTTTCTCTATATTCTAATTATTGTAGTCCTTGTTACAGGTTTTCAGTATTTCTTTACAGGAAGTGCGACAGGTCGTAGCCAGCAAATCAACTACAGCCAATTAGTAAAAGAAATCCAAAATAATAATGTTACAGAGATGAGCTACCAGCCAAATGGTAGTATTATCGAGGTATCAGGTACTTATAAAAAACCTAAAGAATCAAAAGATACGACAGGAATCCTGTTTTTCAGTCCGGAAATCTCAAAAGTTAGCAGATTTACTAGTGTTGTTTTGCCATCAGATACAACAGTTTCTGATTTGCAAAAGCTAGCTGCTGAGCATGAGACAGAAGTAACTATTAAGCGTGAAAGCTCCAGTGGAATGTGGATTAATCTTTTGATTTCCTTGGTTCCATTTATCATCATCGCCTTCATCTTTATGTCTATGATGAATCAAGGCGGTGGCGGTGCTCGTGGTGCTATGAATTTTGGACGCAACAAAGCTCGTGCGGCCAATAAAGAAGATATCAAAGTACGCTTCTCAGATGTCGCTGGTGCAGAAGAGGAAAAACAAGAACTTGTTGAAGTTGTTGAATTCCTGAAAGATCCAAAACGTTATACTAAGCTGGGTGCTCGTATTCCAGCAGGTGTCCTTCTTGAGGGTCCTCCGGGGACTGGTAAGACCTTGCTTGCCAAGGCAGTTGCTGGTGAAGCAGGTGTTCCTTTCTTCAGCATCTCAGGTTCTGACTTTGTTGAAATGTTTGTCGGTGTCGGAGCAAGCCGTGTTCGTTCTCTATTTGAAGATGCGAAAAAAGCGGCTCCTGCTATTATCTTCATAGATGAAATTGATGCCGTCGGTCGTCAGCGTGGTGTTGGCCTCGGTGGCGGTAATGATGAACGTGAACAAACCCTTAATCAGCTCTTGATTGAAATGGATGGTTTTGAAGGCAATGAAGGAATCATTATCATTGCGGCTACTAACCGTTCGGATGTTCTTGATCCAGCTCTTCTACGTCCAGGTCGTTTTGACAGAAAAGTTTTAGTTGGTCGCCCTGATGTGAAAGGTCGGGAAGCTATTCTTCGCGTTCATGCTAAGAATAAACCGCTGGCTAAAAATGTTGATTTGAAACTAGTTGCTCAGCAGACACCTGGCTTTGTTGGTGCTGATTTGGAAAATGTCTTGAATGAAGCAGCTCTAGTTGCAGCTCGTCGTAACAAAAAAGTCATCGATGCCGATGATATTGATGAAGCAGAAGACAGAGTAATCGCAGGACCGTCTAAGAAAGATAAAACCGTTTCAGAGCGCGATCGTCAGATTGTCGCTTACCATGAAGCGGGGCATACGATTGTCGGACTTGTTTTGTCCAATGCGCGTGTCGTACACAAGGTAACTATTGTGCCTCGTGGACGCGCTGGCGGATATATGATTGCCCTGCCTAAGGAAGACCAAATGCTTCTATCTAAAGAAGATATGAAAGAGCAATTGGCTGGTCTCATGGGTGGTCGTGTAGCTGAAGAGATTATCTTTAATGTCCAAACTACAGGAGCCTCCAATGACTTTGAACAAGCTACACAGATGGCGCGTGCAATGGTCACTGAATACGGTATGAGTGAAAAACTTGGCCCAGTCCAATACGAAGGTAACCATGCTATGTTTGGTGCACAAAGTCCTCAAAAATCAATTTCAGAACAAACAGCCTATGAGATTGATGAGGAAGTTCGTTCATTACTAAATGAAGCACGAAACAAAGCAGCTGAGATTATTCAAGCAAATCGTGAAACCCATAAATTGATTGCAGAAGCATTACTTAAATATGAAACGCTTGATAGCACCCAAATTAAATCTCTCTATGAAACAGGTCATATGCCAGAAGAATCTGAAAAAGATTTGGAACGAGAAGCACATGCCCTTTCCTATGATGAAATAAAATCCAAAATGGAAGAAAATTAAGAGATGCTTTTCTTATTAAATAGCTTGATTACTAATTGTGTAATCAAGCTATTTTTTTATTCTTTAAAGCCTAACATGTCATAAAATGTCCCTGAGATGTCGGAATTATTTGCGTTAGGAACCAGTTGGGGCAAAAAATAGACAGGATAGGGACAGGGACACTAAAGAAGAATATTTTCTTGTAGAATCATATTATCAAAGGAAAAGGAGATAACATGAACTTCAAGGAACGCTATGAGAAAGTGCAGTGGATCGTCCGCCGCTGTGCACGGGATTATTATGTACATTTATGGGAGAATAGTGACTGGGAACAAGAAGG